>JBGSVW010000019.1:0-29607 GCA_041752735.1 Anaerovoracaceae bacterium | reverse complement strand
GCTATGGTACAGGCGCCATTATGGCTGTACCTGCACATGACCAACGTGACTTTGAGTTTGCTAAAAAGTTTGACCTTGAAATCATTCCCGTTATTGAAGATCCTAAAAATCCCATTGATGTATCTAAAATGACGGAAGCATTGGTTGCAGAAGGAACCATGATTAACTCAGGTCAGTTTGATGGTCTGCCAAACAAAGAAGCTATGACCGCAATCACCGCAGATTTGGAACTAAGAGGTATCGGTAAAAAAGACATCAATTATAGACTTAGGGATTGGTTAATCTCTAGACAAAGATACTGGGGAACGCCCATCCCAATGATATGGTGTGATGACTGTGGATGGGTTCCGGAAAAAGAAGAAAACCTCCCTGTTCTTTTACCTACAGACGTTGAATTCACAGGAAAAGGGGAGTCGCCTCTTTCAACTAGCAAGAATTTTATGAAGACCATGTGCCCCACCTGCGGCAAAGAAGCAACCAGGGAAATCGACACCATGGACACTTTCCTGGATTCATCCTGGTACTTCCTTCGTTATTGTGATGCGAGGAATACGGAAGAAGCATTTAATTACGATAAAGTAAAATACTGGATGAGTGTCGATCAGTACATTGGAGGCGTTGAACATGCAATACTCCACTTGATGTACTCAAGATTTTTCCAAATGGCGCTTTTTGATTGTGGCTTAGTAAGTACTGAAGAACCCTTTACAAATCTACTAACGCAAGGAATGGTCATCAAAGACGGCAAAAAAATGTCAAAATCAATTGGCAATGTAGTTAGCCCAGCCGAAATTATCGAAAAATTCGGCGCAGACACAGCAAGATTATTCATTCTTTTTGCAGCCCCTCCTGAACGTGAGTTGGATTGGTCCGATGCCGGGGTTGAGGGCAGTTACAGATTTATTAACAGAGTATATAGAATGGTTCGCGAATTCCAAGAAAAGTATGGAAGCGGATCTACTGAATATGAACTGAAAAATGACATGGATAAGGAACTGTCCTACGCCATGAACGGCACCATCAAAAAAGTTACTGAAGACATCCGTGAACGGTTCAATTTCAATACTGCAATCAGTTCAATTATGGAATTGGTAAACGAAATGTATCATTACAAAGAATTGGATACATTTAATGAAAACCAGTTTAGAATGGCCATAGAAAATCTCCTCTTGGTTCTTGCTCCTTTTACGCCCCATGTTTGTGAGGAGTTATGGCAGCAGTTAGGCATGGAAGGGTCCATTCACAAAGGGAAATGGCCAAACTTTGATGAAGCTGCATTGGTTAAGGACACCGTAGAAATTGTGGTGCAAATCAATGGTAAAATAAAAGATAAAATAGAAGTGCCAACTGCGCTTACATCAAAAGAGTTGGAAGAGCGGGCACTCGCAAATGAAAAAATTCAAACACTGGTTGCCGGAATGAAAGTGATAAAAGTCATTGCAGTTCCCGGTAAACTTGTAAATATTGTGGTTAAACCATAGAAGGATACAAAATGAACGAAATAATAGAAAAAGTCAAACCTCGGGAAACCGGGACATTAAAAATCATTCCAATTGGTGGAATGAATGAAATCGGAAAAAACTTAACGGTTTTAGAATATCAAGATGATATCATGATCATAGACTGTGGTCTTTCTTTTCCCGATGATGATATGTACGGAGTAGACATTGTCATTCCGGATTTCTCATATTTGATTAAAAACAAAAGAAAAATCAGAGGCGTGGTGATTACCCATGGTCATGAAGACCATATTGGTGCGATACCTTATTTATTAAAGGTCTTAAATGTGCCAATTTATGCTACGCGATTGCCAATGGGGCTCATTGAGAGCAAATTGGTTGAACATAACATCAAAGCAAGAAAACATACATTCAAAGCTGGAGATAAGCTAAGATTAGGACGATTTAAGGTAGAAACCATTCGTACCACTCATTCCATCGTGGATGCGGTCTGTCTGTCTATCGAAACCCCTGTGGGGAGAGTATTCCATACCGGTGACTTTAAAGTAGATTATACCCCCATCGACGGAGAACCTATGGATTTTGCTAAGCTGGCAGAAATCGGTTCAAAAGGCGTAATGCTGATGATGGCCGACAGTACCAATGCCACCCGTCCAGGTTACACCGCATCTGAGAAGACTGTTGGATTAGCATTAGAAAATATTTTTAGACGTTCACAAACGAGAATTATCATTTCCACTTTCTCTTCCAACGTCAACCGAGTACAAAGAATCGTTGATGTTGCGGTTCAATTTGGAAGGAAAGTAACCTTTTCCGGACGTAGTATGGAGAAGGTCGCAGAGCTTGCTCAACAAATGGGATATCTAAAAATACCCGCAGGTTCATTGGTAGATTTGAAGAATACTAGAAATTTGCCTGATAAAGAGGTGGTAATTATAACCACAGGCAGCCAAGGCGAGCCAATGGCCGCTCTCAGCAGAATTGCCAATTCGGATCATAGAGGTATTCAACTTCGAAAAGGAGATATGATTATCTTGTCGTCCAGCCCCATTCCCGGTAATGAAAAAACGGTTTCCAATATTGTAAATAAATTTTTCGAGTTGGGTGCAGAAGTAATTTATTCAGATATCGCTGAGACACATGTTTCCGGTCATGCATGTCAAGAAGAATTGAAACTGATGCATGCCTTGATAAGACCGAAGTTCTTCATGCCTGTGCATGGAGAATATCGACATTTAAAAGCACATGCAGCGCTTGCAGAAGACCAAGGGATGAAGCCTGAAGACATCTTTATCTTAAACAATGGCCATATTCTCCAGACTGATGGCAAGCAGATGAGCATTTCCAAAGAAGTAGTGCCGGCAGAAGCTGTTATGGTGGATGGACTGGGTGTTGGTGATGTGGGAAGCGTGGTATTGAATGACCGAAAAATGCTTTCAGAGTCAGGCTTGATTATTGTGGTAGCCACTATGGATAAGCGAACCAGAATGATGGTCTCAGGACCCGATATCATTTCAAGAGGATTTATCTATGTCAGAGATAATGAAGATCTCATAGCCGAAGCTAGACAGATTGTTTCAAAAAGCCTGGAACAATTTGATGGTAAAAAGCGCAAGGATTGGGCAGAGATGAAATCTGCGGTCCGAGATGATCTAAAAAAATTCATTTATAGCAAAACGAAGCGAAACCCTGTTATTCTTCCAATATTCATGGAAGTTGACCGGTAGAAGGGACAAAAATGAACGTATATGACCAAGCGCATGCCCTAAAGGCGGCTATCAAAGAATCGGAAGAATTTAAGCAGTATTCCATTGCAAAAAGTAAAATGGAAGCACAACCTGAACTCAGTGAGATGCTTCGGGACTATCAAGCGAAGCAGTTTGCAGTCCAGGGGAAGCAGATGATGGGAGAAGATGTAACCAATGAAATGATGCAGCAAGTTCAAAACTTGTATCAAATTATGATGAAAGATCCTTTAGCTGCGGAATATCTACAATGTGAGATGCGTTTTGCAGTGATGATGCAGGATGTTTATCAATTATTGGGTGAGGTGGTATCTAGTGGGAAGTAAAAAACCGGAAGAAATTCTGAAAATCATGAAGGCATCCGCCATGGGTGACACATGTTTCACTCACATGCTTGAATTTATCAAAGTTGGCATGACTGAGCTGGAAATTGCAAATGAAATTGAACTCACACTAGAGCGTCTGGGATCAAAAGGACTGGCTTTTCCAACCATCTGTGTAAGCGGTATAAATTCAAATCAACCTCACGGCGAACCCAGCGACAAAAAAATTGAGCCAGGCGACTTTTTGACAATGGACTTTGGCGCAAAAGTTGACGGTTACTGTGGGGATATGACCAGAACCATTGCCATTGGTCATGTGAGTGATGAACAACGAGAAGTCTATGAGGTCGTACTGCGAGCCCAAAACGCCGGATTGGATGCCTGTAAAGCGGGTATCAAATGCTTTGATGTAGACAAAGTTTGCAGAGATATTATCTTTGAAGCCGGATATGGATCGTACTTTGTTCACGGAACAGGTCATGGCGTTGGGACTGAGGTCCATGAAGAACCCTATCTAAACACCAAAAGCGAAGCTGTTTTGGAGCCGGACCAACCGGTGACCATCGAACCGGGAATTTATATTCCCGAAAAATTCGGTGTACGTATCGAGGACTTGGCAATTATTACTGAATTTGGTATAATTAATACCGTAAAATCACCTAAAAATTTAATTATCATATAGAATTGGAGAACTCAAATGATTTATGCCAGTGAATTCAGAAAAGGTATCACGTTCCAAATTGATGGAGAGCCACATGTGGTCCTGGACTTTCAACACGTAAAGCCGGGAAAGGGTGCAGCTTTTGTACGTACAAAATATCGGAACATCCTAACAGGTGCCACTCGGGAAGAGGCTTTTAACCCAAATGATAAATTCCCCAAGGCGCACATCGAAACCAAAAACATGCAATATTTGTATTCTGATGCAGATTTATATTACTTTATGGATTTGGAAACCTTTGAACAAATACCCGTTCAGGCAGAAAAAGTTGAAGATGCTATGAAGTATATCCGTGAAAATGATGAAGCAACCCTAAAATTCTACAAAGGCTCACCGTTTTTGGTGGAAGCTCCAAACTTTGTGAACCTAAAGGTCATCGAAACAGAACCTGGTGTAAAGGGTGATACTGCAACCAATGTGACCAAAGGAGCCACAGTTGAAACAGGAGCACTGATTCAGGTTCCAATCTTCATTGAAGAAGGGGAAATAATACAAATTGATACGCGGACTGGAGAATATCTGAACCGTTCAAAATAATCGGAGAAAAAAATGAGTACTAAGAAAAAGAAAACCAAGAAAAAATATATTCTGCCTTTGATGATTCTGGGAATTATTGTTTTGGCAGTGGTTGGTCTAAATGTATATTTGTTCGTAGGCGGACAGCCAGTAGATCCCCAATCCGGGGATTCTATTGTTTTAGAGATTCCGGCAGGTTCAGGCACAGCACAGATAGCATCGATGCTGGAAGAAAACCAGCTGATTAAGAGTGGATTTGTTTTTCGTCTAAAATCCAAAATCAGCGGTTATGACGGACAGTTCAAGGCGGGAACCTATACATTTTCTCAGGAAATGAACATGAAAGAAGTGATGAATATCATCATGAGTGGGCGATCCATAGGAGAAACATTCCAACTCATTGAAGGACTAAGTATCAATCAGATTGCTGCAAGTTTAGAAGAACAGGGAATCGTTGATGCCGAAGCATTTTTAGAGGAAGCCGAAAATGGCGATTTTGATTATGCATTTATGAAATATCTGCCCGATGGCCCCAACCGGCTTGAGGGATTTTTGTCCCCAAACCAATATGAGGCACCAATTAATGCTGATGCCCATCAAATTATTGATATTATGTTGAACCAGTTTGACAAAGTTTTTCCTGAAGAAGATTATGCAAAAGCCGAGAATTTGGGACAAGACGTTTATGATATTGTCATTGTGGCATCCTTAATCGAACGTGAAGTCCGTGATGATGCGGAGAGACCTAAAGTGGCAAGTGTTGTTTACAACCGATTGGAACAAGGAATGAAACTTGAATTCTGTTCAACCGTGCAATATATTTTGGGCGAACCCCAAGCAATTCTAAGTATTGCAGATACACAAATCGAATCACCATACAACACTTATTTGAATGCTGGTTTGCCACCCGGACCAATCTGCTCCCCGGGAGAAGCGGCGATTAATGCTGCACTTGAACCTGCTGACACAACATATTTGTATTTTGTATTAAAATCCGGGGATGCAACAACCCATAACTTTTCTTCCACTTATGCAGAGTTCTTAGTGGATAAAGAAGCATATAAAGCAACGCTTTAGGGGGCGCCGTGAACATAATAAACCCATTGGTCTCCGACTATCTGGAAGGGTTTTATTCGCCAATTAATGAATCCATGGCTGAACTTCGAAAGTATGCGGAAGAAAACCATATACCTATCATCACCAGGGATGTTGAAAGGCTTTTAGCTGTAATCCTTGTAGGATTCAATCCGGGATTTGTGCTGGAAATAGGAACAGCCATTGGATATTCAGCAGGGTTCATGGCGGCTACATGGCCTGATTGCAAGATTGATACCGTCGAATTGGATTGTAAGGCATACGAAACTGCCGTGGAGAACCTTAGCAACATGGGTATTAAGAACCGTGTCACAGTGATTCATGGGGATGCTACAGAAATCATGGACAATCTTATTGACGAACACAAAAAAAATGGATTTTTGGGGTATGACCTTATTTTTATTGATGCTTCCAAAAGCAAGTACACTGGGTTTTTTAAGCAGGCCATCACATTGGTCAAACCAGGAGGCATAATTTTATGCGACAATGTTTTGATGCGCGGTACAGTTGCAAACGATTGTTACGATCCTGAGGGGAAACATAAAACCAGTGTTAAAAATATCCGAGCATTCCTTGACTACATATCTGTCTTAGATACAGTGGAAACTGCAATCCTTCCCATAGGAGATGGCATCAGTATGAGTATCAAAAAACCAAAATGAAAAAAATGGAATTACTTGCTCCTGCGGGAGACTTAGAAAAATTAATGATAGCAGTAGACTACGGCGCAGATGCGGTATATTTTGGCGGAGATTCATTCAGCCTGCGTGCCGGCGCCGATAATTTTTCGTTGGATGACATGACCAAGGGTATCGCATATGCCCATAACCGTAATGTGCGATGTTATCTTGCGGTTAACATTTTTCCTCATAATGAAGACATCAATCCGTTAATAACATATCTCAAAAAAGTAGAGCCAATAGGGCTAGATGGATTGATTGTCTCGGATCCAGGTGTGATATCAATGGCTAAAGAAATTATGCCAGATATGGAGTTACACTTAAGCACGCAGGCAAATATGACAAACTACAAAACAGCTGAATTCTGGCACAAACTTGGAATTCACCGGTTGGTGCTCGCCAGAGAACTTTCCCTAGCTGAAATAGGCGAAATCAGGTCCAAAATGCCCATTGAAATGGAACTTGAAGCTTTTGGACACGGAGCGATGTGCATGTCCTATTCTGGCAGATGCCTTTTGAGTAATTATATGGTGGGAAGGGATGCTAATCGCGGCAACTGTGCACACCCATGTCGGTACAAGTATGCATTGGTGGAAGAAAAGAGGCCGGGTGAATATCTTCCCATCGAGGAGGATAGTCGGGGTACATATATCTTAAATGCCAATGATTTGTGTATGATTGAACATATTCCACAAATGGTAGAAGCAGGGATCTCGTCTCTCAAAATTGAAGGACGAATGAAAAGCATTTTTTATGTTGCTATTGTCGTTGGAGCCTATAGGAAGGCGATTGATGCTTATTACAATGATCCTATCCAGTATGAGTTTAATCCGAAATGGATGACTGAGCTACAAAAGGCAAGCCATAGAATATTTACAACTGGTTTCTATTTCAATCCGCCATCCGCAGAAGGACAAAACTTTGAAACAAGCAACTATGCCCGTGATTTTACATTTATTGGTATTGTAAAGAACTATGATGAACTCAGCGGAATTGCGCTGGTGGAACAACGTAACAAAATGAGTTTGGGAGAGACCATTGAAGTATTTGGACCGAGCAGGGAACCTTTTGAACAAGTTTTGGCACATATTACCGATACTGAAGGGGTGCCGTTAAATGCAGCACCACATCCCCAGCAAATGCTGTTGATCAAAATGGATCAACAGGTAAAACCCAATGACATGCTACGAAAGCGGAAGGAGTAGTTTTATGGACACCAACCCGGAACCGTATTTATCATCAGGCATTTTCATTTTCATTGTTATCATTCTCATTTTTTTAACAGCTATCTGTGCCGCAGCAGAGAAAGCACAGACAGCCAGCAATAAGGTGAGAGCAAATGCACATGAACAATTTGAACTTCGAGGTGCCATTACACTATTTGGTTTAGGCGTTTATGCGGTGATTCTACTTTGGCTACAAGGAACACTATCCTCGTTTTTGAATAATAGCAACATACCGGGTAGCTCCATCATCTCAGTGATTCTATTGCTTTTTCTTTCAACATTTCTGGTTTTAGTTTTTGGTGAGATTTATCCTAAGAAATGGTCAGCTCAGCAGTTTGACCGTGCAGCTACTCTTACAGAAAATCCAGTGAAGTGGATTTTATTTCCTTTGAAACCATTGCTGTGGTTTATGTCAGCAACCGGCAATTTGTTGCTACGGATTACCGGTCAAAAAATCCATCTTGATGATGAAGAATTTTCCGAAGAAGAAATCATGTCTATGTTGGAGACTGGACAGGAGACAGGTGCCCTCAAAGAAGAAGGCAAAAAAATGATAGATAGTATTTTTGCTTTTGACGACAAATTTGCGTATGAAATCATGACCCCACGTACCAATGTCTTTGCCATCAACATTAATGATCCTTCCGAGAAATATATAGATACATTGATGGAACTTCGATATTCCCGTATCCCGGTTTTTGATGAGGACAGCGATAATATCATTGGAATTATTCACATTAAAGATTATCTAATCAAAGCAAGAGAAGCGGGTTTTGAAAATGTCGACCTCCATGAAATACTGCGGAAGCCATTTTTTGTTCCAGATACCAAGTATATCGACACCTTGTTCTTTGAATTACAAAAGACACGTCAGCATATTGCTATCTTAATTGATGAATACGGTGGGTTTTCAGGGATTGTTACCTTAGAGGATATCATCGAAGAAGTCATGGGTAATATTGATGACGAATATGATGAAGAAGAACCCAAAATTCAACTTGTTGATGAAGACACATACCGTATAGATGGTACAATGTATCTTGATGACATTAATGACGAATTGATAACTGATCTGGAGTCAGAAAATATTGAGACTCTTGGCGGACTGTTAATTGAAATATTGGGAGAAATACCCAGTGATGGAAATCCTGGAACGGTTGTGCATTATGGTAAATATACGTTCACTATCGAGTCGGTACAAGACAGAAGGATTGGGAAGGTTCTGGTACATATAGAATCCGAAAAAACGGACGAGGAATCTACCGAAGAAAAAAAGGAGAAAGAGTAATCAATGAATATCGCATTCCACACCCTGGGATGTAAGGTGAATCAATACGAATCCGAAGCATTACAACAAAAGTTCAAAGCAAACGGACATCAGATTGTTTCAGAAACGGAACTGGCTGATGTTTATATCATCAATACGTGTACAGTAACCGGCCTTGCAGACCGAAAGTCCAGACAATTCATTAGGCGTCTTCGAAAGATGAATCCCGATTGTGTTTTGGCGGTAATTGGGTGTTACGCTCAAATGCAACCGGATGAAGTTGCAGCGCTGGAAGGCGTCAATATAATTGCCGGAACAAATGAAAAAGCCGGCTTGGTAGAAGTGATCGAGGGATATGCCAAAAGCAAAGGCGTGGACATTCACAGAAAAGCGTACGAGCAACTAACCGAATTTGAAGAAATAGGCATGCCGGTTTCCATGGATTCACGAACCAGAGCTTATATTAAAATACAAGACGGCTGCAACCGATTTTGCTCCTATTGTATCGTACCTTATGCCAGGGGAAACATCCGCAGCCGAAACCGTGATAACATTCTTGATGAAGCGAAACGGCTTGTTCAAGCAGGATATAAAGAAATCGTGCTTACCGGCATTAATACTGCATTATATGGTGCAGAATCTGACAATGCAGCTGGACAGGGATTAGAACAAATCGTAGCGGAATTGAATCAATTGCCGGGAGATTTCCGCATTCGACTCAGTTCGTTGGAACCTACGGTAATCGATGTAGGTATAGTGCAAAAACTTCTTCAATACAAGAAGCTTTGCCCACATTTCCACTTATCGCTACAAAGCGGTAGTGATGCAGTGCTTAAGGACATGAAAAGAAACTATACATCACGGGAATACCTTGATATTATTAGGATTTTAAAACAACATGACCCGGGATTTGCAGTGACGACCGATATCATTGTAGGCTTTCCAGGAGAAACTGAGAATGATTTTATGGAAACCTGCAAATTGGTTGAAACAGCAGGATTCTCCAAAGTCCATGTGTTCAAGTATTCCAAGCGAACCGGCACCATTGCAGCAGAAATGGAGAATCAAGTAAACCCAGGCGATAAAAATCGACGCAGTAAAATACTTCTGAAAACCGAGTCGGAAATTGGGAAGCAGTTCCTTATAAATCAGATTGGGACCAGTCGAACATTGTTAATTGAAGAATTTAATTCTGATAACGGACTGTTATCCGGGTATACAGAGAATTATATTCGTGTATTTGTTCCCAACTCAAGACAAAGACAGGAAGAGTTGATCAACTCGTTTCTGGAAGTTCGTCTAATTGGATTATTTCAAGATGGCATGTTAGGCGAAGCAGTATAATATATTTGTAATAGGAGATAACATGAAAACAAAGAAAACCATGATAACCACAGCCATGATAGTAATTAGTCTTATCGTATTGACTCTTTCTTTAGTTGGATGTGGCACGACGAATGATGAGCAGGCAGAAGATACATTGGGACAAAAGTATGGCCCTATTTTTGAATCATTTTCTACAACTGATATATATGGAAATCCGAAAGATCAAAGTATGATACTGAATTCCAAATACACTTTAGTATTAATCTGGGGGACAACATGTAATCCATGTATCGAAGGTATGCCCAAGATGGAAGCCATCTATCAGGAATACAAAAACGTAGGAATCAATGTACTAGGGATTGCGGTCAATTTACAGGACCAAGCAGGGAATCCTATTCCCGAAACGATTGCCGATGCAGTATCTATAGCGGATGCAAAAGGTGTTACTTTTACAAATACGATGATTCCCGCACCTATCATGACATTTTTGTATGATGAAATTCAATATACGCCCACTGCATTTTTTGTAGACCAGACTGGTACCATTGTTACTGAATTATATATTGGCGAAAAAGAGTATGATGAATGGAGTGAAATCATTGAAGACCTTCTCAACTAAAATTGGTTTAGGAATTCTCTTCATTGGCGCATCCTTACTCCTTCTTGGGGTATATCGCGGGGAAGTAAGCGTTATGTTTGCCAAGGCCATTCGGATTTGTTTGGAGTGCATAGGAATTGGATAGACTACGGACCGGGGTTCAGGCGGCCTTCACCGCTTTGTCAAATGGATACTATGCCGGTTTCGTTTCCGGTAAAATATATCAAGGGGAGAGCAAGCAGCTTTGTTTGCCCGGATTAAACTGTTATTCTTGCCCGGGATCTTTGGGTTCTTGCCCCATCGGCGCTTTGCAGGCTGTGGCAAATGATAAAAATTTCAGCCTCTCCTTTTACACCATGGGGTTCTTAATGATTACAGGTGCGTTAATGGGCAGATTGGTTTGTGGATGGCTTTGCCCATTTGGGCTATTTCAGGATTTGTTATATAAAATTCCTTTTATTAAAAAGTTGAAAGTGATTCCGGGAGACAGATATCTCAAGTATCTTAAATATATTATCTTGGTGGTTTTTGTCTTGATTTTGCCCATGGTTGTAATGAATGAATTCGGTCAGGGTGACCCTTGGTTTTGTGCTTATATATGCCCATCAGGCACTTTAATGGCAGGTTGGCCGTTGATTATTGCCAATGAAGGGTTGCGGAGTGCCATTGGATTACTATTTGGTTGGAAAACATTGTTGCTATTGGGATTTATCCTTTTGTCGCTTCCAATTTACAGACCTTTTTGCAGATGGGTTTGTCCCTTAGGCGCCATATACGGTTTTTTCAACCCGATCTCAGTTTATAGACATCAGTTTGATGAAGAACGTTGCCAATCCTGCGGTACTTGTAACGCGGTCTGCAAATTGAATCTAAAACCGAACCTGAAACCCAATACGACAGAATGTATCCGTTGCGGGGATTGTATTAAGAGTTGCCCTGCAGGTGCATTGAGTCGAATACCCTTGATTTTGAAAAATAATAAGGAGGAGACCCATGGATGATTGCTTATTTTGTCTGATTGCAGAAAAAAAAATACCATCAAAGGTTGTCTACGAGGACGAGTTAATTTATGTATTTCATGACATTGATCCCCAGGCACCGGTTCATGTATTGATGGTGCCAAAAAAACACATTGCTTCTACGGATACACTTTGTGAGGAAGATGGCCCGCTGGTTGCACATATGATGTTAAAAATTCAAGAGATTTCAGCCTTGCTTGAGTTAAAAAATGGTTATCGCGTGGTGATGAACTGTGGGGAAGACGGTTTACAGACTGTTTCTCACTTACATATGCATATTTTAGGCAAGAGAAAGTTGACATGGCCACCGGGTTGATAGTATAATACACTGGTTGTAGGCAAAGATTAAAATGGCAGGAGGTGAGTTAGGAAATGGCACAAGTAATTGTAAAAGAAAACGAAAGCTTGGAAAGTGCTCTTAAGAGATTTAAGCGTTCATGTGCAAGAGACGGCGTTATGAGTGAGCTTAGAAAGAGAGAACATTACGAAAAACCAAGTGTAAAGCGTAAGAAGAAGTCTGAAGCTGCAAGAAAAAAGGCAAAGAAATATTAATCTGAGAGAGATGAGGTGTTATTTTTGACCTTAAAAGAAAGATTAATGGACGATTACAAAGAGGCCCTCAAAAGCCGCGATGAAATCCGAAAAAATACCATCAATCTTGCCCGCGCTGCCATTAAACAGGTGGAAGTGGATACAAGACAAGAACTACAAGACGAGGATATTATTCCGATTCTTGCCAAACAGGTTAAGATGCGAAGAGACGCCATTGGTGAATTTGAGCGTGGCAACCGAACTGACCTAGTAGATGCCTACAAAACAGAAATTGAAGTGTTGCAAACGTACCTGCCTGCTGAGCTGACCGAGGAGCAAATCCGGGAAATCGTGAAATCCACGGCTGCTGGGTTGGGTATTGAAGGTGGCCGGCAAAACATGGGGAAACTCATGGGTGCTACCATGCCAAAGGTAAAGGGCGTTGCTGACGGCGGTGTCGTCAAAAAAATCATTGAAGAATTTCTAGGATAATATGAACAAGCAACAACCCGATTCTGTCGGGTTGTTTGACTAAAAGGAGAACCATTGGAACAAAAGAATACCATTGCCATGGAGCAAGTACTGGATCACAGTGAATTATTCGGCATCATGGACAAGAATTTGGACACAATTCGTGATAGCATGGATGTGGACATGATTCAAAGGGACAACCAGCTGATACTGAAAGGTCCGGATGCCGGAAAAGCCGAAAATGTCATTAAAGAATTAATTGGCATCATCGAATCAGGCGAAAAACTGGACACCCAAAAGGTGGCCTACGTCATTGCCTTGGTTGAAAAAGGACTTTCTTATCACGAAGCAAATATTGACAAGCAGACGATTTGCTATACCCAGATGGGCAAACCAATCAAACCAAAAACTCTCGGTCAAAAGAATTATATCAATGCTATTCGTAATAAAGATATTGTATTCAGCATTGGACCTGCCGGGACAGGGAAAACATATCTGGCGGTCGCCATGGCAGCCAGTGCACTAAAACACAAAGAAGTACAAAAAATAATTTTGGCTAGGCCAGCTGTAGAAGCAGGAGAAAGTCTGGGGTTCCTTCCCGGAGATTTGCAGGAGAAAGTAGACCCTTATTTACGACCCTTGTATGATGCTTTATATGATATAATGGGAAGAGAAGCCACCCTGCGCCTAAAAGAAAAAGAAATCATTGAAATTGTTCCATTGGCATATATGCGTGGACGAACATTAGATAATTCCTTTATTATTTTAGATGAAGCTCAAAACACCACAAAAGAACAGATGAAAATGTTTCTAACCAGAATGGGGTTTGAGTCCAGAGTGGTTGTAACTGGTGATATCACTCAAATTGATTTGCCCCGTGGCAAAAAATCAGGTTTGATTGAAGTTGCAAAAATACTAAAGGATGTTTCAGATATTGAGTTTTGTTGGTTAAAGGACGTGGATGTAGTACGCCATGAGCTTGTCAAAAAAATCATCAACGCTTATGACGATTATTACACCAAACATCCCAGTGAGCTGGATGAGGGTTAAAAATGGAAGTAATTATTGATGGCATCTCGCTTCCTGAAGGCGAGACCATAGAACTTATTAGACAGGCTGCAGTTTTTTGCCTGGAACATGAAGGGTTAAACCATAAAAACATTGAGGTAAGTCTAACTTTTGTTGACTCATCGGAAATCAGAGAATTAAATTCTTCTTATAGAGACGTAGATGCGGTAACAGATGTGCTATCTTTTCCTCAGTTTGAATCACCGGGTGAAATTCCAAAAGAAGGAGTTGCCCTTTTAGGAGACGTTGTTATTTGCCTGGATCAGGCGTTGGAACAAGCGGAGACCTACGGACATACTGCGGAACGGGAAATTTTGTTTCTGTTTGTCCATAGCATGTTTCATTTATTGGGATATGATCATCATTGCGAAGAAGAACAGGCGGCTATGAGGCAAGCGGAAGAGACTGTTTTAGCCCGATTGGGGCTGGAAAGGCGGTAATCCATGTATCGAGAATTATTTCAGCAGGCAGAGGCGGTAATGCAGTATGCCTATGCACCTTATTCCAACTATCGGGTTGGTGCCGCGTTGCTTACAAAAGACGGTAAAATGTTTACCGGTGTAAACGTAGAAAACTCTTCCTATGGTGGAACAATCTGTGCGGAAAGAGTTGCCTTCACCAAAGCAATCGCCGAAGGCGAACGGGAATTTGAAGCCATTGCAATCGCATCAACAGATGGAAAAGGCTGGCCCTGCGGAATCTGTAGGCAGTTTATGTATGAATTTTCAACCGATTTAAAAGTTATTGTTGGACCGGATGCCGAACATTTAGAAATTATCACCCTGTCCGAATTGTTACCGAAGGGATTCAAATTTTGAAAAGCGGTTTTATTAGTATAATCGGAAGACCTAACGTTGGAAAATCAACGTTACTAAATGCAATACTTGGCGAGAAAGTTGCTATTACGACGGACAAACCTCAAACCACAAGAAATACCATTAGAGGTATTTACACTGATAATGATGCTCAGTTGGTCTTCATTGATACCCCGGGAATCCACAGACCAAGAACAAAACTCGGAAGTTATATGACTGATACTGCGTTGCGAACCCTTGAAGAAGTCGATTTGATTTTGTTTATTGTTGATAATTCCCATGTGGCCGGACCCGGAGACAAATACATCACCGAACTGTTGACACAAGTCAAAACGCCGGCTTATCTTTTGATTAATAAGATTGATCTGATTGAACCGGAACAATACAAAACACTTTTCGAAGAATATGAAAAAACCGGACTTTTCAAAGATATCATTGGAATTTCAGCCCTTGAAAACAAAAATGTTGATACATTGGTTGAAAAACTTAAGAATTCTGTTGAAGACGGGCCGATGTATTTCCCTGCAGATCAGGTAACAGATCATCCGGAAAGATTCTTGGTTGGAGAAATTATTCGTGAAAAACTGCTGAAATATCTAGAAGATGAAATCCCACATGGTGTCGCCGTAGAGATTGAAGCGTACGAAGAAAAAACCAATATCACAAACATCAGTGCTGTCATCTACTGCGAAAAGAAAAGCCATAAAGGCATGATTATTGGCAAAGAGGGAAGAAAATTAAAGGGTGTAGGTAAAAGTGCACGGGAAGACATGGAAGCATTGTTAGGCACAAAAGTCTTTCTCCAATTATGGGTCAAAGTGAAGGAGAACTGGCGAGACAGTGATACTGCGTTGTCAGGATTCGGATATAAGGAATAACTCATGTACACAGAAACAGAAGGAATCATCTTGAGACAAACCAAGACAGTCAACGGGAGAAGGATGATTCTTTTATTTTCCAAAAAATTCGGCAAAATCAGTGCTGGCACCAACATTACAGAAAAGGGAAGAAGCAAAGCGGCTCTTGCCATGCGGCCTTTCGCTTACGGTCGTTATGAAATGTTCAAGAATCAAGATCGTTTTAACATACAAAGCGCAGAAATGATCAAGAGTTACTTCAAAATAGGAGAAGATGTAGAAAAATTTATGGGATCCTCTTATGTGCTGGAACTTTCGGACAAGCTCTTACAAGAAGGCTCCCCTAATCCAAGGTATTTCCAGCTGATGCTTGATTTTTTCGAAGTGATGGAAAAACGGGAAATCGACGTGAATACATTGATTTTGGCATTTCAAGTGAAAGTTCTTCAAATCTTCGGTGTCGAGCCTCAACTTGATACATGTGTGCTTTGCAACAAAGAGGAAACTGTATATCTGTTTGGGATTGAACAAGGCGGACTTATTTGTGAAAATTGTATGAAGAATGTATCCATAAAACCCAATGATTCATTGATTTATGAACTAAGTTTTGATATAGTTGATATACTAAAATATTTCTTGAATAATCCTCTTCAATCATTTCAGAAGCTAGTATTGGATGAGGAAAAACAAATAGTCGTAAAATCCCTGTTGAGAAAATATCTTGCCTATCATCTGGATTTGGGGATATTAAAAAGTGAAAGCTATATATAACACCAAAGGAGGTCGTATCATGGAAATTACATTAGAAAAAATCGAACTGGTAAAAGACAGAACCGGTGTAACCTACAAAGAAGCCAAAGAGGCACTGGAAGCCGCTGAAGGCAGTGTGGTGGATGCTATCATCAACATCGAAGAAACTATGGAAACAAGTGACAGCAAAACCATGGGCAGCAAAGGCGCGGCCATCGTTGATTCCGTAAAAGAACTTGTCAAAAAAGGCAATGTCAGCAAAATCATTGTCAAAAAAGCTGATGGCGATGCCATCGTTAACATTCCGGTTAATGCCGGACTGGTAGGCCTGGTAATTGCTCCTTGGGGCATGTTAGCCGGCGCAATTGCAGCATTCGGTTTCAAATGCATCATTGAAGTAGTCAAAACAGATGGTACCATCATCGATGTAAGTGACAGAGCCACAGAAGCCGTCCAGAAAGCCAAAGAAAAGGGCTCTGAATTTGCTGATGTAGCCAAAGAAAAAAGCGCTGATGTTTATGAAAAAGTGAAGAGCAGCGAAATGTACGAAAAAGTAGCAAATAGTGAGTCAGTCGAAAAAGTAATGGATGTCGCAGAAAACGCTATCCACAAAACTTCCGATGCATTTACAAAAACGACTGAAGCCATCAAAAGGAAAAAACAAGATGCTGCCGAAGAATTTGCAGATACTTTTGCAGACTTGGAAGAAAAAACGGAAGATGTTGTAGATGATATCAAAGACAAAGTCAAAGATGTTGCTGAAGAAATCGAAAAAGCAGTGAAGGAAGGCAAAAAATAAGAATGAATAGAGTCGTCACAATGGAGAAGATTACTTCTCTAGCAAAAGGAAGAGGGTTTGTATACCCGGGTTCAGAGATTTATGGAGGGCTGGCCAATACCTGGGATTACGGCCCTCTTGGTGTTGAATTCAAAAATAATATCAAAAAAGCCTGGTGGAAGAAGTTTGTTCAAGAATCAAAATACAATGTAGGCTTGGATGCTGCCATCTTGATGAACCCAAGAACTTGGGAGGCATCAGGGCACGTAGGCGGATTTTCAGATCCGCTGATTGACTGTAAAGAATGCAAAGCACGTTTTCGGGCAGACAAATTGGTAGAAGACCAAATGTCCAAAGAGGGAATCACAGGTATTCCGGTTGATGGATGGCCAAAGGAGAAATTGGAAGAATATTTAAATTCTCACCAAGTTCCATGTCCTGATTGTGGCAAAAAGAACTTTACAGGAATCCGACAGTTCAATTTGATGTTCAAAACCTATCAAGGGGTAACAGACGACTCCAAGTCCGAAATTTTCTTGCGTCCGGAAACGGCTCAAGGTATTTTTGTGAACTTCAAAAATGTTCAGCGTACCTCTCGCAAAAAGATACCATTTGGCATTGCTCAAGTCGGGAAATCGTTTCGAAATGAAATCACTCCCGGAAATTTCACTTTCCGAACCAGAGAGTTTGAGCAGATGGAATTAGAGTTCTTCTGCAAGCCAGGAACTGATCTGGAGTGGTTTCATTACTGGAAAGACTATTGCAGAAATTTCCTGCTTTCTCTTGGCATGACAGCAGAAAACATCAAGATGCGTGACCATGATCAGGAAGAATTGTCTCATTATAGTAATGCAACCACCGATATCGAATATCTATTCCCATTTGGTTGGGGAGAATTGTGGGGCATTGCCGATCGAACAGATTTTGACCTCAAACAACACATTGAATTTTCCGGGCAGGAACTGAATTATATCGATCCTGAAACCAACGAGAGATATGTTCCGTACTGTATTGAACCATCGTTAGGCGCTGATCGTGTAGCGTTAGCATTTTTGATAGATGCTTACGATGAAGAAATCCTAACCGACGAAAACGGAAAAGAAGACACAAGAGTTGTTCTTCGTTTCCACCCGGCGATTGCCCCATTCAAGGCCGCCGTTTTGCCGCTTGCAAAAAAATTATCTCATATTGCTGAGCCTATACATGAAGAATTGGCAAAGCACTTTATGGTTGATTATGATGCAACAGGATCTATTGGGAAACGTTACAGGCGTGAAGATGAAATCGGCACACCTTTTAGCATCTGTGTTGATTTTGACACAGAGATTGACGGTTGCGTGACCATTCGTGACAGAGATACCATGGAGCAAATCCGTATTCCGGTTGTTGAAGTCAAGACATATATTGAATCAAAATTAACTTTTTAGATAAGGAGAGTTGGACACATGGACAAATTCGTTTATTCCTTCGAGGAAGGATCCAAAGAAATGAAAAATCTCTTGGGGGGTAAAGGTGCAAACCTGGCAGAAATGACGAAGATTGGTTTGCCTGTTCCCAATGGGTTTACCGTCACCACAGCTGCTTGCACAAGATATTACGAAGAAGGCAAAAATATAGGTGATGATATCATCGCGGACATCTACGCTAAGATGGCAGATCTGGAAGCAAAAAGCGGAAAAAAATTCGGTTCTGTTGAGAATCCACTGCTGGTTTCGGTCAGATCAGGTGCTGTTTTTTCTATGCCTGGTATGATGGACACTATTCTAAACTTAGGACTCAATGACCAGACCGTCGCAGGAATAGCCACACTTACAGAGAATCCACGTTTCGCCTACGATAGTTACCGGCGTTTTATTCAAATGTTTGGTGATGTGGTACTGGATGTGCATAAGACCAAATTTGATGCCATTTTTGAAGCTAAAAAACATGAAAAGGGTGTCGCCTCCGACGTGGAATTAAAAACCGAAGATCTTCAGGAAATCATCGTCGCCTACAAAAAATTAGTGAAAGATGAAATGGGAAAAGACTTTCCACAGGATCCAAAAGATCAGTTGATGGAATCCATCAAAGCGGTATTTCGTTCCTGGAACAACGACCGTGCTGTTCTATATAGAAAATTGAATGGTATTCCCTCAAACCTTGGAACCGCAGTAAATGTCCAGTCAATGGTATTTGGTAATATGGGAGATACCTCCGGAACCGGCGTTGCCTTCACAAGAAGCCCAGTGAATGGAGAAAAGAAAATATTTGGAGAATTCCTTGTAAATGCACAAGGAGAAGACGTAGTCGCCGGTATTAGAACACCTCAACCCATCGAAGAGATGGCCATTGCATTTCCGGAAGTATATAAAGAGTTCATTCGAATCGCTGACCTTCTCGAAAAACATTACACAGATATGCAAGACATGGAGTTCACCGTAGAAAGAAACAAACTATTTATGTTACAGACCAGAAATGGTAAACGTACTGCTGGTGCTGCTGTGAAACTAGCTGTAGATATGGAAAAAGAAGGCCTCATCGATAAGATGACCGCAGTTACCCGACTGGAACCCGCTCAGATTGATCAACTGCTTCATCCAAAATTTGACGAGGCAGAACTCAAAAAAGCCACGGTTTTGACCAAAGGGCTTCCTGCCTCACCAGGCGCAGCATCCGGCAAAATTTACTTTACCGCAGCTGATGCGGTTGCTGCAGTAGCCATGGGTGAGAAGGCTGTACTGGTCCGTAAAGAAACTTCGCCTGAAGACTTAGCCGGTATGGTTGTTGCAGAAGGTATTCTGACAGCAAGAGGCGGTATGACTTCCCATGCAGCGGTAGTTGCACGTGGTATGGGCAAATGTTGCGTTTCAGGCTGTTCGGAAATCAGCGTGAATGAAGAAGCAAAAACCATGATTGTTGGGGATAAAACCTTTACAGAAGGCGATTTCATTTCTTTGGATGGCACCGTCGGTGTGGTATATGAAGGTCTGATTGACACCGTACCACCAGCGCTTTCCGGTGATTTTGAAACCATCATGGTATGGGCTGACGAAATCAGAACACTCAAAATCAGAACCAATGCCGACAATCCAAAGGATGCTCAACAAGCTGTGGAATTCGGGGCTGAAGGAATCGGACTTTGCAGAACTGAGCACATGTTCTTCGAAGAAGAAAGAATTCCCAATGTCCGTAGAATGATTGTAGCGGATACAGAAGAAGAACGCAGAGAAGCTCTTGCGGTGCTGCTGCCATATCAAAAAGAGGACTTTAAAGGCATCTTTGAAGCCATGGGCACCCGTCCGGTAACAATTCGTTTGTTGGATCCACCTCTCCATGAATTCTTGCCTCATTCCGAGCAAGAAATTAAAGAATTGGCGGAAACCATAAATATCCCTTACGAAAAATTATCTAGACGTGTTTCTGAGCTTCATGAGTTCAATCCCATGCTTGGACACCGCGGGTGCAGACTGGCAATCACGTATCCTGAGATTGCAGAAATGCAAGCAGAAGCAATCATTATGGCTGCTATTGAACTGAAACGTGAAAAAAATATGGATGTTGTACCTGAAATTATGATTCCATTGGTAGGCTTGGCTAAAGAGCTTAGTTTTGTCAAGAAAACAGTTTTAGATACCATCCAACGTGTATTTGATCGGGAAGCCACAACGGTTACCTACATGATAGGGACAATGATTGAGATTCCCAGAGCTTGTGTCACAGCAGACGACATAGCCAAGGATGCGGAATTCTTCTCCTTTGGAACCAATGACTTGACACAAATGGCATTCGGATTCTCAAGAGATGACACTGCAAACATCATCAAAGAGTATAGAGACTTGCTGATTTTCGAAGAAGACCCGTTCCAAACTCTGGACCAGGTCGGTGTCGGCCAGCTAATAAAAATGGCTGTTGAAAAGGGTAGAAGCGCTCGGCCAGACATTAAACTTGGTATCTGTGGAGAACATGGCGGAGACCCAAGGACCATTGAGTTTTGCCATAATATCGGGTTGAACTACGTTTCCTGTTCACCATTTAGAGTGCCCATTGCGCGACTTGCGGCAGCCCAGGCAGTAGCAAAAGCGACGAAAAAGTAAATTAAAATAATCAAAAAGTGGAGGCGCGGCCTCCACTTTTTATTTTCCCAAATACTTAAAATCTATTTCAATAGCTCCTCAGCGATTTGAACCGCATTTGTAGCAGCACCTTTACGGATGTTGTCTGCAACAACCCACATATTCAAGCCATTCGTAACGGATTCATCTCGACGGATTCTGCCGACATAGACCGCATCGGTGCCGGCAGCTTCTGACGCTAACGGGTAAACGTTGTTTGCCGGATCATCACGCAAAACAATTCCAGGTGCATTGGCCAGTAATGCTTTGACCTCATCCACATCAAAAGGATTTTCAAATTCCAAATTGATGGATTCACTATGAGCATCAAAAACTGGAACCCGTACGGTTGTTGCAGTAATCGCAATTGACGGATCTCCTAATATTTTCCTGGTTTCATGAATCATTTTCATTTCTTCTTTGGTGTACCCATTTTCTAAGAACACGTCGATATGCGGAAGGCAATTTCCAACAATCGGATGAGGGTATGCGATGGCTGTTCCGTTTTTAAGATCGTTGATGCCTTTGATACCAGAACCGGAAACTGCCTGATAAGTGGAATATACAATTCTCTTAATTTTGTATTTATCATGCAAAGGTTTTAATGCCACAACTGCCTGAATGGTGGAACAGTTTGGATTTGCTATGATACCTTGATTCCATTTGATATCTTGTGGGTTCACTTCAGGTACCACAAGGGGTACCTTGGGGTCCATTCGCCATGCGCTGCTGTTATCAATCACGATCACTCCGTGGGAGGCAGCGATTGGGGCAAATTTCTCGCTGGTGGAACCACCAGCTGAAAAAAGTGCAATATCGATGCCTTCATCAAAAGAATGCTCATCCAGAGCCACCACAGGATGAGAAGCACCTTTGAAGGTTACTGATTTGCCTGCGGAACGTGGTGAAGCTAACATTGTGATAGTGTGGTAGGGGAAATTTCTTTCTTCCAGTACTTTTAGAAAAGTAGTTCCGACGACGCCAGTTGCGCCAACGATTGCAATGTTTGGTATTTTGTTCATAGTTTTGCTCCCTTGTATGTTTGGTGGCTATTATATCATTCCTTGCGGTAAATGAAAAGTGTAAGATGGAATCAGTCAAAAACCATGCAGCCAGAGTGTTAATGTGCTATAATATAAATTGATTTTTTATGGACTTAAAGGAGGTATTTCCCTTGGCAACACTAACATATTTGCAGGCAATCATACTGGGTATTGTACAGGGATTGGGTGAATTTTTACCAATCAGTAGTTCGGGACACTTGGCATTACTACAACATTTCTTTGGAATTGAAGGTGAAAGTGTACTATTTTTCGCAGTGATGCTTCACCTGGGAACCTTACTGTCCGTATTTGTAATTTATTGGAAAGACATCGTTTTGTTATGCAAAGAACTGGGCTTAACAATAGCGGACCTTGTTACGGGAAAAGGACCAAGAATAAATTCCTCGCCGGAAAGAAGATTAGGTTTTCTAATTGTTGTTGCAACTATCCCAACAGCGCTGATGGGGGTTTTTCTTAAAGACATGTTTGCAGATTTCTACGAATCGCTCATAGCAATTGGTATCGGTTTTTTAATCACCGGAACCATCTTGTGGATTGCTGAACGTAACGGTAGAGGGCGTACCCAAGTTGATGGGATGAAATTTAGACATGCGCTATTTATTGGTACGATGCAGGGCATTGCCATAACTCCGGGAATATCTCGGTCGGGATCTACCATTTTTGGTGGCTTGATTATGGGGATTGACAGGAATTTTGCCCTTCGATTTGCTTTCCTTGTTTCGATACCAGCCATATTAGGTTCTGTTATTATGGAATTACCTCCAGCGCTTGATGCTGGAATTCCAAATGATTTGATTGGACCGATTCTGGTTGGAACAATAGTATCCGCGGGGATGGGATTCATCGCGATTAAGGCGATGCTTCGGTTGGTAGCAAATTTAAAACTTAGCTTTTTTTCGTTTTATACATGGATTTTAGGGATTACTGTTATAATCTATGAAATTTTGAACTAATAGAGGAGTATTCAATATGGCTGAACAAAAAAAACGAGGTCCGGGACGACCACCAGGCTCGAAAAATAAGAATTCAACAAAGAATACAAGTCGACCTAAAGCAGCAGCATCAGCAACTGTCGGAGAAGCACCAAAAAAAATATTTACTACAGAACCAAGAGTAAGGGATGAAATTGGTGCCATTATTTTGATTGCTTTTGGTGTGTTTTTAATAATTGCATTGCAAACAGATTTGGTCGGTGTTGTTGGAAAGACCATTTCAGATTTTCTTAAAGGTTCTTTTGGATTTGGCGCATATTTTTTACCATATTTTTTAATTATTTATGCTATCTTCATTTTTGTGGGTTTTGTTGTTCCGTTTTCTCTTAGAACAGGTATTATTCTTACATTGTTGTATTTAACAATGGATTTAATTAACTCTGCGCGTTATGCAGCAGATATGCAATATGGCATATTAGGGATTCGAGATGTATATACAGAAGGCATTGCACTGAAAAATGGCGGTGTATTTGGAATGTACGCAGGAAGCACTATTTATGACTTAATAGGAATTGTCGGACTGTACCTACTTTGCTCCGTGATGATTTTGATTTTCTTGATGTTGCTAATCAACACACCCATTTCCAGATTTCTTGATCATGCAAAAGAGCGCAAAGCACTACGTGATCAAGATCGCAAGGTTTCACAAACTGAAGAAGAAATCAGAAAAACTGATCGCGAACGCCGCTGGGCAGAGGCAGCCTTAGAAAAAAGCCGGAAAATAGACGAAGATAACGATTTCCCTCCCTTTGAAGTTGATACACCAAGTAAGCAGACGCCCAAGATGCCTATCTATTCAGAAGAAATACACCCAACCCATATGGAATCAGACTTGTCTGATGGCCAGCGAAAGATCTTAGATATGGTACAGGATGATAGCCTTTTCGAGAAAGACCATCCTACTAAAACAATAGGGTCAAGATCGTCCTTTGGTTTGGCTGAGGATTCCACAGAAAAAAAAGGTGAAGCCACAGGATTAGGCTTTTCAGATAAGTCAACGGATACAGTTCCGGTTGTTTATCCCAAAACACCCGGTCGATATGTGTTACCTTCTTTGGATTTACTAAAAAAAGTAACAAAAAATTCAACACACAAAGGCTTAAATCACGGTCTAAATGAACGTGCAGCATTACTTGAGCATACTTTGCGAAGTTTCAATGTGGAAGCTAAGGTTACCAATGTGATCGAAGGGCCTTCTGTTACTAGATATGAGATACAACCCGCCGTGGGCGTTAAAGTATCAAGCATTGTTCGTCTTGCCGATGACATTGCTCTTAATCTCCGTGCCAAAAGCATAAGACTGGAAGCACCCATACCAGGTAAAGCAGCCGTAGGTATAGAAGTTGAAAACGAACAGCGGGAAATGGTATCAATACGAGAAATCATCGAATCAAAGGAATTCCAGAGTCACAAATCGAAGCTGGCTTTTGCGGTAGGAAAAGATATCGGCGGCAACGCTGTTGTGGCAGATCTAGCTAAAATGCCACATTTACTGATAGCCGGTGCAACAGGTTCCGGAAAGAGCGTTTGTATCAATGCAATTATTTCCAGCTTGCTCTGCAAAGCTCGACCAGAAGAAGTGAAACTGGTACTCATAGACCCTAAGATGGTAGAATTGGGGAACTATAATGGCATTCCTCATCTATTAATCCCGGTGGTAACCGACTCAACAAAGGCAGCCGCCGCATTAAACTGGGCGGTCGGTGAGATGACAGGTAGATACAAAAAATTTGCAGCAGTTGGCGCAAGAGACATTGCGTCTTATAATAGCTTAATGAAAGACAGTAGACAGAAAGAAGAATTGCTCCCGCAAATCGTAGTTATCATTGATGAACTGGCGGATTTGATGATGGTAGCAAGCAGCCAGGTGGAAGACGCTATCTGTAGACTTGCACAATTAGCCAGAGGTGCCGGAATGCATTTGATTGTCGCTACACAAAGACCTTCCGTCGATGTTATAACCGGTTTGATCAAAGCCAATATTCCTTCCAGAATCGCATTTATGGTTTCCTCACAAATAGATTCCCGTACAATCATTGATATGCCGGGCGCTGAAAAATTGGTAGGTAATGGTGATATGTTATTCAAACCCCAGGACCTAAATAAACCAAAGAGGATTCAGGCTCCTTATATTTCCGATCAAGAGGTGAATAACATCATTGATCATGTCAAAAGTCAGATGGAAGGAAACGTTGAATATTCCGGAGAAGTAATGGAACATATCGAACGGGGGAATACATACAGCGGTGCTGATGAACAGGACGATTTGTTGCCAGATTGTATTGAAATGGTAGTCAGGGCTGGCCAAGCATCGGTTTCTATGCTACAGCGAAGATTCCGACTTGGATATAACCGTGCCGCAAGAATTATGGATATGATGGAATCCCGGGGAATCGTTGGACCAGCGGATGGCTCGAAGCCACGAATCATTTTAATGACAGAAGCTGAATTAGAAAAAATGAAAGAAGAAAATGGAGATTATTCGTGAGGATATATATCGAAACACTGGGTTGCCCCAAAAATGAGAATGATTCCGACTTATTTGGCGGACGTTTAGAGCTAGCAGGCCATAAAATAATCAATGATTCCTTAAAAGCGGATGCTATTATTGTCAATACTTGTGGCTTCATCAATGATGCTAAAAAAGAGTCCATTGATACAATTTTGGAAATGGCAAGGACGAAAAAGGATGATGCGATTTTAGTGGTAACCGGGTGTCTTACGCAGCGATATGGGGAAGAACTGTACAAGGAGATTCCTGAAGTTGATATTATTCTTGGAGTCAATGATTATGAAAAACTACCCGAGTTGCTTTCTGCTTTTCAAACAGGAAAGCGTCAGAAATATCTGAGCCAAATACCAAATCCGGATGATTGGCATTTTCGACGGATCCCGGGACAGATGTACCGAGCAACCCTAAAAATTTCCGAGGGCTGTGATAATTGCTGTACTTACTGTGTCATTCCTCAAATTCGAGGTTCTTATCGAAGCACTCCCATGGAGGATTTGCTTGCCGAAGCTGATTGGCTGGCCAAAAAAGGCTGCAAAGAAATCATCCTAATCGCACAGGATGTAACCGCGTATGGGCTAGATCTGTATGGAAAATTTGCTTTGTCTGAACTTCTTACAGCCCTATGCGGTATCGACGGAATTCATTGGATACGCTTGATGTACTGTTATGAAGATCGGATTACAGACGAACTCATCGAAGTCATGGCGAGGGAACCTAAGATTTGTCATTATATTGATATTCCATTGCAACATTTTAGCTTGCCCATTCTCGAGGCCATGAAAAGACGATCCACCCCGGATAGTATACTAAATTCAATCAACCGTTTGCGCCAGGCGATGCCCGATATCCATATTCGGACGACGCTGATTACCGGTTTCCCCGGTGAAACGGTTGAAGACTACGATAAGCTTCTTGATTTGATTCAAGAAACTCGATTTGAGCGACTAGGTGTGTTCGCATACTCTCGGGAAGAGGGCACACCGGCAGGTGAAATGAAAAAGCAGATTTCAGAGCAGATAAAAACTGACAGACGTGACGGAATCATGCTACGGCAAATGGAGATTTCCAGACAATTGAATCAAAATAAAATTGGTCAGACACTGGAAGTCATCATTGATGAGCTTGATACCCAAATATCTGAGAAACAGATTGAAAAACCCTTATTTACATACATCGGCAGGACCAAATATGATGCGCCTGAAATTGATCATAGTGTTTTGATTCAGACTCATCAATCCCATGAACCCGGGGACATTATAAAAGTCCTCATTACCGATGGATTCGATTATGATATTGTAGGCTTGGAGGTTTAATATGAATTTACCTAATCAACTGACGATGGGAAGAGTCGTCGCAGTACCTTTTTTCATCGCTTTGTATTTGTTGGGTTGGGATATAGCAGCAGCAGTTTTGTTCATACTGGCATCCGCTACGGATGCATTGGACGGCTATTTGGCCAGAAAAAATAATTTGGTTACCAATTTTGGGAAGATTATGGACCCCCTGGCTGACAAAGTCTTGGTAATATCTGCACTGGTACTTTTGGTTGAATCCGGAGATGTGGCAGGATGGATGCTTGTTGTTATATTAGCAAGAGAATTCGCCGTAGCCGGTCTTCGAACGGTGGCTGCTGCTGACGGGAAAGTTATTGCGGCCGGAATGACAGGAAAAATTAAAACAGTTCTACAAATGTTGGCCGTACCTTTACTCTTACTTAACAATTGGCCATTTAGTTATATTGATTTCCCTATGGACCAAGTGTTGCTGTGGGCATGTGTCATCATGACCGCTGTTTCGGGGACAGAATATATAGTCAAGAACATTTCCGTGTTCAAAGGATAGAAAAGAGGAACAAATGCAGGCTACCATCTTAAGCGTCGGAACAGAATTATTATTCGGACAAACAATCAATACCAATGCTGCATTTTTATCTGAGCGACTCAATCGAATGGGCATTGATGTGATGTACCATTTTACGGTGGGAGACAACCCCTATCGTTTGAAAGAAATACTTGAAGAAGCTTTAAAAAAAACTGACCTGGTGATTACCACCGGTGGTTTAGGGCCCACTCAGGACGATTTGACCAAAGAAATTGTTTGCCAAGTCATGAAGGATGAGATGGTCTTGAATGAACCTGCACTGACATCGATTAACCAATTCTTCCATAAGGTAAACCGTCAGATGACAGAGAACAATATAAAACAGGCATATGTGCCAAAAAGAGCATTAGTGCTTCAAAATTCAATGGGTACTGCTCCAGGGTTTATATCAACCTATAAGAACAAAACTGTTGCATGCTTGCCTGGACCGCCAAGGGAAATGTCGAAGATGTTTGATACCTCCCTAATGCCTTATCTGGAAAAGATGACTGGGTTCAACATTTATTACCGTATGGTAAGAACTTATGGAATTGGTGAATCCGCACTTGAGACTGCATTGCTGGACTTGATTGACGCTCAGACAGATCCCACAATTGCAACTTACGCCATGGAGGGAGAGTGTTATCTACGAATTACTTCCAAACAGAAAACCATGGAAGATGCAATTCAAAAGGTCGATGATATGATCAGTCAAATAAGTACAAGAATTGGGCAATATATATATAGTGTGGATGATCAAAACTTGGTGGATGTAGTGGCGGCTAAATTATTGGAAAACAAACTTTCCATCTCCTGCGCAGAATCCTGTACCGGTGGATTGTTTGCTGCAACTTTAACTCGTGTACCAGGAATATCAGTTGTTTTTGACAGAGGTTATGTAACATATAGCAATCAAGCTAAAATTGACGAACTGGGTGTAAATCCTGAAACGCTGGAGAAATACGGTGCCGTTAGCCGGGAAACTGCAACAGAAATGGTAAAAGGTGTCTTTAATGCCACAGGCAGTAACATTTGTATTGCAGTGACTGGTATAGCAGGACCCGATGGGGGAACAGCAGAAAAACCCGTTGGCCTTGTTCACATTTCTTTCATGCACACCGACAAAGAAGGAAATCAAAAGATTTATGAAATAGAGAAATATATTCAACGCAATCATCGAGAGAAGAATAGAGAAATCACAGTGCTTGCCATGTTGCACCTAATTTACAGCCAATTGCTATAACATAGCAATTTAAATGAATTGGTAATAAATACATATATTTACAAATATTTACTTTTGTGTTAATATTAATTTGTACTTGACCTTTTTCAACGGATAAGCTATTATTGAAACAAGAACAAATGTTCGTTATTGAATGGAGGTATTGCATTGAGCATCAACAAAGACGATAAAGAAAGGGCGCTAGAAGCTGCCCTGAACCAAATAGAAAAGCAATTCGGCAAAGGATCCATCATGAGATTGGGTGATGATTCACTCCAAATGAATATCGAAACCATTTCCACCGGTTCAATCAGCCTAGATATAGCAACGGGTGTAGGCGGAATACCCAAGGGTAGAATTATCGAAGTTTTTGGACCCGAATCATCCGGTAAAACCACATTAGCATTACACATGATTGCTGAAACCCAGAAAGTCGGTGGCAAGGCAGCGTTTATCGATGCCGAGCATGCGCTTGATCCTGAATATGCGCGCAAATTAGGTGTCGTTGTTGATGATTTGCTTGTTTCTCAACCGGATACCGGAGAACAAGCCCTCGAAATTTGTGAAATGCTAGTCAGGAGCGGTGCCTTGGATATTGTTGTCATTGACTCAGTAGCTGC
>JBGSVW010000018.1:0-18409 GCA_041752735.1 Anaerovoracaceae bacterium | reverse complement strand
TTTCTCGGGCAGCTGCCTCAAAACTACGGGCATAAAGCCGAATGGTATCCTCCTTGAACAGTTCTTTTGAATATTCAAAGAACAGTTGATAAGCGTCCTCTGTTTCAGCAACTTCAAGCCCTAAATCCAATTTGCTGGTACCGGTTAGGATATTGTGATAGGTCGCTTTGTTTCCGGCAAAGGAGAAAGCAGACGAATCCAATGGTCTCATGGAAAAGAACACCCGGAATAAGGGATTCTCCGATAAAGACCTTGGGATACCGGCACCTTCTATGATTTCTTCCAGTGTAATTTTTGAGTGATCTAAAAGGTCCAGTACTTTTTTTTGTATATGGTTGAAGTAATCAACTACTGTTCCTGAAGGTAGCAACCGAAGAGGCAAAGTTTCCAGGAAAGGCCCGCAAATGTCTAGGAGTTCGTTGGATGTTCGATTTGATACGGGCGATCCTACGATAATATCTTTTTGACCCGAATATTTGGAAAGCATAATTGAAAAAACGCCGACAAAGAACATGTATCCTGTCAATTGTTGCTCTTTACAATAATCTGTGATTTGAGATGATAATTCCTTTGATAACACGTGACTTACAATTCCACCTTTAAATCCAAACATCTCCGGTCTTGGGTAGTCTACTGGCAAATCAAGTGGATGGGGCATGGTATCAAATTCGGAAAGCCAAAAGCTCTGATCCTTTTGATCCACAACTCGATCCTTTATCTGCCACAAATAGTCTTTGTAGGTATATTTAACGCTGCTATTTTTGCCACTATATAATGCGGATAGCCTTTTTAACACAATTGGCGTGCTCAACCCATCGCTGATGATGTGATGCATGTCAAAGAAAAGGATTGTCTTTCCTTCCTCAGGTTCCCACAGTCCCACACGAATCAGAGGGCCTTCGTTCAAGATGAAGGGTCTGAGAAATTGTTCTGATGCCTCATCGAAGGTCTGGGCCTTAATTTCTTCTACTTTAAGTTCAGGGCACTCCAGGGGAATTTGCCATAAGTTCCCTTCTTCAAACATAAAAGTCATGCGGAATATTTCATCTGTCCCAACCAAAGTTCTAAATGCATTATTCAACCGATCCAAATCAATGGCGCCATCCAATTCAAATGCACCCGGCATATTGTAAGCCAGGCCTGTTGGATCTTGATGTGCCTGAACGTAAATGCCTTTCTGAATGGAAGACAAAGGGTATTTGTCCTGAATTGGAGCCTTAGGCATGGAAATCTTTGGTTCTCTGACAATCCCAGGTACGCCACCCAACTGATCAGCCACCAATGCAACGGATCTGCAAGCATACAAATCAGATATTTTAATTCTTGCACCAAGACGTTCTTCAATAAGCCCAATGGTCTCCATGGCATTCAACGAATTACCACCAGACAGGAAGTAGTCGCTGTCAACATTCAACTGATCATTGTTTAATACTTGCGAAAAAATATCAAGTAACCCGCGCTGAAGATCATTGCTGGCTTCTCTGCCTGATATTGCCTCATCGGGAAATGGCAATTTATTATCATCCACTTTCCCATTGTGGGTCAGAGGCATTTCCTCAAGACGCAGGATGCGTGATGGCAACATGTAATATGGCAGTTGTTCTCCCATATAACGAATCAAGTCCGATTCTTTATAGCTTAAATTAGATGTATAGTAAGCCAGTACAACCGGCTGTTCATTCACCTCAAATACTTTGGCAGCGGTATCAAGAATACCCGTATAACCGGCAAGACAGGAAGAAATATCTTCTAGCTCAATACGAAGACCTCTTATTTTAACCTGCTTGTCCGTTCGTCCCGCCAAAATGATTTCACCTTCTGAAGACCAGCATGCAATATCACCGGTAAAGTACAGAACATCTTTGGTTTCATAAGGATTGCTGACAAATTTTTGGGCAGTCAGTTCAGGATTGTTTCGATATCCTCGTCCAACGCAAATGCCACCGATATAAAGATCCCCATAAACACCTACAGGAAGTGGTTGCATCCATTTATCCAATACATACAATCTGCAGTTTTCCATGGGTTTGCCTGCAGTGATACGTGATTTCCCATTGACATGTGCCACACTAACCGCAACGCACGTTTCTGAAGGTCCATATTGATTATAAATCTGTGCCGTTGTATAGCTTTCAAGGCGACCAATCAAATCCTCTGAAATGCTTTCACCACCGCAAATGATCTTTTCCAGTCGACCGGCTGCCTTTTGGAAATCCTTGTCTGCCAAATACGCACCCAGACGGGACGGGGTAATAGCAATGAAGCCGACTGCATAACCCAGAATGAGGTTTGCCATGGCTTTTGGATTTTCTAATTGGTTTTTTTCGGGGATGACGATGGTTTTGCCCAGCAACATCGGAACAATGCTCTCCAACATGAATGCATCAAACTCGATACTGCAAATGGACAGAACTGCATCTTTTGAGTAAAAAGGTTTCATGGCCTGCACAAGATTAATCAGATTACGGCATGTCACTTCAACCCCTTTTGGTTTTCCTGTGCTTCCTGACGTATAAACCACATATGCTAAATCCGCATTGGAAGGGCTGGCAACAGTGGATGTATAATCTCCAAGCTCTTCCACATTGATGACCGGTACGCCAAACTCTAGGGCAAAGCAAAGCTTATGATTATTCGTAATGATTTTGTCTGCGCCACTGTCATCGATTATTTCACTGATTCTTGCAGCAGGAAGATCCGGCGATATGAGCACCCACGCGCATCCGGATTGAATGATTCCAATGATAGTGGTATAAAGTGCGATGCTCTTTGGTAAAATAACTGCAATCAATTGTCCCGGTGTTTCCAATGAAGAAGCGATTTCTCCTGCACGGAACCGAAGAGCGGAATAGCTAAGTCTCTGTCCGTTTTCGATGAGGGCGACCCGGTTGGGATGCTTATTTTCTTGAGCGGTAAAAAGATCAAATAGCTTATGGTTATGAATGGGTTTGCTGCTTCTGTTAAAAGCATACAGCACCGTTTCTTTTAGTTCGTCGTTTAGGGGAAGGAGTGTATTGGTTGTTCGGTTGGGGTTATCCAATGCAGCACGTAAAATATGACAGAGATGTGTATGAAACTCATCTATTTCCTGATCTGTGAAGAGTTGTGTCAGGTAATCATAATTGATGGCATATTTCTTATTTTCTTCAAGATTGGTCATATGAATGCATAGGTGTTCTTTTTGGTATCCGCTGTAATACCAATTTCCAGAGAAGTGGACCGATGATTCTCCGCTCTGCAACATCGTACCATCCTGATATGAAAGAACCAGATGGAACAATTCTTCTGAACGGTTCTGTAATTTCAGCATTTCACTAAACGGGAATCGTTGGTGGCGCAAGGAATCCAACCAATGTATACCAAACTGCTTGAAGCTTTCATCAAACGATAGATCTTCGTCTACAGTGAATACAAGGGGCAAGGTACTGACAAACATGCCACTGGTCTGTTTAAATGCGAAATTCACCCGATTGAAAACCGGAACGCCAACAGTTAGCGTTTTTTCACCGGTGATTCGGGCCATATACGTAGCCAATGCAATATAAAACACCGAGAATGGTGCAATTCTGTTTTCCATGCAAAAAGAGTAAATAGCATGATTCAATGTTTGGGGAAGTTGAAATGATTTTCTTCTTCCTACGGGGCTTAAATTGTTGCCCTTGAATGTTTTGATGGATGTTGGTGGACCTGCCTTTTCAAGCTGGCTTTGCCAAAATTCTTTGTCACTTTGGAATACATCAGAATCAAAATAATCTTTTTCTGCCTCAAGGTGATTCAGATACGGGGGGGCTTCTTCCAAAGATGGTTGTGTACCCTCCACCAACTCAAGATAGGTCTGCCCTATCCGGTTGCAAAACATAAGTTGTGTCCATCCATCCGAAATAATGTGATGCATTCTAACTAGAATCCCTGCAGAATTGGCGTCAATCCGATAGATAATACATCTGAATAAAGGTTCATCATAAAGGGGCAGTGGGTCTTTACTTATGGTTGTAGCCCAATGAGCTATACCTTCCTCATCAGTCATGGAAAAATCCAGGAATGGGAAGGTCTGCTTTTGGAAAGGAACTGTGTATTGCTTCGGTACGCCATCTTCGAGACATATCTGAGTACGCAAAGAAACATCCTTTTCTAGGACGATATTAATCGCCTCTTGAATCAGGCTGTAGCGTACTCGATGATTGAGTCGAATTTCAGTGGTGATGACGTTTATGGGAGTGCCCAAAAACAAGCATTCCAGATTCCAAATGTTGGTTTGGTTTGCCGAGAGTGGATAATTTAAAATAGCATTCCCCTTATTTTCCAAAGTCCCTTATACTCCTAATGCCATACTATATATGGCAACGTCTGCAACAAAATACAGTCTCTAAAATTATAGAATATTCGGTAACATTTGTCAAACGTTACCCATGGTTACCATATATTCCCATTCACCTCACAAACCCCTATTTTTAAACAAAAAAAGACCGTCCAACATTCATTGAGACGGTCTTATCTGGATATCTTTTATTATTGTCCGATTACTTTTGCAACCTCAGCCGCAAAGTCTTCTTCTTTCTTTTCGATGCCTTCCCCTACTTCATATCGTATGAAGGAAGCAACGCTCATTTCTTTGCCCAGGGCTTTGCCGGCATCCGTTACATACTGGCAAACAGTGATGTCGCCATTCTTTACGAATTTCTGTTCAATCAGGCATACTTCCTTAATTTCTTTTTTTAATTTGCCTTCAACAATCCGATCTACCATGTCGGCTTTTTTGCCTTCATTTAGCACCAACTGAGTCATGATTTCTTTTTCTTTTGCAAGATACTCAGGATCAACACCGGATTCATCCAAAAATTTGGGGCTCATTGAAGCAACTTGCATTGCAACGTCTTTGCCGATTCCTTGAATGTCTTCAACTGCTGCTGTAGTCTTCAAACCAACCACCACACCGATTTTTCCGTTGCCGTGAATGTATCCGGAATATACATTGCCTGGTTCGGCGTAGGTTTCAAATCTTCTGATGCTTAAATTTTCGCCGATTTTGGCAATCTTGGCGTTGAGGGCATCTTTGACAGTGCCTTCGCCTTCGTATGCTGTGGCCATCAGTGTTTCCAAATCGTCAGATTTGATATTCAGTGCCAGTTCGGCCAGCTTCTGTACGAAATCAACAAATTCTTGGTTTTTCGCAACAAAGTCTGTTTCGGAGTTGACTTCAACAATTGAAGCTGCAGATCCATCTTTGGTATAAGCTGCTGCAACTAGTCCTTCCGATGCGATTCTTCCAGCCTTCTTAGCGGCTTTAGCCAATCCTTTTTCTCTTAAGATTTCGATGGCTTTGTCAATGTTGCCATCGGTTTCTGTCAATGCATTTTTGCAATCCATCATGCCTGCGCCAGTCATTTCACGCAGATCTTTTACCATTTGTGCTGTAACAGCCATTTATTTTTCCTCGCTTTCTTCAAGGGTTTCTTCTTTTGTCTCTGTTTCTTCAGCTGATTCTTCGGCAGCTTCTTCAACTGCTTCTACCGCTGTTTCTACAACAGTTTCCTCTTCTGCTTCTGCTTCCGTTTCACCTGTGTCATAGCTTTCGCCCTGGTTGGCTTCGATGATGGCGTCAGCCATGCTACCAGCAATCAGTTTGACGGCACGGATGGCGTCATCGTTAGCAGGAATGATGAAATCCACATCATCAGGGTCGCAGTTGGTATCAACAATACCAATAACAGGAATACCCAATATTCTGGCTTCCTTCACTGCATTTGCTTCTTTTTTGGGATCCACAACAAAGATTGCTGCGGGCATGCCCTTCATATGTTTGATTCCACCGTAGAATCGTTCCAGCTTTTCTTCTTCATTCTTCAGTGTGAGTATTTCTTTTTTGGTTAATTTTTCGAAGGTACCGTCTTCCTGCATTCTTTGGATATCAAACAGTCTTTTGATTCTTGATGCAATGGTTTTGTTGTTGGTAAGCGTGCCACCCTTCCAGCTTTGGTTTACAAAGTACATGCCGCAACGAAGTGCTTCATCCTGAATGGCTGCCTGTGCCTGCTTCTTTGTGCCAACGAACAGTACGGGTCTACCTGTTTCTCCAATGGTTCTCATGAAGTCATAGGCTGCATCGATTTTTTTGACGGTCTTTTGGAGATCTATAATATAGATTCCATTTCTTTCTGTGAAGATATATGGAGCCATTTTGGGGTTCCATCTTCTGGTTTGGTGTCCAAAATGTACACCGGCTTCTAGCAATTGTTTCATCGAAATAACTGACATTCTATTTCCTCCTGGTTTTACCTCCATCCAAGCGTTACCCTGAAGAAAACCGCAATGCGGCACCCTTCTTCAAGTAGCTGAATGTGTGAATTTTGCATCGCCCCTATGGCGACACCGCATGTAAGTATACTATAAAGAATTAACCGTTGCAATACTATTTTGTTCTTTTTTGAACACTTTTATCGTGGTATTGCTACTCTCCCAACAAATATTGATTGAATTTTTTTCGAGTTTTGTAGTAAATACGCTCTCCCAAATGTGTTGACGTCATGTTATCAAATATGACCTCACACTTTGTCATCGTATGTACCCTTGAGAAGTTGATTATTAAGTAAGAATGGCATTGAAAAAGTGGTTCTACCACTGGGGTGGAAATCTTACTGATTCGTCCCGGGACATTAATGGAGTCCTTTTCCTTGTGTATGCACAAATTATTGCCAATCTGCTCAATGTACAGTACTTCATCAAACAGTACTTTCTGAGACTTTGTTTTAGCGATAAAGCCAAGCCAGTTTTGATTATCTGGTTTTGCGGCCCCCCCTCTTGTATCATTTCTTCCCATAAACCCTCCCCTCTAAATATACATTTCGTGCGGTGTCGCGGGGGACAATATAAAAAGTGCACCTCGTGGTGCACTTTTTTGACTTGTTATTCTTCTCTTTTGTAGGTGATGTAATCCTCTGCGATTTCTCTGGCTGCAACCGATACCGGTCGCTCCGAATCGCAATCATCAAGTAGTGGCGGCTTCCCGTCCACAATATCTCTGGCTCTTTTGGCGGCCAGTATCACCAGCGTGTAACGGCTGTCTGCCTTTTTTCTGATTTCGTTTACTGATGGATAAAGCATTTATTCTTCCTCCTTATATTCCTGAATCAATTCATAAATGTCTTCTTCGACTCTGGAGTGTTCAGCAATGATGATTGCTTTAACTCGATTGACCGCCTCGTCCAAATCGCCATTGACAACGCAATAATCGTATTTGTCGATATAGGCAATTTCTTTGAGAGCTTCCCCCAACCTGAGCTCAATATTGCTTTTGGTTTCTGATCCTCTGCCGGTAATCCGGGTTCGAAGTTCAGCCATAGATGGTGGGAGAATAAAAATCAGTACTCCTTTGGGATAGGTCTTCCGAATGTTCATCGCGCCTTGGATATCAATCTCCAAAACAACATCCTTGCCCTCTTCCAAATACTCCATAACTTTGGCTCTAGGAGTACCATAATACTCCCCATATACCTTGGCATATTCTAAAAAACCATTTTCTTCGATAGTCTGTTCAAATACCTCGTGGGTGACAAAATAATAGTTTTTGCCATCGATTTCATCGGGTCTGGGAGCACGGGTCGTCATGGAAATCGAATAGATCAAGTCCTCGACTTCTTCAACAATCCTTTTGCTAATGCTTCCCTTGCCGGCGCCGGATGGACCGGATACAACCAATAGGCGTCCCTTCACTCTTTGTCTCCTTAAACGTGCTATGCGAATTTGTATTATACCATTATCCCAAGCCCGAGGCAAGAGGCATCACTCAATGTTCTGAATTTGCTCCCTGATTTTTTCGATTTCGCTCTTGATTTCCAGCATAACCCCGGTAATTTGCATATCATTAGACTTGGATCCAATGGTGTTGGCTTCCCTGTTCATTTCTTGTACCAGGAAATCAAGTTTTTTGCCGTCGGCTTTGTCGCTTCTATGAATGATGTTCTCCAGCTGAACCATGTGGCTATCTAGGCGAACTAGTTCTTCTGTGATGTTCGATTTGTCTGCAAAGATAGCAGCTTCCAGCAGGATTCTGTCTTCAGGAACTGCAATGTCCTTGCCAATCAGCTCGGTGATCCGGTCTTTCATCTTATCTGCATAAACCTTGCTCACCATGGGCGCTCGCTCGTCAATCTGCTTTAACAAATCGCGAATCTTATGTCCCCGTGAAATTAAGTCCTCCATCAGTTGGTTTCCTTCTGCACTTCTCATACTATCAAAAGCGGTTAGCGCTTCACGAAGGGCGTTTTCGATGGCACTGGCCATGTCTTCTTCGTCTTCCACATCTGGGATTGCTCGCATCACATCAGGCAGCGACGACAGCAACCGTAAATCAATTTCGCCTTCCAAAGAAAATGTCTTTTTTAATTCAGTCAGATTATCCACGTACTGTTTGGCAACCATGGTATTCAACTTGACGTTGATGTCGTCCTCCGTAATGTTTTCAACCATAATGGAAACTTCCATTTTGCCACGGCTTACGGTTTCTTTGACAATCCGTTTGATTTTGTCCTCTGCAAATGAATATCTGCGGGGCATCTTCACGTTAATATCGCTGTAACGATGGTTGACTGAGCGAATCTCCACGGTAATGTGCCTTTTTTTGTCTGCATACTCACCCTTGCCGAATCCTGTCATACTCTTTATCATACAATTTTCTCCTAACTATTTGAATTTATGATAATATAAATATTATAGCATAGCATTGAAGCGAAAGGAAAGCGAATATGGCATTCGATGGCGTTGTCACAGCAGCAATTGCATGGGAGCTTGACCAGATATGTGCCCTGGGCAAAATTGAAAAAATCTACCAGCCGGATAAAGACGAGCTGGTCTTTCACATACACACCCCCAAGGCCAACTTGAAACTATACTTATCATGTAATCCAAACCATCCGGGCGTCTATGTGATTCCAGGCAGCCCTGTCAATCCTCAGGAGCCTGGCAGCTTTTGCATGTTGCTTCGTAAACACCTTCTTGGTAGCCGCATCTCCTCTGTCCGACAAGTAGAATCAGAAAGAATTATCGAAATCTTGTTGGAAACGCGAGATGAAATGAATTTCCGCGCCAATAAAAAATTAATTATTGAAATCATGGGAAAGCATAGCAACATCATCTTGCTGGATGTGGACAAGGATCGAATGATTGATACCATCAAGCGTGTCCCCCTGGATCTGAGCCGTGATCGTCAATTATTGCCAGGATTACCGTATGAATACCCACAAAACCAAAACAAGGTATCTTTTCGAGGGATTAGTCAAGACCTGATGAATGAAATTTCTTCAAGTCAAGATCCGGCAGAAGGGTTTCTGGCACGAATTCAGGGCTTCTCCCCCCAGATTGCACAAGAAGTAGCGGGGCTGGAAAGCAGCAGTAGCCGAACCCAATGGATTTCATCGCTTTTACAAAGACTGGAGTCGGGCAGACTGGAGCCTCAGGTTTTTTTGGATCCAGAGAACTCCCCCGTTGATTTCCATGTTGTCCCACTTCATCGCTATGAAGGCTATAATACCATCAAGTTCGAAACGGTGAGTCAAGCCATTGATTATTATTATACAAACAAAGCTTCCACCGACCGACTTCGCCAGAAGGCAACCGGGCTTCAAAAGACTGTTTCAACCGCCATCAAGAAAAACCTGCTGAAACAAAAAAGAATTCGGGAAGATCTCCTTCAAGCAGAAGAGGCAGAACGATTTCGTCTTTTTGGCGAATTATTGACGGCCAACCTCCACGAAATCTCAATGGGAACAACATCTGTCTTTGTCTTGAATTACTATGACGGCAAACAGGTTGAGATTCCCATAGACAAGCGGCTGACACCAGCTCAAAATGCGCAGGCCTATTATAAGAAATATAACAAATCAAAGCGGGCGGTCCTAGAAAAATCAAGGATGCTTGCGGAGACCCAGGCTGAACACGATTATCTTGGTTCGGTATTGGTTTTTTTGGATATCACAAGGGATCCTGCGGTGATGGACACCATCCGGGAGGAATTGGCGGAAACCGGTTATCTCCGTGGTAAAAAAGAACCTCAGGTGAAATCAGGCAAGAAAAAAGGAAAGGCATTGCCTTTCCGATATATGACTGATGATGGGTTTATGGTCCTTGCAGGCAGAAATAACAATGAAAATGATGATATCACGTTCAAGCAATCCCAAAGGAACGACCTATGGTTTCATACCAAAGACATACACGGCGCCCACGTAGTGCTGAAGGTTGAGGGCAAAGAACCGACGGAGAATGCAATCCGTCAGGCTGCATCTATTGCTGCGTTTCATAGCAAAGGGAATGCATCTGACAATGTGCCTGTGGACTATACCCGAATTCGATATGTAAAAAAACCTCAGGGAGCCAAGCCCGGCAAATGCATTTACACCGAACAGAAAACCCTCTATGTTACCCCTTCAGTTCCTCAATCCACTGAATCATCCTAAGGATGACTTCTTCTCCGCGAATCGTCTCATTCCCGTTGTGGATTTCATGGAAGTAACCTTCCCAGGGAATAAATGTACAATTCTCAGGTGCTCTTTTGTAGAGTGCTTTGCTTCCGTTGATGTCGCAAATCCGGTCATCGGTTCCATGCATCAACAGCCAGGGTTTTCCTTTAGATCCCCCCTTGTCTTCATGGGTGCCCGCTACGATTGCTTCTCCGATTTCAAGACCTTCCCTTGCAGTAAGCATGGAAATTTTGTCATGCACAAGAGGATTGTCATCGTAGGGCTTCACAGAGTCTGGATGCCCCAGAATTTTTTCGTCGATAGCCGATTTAATGGCAAAAGAAGGCGCAATGCGACTAATCAATGATACCATCCTGCGAAGCATTGGAGCCGGAGCCTCTCTTAGGAGCAACCAGGGTGCTGATATGATAAAGGCAACAGGTAGGTCGTTATGTTTTCCTCTGCTCTTGTAGTCCAGTGCAATGTTACCGCCCAAACTATGTCCGTATAAAATAATTGGGACACCCGGATACAGCGCTTGTGCTTTTTCAATCAACGCATCCACATCCTGTAGGATAAGCGTCCTCGGTGCGCAGTGTCCTCTGGCACCACCGGAAAGTCCATGTCCCCGAAGGTCCATTGAAACTGATGCTATTTTTGACTTTGCCAGATAGCCATTCATTCGATCATATCGCCCGGCTAATTCACCTAAGCCGTGAATGATACACAATACATATTCCGGATTTTTCAAGTCCCAGGAATATCCGATTTTTTTAACCTTACTGTCTTTGCTGATTAATTCAAAATTTGTAAACAAGACCTTCACTCCCTTTCAACTTTCATGAGCTTACCGCTTCAAACGACCCTAAAACCGTTTAATTCGACGCTAAAGCGGCTTTATTTTTTTTTGTATTGTGATTATTGATTATTTATTTATAATTGTATTTAGCCCCCCAAGGCTAAAAAAACTGATTTGTTTTTATAATTAGTAAGGAGGCATGAGATGAAGCACAGATGCACCATTTGCAATCACTATTATGACACATTATCATATAGAGACGGCTATATCTGTGAAGAATGTCTGGATTCCATCAAATCACTTGGGATCCGGGATTCAGAATTTGATGCCTGGTAACCAGTGCAAGTAAGCAAGCTAATCCTTTCACTCCAAAAAGCGCATCTCCAACAAATCAATCAAATCAATTATAAAACAAATCTGGTTTCTAGGATCGCATCAGCGATCCTAGTTTTTTGGTTTAGTGGGCTTCCTTCGTTTTGCTGCTTCAAGCCGCTGTTTGGTTTTGGCCTTCATAACTGAATAACCAAAACGGCCCAATGGCTTTGGTTGTAAGCCGTAATAAAAACCGTGATTATAACAAATCAGGCCCATCTTTCCAAAGTCCAGCTTGCCCTTAGCGTCCAGATATTTTTCTTCCACATGAACCCCAACAATTTCTGCAACGAACATATCATGGGAAGGATATTCCCTCACCTCACGAACAATGCATTCAAGGTTTACCGGCGCTTCTTGAATCATGGGACAAGATACATGGTCTCCTGACACCGGGGTTAGATGTTGCGTTTGGAATTTATCCACATCCTTTCCGCTTTTGACTCCACAATAATCCATGGCAAACGTCATATCCTCTGAAGGCAAGTTGATGACAAACTCACCACTTTGTTCAATCAATTGATGAGAAAAACGGGATTTTCTCACAGAGACATAAGTCATGGGTGGTTCCGAGTTTACGATTCCTGTCCATGCAATTGTGATGATATTGCTCCTGCCATCCTTTGTGCCACAAGAAACCATCACCGTTGGTACTGGGTTTAACATGGTTCCGGGTTTGAATTGCTTCTTCATTTTTTTCCTCTTATTGATTCCTTAGTTTTAATAGCACTCTCTGAAACTCTTCAGGAAGAGGGCTTTCAAATTCCATGTACTCTCCTGTTCTGGGGTGAATGAATCCCAGCAGGTACGCGTGCAATAACTGGCCATCTACGGCGAATGGATTTTTCTTTGGACCATAAACATAATCTCCAAGCAAAGGATGCCCTTTGTAAGCCATATGGACCCGTATTTGATGTGTGCGACCAGTTTCAAGTCTTGCTTCAACCAGATTATATTTACCCATTCTTTCGATTACCTTGTAATTGGTAATGGCTTCTTTTGCGTTTAAATCTGTCACCTTTTGCCGTAGCCTATTGGCAGGGTCACGGCCGAGGGGTGCATCTATTCTGCCTTGGTCTTCAAGAAAGTTGTTGTACACAATTGCCAGATATCCCCTGGTAATTGTATGTGCAGAAAGTTGACTAGCCAGAGAATGATGAGATAGATCATTTTTTGCAACCATCAAAAGGCCTGTGGTATCCTTATCGATTCGGTGGACAATGCCAGGCCTAATCACACCATTGATGGTGGAAAGTTGATCCTTGCAGTGGTACAATACCCCGTTTACCAAGGTTCCCGAAAGATTTCCCGGTGCGGGGTGCACCACCATTCCCTTTGGCTTATCTACCACCAACAGGTCCTCATCTTCGTAAACTATTTTTAGGTCCAGGTTTTCGGGGAGCACATTGAGTGCTTCCGGTTCCGGGAGATTAACAATCACAACATCATCTTTTTTTACTGAGTACTTTTTGGAAAAGCAAGATGTGCCGTTGACCGACACCATTCCCATTTCAATCAGCTTTTGCAAATAAGAGCGGGAAGTTTCAGGCAATGAAAAAGAAAGGGCCTTGTCTAATCTGGCCCCCTCTATTTCGTCGTCAATTATAACCGTTATGATATTCGGATTTTCCATGATGCTTCCCGTCGATAAAAATCAAATAGATAAAAAGTAGTCCACATCCGACACAAATGAATATGTCAGCCATGTTGAAAATCGGTATGATATGAATGTCCAAATAATCCACTACGTAACCTGTTTTGATGCGGTCGATCAGATTGCCCAATCCACCACCGATTACCATGGAAATGGCAACCATTAACAGCAAATGATTCTCCTTGTTGGCCAACGCAATGTACACCAATCCGGCTAGCATAACGATAGACGGCATGACAATCAGAAGCATTGGCATCGAGCTAAACATGCTATAAGCTGCGCCCTCATTGCGGATATGAGTGATTTGGAAGATCCCCGGAATTACAATGATTTTTTCAAATAGGTCAACCTGATTTATGATAATCCCTTTGACCATTTGGTCTAAGCCGGTAATCAACACGACAATCAGATAATATATAATGCGTTTCATGTTTTATTTTACCTTCACAATGGTCTTCCTGTCGAAAGATTTGCCATGTGCTATGTCCTGCTCAAATTCCTCTATGGATATCCCTCGGTTCGCTGTTGTGGACTTATCCACTGCCAATTCAGGATTTGCCTTCGTTGCAAACTCCGGAAACAAACCTGATGTCAGGGATTCAACTCTTGCTAGTTCTGCTTCTAATAGCTGCTGGTAACGATCCCGAAAGCTATTGTAGCTCTTTTTGAGTGTCTTGTGTTCCGCATCAATGCGTACAGCTGCTTCTCTTGCCTCTCGGACAATTAATTCCGCATCCATCTCTGCATTTTTTAGCAGAATTTCTGCACGCTTTTCTGCGCTGACTGAAATATCATTCATCAGAGCTTTGGCTGCCTGCAAAGTTTCTATTACGGAGCTTTCAGTACCTTTGGTCTTTGACTGGTTTAGTTCAAGGGCTGCTATTTCTGCTTTCAATCTAACATTTTCTTTAACTAATTTTTCGAAATCCAGTGTGATTAAATCGAGGAATTTATCCACCTCATCTTCCTTGTATCCACGGACACCTTTGGGAAAATCTTTTTCTTGTATCTCAGCTGGTGTAATCATCACTACCTCCATGAATCCTTAACATTGCTATTAAAATCAAATCCCTTGTTTTCTGAGCTTCCAGTTATGTCTACATTTTCTGGCGCAAAAACAAAAATGTTGTTGGCTACCTTTTGGACGTTTCCGTTCAGTGCATAGGTGGCGCCACTTAAGAAGTCAAATATTTTTCTGGCGGATTCGGACTCTATCTTTTCCAGATTAATTATGACAGGACGTCGAGATTTTAAAGAATCAACCAGTTTGGGGCACTCTTCAAAGCTTTGAGGTTCAATGACCACCAACTTAAAAGGGTTTGTAGTCCTGGCTTGCATTGAGGTGATTTTTTCTTTGTTATCCCCTCTGGATCTTGAGACAGCATATTTGGAATCCATTCCCTTTCTGTCTGAATCTTCGCCTCCTACAGAAATGTCATCTTCAAATTCCTCTTCCTCGATTTCTTCGATACCCATTAAGTCTTTGAATTTTTTTACGATGCTCATGTTTTCCCTCCTTTGGTATGGTTAATAATTTCGGTTGCCAAATATTGCACTTCCAACCCTAACCAGATTAGCGCCTTCTTCGATGGCCACTTCATAGTCGTTTGACATCCCCATCGATAGTACTTGAAAATCCAGTCTTGGGTGATTGATTTGTTTGAGTTGATCGAATTGCCGCTTTACATCTGAAAAATATTCCCGTACATTTTGGGGATCATCAAATGGTGCGATGAACATCAGCCCTTGAATAATCAATTGCGGGCATTGTGCCAGAATATCTTGTATTAGCGCCTCTGTATCACCGGAAGGGATGCCAAATTTGCTTTCTTCTTCGGCAGCATTCACCTGAATCAGAATGCGCATTGTTATTCCCGCCTGAGTGGCACGTTTATTAATTTCAGCAGCTAAATGGAATGAATCCACAGAGTGAATCATAAATACCTTATCTATGATTTGTTTCACTTTGTTGGTCTGCAAGTGTCCAATTAAATGCCATCGTACAGGCGAAACTTTCTCATATTTTTCGAGAATTTCCTGTACTTTGTTTTCTCCGATATCAGTCACCCCAAATTGTATTGCTTCGTTGATTTCTTCTACGCTTCTGGTTTTGGTAACAGCCACCAGCAAAACCCCTTCCGGGATTGTCTTTCTAATGGCTTCCAAATTATCTTTAATGTGATTCATCCTTATTGATTCGCCTCCGGTTTCTTCAATACTTCGTCGTACACATTGACAGTATCCACAGGCTGTCCCTCCTCGTCGTAATATACATCTTCAAGAACCAGCGTTTTCTCACCGTCTGTGGCAATGGTACGAATTGGTTTGAAAACATAATCTCCGATTGTGTTCTTAACATACACCCCCGGTATTCCGTCTTTGGTGGTCAAAGAAACGTTGCTGATTAGAAGTCCCCTTTGGTTCACCAATAGGACAGTTGCCTGAACTTTTCTCTCACTTGCAAAACTTTTGTAATAACGGTTTGTTTTTAAGATTACCATAAACCGGTTTTCATCGGCTACTAATTTATGTACTGCTGCAAGAACATCGCCATCCGGCAGCGAAACTGTTACATTTGCTTCCGCCTGATATTTTGCAGCTTCATTACTGTCAATCCAAAAAATCATATACCAATTAGAATTATCTGAAATCTTGTATAGAGGTTCGCCTATCAAGGCATAATTCCGCCCAACATCTTGGCTTTTTATAGACATTCCCGATACTTCTTGATACGTCAATTCTTCTATAGCCTCTGTATTGAAAATCGCTTCGTAACCATCCACATTTGTGCTAAAAATACCTCGAGCTGCTGCAGTGAAACGTTGATCAACGATCAGATTAGCACCTAGTCTATCGATAAGCGTTTTGAAGTTGGATTTTTTAATCAATTCAGTTTCTTCTTCTTTGGTTATGCCTGAATCCTTAGAAAACGTAAGGACTGTTGCTCCTTTTTTGACAAGCGCCCCTTCTTCAAATTTGTACTTGATATCCCCTGAATCAGGCGCGCCGAATACGGTTTCATTTCTGACAAAATAGCATACTACTTCTTGCTCGACCTTTATTTCTCCATACTTGAGAATCTCCGTCCTGGTCAATGCGCCAGTAAGAAAGGGTATAATCTCAATCACAACATATAGTGTTATTAGGGCAATGATAAATATATATATAGTTCTTTTTTTGGGTTTTGGCATAATCACCCTCCGATTCTATTCTACATCATGTCTATGATTTTTTCCATTATTTTTCTTTGGTCACGGGTCAGGTGGTCGGCTTTTTTTATGTAGGCATCAAACAAATCAGGACGCCGCTCTTTGGTGAGTTTCAAAGATTGTTCAAACTGCCAAAGCGCAATCCCTTTGTGATTTCCATTTGCCAGAACTTCCGGCACTTCCATATCCCGGTATATCCTGGGTTTGGTATATTGCGGGTATTCCAAAAGCCCTGAATAGATGGATTCTTCCTCATGAGAGGCTTCATTACCAATGATCCCGGGGATTAATCGTGCAACCGCATCAATGAGTACCACTGCTGCTGGCTCACCGCCAGTGAGTATATAATCTCCAATGGAAATTTCTTCGATATCCCATCCAGTCAGGATTCGTTCATCGATTCCTTCATAGTGCCCGCAGAGAATAATCAGTTCGTCTCTCTTAGACAGGGATTCAATCTTCCCTTGATTCAGAATGGAACCTTTGGGAGACATATAAATAATTTTTTTGTCTCTGGCGGAAACGGCTTCAAGACAACGAAAAATGGGGTCGGCAGACATGACCATCCCTGCCCCGCCACCATACGGGGTATCATCAACCCTGTTGTGTTTATCTTGGGTAAAGGCTCGAATATCCGTTACATGAATATTCAGCAATCCTCGTTCGCCTGCTTTCCCTAAAATACTGCTATCTACTGTGCCGACAAACATTTCGGGAAATAGGGTTAATACTTCAATCTTCATACATTCCCTCTATTAAATCAACCAATACGACCTTGCGTTCCAAATCCACACCGGCAAAGAATTCCTCCACTGCCGGAACCAATAGTTCACTACCATTGATTTTTTCAATTATGAACAGGTTTTGTGCGCCATTATCCTTGACGTCTTTTAGCGTACCGATGACTCCACGGTTTCGGTCTTCTACCAAAAACCCCAAAATATCTTTGATATAATACGTGCCTTCAGGGAGCTCTTCCAGATCTTCGTCATCCATGAAAACTTCTTTTCCTTTGCAGGCTTCGGCACTTGTGCGATCTTCAACACCTTTAATTTTTAAGATTACAAGGTTATCCTTATATCGGACTTGCTGAATTTCGACCAGGGTTTTATCAAAATATACCGTTTTGAGTGTTTCAAAACGTTCTTTGTTTTCGCTATAAGGATAAATCTTCAGTTCACCCCGAAGACCTACCACATTGACAACTTCTCCAATTTTTATCATTTTCATTCTTCTCTATGATTCAGGCACATATACCCGAAAAGATATATGTGCCCGAATTTTTTGGTTATACGATTTCAACAACTACTTTTTTGTTGGCTTTGGTTGCTGCAGCCTTGACGACTGTCCGCAACGCTTTTGCGATTCTTCCTTGTTTGCCAATGACTTTGCCCATGTCTTCCGGGGCAACCTTAAGCTGAAGAACCGTTGTCTGGTTATCTGTAGTTTCAGTTACTTCTACAGCCTCTGGATGGTCCACCAGGGATTTGGCAATGACTTCAACTAATTCTATCATTTGTTTGTACCGCTTTCTTTACTGTAAGATGCCGGCTTTTTTGAACAAGCTCCGAACGGTCTCGGTAGGTTGTGCGCCGTTATCCAGCCATTTTTTGGCTTTTTCGCTATCCAGCTTGATATCTGCCGGATCTGTCATGGGATTGTAGTAGCCTATCTCCTCAATAAACTTGCCGTCTCTTGAAGAACGTGCATCTGCCACCACCACTCGATAGAAAGGCTTTTTATGTGCACCCATTCTTCTCAATCTGATTTTTACCATTTTTTGTTTCCTCCTGAAATATATAAAATCTTCTATTAAAACCCTCTGAACATCCTTGGCAATTTCGCGCCCGGCTTAGAGAAGGTTTTCATCATTTTTTTTGCATCCTCATATCGCTTGATCAAGCTGTTGATTCTGCTGACCGGT
>JBGSVW010000017.1:0-38492 GCA_041752735.1 Anaerovoracaceae bacterium | reverse complement strand
TGTAGCAAAGGTGGCACCTTCACGGATTGTTTATGTTTCATGTGACCCGGCTACCTTGGCACGTGACATTAAAATATTGGAAACCTTGGGATATAAGTTTGTTGAGGCGACTCCGGTGGATATGTTCCCTTGGACGTTGCACGTCGAGACGGTAGTATTGATAACAAGGGTAGATAAGTAAGAGTGTAGAAAAGCCTTGAAATAAAGGCTTTCCGGGGTTTGAGAGTGATAATTCGAAGTGATGAAATCATGAAAATATCTGTGCGTGGGAACAAGTCCAAAGGCATGGTTTTGAAAGTGACAGAGCGATTTAGATGTCGGTACTAAGTGAGTAGTCGATTTAGATAACATGGGCTTGCAGTGGTCGATATAGATGTTTTTTGGATTTGGTCAGGTTGAAAGAGCAAATTAGATGTGAGTGTAAAACCGGACCACTTTGTTGGTGTAAATTTTGTTAATTTTGACATACTTCAGATTTTATTGGCGGTTGATTTTGAACGAAAGTTCTAATTCAACCGTCTTTTATTTTTTTGAATAAATTACAGAAAAAAGACTTGACAAGTACATTAAATGCAGTATAATGAAATCAAGTAAACTATGAGTATACATTTATGCACTCAATATAACTGGAGGAGAAGCATTTGGGAATAAGTCAACGCAAGGAGAAAGAAAAGCAAATTCGTAGAAATGATATTATTGATGCTGCAGAAGAATTATTTTTTTCAAAAGGATACGATGTGATTACCATGGATGATGTGGCGAAAAAAGCTGAATTTAGCAAAAGAACAGTATATGTATACTTTAATTCCAAAGAACAGCTCTATTTTGAAATCATGGTGAGAGGGTACATAATTTTAATTGAAATGATAGAATTAGCTTTTATTGATGCAAAAAACAAGAATGCCATCGAAAGAATAAAGCTAATTGGTAATACACTCTATCAATTTAATATTGCATACCCTAATTACTTCTATGCAATTATGAGTTATGAAAATGGTGAAAAAGATTTTGTAAGTGGAATATCCGATGAGTCAAGAGAAGAATGTTATGCGCTTGGAGAAAAAATATTTGGCTATTTAGCATCTGCACTGGCAGATGGCGTCGAAGAAGGGGTGATTCGGGGTGAAATAGACATAATAGATACAGCTATAGTTATTTGGTCATTTACTCTTGGCTTATTTAACACATTAATTAAGAAAAGAAACTACATTGAGCATTATCATAAGAGAGATTCTCAAAAATTGTTATTAGAAGGACTGGACATGTTAATGATGACTATATCGAATAAAAATGGAGGGAAAGAGAATGAAAAAGAGGAATAAGGTTATGATGATTATCGGAAGTTTGTTAGTGGTTGTTGTTTTAGTATTTGTTAGTTTAGACGGAACATTTCTTGCCAAAAAATACGATTCAGTATGGTCTGATAAGTATATCGGGGGATTGGAAAATGACCAATCCAAGATGATTGCATATGGGATTCGAGCAGCGAGCAGCCATAATTCGCAGCCGTGGCTTGTTAAACAAATAGGTGAGGACACCATTGAGTTATACGCAGATATGGACAAAGCATTGCATGTCGTAGATGGCGACTACAAACAACTGCTGATGAGTCAAGGCACATTTATTGAAAGCTACAAGCAAGGTGCAATGAAATACGGTTATGGTGTGGATATTACTTATAGCGTTCCAAACTTTGACGAAAAGATGCCGCTGATAGCGACAATAAAAGTGCACGAGGAAGCGAATATGGATACGGTGGATGCAATATCCAGCAGTACTTATGATGCTGCATATTCGGAGGGAGATATTGATCTTAGAAAAACTTTAGATGAATGTATCGCAGAGTATCCTGGGTTCAATTACACAATTGTAGAATCGAGTTCTGATGTAGAAAAGTTGGAAAATGTATTGCTCGAGGGGACTATCATCGAATCGAGAGATGAGGCCGCAACAAAAGAATTATTAGATGTGTTTCGTTGGACAGAATGGGAAAAGAATGAGTATCGGTACGGTCTATCGCTTAATACAATGCCAGGGATACTTAAACCCTTTATACAGCCAATAATGAAATCCTCCTCAAACAATTGGGAAGCTTTTGGAGATAGCGGAATAACCCAATTTAAGGATAGACTGGACAAACAGACCAAGTACATTCTGATAAAGAGTGACAATCCCAGCAATATAGAATATTTATATAGTGGGCAAATCTACCAGAAGTTAATATTTGAAGTAAGTGATTATGATCTTAGGCCTGCTATGCAAGCACTGGAGAATTTTGAAGCAATGAAAAGTTTGAATATGCAGTTCCAGCAAGAGTACGGTAATGATGGTGAAGTAGTTTGGATAATTGGCATGCAAGAAAAAACAGGTAAATCGGCGAATAGTAACCCAAGACATTTAGTAGAAGAAATCATCATTCAATAACATTGTGTGCATGGGGGAGGAATCTATAGCCTTCCCCATGCTGCAACTAAATCCGGAATTGAACATAATGGGAACACGTATTTTATTTTATAAAGTAATGATATCAATTGGTTTAGGTGGTTCGAATGGAAAAAATAGTATATAAAATAGGAAAATCAGGAAGTGCTCTCGGAGTCTTAGCAGGACTCATTGAACTAAGCATTGGAACAAAAATACTTTCTTGGATTGGAAATAAGGAAAATCCAGTGATGTTGGGAATAATAACAATTCTGCTGAGTGTTATTGCATTTTTTTCCGTACGTTCAGCAGACAGACATATTAACCCAACGAATGATCGTAAGTTAGCAACTTTCTTGGGGATATTCATACCAGCTGCGATTTGCTTTACTACCGTAGGGAGACTTTGGTATCTGCCAGGAACACTACTAATTCTGACATCTCTATTTCTGGGTTACGAGTATTGGTTTTGCAAATCGAGTGGTCGCTCTGTAAAAATAATATCAGGGAAATTAGGGTTAAATCAAATAACTGGAGCTATTGGTAGCCTAATGATACTTGCATCTGTTGTTTTAGCATTATCAAATAGCGTTTTTGGATTATTCAAATCAAATATTTATACAAATACAGATCATTTTAGTTTCGAGATTTTGCCAATGGATATTGTTCGCTTAACTAAAATATCTGATAGTATAATTACAGTTGAGAATATTGAGGTTCGGCTTGTGATGGTTGTATATATCCTTTTGCTATTGGGAGCCGGTATCGCTTTGATAGCTAGCTTGGTAAAATCCCGAATTTTTAAAGGGATCGGGGGTATCCTTGTTTTTACAAGTTTGCTTCTATCCCTCGTTTGGCTACCCCAGATTCTTTCACAAACAAATTTATTCTTAGTGAGATTTGAAAATACTATCGGATCATTAGGGATTGGTTGGTATGCATCAACTGTTGGAATGTGCCTGATCATGATATCCAGCCTGTTCAAATTTCATACAGGTATTACTAAAAGCTAAACGTATTGCACAGCACCAGATAGGGTATTGGTCAATAGAAGAACTTATTAAATGAATTTCCATCGAACATAAACGGACCACGCTCGTCAGGAGTTAACCATGTGGATTATTTCATCTTAAATATTTTAGGAAGTTTTTTAGCCGCACTGGTTTCAGGTGCGGCAGGTTTTGGTGGGGCGCTTCTTTTGCTTCCGGTTGTTACAGCTACTGTTGCAACGATATCTCAAGGTTCAGTAAAGAATATTTGAAACTGTGGCATAACGACAATAAGAGAGCAAGTCGCCCGGATGAACTTAATAATCCGAAGGGCGACTTGCTCTCTTATTCGTTTATATCGATGCTGAGACCTGATTTGAATTCCACGGTGAATTTGTCCTCGTAGACAGTGACCTTTTCAATCAGCCGTCGGACAAGCGCTTCGTTGTATTCTGTCAGGGCAGTGGACTGCTCCTGCAGATTTCCTTGGCTCTTTTACTTTTACGTGGGAACAGCGTAAGTTGGGAGAGTTGAGCGATTCGTTTGAATACGGATTGAATGCAGCAGCTACAGAATACGATGGAGAAAACAAATATATACGAATAACTGACATTGATGATGTATCAAGAAGGTTTGTTGAAACTGATCTTACCTCTCCTCAAATTGACTTAAGCAACGCAGGAAACTATAAATTGAAAATCGGAGATATTCTTTTTGCCAGAACTGGTGCAAGTGTCGGGAAATCCTATATTTACAATGAGTCCGATGGATTAGTGTATTATGCAGGATTTCTTATTCGAACAAGAATAAAGCCAGAATATGATGCCGAATTTGTTTTTCAAAGCACACTAACAAGTAAATATAATGACTACATTCGTATTAATTCACAGCGCTCAGGACAACCCGGAGTTAATGCACAAGAGTATGCAGAGTTTTATAGTACCTCAAGTATTATCTGGAGACGAAGAAGAGACCGATTTTTATTGTTAAGAAAAGCAATGTTGTTGGAAATGGTAGCAAATATGGCTTTATTCGAGAAAATAAACAAAAGAATGACGTATAACAATGAATTGAACTACAAGGATGAGACCCCAAAGCTCTGGTTGTTTCCACTAGCGCTTGTTTTCGTCGTGTTGTTATTTCTGATTATGCTGGAATGTAAGTACCCTTATTATTTTCTTCAGGACGATAATCGTGACTATTTCTTGCCATATTATATTCATAATTACGAAAGCCTTCAATTCGGCCAAATTGCAGTTTATAATTTTCATCAGTTTCTAGGGACACCATCTCTATCGGTGGGCCAATCGGCTGCATTGTACCCGATTACCTATCTGTCGGTTTTTATGAGCAAATTATTTCTTGGTCACTATTTTGCTGCAATAGATATTCAAGTGATCATTCATCTCATGATTGGCGCTCTTGGTATGTTTTTTTTCATCAAATCTTTTCGTGTTGAATCGGGAATTGCCTTTTTCGCTGGGTTGACTTGGTCGATGGGTAGTTTTATTATTTTTGCATCGAATTCATGGGTTGTTGTTTCTTCGGTGGCAGCATATTTCCCATGGATGTTGCTTCTAACCTTTCGATCCTATAAATCGCCTTCTCTCATGTCCACTTTGGTTTGTATTGTACCAAGGTTGCTATTGTTTTATTCAGGACACATCCAATACTTTATATATTCGGTGATCTTTGAATTTGTGACCGTTCTATTTTTTGTTGCATCTGATTCGGGAAAAGGACATAGACTTACCAATCTAAGAAGATATTTATTTGAGTATATAAAAGGGTACAGTCTCGTATTTGTAATTAGTTTACCGCTTCTTATGCCCATGTGGTCTCAAACTACGATGTCAGCATTTCGTAGTGCTCAAATCCCGTTTGGTACGTTTGTGGACCGGTATTATCCGATTGATCAACTAGCAAAAGGCTTATTTTTCCCATTTACGAACGTCACAGAGAATACTTTCTCCGGTGATATGAATCTTGTCAATCTATCCCATGTTGGATATATCACTGTGGTTCTTGTTATTGTTGGCATTGTAGGCAGATATTTTTTGAGGAACAAGGAAATTGCTAACGCTTCGGTAAGTATATCAGTGTTTGCATATCCAGCAATACTGGCATTTTTGTGGTCCACAAACTGGATATTCAATTATGGTATTTACTTGATTCCGATACTAAATCGGTTAAGGTGGCCATTTAAAATTTCTCTTTTTTTAGACTTTTATCTCATAGTCATTGCAGCACTGATTTTTGCGTCAATTCTTCATCGATTCAAGGGGAAGCGCTCAATCCACAATACGATTATTCTGGGTGTGATTCTTCTGCAAATACTCAACTTCTCCATTTTGTATATTGGGACACCGTATCGGGATTTTGGAGAACACCATGCAGATGAGATACCGTTGGAAGAACCACTGGTTCAAGAACTTTCAACTGGACGAATCGTATCAGTTGGATTTGATATATGGAAATTGACAGATCAGAACAACTATCAATACTACACTGCGCCAACATTAGGTTTTAATTATGCAACCCTATGGGGATTGAATGCAATCGGTGGGTATGAACCTTTAATCTCAAAAGAAAATGATAAGGCAGCCCTAGGGATGAATTTTACTTCAATTTTCGATGGGAACAAGGCATTACCTATATCATATTTCAGAAAAGCGGGTGTAAAATGGTATATTGTTCCTTTAGAAAAATCAACAGACTATGAGACAAAGCTTGCATCCTATGGAATAATAAAAAAATACGTTGACAAACACAGAGTGATTTTTTATGACAGCGATGCTTTCCCAATGGTCTATATTGCAGGGGACTCACAAAAAACAGAAAAAGAATATGAAGTCACTACAAATAGAATCAATCTAAATATAAGTGAGAAAAAAACAGAAACCTTAACATTCAATTTCTTGTTTAACAAAAATTTTGTAGGATATATTGATGGGGAAAAAATATTAATATCCAAATGCGATGATATTCATTTCTGCGTTTCGGTTCCGCCGGGAAACCACACCATTATGATTAAATATGAAGACCCCTGGTTCAGGTATGGGTGGTTTATATCCATTGCCAGCGTTTGTATAATCTTTGGATTATTTTGGATGGGGTATCGCAGAAAATCGAAACCCAGCAAAAGCAACTAAATTCATAGGGTGTCTTAAACAACTCAGTATACCAAACAAATAAATTTGGTAAAAATTTGCATTTTTTATAACTTTATGGTAAAAACTTGCATTTTTTATAACTTTATGGTAGCATTAATAACAGAATATTTGGCAAACCATATTATTCCATTTTTGCGTAAAAAAAGGGGTACGCAATTTGTACATCTCGTTACACAAGAATATATTTTGTGAGGTAGGGTAAAATGATTAGAGGATTTAAAAATTTTAAAAACGAAACCGGTCAAGCGATGGTCGTCTTTGCAGTGGCTATGGTTGTTTTGTTGGGATTCGTTGCGTTGGCAGTAGATACTGGATCAGCTGCTTTGACGAAATCAAAAATGCAAAATGCAACTGATGCAGCTGCCTTGGCTGCAGCGCAGGATTTACCGGATGCCACCGCTGCGCAACTAACCGCGGAGGAGTATGCCGAATTGAATGGCATTGATGGCACACAGATTACACTGACGACTCCATATCAAGGTGATGAGACCAAGGCATTGATTACTTGTACGCAAACGCTGAATTACACCTTTGCAAAAATATTTGGCATCAATAGCAAAGTGATTACGACAAAGGCGGTTGCACAATACGGCATTGCAGGCAGCGTTCCATGGATAGTTCCTTTTGTTATCCCTAAGCCTTATGCATTTAACTATGATGAAACCTATGTTATGCGTATGTATGGAGCTGGACCGTATCCCAATGGATATACATACCCCAATGATTTTCTGACTGATTCAAAATTTAGCGGTTATACCACCTACACGTATTCATATCAAACCAAGAATAAAAGCACAATATTATACCAAACCACCAAGACTACAAGTAAAAAAATGGGAACCATATCCGGAAAGAATACTGTAGTAACCTACGTTGCGGAAACAAAGGTAGGATCCACAACCTGGTATCAAGTCTCTTACAGCAATTTTACTGGGTGGACGACATCGGCCAATATCACCAAGACACAGACGGGTGTGACCAACAATTATCCTTATCAGTTTGACTACATGAACGTCAAGATTGATGCGGCGCAATCAATCTATGACTACTATGACTACCTGGAAAACGGGTATCATAAAATATATTATGTTACCGACAATATGGCTTATTATGCGCCTTCCAGTGGTGGACAAGCATCTGTCGATCGGTTTGCATTGAGAATCAACAGAGATAGCAATACGGATTATACCAAGGCAAAAATTGGCGACGGCAGAGTCATGTTGATTCCGGTGGTCAATACACTGTTGCCAAGAAATGCTAGCGTGGGCACACAAGTTGAGATCATTGGATTTGCAGCCTTCTTCCTCGAGAAAGTACACAAAAATTCGTACGAAGAAACCTTCTGGTTTGAAGGCAGATTCTTAGAGGATTTGAATATCGGATCAGGACAGATTATCATTGATCCAAATGCAGACTTTGGCTTACGAGTCGTAAATCTGATTGAATAATGACTATTAAAAAGTTAACAAATCGAAAAGACTCCTGCTAAATGACATGGGAGTCTTTTCTCGTGCAAGACATAATGATATACTATGGAGGTTCACATGAAATACGATTCAACAACTTCGGAAAAAATAACCGCATTGTCTGTAGCCCATCAAATGGTAGCCGCAGCCAGAACAGCGCCAAAGGGCTGTGGGGTAGATAAGATTGTTGCTATGATTTTGGATGGCAATGAAAAAAATGCCATTTCAAACGAAATGAGAAAGCTCGCGACAATGCCGGGTCTGGATTTTTGTAACCGAGATGCCAACAATGTGGATGACAGTCATTGCATCGTGTTGATTGGCGTGGAAAGCATTCCACTTGGCTTGGACTCCTGTGGCTTTTGCGGATTTGGAGACTGTGTCAACTCAGTAAAATCGGGTTCCCACTGTGCATTAAATACTACAGACCTTGGAATCGCCATTGGTTCTGCTGTCTCTATTGCTGCAGATCATCGAATAGACAACCGGGTTATGTTTTCCATCGGGAAAGCTGCTCTTTCGCTTGGAGTTTTCGGAAAAGACGTCGCGATTTGTTATGGCATCCCACTATCTACATACACAAAAAGCAACTTCTTTGACCGGGATTCAACCCCGGTGATTTCCGCATAACCACTTTCCAAAAATCGGACAGATAATTCTAAAAGAGAAGGGGGCGGGACTGCCATGTCAGACCGAAAAATCACTATTGTTAAAGACGGTCCATATATTGTGACCGGCAACGTTCCTCTAAGCGAAAAGATTATAAAACCAAAGGGGCAGGGGTATATCTACAAAGATGGCCGAGAATTCCCACATGGTGAAACGTATTCTCTTTGCCGTTGCGGCAAGACAACCACACCGCCTTTTTGTGATGGAACCCATGAGCATATTGAATTTGACGGAACTGAAACCGCTTCTACGAAAAAATATGAAGATCGATTGATGAGCATCACAGAGGGACCTACATTGAACTTGTTGGACGATGGTCGTTGTGCACTGGCTCGATTTTGCCATCGAAAAGAGGGTGTGGCCTGGACCTTGGTACGGCACTCAGATGATCCAAAAATGAGAGAAGAAGCAATTCTTGCCGCTGTGGAATGTCCTGCCGGCAGATTGGTAGTAAAAGATAAAGAAGGTAATGTGATTGAGCCTTATCTGGAACCTGCGATTGAGATTCTTCAGGATCCGGAAAAGAGATGCAGTGGACCGTTATATATCAAGGGAGGTATTCCAATTGAGTCTGCGGATGGCTTTATCTATGAAATTCGGAACCGAATCACCTTATGCCGTTGCGGCCAGTCCTATAACATGCCATTTTGTGATGCGCAGCATATCAGAAGAGGTTTCTCAGACAAAAAAAGATAGCATCTGACAAAAAAGAACGGAGTCAAACAATGGCAAATTTAGATCAATTATGGATTCTCGTCTGTGCCTGTTTTGTGTTTTTCATGCAGGCAGGCTTCATTTGCTATGAAGTTGGTTTTGTGCAACCAAAAAATGCAATCAGTGTGGCAATGGAAAATATCATAGCTTTTGTTGTCGCGACGCTGGCTTTTTATTTGATAGGATATCGGATTATGTTTGGCGCCGGAAACGATGCCATTTTTATTTTTTACGAATTGATGTTTGCAGGCACCGCTGTGACGATTTTTTCCGGAAGCATGTCGGAACGGACCAAACTATCCGCCTTGATTCCTGCCACCATACTGGTGGGTGCCTTGATTTATCCTGTGTATGGTCATTGGGTATGGGGTGCGCTGGACGGTGGGGCAATGGGTTTTCTTGGAAAACTGGGATTCATCGACTTTGCGGGGGCTTCAGTGGTTCATGGTACAGCCGGATGGGTAGCGTTGGCGGGGATCCTGATAGTCGGCGCGCGCAAAGGTAGGTGGGATGACAACCAAAAGTCCATGCGACTAGGCAGATCCAATATTCCATTTGCCGCATTGGGAACATTTATCCTATGGTTCAGCTGGTTTGGGTTCAACGGTGGAAGCTTGCTCCGATTTGACGCACAGATTGGGTTGATACTCCTAAACACGAATCTGGCAGCCTGCGCCGGGGTTGTCGGGGCAGTCATTGCAACTTATCTTATTGCAAAAAATCAAAGCTACATGGAAGCAATTTTTAACGGCGCATTGGGTGGCCTTGTAGCCATTACCGCAGGTTCGGATATGCTTACCCCAATCACCTCGATTATGGTAGGTATGATTGCCGGATTTGTCGTGGTAATCGCCAGCCTGCTGTTGCAAAAACTCAAAATTGATGATGCGGTGAATGCAGTTCCAATCCACGGATTTGGTGGCGTTTGTGGCATATTGCTTTGCCCACTTTTTGCAGAATCGGAATACTTGAACTATGCATCAAGATGGACCCAGTTGGGTGTTCAGGCCCTGGGAGTCATGGTGAACTTTGCATGGGCATTTGGAACCAGCCTGTTGGTATTCTTTTTAATCAATAAAATCATTGGCCTTCGTGTCGCGCCGGAAGAAGAGGTTAAAGGCCTGAATATTGTGGAATTCTCCGATGTATATACCTGGATGCAACAGATGAAGGAAGCGCAATACGAGAATTTGACGCAGGACCTGAATGAGCAAATAAGTCAGCAAAACGCTGCTTTGAGACGTCAGGCAAAAATGCTCGTGGAAACCCAGGAAAGGGAACGGGAAACCATTGCAAGGGATTTGCATGATGGCGCCGGTCAGTCTTTGGCAGCTTTGAAAATTAATCTTGGATTGCTAAACACCAACACAGGTGATGAGCAACTGGATGCTCGCCGGGATATTTCAATTTCACTGGTGGACAATACAATGGAAGAAATCCGGAATGTGCTGCACAATCTGAAACCGTTGGAATTGGTCAATGACGGGTTAGCCGCCAGTATCCAAAGTCTATGCCAAAAGACCGAAAAAGTCAGCGGGATCAAGTTTACATGCATCATTGAAGAACCGCTTCCCCATTGGGATGCCACGGAGGAGCTAAACCTATATAGAATTTTCCAGGAGAATCTGACCAACATGGTTAAGCATTCCAAGGCCAAAAATGCTACGGTAAAATTCATCAAAAATAAAAATCAAACCTACCACTTGGAAATTTCTGATGATGGTGTGGGGTTTGAACCAATGGACGCCCACGGCGGACTGGGGCTTACTGCAATGAAAGAACGTGCGGATATGCTGAACGCTACCATAAGAATTGCAAGTCATTCCGGTTCCGGTACAAAAATGACAATGGAGGTTCCATATGAACAAGATTAAGGTATTCATTGCTGATGACCATAAGATATTACGTGAATCTTTGATTATTCTCCTTTCCCGGGATGAAAACATCGAAGTCATTGGAGAAGCGGCGGACGGTCAGGAGGCCTTTGGGAAAATTTGTAGTTCGAGCCCAGACGTGGCTGTGTTGGATATTTCTTTGCCCGGCCTCAATGGGTTGGATTTGGCAGCAAAATTGCATCAAGAAGCACCAAACGTTAAAATTGTTATCCTAACCATGCATAAATCCGAAGATTTTGTCGCCCGTGCATTGTTTGCAGGCGTCAAAGGGTATGTCTTGAAGGAAAATGCCCTAGAAGAATTAATCCAAAGCATACGCAAGGTCCATGAAGGCGGAATGTTTCTGTCCAACACGATAACCGAGTTGGTAGTGAACACATATATGAAAGAATCTCAGACTGGGCTTCATGATGATACTAAGTCCATGTCAACCCGGGAACGGGAAATCCTTCAGCTTTTGGCAGAAGGGTATAACAATAAAGACGTATCTGAAAAACTAAATCTAAGCGTGAAAACCGTAGAGACCCATAGGGCCAACATCATGCGAAAAATGGAATTTAAAAACGTCACAGAATTGGTACTATATGCGGTACGTAACCACATGGTCCAACCTTGAACCAACAATAGATGCAATTCAATAATTACAGTTTAATCCTGACAGGAATACAGTTTTTACTGTATTCTTTTTTTATTCTCCTGTGAGTATGATGAGAACAAAATAACCCATTCGGGAGGAGAGTAAAATGATTAATTCTGGAGATACCGCATTTATACTGATTAGTTCAGCATTGGTCTGCCTCATGACCCCTGGACTTGCATTTTTTTATGGTGGTCTCGTTCGAAAAAAGAACGTGCTAACCATCATGATGCAAAGTTTTATTTCCATGGGTATTGTTACAGCCATTTGGTTTGTAGGCGGATTTAGTCTAGCCTTCGGACAGGATGTCCACGGCATCATTGGGACCATGGAATACGCATTTTTAAATGGCGTTGGTACAGATCCCAGCGAGACCTATGGAACCACTATTCCCTTCATTACATTCTTTACTTATCAACAAATGTTCGCAATTATAACCCCAGCTCTGATTACCGGTGCATTTGCAGACCGTGTCAGTTTTAAGAGTTACTTAATTTTCTTGGTTTTCTGGAGCCTGCTGATTTATATACCATTTGCCCATTGGCTATGGGGTGGCGGTTTCCTGCAAAAATTAGGTGCCGTTGACTTTGCCGGAGGTATGGTAGTACATGTCAGTGCTGGTATGGCAGCCCTCGCATCAGTCTTTGTTGTTGGAAAACGAATTTTGCCACAGACAGAAAAAAACAACCCGCATAACATTACCTATGTGGCATTGGGAACCGGATTACTTTGGTTTGGCTGGTTTGGTTTTAACGGGGGAAGTGCACTTGCAGCCAATGGCGTTGCAGCAGCAGCCTTTGTCAACACGGATATTGCCGGATCCATTGCAATGGTTACCTGGCTGTTCATCTCATGGATTCATGAAAAAAGGCCAAGCTTTGTTGGTGCACTAACCGGCGCAGTCGCAGGGCTGGCAACAATCACACCGGCAGCTGGTTATATTGAGCCTTGGGCAGCAGTAGTAGTTGGCCTGCTAGCTGGTGGCGTTTGCTACTTGGCAGTACAGTTGCGTATAAAGATGAAATGGGACGATGCATTGGATGTCTGGGGTGTTCATGGAGTTGGAGGAATATTAGGATCCATCCTTGTAGGTGTCTTTGCGGTAGCAAGCGTAAATGGCGTCGATGGATTGATCGCAGGAAATCCCCAACAATTCTTCATTCAATTACTAGCAGTTGCTATTACGGCAGTTTATGCCTTTGTTGTCACATATCTGCTCTTGAAAATCATCGACAAATTTGTACCCGTACGAGTTTCCCAAGAAGAAGAACTACGAGGGCTGGATGATGCAATTCATAAGGAATGTGCCTACGAATTAGACTAATTCACAATCAATCATAACTACATCAATCATTACAACATCAACTAAATCCACATAAGACTTAGGCTTCGGTTCACCGAAGCTTTTGTCTTTTTTGAAAGAGGTTCAACTTCCAAAATTCATCCGGAAAGGTTATAATTATTTCAGAAAGAGTAGGACATAAGACATGAAAAAATTTATTGCAGAACCATCATTTTGGGCCTTATTCCCGGATAGCGAAATCGGTATTCTGGTCATGGAAAAGATCAATAACGAACACCGAGATAACAATCTTGCCTTGGGGAATATTGAGGAGCTCCTTGAAACTGCCAATAAGGAAGCCTCCAAGTTTTTAACTGATCCGGTGCTAAGCCAAAACCCGGTGATTTCGGTTTGGCGTGAGGCTTTTATGAAGTTTAAAACTAAAAAAGGAGCGCGTTCCTCCATTGAAGCCTTACTCAGGCGAATTGACAAAGGAAATCCTGTAAACTCAATCAATCCATTGGTGGATATATATAATGCCATCTCATTGACTTATGGGTTGCCGTGTGGCATGGAAGACCTTGATGCAATCAAAGGGAATCTACGATTGACAATCACCAACGGTGGTGATGATTTTTTAGCGCTAGGGGATGAGGAACCAGATTTCACTTTGCCTGGCGAACTCTGTTATTTAGATGACTTAGGCGGAGTTTGTCGTTGTTGGAATTGGAGGGACGGGCAACGTACTATGCTAACCGCAAATACAAAACGCGCCATTGCTGTCATTGAATCAGTGAATTCGGCACAACATTCGGTTTTGCAAGAAGCACTCAATAAGTTGGCGCTCTGGGTGGAAGTGACTGGAGTGGCTACGGTAATTACCAATACAATTGTGGATAAAAATAACCAAAGTGTCGAAATCGAATAGCATCATTCGCTTATGTATTGGCTTAATATGGGAGGAGGAATCATGGAAAACACAAATAAGAAATATTACTGCCCAGCATGCAACGGAGAACTGGAAATGCTATCCAGCTGTGGCGCAGTTGGCTATTTTTGCAATCACTGCAGAAAACTGGTTTCAAGTTCCAAAATGTTGTCGGAACCGGTAGAAGAACCGCTAGCAGACACTCAAGGGTTACCAACTACAGATAAATAATATAGCCTGAATTACCACAAACAAAGCCCCATGGATAACACATGGGGCTTTCATATTGGGCCGTGGGCAGTACGGCCTCAGATGTTAACAATTTTGTTCAATGCCTTTGTATTTCACATGAAGCAGCCTATGATTGTTTTCTTTGATGATTCGTTGATATGCGACATTCAGCTGTGGATTGGCTTCGGAATGTCGAATTTCTGATAATCGATCATCTGCATACAACACCAACGCCCGTTCTTCCCGTTCTCCATGTGATGATCTGGGTTGACCACCGCCATTGATACAACCTGCAGGGCAGGCCATCACTTCCACAAAATCATAATGGACTTCACCGGATTTTATCTTCTGGATTAAGTTTTCAGTATTGCGAAGTCCACTGACAATACCAATTCTCAACTCACGTCCTTTATATGGCAACGTCAATTCTTTTACGCCTTCCAGCCCCCGAACTCCTAAAAACTGTAAATTGTTTAGAGCCAGATGGGATTTATCTTCGAGGAGTTTCCGAATGACAGCCTCTGTTACACCGCCTGTTACGCCGAAAATTACACCTGCGCCACTGTACATACCAAACAGTAAATCATGGGCTTCAGGCTGGAGATCTTCAAAATGTATACCTGCTTGGCGGATCATCATGCCTAGCTCTTTTGTTGTTAGTACCAAATCTGTTTGTGCGTTGCCATCCACAAGAAATTCATCTCGGGATGCTTCGAATTTTTTGGCCGTGCAAGGCATAATTGCTATCACATAGGGTTGCCGGGGGTCGTGTTGTAACTCTGGATTAATCAAAGCATCTTCTTTCACTACGGCAGAAAACATTTCCATGGGAGATTTGCAGGTGGATAATTGATTCAATAAATCCGGATGTCGGTTTTCAGCATATTTCACCCAGCCTGGGCAACAAGAAGAAAAGAGGGGCAATTTTTCGCCATTGGTTATCTTTCGTAGCAACTCTTCGCTTTCTTCAATTACGGTTAAATCCGCACTGAAGGAAGTATCATAAATTTCGTCGAATCCCAGCTTGCGTAAAGCCGCATTGATTAATGGCATTACATTTTCAGTTTCCATGTTGAACATTTCACCCAAGGCAACCCGGACTGCCGGTGCAACTTGGACGATGGTACGCTTGGTTTTGTCATAAATGGCATCCCAAGCCTGATCGGTTTCTACCTTCACCGTGAGTGCGGCTGTGGGACAAACGGAAACGCATTGTCCGCAGTTGACACATTCGGTTTCGCCAAGTGGATCATGGAATGCCGTGGTTACTTCCAGATTCCATCCACGATGTGCAAAGTCAATAACGCCGACATTTTGAGTCTCGCTGCAGACACGGACACAATCTCCACAATGGATACATTTGTTAGGATCTTTTTTGATGGACTTGCTTGAGTTGTCGATTTTATATTCATCTTTAAAGGCTTTTTCGGTCTTGTCGAATCTCACCTCGGTGATACCAAATCGGTTGGCTAGTCGCTGGAGGGAGCAATTATCCCCCCGGACGCAGGTGGTGCACTCGCGGCAATGGGAAGAAAGCAGCATTTTTAGGATGAGCCGTCGATGCTTGTTCAGTTTCGGAGTGTTGGTGAATACCTGCATACCGTTTTTCGGGGGAGTGGAACAGGAAGTCATGATACCACCCCGTTCGTCCTCCACGATGCACATTCTGCATGCGCCGTAGATGGATAGGTCAGAGTAATAGCAAAGAGTTGGGATATCTATTCCTGCTTTGCGGATGACCTCCAGAACGTTTTTTTCGTCAGAAAAGGAAACCATCTGACCGTTGATGCTCATATATTTTTGATTAATCATATGTGGTGCTCCTTTCTTAAACTACTTGAATTGCTTCAAACTTGCATGCAGGGACGCAACTGTGACAACGAATACATTTTTTTGTATCTATTTTATGAGTCTTTTTGGTACTTCCACTGATGGCATGAACCGGGCAGACTTTTCGGCAAAGTCCACAACCAATGCATTTGTCTTCTGAAACAACATATTTGCGGTATGCCTGACATTGCCCTGTGGGGCAGACACCATCTATAACATGGGCGAGATACTCTTCTTTGAATTGAGTGATGGTGCTAATCACTGGATTCGGGGCTGTTTTGCCAAGTCCGCAAAGAGCTGTGGCACCGATGGTATCCCCAAGATCCAATAGACTTTCAATGGTCATCTCAGTAGCCCGAGCTTCAACGATATCGTCGAGAAGTTCTAACATGATGTGGGTACCTTCTCGACAGGGAACGCATTTCCCGCAGGACTCCTCCTGGGTAAAATTCATAAAGAATCGAGCGATACTTACCATACATGTATCTTCGTCCATGACCACAAGGCCGCCGGAACCTATCATTGCGCCGACCCGTTCCAGGCTGTCAAAATCCAAGGGTAAATCTAAATGGGTTTCTGTAAGACATCCACCGGATGGTCCGCCGATTTGTACCGCCTTGAATGCTTTGCCGTTTTTTACACCACCACCGATATCAAAAATAATGGTGCGCAGTGTAGTGCCCATGGGAACTTCAATCAACCCAGTATTATTGATATTTCCGGTTAATGCAAAGGCCTTGGTTCCTGCATTGTTTGGTGTGCCGATTTCTTTGAATTTTTCAGCACCAATATTCAGTATTTCAGGTACATTGGCAAAGGTTTCTACATTATTCAGAACTGTAGGTTTCTCGAACAGGCCCTTTTCTACGGTTCTTGGGGGCTTGACACGGGGCATGCCTCTTTGGCCCTCGATAGAGGCTGTTAGGGCACTTCCTTCACCACATACAAACGCGCCGGCACCTAGATTGATCTTTATATCGAAGTTAAATCCGGATCCGAGAATATTTTTGCCTAAGAAACCGTTTTCTCTTGCCTGGCTAAGGGCAATTCGGAGTCGGTGGACAGCCAAAGGGTATTCTGCTCGAACATAGATATATCCTTCTTGTGCACCTGTAGCTACGCCGGCGATAATAATACCTTCCAGCATTTTATGAGGGTCTCCCTCCATAATGCTTCGATCCATAAAAGCGCCGGGATCGCCTTCGTCCGCGTTGCAAACCACATATTTTACAGGTTCGGCCTGATCCTTTACTTGCTGCCATTTACGACCCGTGGGGAAACCGCCGCCTCCACGACCGCGGAGTCCCGAATCAGATATCACATCGCAGATTTCATCTGCGGTCATATCATTTAATGCTTTAATTAAGGCCATATAACCGCCGGTACGGATGTATTCTGTGATTTCCTCTGGATTGATGACGCCACAGTTCCTCAAGGCGATTCGCGTTTGTTTTGCCAAAAAAGCTTGACCGGAAGGGGAGATGACCTTGGAATCTAAAGGTATATTCTTGAGAAGATGCGATTCGAAGATTTCGGTTACCGCATCTGGTTTCACCTGGGTATATCTGGTCAGAAACCCCTTGTCATCATAAATATCAACAATGGGTTCTAAATAACATAATCCGAGGCAACCAGTCACATGAACCGGGATATCTAAATTATGTGATTGTATCAACTCTGAAAAAAGGGCAGCGGTCTTCTTTGCGCCGGATGCAATCCCGCAGCTGCCTTGACCGATCATGATTTTCATATGAGCCCTTCCTTTCTTCTGATTTCATCCAGCAACTCTACAGCGCTGTCCGGCGTTAAATTGCCATAGGTTTCTTCATTGTCATCTGTCTTGATCATTAACACTGGAGCTAGGCTACAGCATCCCAAACAAGCCACGTTGTTTAGGGTAAATAAATTGTCAGGGGTAGTTTCCTTATCTTTTATTCCCAATTCTCCACAGATTGCTTTTTCCACCGCCAATGAGCCACTGACGTGACAGGCAGTTCCCTGACAAAGCAAAATCAGGTATTTCCCAATTGGCGCTAAGCGGAATTGAGCATAGAAAGTCACCACACCAAAGATTTTCGCTTGAGTGTGCCCGGTTGCCTCTGCGATGCGTCGTATGACTTCGCGGGGTAGATATCCAAAAATCTCCTGGGCCTTTTGTAGAATGATGATTAGATTTCCCGGGGCATCCTTGAGCTCTTCAAGGACCAGGTCTAGTTGGGCATAAGCGCTGCTTTGGCAGTGGGAACAAAGCGAATGATTCTTGTCTTTTTCATGTTCCATCATGTCCTCCAAAATTGTTAAATATTTATCACAGTTATAACTTACCATATATTTTTCACAAGGTAAAGAAAAAGAGTTGAAATCTGAAGAAGTAAATATATTCAGAATAGTAAGTAAATAACTACAATAACCATTTCGAATACTTGATATTTGATTTTGGGGGGAGTAAAATATAAGTAAAGTACCGGTCCTATTTGTTATTCAAAGCAATGGAGGGTCGAGCATGTTAGATATGCGAAGTGTTATTGCGGTGCAAATCCTAGTTTTGCTTGTATGCTTTTTTATGTTGCTAAGCACATGGTATCAAAACAGAAACCGATATAACGGATTAAGCTGCTGGGCTACGATGATGGGGCTATCATGTGTTGGATATTTTTTGCTTGGCTTAAGAAGTTATGTGCCGGATTATATTAGTATTGTTCTTGCAAACCTAATTATTGTGTTTGCTTTTCTTTTATTTAATATGGGCGTTGTCTTGTTCTATAAGTTAAAAAGCTCAATCATCCCCAGTATCGGAATTGTAGGACTGGTATTGTTCTTACAAATTTTCTTTACTTACTATTATCCGAGTATTGACGCTCGTATCTTTGTCATAAGTACGGCATTCATACTGATATATGGAAAATCTTTATGGCTAGTCGCTTTTCGCACGACTCCGAAACAAAGAACCATTTCTACAGGGGTTATTGTTAGCTTATCGGCGATTGTGTTACTTAATTTGTACCGGATTGGAGCGCATCTGTTCCTTCCGACGAATCACGGCGACTTGTTTGATCAAAATATTCTGGATAATATTTTTCTAATCATACAGGTTCCGCTCATCCTTTTCTTGGTTTTAAATATGGTTGTTCTTGTCTCCAAATCTCTGATGGTTGAAATTCAGGAAGAAGAAGCAAAGTTTAATTCGATTTTTAATTCAGCTCCTTATGCAGCACTCATCACCAACATTGATGATTCCAAGGTAATTGAAGCAAATGATGAAATGATTAAACTACTTGAATATAAAAAAGAAGACCTGATCGGCCACACGTTACTAGATCTTGGCGTTTGGATTGATCCCAACCAACGGGCGACTTTGATCAAAGAACTCCTGGCTGGTGGTACAATTAACGGACTTGAACTCAAATTTCGATCAAAAAGTGGCAAAATTATTCCAGTACTATTTTCAGCATCTATTGTTACGTTGAACTTAAAAGAGTATATTGTATCAACGATGAAGGACATCAGCGAAATCTACCGCCTACAACACGAGTTGGGAGAGCTTGCTTCCCATGATATGCTAACCGGGCTTCCCAATAGGCGAAAATTTGATGAAATCAGTGCGATGCAATTGGCCAGAGCGTCTAGAAGCGGTGAAAATTTGGCGATGGTGATATTCGATATTGACGACTTTAAAAATGTAAATGACGAATATGGGCATGACATTGGAGATAAGGTATTGGTGGGCATTGCGAATCGCCTTCGGGAATTCTCCAGAATCGCAGATAATATTGCGCGGCATGGCGGCGATGAGTTTACCATACTGCTAAACGGCATTCAAGATCGAGTGGAAGCAGAAGCAGCATTGGCACGATTGTATGCTTTGTATGAAGAACCCGTCGTTGTTGAAGGCATATTATTTCCTATTCACCTGAGTTGCGGTGTTGCGATGTACCCTGAGAATGGGATCAGCACCGAAGAGCTGCTTCGAAATGCGGATAGGGCATTATATGTAGCGAAAAGAAAGGGTAAAAATAACGTCTGGTTTGCTTCACAACCGGAAGAAAACGGATAGGCAGTACCTGACTAGTAGTAAATATACAATTAATTGTGATTTATAAACAAATATATTCATAATTATACATATTATATGTTGACACAACACAAAATATCAGTTAGAATCGAACACAAAGTTGATAGAGGCGCGATGGACAAGAGTACATTCGGGAGGCGACAGCCAAAGAACGAATGGAAAGGGGAAATCGCCGAAGGGCTTCGTCGGGTACGACGGGCTGCTGGGCCAGGACAAAAGATGTTCTGGACTCCTGCCAAATAATTGGCAGAGGCGCTATTGATGACAACTCAAACTGTGTTTTTTGGTTGCATCGATAGAGATGCAACTTTTTTATTGCAAAACACAGAATGAGAAAGGAGAAAAAATGGAAATTTTCAGAGGATGCGGGGTTGCGATTGTAACACCCTTCAGAGACGATGAAAGCTTGGATGAGGAACGATTTAGAGATCTAATCAATTGGCAGATCGCTGAAGGAATCGATGCAATTATCGCATGTGGCACTACAGGTGAGGCTTCTTGCCTGGACGACGACCAACATGTAGAAACCATTCGTTTTTGTGTAGATGTTGTGGCTGGCCGTGTGCCGGTGATTGGAGGGGCAGGTAGCAATGATACCAGACATGGAATTAATCTTGCGAGACGAATTGAAGAAACCGGTGTGGATGGATTACTTCTGGTTACCCCCTATTACAACAAATGCTCCCAGCAGGGTTTGATCGAACACTATGTTGCCACGGCAAATGCCGTTGGGATTCCTTGCTTGCTATATTCAGTGCCGGGGCGTACCGGTGTGAACATTGAGCCTCAAACAGTTGCCACGCTGGCAAAACATCCGAACATTGTGGGAATTAAAGAAGCAAGCGGAAATATTGCCCAGGTGGCAGAAATCTGTAGATTGGTGTCAGAAGACTTTGCAGTCTACTCAGGAAATGATGATATGGTTCTGCCGTTGATGTCACTTGGGGGAATTGGATACATTTCGGTTATCGCAAACATCATGCCCCGGGCATCCGTGGAGCTTTCGTCAAGTTTTTTAAATAACGATTTAAGAACAGCTCGGACTTTGCAACTGGGAATGAAACCCTTGATTGACAGCCTTTTTGCCGATGTAAATCCGATTCCGGTCAAAGCGGCCTTGGCTATGATGGGTCTTATTGAACCCAACTATCGTCTACCCCTGTGTCCACCCAGCCCAGAGGTTGCGAGACGGATTCAGACAGAGCTGACACTTGCAGGATTGATATAGGAGAAGATAATGACTGATATTATATTACATGGATGCCACGGCAAAATGGGCCGGACTGTTGCAATGGTTGCAGAGACTTTCCCGGACATGAAGATTGCTTATGGAGTGGACAGAAACCAAGAAGGTCCACATAAATTTCCTGTCTATTTTCCCATCACACAAGGACCTATTCTCGGAGACGTCATCATAGATTTTTCCAGCCATGATGCCATTCCTACGGTGTTGAATTTCGCTAAGGCGCGGAACTTGCCTTTGGTCTTGGCTTCCACCGGCCTGACGGATTCTGAGCAGCTTCAAATCAAGGAGGCATCCCTTCAGATTCCCATCTTTCAGGCACCTAATTTTTCCATTGGAATCAATCTGATCGCTGCATGTATGGAACTAATCATGCCAGTGCTACAACAGAACTTCGATGTGGAAATCATAGATAAGCATCACCGGGAGAAAAAAGATGCGCCAAGCGGTACCGCGTTGCAGTTGGGCGAGGTGGCTAGGGCATGCAGCCAAGAAGGAAAAGAAATCGGTATAACATCCTTGCGTGCAGGAACCATTCCTGGTGAACACACGGTAATTTTTGCCGGACCGGACGAAATCATAGAGTTGAAACACACCGCATTGTCACGGGATGTCTTTGCCCAAGGTGCGTTAAAGGCGGCGGCTTTTCTGGTGGGCAAGGCACCGGGGCAATATTCCATGAAAGATTTAATTGTGGAGTAATCATTAGTTGTGAGTAAAAATTGAATCCAAAGAGATATAGGAAAGTGAGTAAAAAATGTATCAGATCATAGGCAATGAATTAGTCATCGATGGTGTAAGCACAGAAATGTTGGCCGAAAAATACGGAACCCCTTTAATGGTGTTCAGTGAAGATTCAATCCGATTTAAGATTAGAGAACTTCGGGAACAGTTTTTGGACAGGTATGAAAATGTCCGTGCTGCTTATGCTGGAAAAGCCTTTTTACCCATTGCCATGTGCAGGGTTTTAGAAGAAGAGGGGCTTGGCTTGGATGTGGTTTCCGGTGGAGAACTTTACACCGCGATGAAGGCGGGCTTCCCGGTGGAACGGATAGAATTCAACGGGAACAATAAGTCCATGGATGAAATCAAGATGGCAGTGGATTGTGGGGTTGGGCGAATTATCATTGACGGTGCCGACGAACTTCAACTGATTGAAGATGCTTGTAGCTCTGCCGGAAAGAAAATGAAAGTCCTATTGCGGATTTCGCCTGGAGTGGATTCCCACACCCACCAGTTTATTTCCACCGGCAATGTTGATTCAAAATTTGGCATACCCCTTCATGGCGAGATGCTGGAGCAGGTGTTTTTAAAGATACAGGCTTCCGAATGGGTTGAGTTGTTGGGGTTTCACATTCATATTGGGTCACAGTTACATGAAAACAGCACTTACCTTCAGGCAGTGAGTGTAGTGCTTAAAATCATGTCGGATTTCCACAATAGGTTTAAATTTTCAACGCAAGAAATTAATATTGGTGGGGGATTTGGCATCCGATATACCGATGAAGACTTGGAAAAACCATACTCGTTCTTTATGGATCCAATTATGAATCAGATTGAGACGTGGGCTGCAGACACCGGATTGGATCGACCAACGGTAGCCATTGAACCCGGCCGAAGCATTGTAGCAAATGCTGGGGTGACGTTGTATCGGGTTGGAGCCATCAAAAGCATTCCCGGTGTTCGTAAATATGTTTCAGTAGATGGTGGGATGACTGACAATATCCGAACTGCGTTGTATGATGCACCTTACGAATGCCATATTAATACCAGCTCCGACCGAGAGGAGACCGTTACCATCTGTGGCAAATGTTGCGAGTCCGGGGATGTTTTGATCAGGGATATTACGGTGAAATCTCCGATACGCGGGGACTTGGCAATAATCTACTCAACGGGAGCTTATTGCTATCCCATGGCAAGCAATTATAATAAAATTCCCATGCTGCCGGTAGTGTTTATTGCCGCTGGGCAAGACCGATTGGTGGTTCGTCGACAGACCTTCGAGGAACTATTGGAGAGAGAAGTATAATTGATTGGAATTTTCTGATAAATCCGGAACAAACATTGTATTTCTTTTACATTTGAGTATAATGGAATCAACGGTAAATGTGACAAATAGAACGGAGAAGACAATATGATTCGATTTTTGTTCAGACGTCTTACAATGTCAGTTGCAACTCTGTTGATTATTGCCTGTTTAACATTTTACTGATGAACTTGGTTCCCGGTGGACCATTTCTTAGTGAAAAAGCACCCTCACCTGAGGTGCTTGAGGCAATGGAAGCAAAATACGGTCTAGATAAACCTTTGGGGATACAAATGGTCACCTGGATTTCCGATTTTGCAAAGGGTGATTTGGGTGTTTCGTTCCGGCTTCAAAAAAACCGACCTGTGGCGGATATCATAACGGATTTGTTTCCAACTTCTGCAAAGCTAGGTTTTATTGCTTTGGGAATTGCTGTGTTGCTTGGAATTCCATTGGGGTGTGTAGCTGCATATCATAGGGGACACTGGCTGGATAGTCTGCTTCAGGTCATCACAACCCTTGGCATCGCAATACCAAGTTTTGTGTTGGCCTCAATATTATTAGTAATTTTTGGGGTCTACTTTAATATCTTACCCACATTAGGCTTATCATCCTGGCAAAGCTACATTCTACCTTGTTTTGCTTTGTCATTCTATCCTATGAGCTATATTGCCCGATTGACCCGATCTTCCATGCTGGATGTAATTCATCAAGAGTACATCCGAACTGCTCGGGCGAAGGGTGTCTCTCCAACAAAGATTATTTTTAAACATGCACTTCGCAACTCTGTGATTCCTGTTATTACATATCTTGGTCCTCTAACTGCTGGCATTATCACCGGTAGTTTTGTCATTGAATCTGTTTTCAATATTCCGGGACTGGGGAGATATTATATTCAAAGCATCATCGGCAGAGATTATCCCATCATCATGGCAACTACCGTTTTTTATGCGGCATTGTTGATTACAATGAACCTTCTCGTGGACATCATCTACAAATTCATCGATCCGCGAATTGATATTACAGGGGAGGTGGAGTAATGAACACTAGAAAATACGGGCACATCACATTGCCTAGTTTCCATATAGATGCAGACTGCCTAATTGATCAGAAGCCTGACTTAAAAATCCAGGATGGGGACTTTGAGCTTGCGGATGCAGCAGCTAAAGAGAGCTTCATTGAAAACAAGCCTTCCATGTCCTATTGGCAGGACGCATGGCGACGTCTGAAGAAAAACAAGGTAGCCATGTTCGCATTATATTGCATCATATTCTTGATTCTATTTGCATTCATTGGACCATTTTTCTCGGATTACACCTATTCACAGCAGACAAGGGGCCACGAAAACTGTCCGCCGTTCTGGCAGGAGCCGGATGCGGAATATTTGGCAACCCATGAGGATTTCTGTAATTTCGATCATCCCTTTGGCACAGACAATCTTGGCCGGGACATGATGGTGCGACTGATGAAAGGTACTCAGGTTTCCATGATCATCGGATTTACTGCAAGCTTGATTGTACTGGTCATCGGCGCGCTGTATGGCTCTATTTCAGGCTATGTGGGTGGACGTGTCGATGATTTTATGATGCGCTTTGTAGAATTGTTGTACTCGGTACCCGATATCCTAATAGTCTTGCTACTGGCATCTTCTATGAAGCCGGCCTTGACTGCGTTTATCAACAAAAATCCCAACTCTGGGTTCTCAGACTTTGTAAATGTTCTGGGGGCGCCACTGATTGGCATTTTCATCGCCTTCGCGTTGCTCTATTGGGTAGGCACAAGTCGTATTATCCGTGGGCAAGTGTTGATGCTCAAAAACCAAGAATTCGTCATGGCTGCAAACGCTTTGGGTGCCTCCAACAGAAGAATTATCATGAAGCATTTGCTCCCAAATTGTATTGGTCAACTCATTGTCACAACTTGCATGCAAGTGCCTTCTGCCATCTTCTTGGAATCTTTCTTATCCTTTCTGGGACTTGGGGTTTCCGCGCCGTTGACCTCGTTGGGGTCCATGGCAGCAGATGCAATCGGCGGCATCTATTCCTATACATTCAGGTTGATTATTCCTTCCGTACTCTTATCCGTTTTAATCCTGTCTTTCAACTTGTTGGGAGATGGACTGAGAGATGCGCTTGATCCGCGGCTGAAGAGATAGGAGGCAATGATGAACGACAAAAAAATACTGGAAGTGAAGGCTTGCACGTTTCGTTTTTTACACCTGTCGGGGAAGTCAAAGCCGTGGGTGGCATTAGTTATGATCTCGGTTATAACGAAGTTATGGGAATCGTTGGAGAATCGGGTTCCGGAAAGAGTGTAGAAGCCTATTCCATCATTGGATTGCTTCAAAGCCCAGGGAAAGTCACCGGAGGAGAAGTCCTTTTCGAGGGGCGGAATGTTCTGGAGTTTTCCAACAAAGAAATGCAAAATTTTCGAGGGAATGAAATCAGTATGATATTTCAAAACCCTATGACTTGTCTCAATCCGGTTTACACTGTGGGTGATCAGCTCATCGAAGCGGTCTGTTGTCATGAATCCATTCCCAAAGATGAGGCAAAACGTAGAGCGCTGGAAATGCTCACCATGGTTGGCATCAATAATGTTGAAGAGCGATTTTCACAATATCCACATGAACTGTCCGGTGGTATGAGACAACGTGTCATGATTGCCATGGGGCTGATTTGCCACCCTAAGTTGCTTATTGCGGATGAACCTACGACTGCGCTGGATGTAACAATCCAGGCTCAGATTTTGGAACTAATGAAAGACCTACAACAAAAAACTCAGATGTCAATCGTTTTCATCACACACAATCTAGGGGTAGTCGCAGAGATTTGCGATAGAGTATCGGTTATGTATGCGGGTAGAATTGTTGAGCAAGGAAAGGTGGACGACATCTTTTATAATGCACACCATCCATATACCATGGGATTGCTTCGGTCTATGCCAAACATCGAAGAAACAAGCCATGAAAAACTCATCCCCATCGACGGCACACCGGTGGACATGTTGAATCCACCCGCGGGTTGCCCCTTCGGACCTCGATGTGAGTTCTGTATGAATATTTGCTTACGGGAAAATCCACCACTCATACAGGTTGCAGAAGGTCATCGTGCGTCATGTTGGATTTACGTGGAGCAAGCGCAAGTCGCATGTGAAAGAGGTGAGGAAATTGAGTGAAATGGTAAGCAACACGAATTTAATCGAGATAACCAATCTCAAAAAATATTTCCCCATCAAAACAGGATTTCTCAAAAAATCCAACGTGCAAGCAGTTGAAGATGTGAGCTTTGCTATTCGAAAGGGTGAAACCCTGGGATTGGTGGGAGAAAGTGGCTGTGGGAAAACGACACTTGGGCGTACCATCATTCGTCTTCATCAACCAACCTCCGGACAGATTATCTACGGGGGCACAGATATTACTCACGTAAATATGATGCCATACAGAAGAAAAATGCAAATTATATTTCAGGATCCATCTGCATCATTAAACCCGAGAATGACCGTCGGGGAAATCGTTGGCGAGGCGTTGGAAATCCATAAGCTTTGCAGTAACAAAAAAGATTATACTGACAGAATTCGCAGTCTGCTATCTCAAGTGGGATTAAATTCGGAGCATGCAAACCGTTTTCCCCACGAGTTTTCAGGAGGACAGCAACAGCGAATTGGCATAGCCCGTGCTTTATCGGTGGAACCTGAATTCATTGTTTGCGATGAACCCATCTCGGCATTGGATGTTTCAATTCAATCCCAGATTGTTAATATGTTGGAAGAAATGCAATCGTCACTGGGGCTAACCTATTTGTTTATAGCACATGACATCTCTGTGGTACGGCATATCAGCAACCGGATTGGCGTCATGTACCTTGGAAATATGGTTGAGCTGGCCGAAAGCTTTGAGCTGAGCCGACATGCACTACACCCCTATACCCAGACGCTGTTATCAGCCGTGCCGGTACCTGACCCGAAGCTTAGCAGAACCAGAAAGCGAATTGTGTTGGAGGGTGACATTCCTTCGCCTTTGAACCCGCCTACTGGGTGCAGATTCCATACCCGGTGCCCTTATGCAATGCCGATTTGCAGTGAATTAATCCCTGTGTTCAAAGAGGTTGAAAAGGATCATTTCGTCGCCTGTCACCTGATGGACAAATAATTAGATGGTTCTACGCACAAACGCGTTTACCATAGATTATGAATAGGAGGAAAAAGAGAATATGAAAAAATTACTTATCTTGCTACTTTCATTAAGCCTAATCTTCGGCCTTTCTGGCTGCGGAGGAGGTACTGCGAACGAAGACTTTGAGGTTAATGTCTGTATCGCATCAGAACCAATGACCATCGACCCTGCCTTGAATTCGGCAGTGGATGGGGCAATTATGTTGCAACATTCATTTGAGGGGCTGATGAAATGGATTGACGATGGCGAAGGCAATGCAATCATCGATAAAGGTCAGGCTGCTGAATACACTGTTTCCGATGATGGCATGGTTTATACCTTTACCATCAGAGATGATGCAAAATGGTCTGATGGCCAAGCAGTTGTTGCCGGCGACTTCAAATATGCCTGGGACAGACTGGTTGATCCCGAGACGGCTGCAGACTATGGTTATCTTGTAGCAGACCTGAACGCAACCTGGGAAGCTCCAGACGATGCGACATTCGTAGTAACCTTGCCGAATCCTGTCCCATATTTCTTAGAAATATGTGCATTCCCGGCTGCTTATCCAGTTAGACAAGACATCATTGAAGAAGCGGGAGATCAGTGGACATTCGACACAGCAACTTATATTGGCAATGGCCCCTATAAGATGTCTGCTTGGGAACACAACTCAAAAATTACTTATGTCAAAAATGACCAGTATTATGACTATGACATGCTTGGACCCGAAACCATCAACTTCTATCTGATGGATGATGCCAATGCACAACTGGCTGCTTTCAACGACGGAACTCTGAATTTCAATGAAGGGTATCCGATGGAAGAAGTCGATGCACTGCTTGAATCCGGACAACTTCAGATTGGTGACTATCTTGGAACCTATTATGTTTGCTTTAATACAGAAGATCCCATCTTTAAAGACGTTAATGTAAGAAAAGCATTCACACTAGCCATTGACAGAAACTTCATCATCAATGAAATCACCAAAACAGGAGAATTCCCGGCATCCGGCTATGTTCCTTCAGGAATCAGCGATGCTGCAGGTCCATCCGGAGATGATTTCAGAACCGTTGGCGGCGCATACATTAAGACTGCAGAAGAAGATTATGCAGCCAATGTAGCTGAAGCCAAGGCAGCCCTGGCTGAAGCAGGATATCCGGATGGTGAAGGCTTCCCGACAGTTGAATACGTTTACAACACTGACGACAGACATCGTGCCATCGCTGAAGCATTGCAGCAGATGTGGCAGGAAGAACTGGGCGTAAAAGTAACGATTGCCAATGAAGAATGGGGAACATTCCTGGAAACAAGAAAGAACGGAGACTATCAAATCGCTAGAAATGGTTGGATTTCCGACTTCAATGATCCCATATCCTTCATTGACATGTGGACAACCACCAGCGGAAACAATGACGCACAATTTAAAAATGCAACTTACGACCAATTGGTTAAGGACGTAAAATCCAGCACAGACAATGCAACCAGAATGACGAAGATGCATGAAGCAGAAGATATTCTCATGGATAACTATGTAGTAGGCCCAATTTACTTCTATGTACAACCGTACATGGTACAGGGAATTGATAATTGGTACTACACCCCATTGGGATTCTTCTTCTTTGGCTATTCGACTCCGTCAGACATGTAACTTAACTATAAGCCCGGCGAGTTCTCGCCGGGCTTATTCTTTTTCTGTTATATATGAAAGTAGGAATATTTCATTGAAAAGGAGTGAAACATGGAACATGAGACTCAGACAAATCAATTAAAGGAATTATATCTAGCAGGAGGTTGTTTTTGGGGCTTAGAGAAGTACTTATCACTGATTCCAGGCGTAGTATCCACTGAAGTTGGATATGCAAATGGAATGACCCAGTCACCAAGCTACGAGGAAGTATGCTACAAAAATACAGGTCACGCGGAAACGGTGAAAGTTATTTACAACCCTGATGTAATAAGCCTATCTTTTCTATTGGCTCAGTTTTATGAGGTCATTGATCCAACTTCTATAAATAGACAGGGAAATGATGTGGGAACCCAATACAGAACAGGAGTATACTATATTGATGCTAAGGATGAAGTTGTCATTCGTGAGTCCATCCTTATGTTACAAGAGAAATATAACAGACCAATTGCCATTGAAGTAAATGGTCTTGCACAATACTATAGTGCAGAAGATTACCATCAGAAGTATTTAGATCATAATCCGGGTGGATATTGCCACATTGGAAGTGATAAATTTGCAAAAGCCAAAAAAGCTATAGAGAAGCAAGCTCTGGAGGATAAAGCTATGGAGAAAAATCCACCAATCGAGAAAAAAACCAAAGAGGAGTTAAAACGAATTTTAACACCCGTACAATTTGATGTGACCCAGAACAGTGACACAGAACCACCATTTCGCAATGAATACCATGATTTATTTCGTGAAGGCATCTATGTGGATGTCACATCCGGTGAGCCCTTATTTGCATCCACTGACAAGTTTGATTCAGGTTGTGGTTGGCCTAGTTTTTCAAAACCGATCAATGATGAAATAATTGTGGAAAAAGAGGACAATTCACTGTTTCGGAGACGAACAGAAGTCAGAAGCAAATTTGCGGATGCCCATCTAGGTCATGTTTTCACTGACGGGCCAAAAGAAATGGGTGGCTTGCGATATTGCATCAATAGCGCTTCGCTACGCTTTATCCCCAAAGAAGAAATGGAAGCAATGGGATATGGTGAATGGTTAAAAGCGCTTGAGCGAAAATAAGTTGACGACCATTCCAATGACATGGTATATTTACATACGAAGCTTCAGTCAAGAAGGCTGAAAAAGTCTACATTTATTTGCATTTCAAATGGGATGAACCCAGAAAGATGCCTGAAGGCATGAATTTTGGGTTCTTTTTTTAGGAGGAAAATTAAATGCATATGGCGGATGCTTTGTTATCACCGGCAGTCGGTGGAACAATGATGGCAGTTACAATTGGGCTTACAGCCTATTCAATCAAAAAAATTCAGCAGGAGCCGCAACAGGAAGAGTCGAAAATTCCATTGATGGGCGTCATGGGCGCTTTTGTTTTTGCTGCACAGATGATTAATTTTTCCATCCCGGCAACCGGATCGAGCGGACATTTGGGAGGAGGGTTGATGCTGGCTATTCTATTGGGTCCTTTTGCCGGATTTTTAACTATGGCTTCGGTGCTTTTGATACAAGCCTTGTTCTTTGGGGATGGCGGGTTATTAGCTTACGGCGCAAATGTGTTCAATATGGGGTTCTTTTCATGTTTCATCGCATATCCTCTGATCTACCGACCCTTGATGAAAAAGGGGATTACGACGAAAAGAATTATTATTGCGTCGGTTATCACTGCTGTGGTCGGATTGCAGCTAGGAGCGTTTTCAGTCGTAATTGAAACGCTATTATCAGGGAAAACAGAGCTACCATTTGCAACCTTTACATTGTTTATGCAACCCATTCACCTGGCCATTGGTTTGGTGGAAGGCTTTGTTACAGCGGCTGTCATTGGGTATGTATGGAATGCAAGGCCCGAACTGGTAGCTTACTCACCCAATGAACACTTAAAAACTTCAGTACCGATGAAAAAAATCCTAGTTGTTCTGACCGTTTGTGTGATTGTCATGGGCGCTGCTATTTCCTTGTTGGCGTCTGCCAATCCTGATGGGCTGGAGTGGGCAATTGGAAACGTTACTGGGCAAGACTCGTTGCAGGCTAGTGGTACAATTCATAATTTCTTTGCAGGAATTCAAGAAAAAATTTCATTTCTTCCAGATTATCAGTTTAAAAATGGAGAGGGGAACGGGACATTGGGTACCAGCTTCTCCGGCATCTTGGGGGGCTTGATGACGCTACTATTGGCGGGAGGAATGGCCTTCATCATTCATCGCATTTCTACGAAAAAAATGAGGAAACATTCGTAAATGAGTTCAATTAACAGTGCTTTATTTAATTTAAGACAAATGGATGACTTAGCAGCTCAAAACACACCGATTCATCGAATTCATCCTCTTGCAAAGATTATTGTGACCATGGTGTTTTTGGTGACAGTGGTTTCTTACGGCAAATATAGCATTTCCGGGCTTCTTGGACTGGTGTTTTATCCGGTGATTATAATGTCCCTTTCTGAACTTCCTATAAAGGTAATGCTGAAGCGGTTGCTGATGCTGGAACCATTTGTGATTGGAATAGGATTATTTAGCCCATTTTTTGATCCAAACACCTTGGTTGTAGGAAGTATGTCGGTCTCTGCAGGTTGGATTACATTATTTTCCATCTTCATCAAAGGAAGTTTGACAATATCCGCGGGTCTGTTACTCATTGCAACGACTGGAATAGATAGGGTAGCCGAAGGTCTCCGAATGCTCAAAGTACCCCGCATCTTGGTTCTACAAATCCTATTGACCTATCGATATGTACTTGTCTTGATTGAAGAACTTTCAAGAATGACTCGGGCCTATTTTTTAAGGGCACCCGCTGATCGGGGCATCCGAAGAAATGTTTGGGGTTCCTTTGCAGGACAATTGCTACTTAGGACCTATGACAGAGCCCAACGTATCTATGTATCAATGACTTTACGTGGGTTTCGAGGAGAGTATCATGTTGGCACTAGTACCCCCATGCATCATCGGGATTGGGCATATCTGTTAGGTTGGTGCTTGTTTTTCTTGTTCTGTAGAATTGTTCCCATTGCCGATATCATCTCATATGGCTTGAAAGGAGTATTGGGGTTATGAGTCATCATCGCGTAGAAATGAAAAATGTTTCATATCATTATCCTGATGGTAACAGGGGAATATGCCAAGTGACTATGTTGCTACACCACGGTGAATCCGTAGGTATTATTGGAGCAAATGGTGCCGGAAAGTCAACACTTTTGATGTTGCTCCTTGGTATCCTTTTCCCCCAGGAGGGGGAGGTTCTGGTTGGGGATATCCAGGTAACAGGAAAAACCATTTCACAAATTAGGCAGCGGGTTGGTCTTGTGATGCAGCAGGCAGATGATCAGCTTTTTATGACAACTGTTTATGACGATGTGGCCTTTGGACCAAGAAACGAAGGCTTGGGGGAAGATGCCGTCGCAGCAAGAGTTTCTGATGCTTTGAAAACCGTTGGACTTGAGCATGTAGAATCCCGCGCACCCTATAAGTTATCCGGTGGTGAAAAAAAATCTGTTTCAATTGCTACAGTCTTGTCCATGGAACCGGATATTTTATTGATGGATGAACCAACAGCCGGACTGGACCCTCAGGCAAGAAGAAGGTTGATTAACTTACTGAAGTGTTTCAAACACACAAAAATAATAACCAGTCACGATTTGGATATGATTATGGACACTTGCTCACGGGTATTGGTCCTTCAAGATGGATTACTTGTTGCCGACGGAAAACCAAAAGATATTCTATCTGACTCAGACCAGATGGAAAAATGGGGATTGGAACTTCCTTTGTCATTGGCAACTTGCCCCATTTGCAACACTAAAAAAAAATAGTGACTGCCGTTAATAAAAAACCAATCGCTTGATTGGTTTTTTTGTTACAATAGAAACATAATATTGTATAAAAACATTGATTAAATAAATGAAATGTATCGTTATCAGTCATCAAACAGGAGGAGTATCATGAGAGTTGCTGTGATAGACGGACAAGGCGGGGGCATTGGCAAAAGCCTTGTAGAAAAATTAAAAACTAGGTTTGGTAATCAAATTCATGTAATCGCTTTAGGCACAAATGCCGTAGCAACTTCGTTGATGATTCGGGCAGGTGCCGATGATGGTGCTTCCGGAGAAAATGCCATCATCGTCAATGTAGATAAAGTCGATATGATTGTTGGTACGGTAGGGATTATCTCAGCTAATTCCATGTTGGGAGAATTGACCCCGGGCATGGCAAAAGCAATCTCAAGCAGCCCAGCAAAAAAAATACTCATTCCTTTGAACCGCTGCAATCTCATGGTAACCGGAGTTTCTGCATCCTCTTTGCCTGAACATATCGATGAGATTATAGAAAGCGTAAGGAATTCATTATAAGGAGAAAACATGACAAGCGATAAATTAAACATAAAAAAGCTGGATAGCCCATGGAGAAGGATTGCGTTGCCGCCAAAAGAGACTCTGATTTCTTTAGGACTGACTCCTGGTTTGGATTTTGCCGATATTGGCTGTGGTATTGGATATTTCACCATCCCAGCAGCTACTATCATACAGCCATCTAATGTAATTTTCGCCATAGATCCATCCGCTGAAATGCTTGCCGAAGCATCAAAAAGAGCAGTAGAAGAAGGACACATGCACATCAAGTTTGTACTTTCTGAACCTTTGGATTTTAAGGTTCCTAATGCTTCTGTTGATTTTGCATTGCTGGCCAACGTATTTCATGAAATCGAAGAAAAAGAAGCTTTCATTGGCATCGTGAAGGCAATATTGAAACCCGGTGGCAGAATGGCATTGATTGAGTGGAATTCACAAATCAAAGAGATGGGTCCGCCAGAAAATCACAGAATCAGGGAAGAAGAAACAGACAGATGGATGCAAGAAAGTGGTTTTGAGATAATAAAAAAATTAAATATCGGTGAAATGTTTTATGGAAGGGTTTACGTAAAACAATGTTAAGAAAAACCGAATTTGTAGACCAATTGCTTAAATGGTATGACAAAGAAGCTAGGGTGCTTCCATGGCGTAGTAATCCAACGCCATACAGGGTTTGGATTTCAGAGATGATGCTTCAGCAAACCAGGGTAGATACAGTCATTCCGTACTTTCAACGGTTCATTACAGAAATTCCGGACGTAACAACCCTGGCAAACATTGAAGAAGACAAACTTCTCAAATTGTGGCAGGGACTTGGTTATTATACTCGTGCCATGAACTTAAAAAAAGCAGCGCAAATCATCCGGACAGAATACGATGGACAAATCCCATCAGATAGTAAAACACTTCAGAAACTACCCGGCATTGGCCCTTATTCTGCCGGGGCTATTTCGTCGATAGCTTATGATAAGGTCGAAACCCTTATGGACGGTAATGTTCTACGCGTCATTGCAAGATTACAGGGGATTGGGGAAGACATTGGACAAAAACAAACACAGAACCTTATTCGGAAGTTCTTAGAAGAACAAATATCCGTCAAACGACCGGGTGACTTCAATCAGGCATTAATGGAGCTTGGGGCTACAAGATGTTTGCCCAATGGCGCACCGCTGTGTGACAGCTGTCCCTTGACAAATATATGCATTGCTAAGTTAGATAACCGCACAGGGGAGATTCCGGTTAAGACCCCAAAAAAACCCCGTGAAATCCAATATCAGACGGTTCTGGTGCTATCCTATAACCAAACATATGTGATTGAAAAGAGAAAATCATTCGGACTGCTTGCGAAGATGTGGACACTGCCAATGATCGAAGGGCATCTTACAGAAGAAGATTGTATGATTTGGCTAAAAGAAGCAGGTTATCTGATATTAAAAATTTCAGCTCTTCCTGAGACCAAGCATATTTTTACACATATTGAGTGGAAGATGATTGGCTATAAAGTTGACATTCAAGCCATGGACTATGGCAATGCACAGACGTGGGTCACAAAGGATCAAATTAATAAGTATTTCGCCATTCCCACAGCCCATGCATTTTATTTGAAATACTTGAAGTAAATTAAAAACACCCTGTAGAAACAGGGTGTTTTGTTTTGCGAGTTGAATAGATTACATTGTATCGGCATGGAGGTTAGATTCCAAATATAAGAAATGCGCCGCCTAAGACGATATACGCCATAAACAATTGAAAACCTTCCAGCCAATTGGTTTTTCCGTCAATCAAGACAAATCCAGCCATTATTATTCCAATGACAATGCCAAGAAGCTCACTGGGGGTATAAACAAATTCCATTGTGTTTCCAAGCATAGCACTGAAAATTACCATAAGTGGCGCAACAAAAAGAGCTATTTGCATACTGGAACCAGCGGCAATTTCGATTGCGATGTCCAGTTTGCCCCGATAAGACATCATCAACGCAGAAGCATGCTCCGCAACATTTCCCAAAATCGGAATCAGAATGATGCCAATAAACGCTTCGCTCAGATGGAACTGTTCAGCAGCAACTTCTACGGTAGCAACCAGTGTCTCACTCATCAAAGCAACAAACAAAGTAGCGGTACCTAAAACAATAATTCCCGTTGAGAGCTTCCATTTGGGATCTTCCGGCTCTTCATCCTCTCTAGCATCATGAAAGATGTCTTTGTGAGTGAACATGGAGAAAATCAATCCAACAACATAGATGCCAAACATAAGGATTGCGAGGATTAAACTAAAATTTTGAATAGCTTTTTCACTGACTTCAGCACCTGAAAAGTTCATAAACGCAAAGGGGATGATAATGCTAAAGGCCGCGAAGGAAAGCAATGCAAAGTTACTTCTCACAATATTTTTGTTAAAAACCTGAAATTTGTAGCGTAGTCCGCCTACAAAGATGCTTAGGCCTAAAACTAAAAGTATATTGCCAATGATTGATCCGGCCAGACTGGCCAAAACCAACGAATAAAGTCCGGCTTTGATAGCGAATCCACTGATCAATAATTCTGGGACATTGCCCATGGTGGCATTCAGAAATCCACCGACCTTCGGGCTGGTATAAATTGCAATTTGCTCTGTTGCCTCTCCAATGATTACTGCTAGTGGGATAATTGAAAGGCAGCTTGCGACAAATACTATGCTGTCGTCAGCATGTAATATAAACCTTGCAATAATTGTTACAGGGATGCACAGAAGCAGGAGATTAAGATATTTCATTCTAGATCACCTATTTTCCAATCTGGCTTTTTTTCTGACATCAAGCCTCGTGAAAATAAATACCATAGCTTTGGTGACTAGATAAAATAAAATTAATACTGTGAAAACGCCCACTAAACCATATGCCATGACTTGCAAGCCGGCGCTTACTAATTCTGAAGATGGATTAAACATAATTGACCTCCTTAATTCATTGACAGCAGTATCATCGGGACAAGGGCCAAAATCATTCCCCCGGCGACGATGGAACCAAGCTGTCCGGCTACATTGGCACTGATTGATTGCATTAATACGAAGTTATGTGGATCCTCATCCTTGGCCATACGCTGGATAACCCTAGCGGACATTGGGAAGGCTGATATTCCTGCAGCACCAACCATGGGGTTGATTTTACGCCGTAAAAACAAATTCATTAATTTAGCGAACAACACGCCACCGGCTGTATCGAACACGAAGGCCAGAAGACCCATGCCCATAATCATCAGGGTATCAAGATTCAGGAACTTATCTGCAGTCATGGTGGAACCGATTGTGATTCCCAAAAGTAGAGTCACTAAGTTTGCCAATTCGTTTTGTGCAGCATTTGAAAGTCTTGTCAACACACCGCAGGCACGGATAAGATTTCCGAACATCAGAGAACCAACAAGCGCGACACTAATGGGCGCCAGCAGACCGGCGATGACCGTAATCATAATGGGGAAAAGGATTTCAACAATTCTTGGTACATCTACCTGCTTGTAATCCATCCTAATTAAACGTTCGTTTCGCGATGTAAGAAGTCTTACGACCGGAGGCTGGATAATGGGCACCAATGCCATGTACGAATATGCTGCAACTGAAATGGGTCCCAGATATTCAGGAGCGAAGATGCCTGCAACGTAGATGGACGTGGGACCATCCGCAGCGCCGATGATGCCGATTGAAGCGGCTTCTTTTAAATCAAATCCAAGGAAAATCGCGAACATCATAGTTGCAAAAATACCGAACTGTGCCGCAGCGCCAAAAAACAACATGAAAGGATTTTGGAGTAGCGGTTTGAAGTCTATCATTGCACCCACAGCGATAAAAATCAAAACTGGGAATAATTCATTGCTGATACCGGAATTATAAAGAACGGTTAAGAACCCTTCTTCGGTAATAGCAGATGATAAAGGAATGTTTGCTAAGATTGCACCAAAACCGATGGGCAACAGTAACATAGGTTCGTAATCCTTCGCAATTGCCAGATATATCAGAATTCCGGCGATTGCAAACATAATTAGATTAAGGTAAGAAAATTCAGATAAGCCAATACTTAAGCTATCTATTAATCCTTGCATAGTAATTACCTCCGTTATAATAATAAGATTGCTTTTGATAATATATATATATATGAAGGAATATTCAATTGTTTTTTTGAGATATATTGTATTCATAATGATAGCAAGCGACAAAAGCGATTGGTATCCACAATATATCTTTTCATGATTGATGATTAATAGTAGCTGTGTTATTATAAAACCATTAAATTATTTGCATCGGTTGGACGAGATTTTCGTTTTCAAGGAGTGGCTTCTGGGGTGGGGGGCCCGTTTGAAACGCGAATACTCGTTTTATTTATTACAGGTATAAAAACAAGGAGACTATTATGGGACAATGGGTATATTTTGTACTATTTTTAGTAGGATTGGTCTTAATCATCAAGGGGAGCGATTGGTTTATAGACTCAGTTATTTGGATTGCAACAGTATTTAAAATTCCTTATATAATCATAGGGGCAACAATTGTAAGTATTTGTACAACGATGCCGGAAACTTTTGTATCTCTCACCGCCTCACTGAAGGGAGAAACAGACGTTGCATTTGGAAACGCCTTTGGCTCGATTGCGATAAATACAGGAATAATTATGGGAATCATATTGATTTTTGCAAAACCAATCATTGAAGACAGAAGAGCTTTCAAAAGAAATGGTGGCTTTCTAGTATTTGTAATCATGCT
>JBGSVW010000016.1:0-7607 GCA_041752735.1 Anaerovoracaceae bacterium | reverse complement strand
TTTCACCAACACCGGGCAATCCTGGTATATTGTCAGAAGGATCTCCCATCAGACCTTTGTAGTCGATAAACTGGGACGGTGGAAAGCCATATGTTTCAACCATTGCATCATAATCATATATTTCAAATTCAGAAATACCTTTTCGTGTGATAATGACTTTTGTGGTATCAGAGGCCAGTTGAAGTTCATCCTTATCTCCAGTAATTATTAATGGAACAAGTCCATTTTCTTCTGCTTCTCGAGATACTGTTCCGATGATATCATCCGCTTCAAATCCGTCGATTTCTAAAATCCTGATTTTCATGGCCTCTAAGACATCTTTAATAAGCGGAAGTTGCATGGCAAGCTCCGGTGGCATTTTCTTTCGGCCTGCCTTATAGTCTTGAAATTCCAAGTGGCGGAATGTTGGCGCTTTTCTGTCAAAGGCTACTGCAATATATCCACTTTCATAATCTCTTTTTATTTTTTGTAGCATATTAAGAAAACCGTACACACCTTGCGTGTAAAGTCCGTCTTTTGTGATCATCGGCCGTTGCATTGCATAGTATGCTCGGTTCAATAAACTGTTTCCGTCAATGATGATGATTCGTTTATTCATGTGTCGTACCTCATGGAAATCTTAACAGATATCCCTACATAACTCAACACTTTATGATATACTATCTCTGGTATAAACAAATGATATTAGGGAGAATAGCAATATGTATGATTATCATTCCCACACAGATTTTTCAGATGATTCAGCTTCAACGATGGATGAAATGATCCAAGGTGCTATCCAAAAGGGTATTAAAGAATTGGCTATCACAGATCATTATGATCCTGATTATCCGGATCCGAACTATCCATTTGAAGTGGATTTTGCTGAATACCATAAAGCACTGCTCCATGCGGAGCAACAGTATAAATCCACTATAAAAATCATCAAAGGATTAGAAATTGGCATCCAAGACGGCTCAACAATGGAAAAATGTAAGGCTGCATCCAAAAATTTTAACTATGATTTTTTAATAGGTTCCTTTCATTCATTCAATGGAGAAGATTTGTACACGGCGAATTACGCGGAAATGGATCAGAATAAAATATTACCTTCTTTTTATACCTATGTGTATAACTGTCTAAAAGAATTTAATGATTTTGATGTTCTTGGCCATCTGAATGTTATAGATCGATATCTAAATCTTGAAAGGGATTATACCGAAGCCCTCTTTATCATAGAGGAGATTTTAAAAGATCTCATTTCAAAGGGTAAAGGATTAGAAATCAATACATCCAGCTATCGTTATGGCCTGCAAGGCAGAAATCACCCCACCAAAGAAATTTTACAACTCTACCACGACTTGGGCGGCGAGATATTGACCATCGGTTCTGATGCACATCGTCCTTCTGATTTGTTGTTTCACTTTGAAGATGGTGTTGCATTTGCCCAACAACATGGATTTAAATATTTTTCCACTTTTGAAAATCGCGAAATCACCATGCTTCCCCTGTCGGACTTTCTCAAATAGTATCATATAGTATCGAGACGTAAGGAGGGTGCTATGCAAATTGTTGTTGCCGGTTGCGGCAAAGTGGGTTCGGGGTTTGCTCAACTCATGTCTGAAGAAGGACACGATATTTCTGTTGTTGATGAACAAAACGATAATTTTGTTTTGTTAGGGCCAAATTTCAAAGGTATTACAGTTTGGGGAAGCCCCATAGATGAAGATGTGTTAATAGAGGCTGGCATAGAAACTGCAGATGGTTTTATTGCGGCTACACCTGACGACAACATCAACACGATGGCATGTCAGGTTGCAAAAGAAATATTTCATGTGCCCAAGATTTTTGCTCGAGTACAAGACCCTGTTCGAGAAGAAGTGCTATATCAGTTTGGCGTGTGTACTGTTTGTCCGACAAATATGACCGTCAAGGAATTTCGTTCTCTTTTGTTGGGAGAAGTCGGCTGTAAATCCTTCTTCTTCGATCTTAATGTCGGAGTTGATTTTGGCTATAAAAAAGTAAATAATTTAGAAAAAGACACTTTGATTTCAGAAATCCCCCACCCAAAAGATGTGCACATCCTTGGTCTTATCAGGGATGGCGAACTGGAATTCGCTCATCCCGGACTACGTTTGGCACTAGACGATGAAATTGTCTTTGTAAGAAAGATATGAGGTAGGCTATGAAAATTGTCATTGCCGGGGGCGGGAAAGTTGGCTATTTTTTAATCAAGACACTTCAACCGTTCCATCATAACATTATCATGATTGAAATGAAAAAAGACCGGTGTCAGGATTTATCCGATGAACTGAACATTCCTGTATACAACGGAGACGCCACACGGATTAATATTCTACGTGATGCAGATGCTGAAAATGCCGACTTCTTCATCGCTGTTACAGGATTAGACGAAGAGAATCTAATCTCATGCCAATTGGCTAAAAACAATCTTCATGCAAAAAAGACCATAGCGCGGGTAAACAATCCCAAGAATGCCAGTGTCTTTCTCAAGTTGGGTGTTGACATGACGGTGAATAGTACCACCCTCATAGCTGACTTAATAGAAGAAGCTGTAGATTTTAATGGCATGAAAACACTGACAAGTCTTAAGAACAATCAAATCATTGTCAGTGAAATCGAAATAACAAAAGACTCCCCTGTTTCTAACAAGAGAGTCGGTGAAATCAGCATCCCAGAGGATTGTATCTGGATTACCACGATTAAAGAAGGCGAATTGCACAGTCCCGAAGAAAATGTTGTATTGCTGCCCGGCGATTCCGTCATTTTAATTTCTGATCAGGAAAACAAAAAGATGCTACGCAAAATTTTTCTTGGGCAAAAATAGAATCTATCAAAACTATTCGTTAACAACTATTCCACTTAAATCAGCCGACCATGATTTTCCCTTCAGGATAAACGGAATTCTGAAGGGTTTTCTTTTCACGCATAGCAAGCGCAACTGCAAAGGTCAACGGCCCTACTCTTCCAAGAAACATTAAAAATACCAATAACATTTTACTTGAATCATGTAATAACGGAGTGATTCCGGTTGATTGACCCACTGTACCAAAGGCTGAAGTGCATTCGAACAATACGTTAATAAATGGCATTTCTTCGATTGAAATAATAATGCTTGTCATTGCAAATACCAGAATCATACTCAAACCAATGATTGCAAGGGATTTATTGATTACATCCTGACTGACCTTTCTTTTAAGCACTATGGTTTCGCTATTTCCCTGTACATTAGAGACAATTGCCACTATGATAATTGCCAAAGTGGTCACTTTCACACCCCCGGCGGTGGAGCCTGGTGCCGCTCCAACGAACATGAGAAACACCGAAAATATTTTTGAGGTTTCTGTGAGACCATCCACATCAATGGTGTTGTATCCGGCTGTACGGGTGGTGACAGACTGGAAAATCGAAGCATTAATTTTTTCTGTAAACGACAGTTGTCCCATGGTTACAGGGTTGGAAAATTCCTGAAACATGAAGAACAATGCCCCGCCAATAATCAAGAGCACCGTCATAATCAAAACAAGTTTGGTATGGAGGTATAGTGTTCGATGAACATGATATTCATAAAGATCTTTCCAAACAATAAATCCAAGGCCACCAACGACAATCAAACCACAAACAGTATAAATAATCAGCGGGTCTCCATTGAAATCGGTCATGCTTTTATAATCTCCCATCAGATCAAAACCCGCATTGCAAAATGAAGAAATTGATTGAAATACCGATACATATATTCCACGAATACCCAACATAGGTACAAAACGGATGGCCAAAATCAATGCACCGATTGCTTCAATCACAAAGGTAATCACCACAATCCCTTTGATCATGGCTACCACTTCCGTGAAGCTATAGTCGCTGATGGATGCCTGGGCAAGGATTCGTCCTTTCATTCCCACTTTTCTGCCGAGTATGGCAGAAAAAAATGTTGCTAATGTGATAATCCCCAAACCACCAATTTGTATTAATACAATGATAATGATTTGTCCAAAGAGTGTCCATTGGGTTAGTGTATCGGCAATGACAAGGCCAGTAACACAGGTTGCCGAGGTTGCTGTAAAAATGGCGTTTATCATGCCGATGCTCTCTCCCGTATTGGAAGCAATCGGTAAATTTAGAAGAAGCCCCCCAAACAAAATCAAGATGGCAAAACTGGATACAATCATCCGAGTCGGGGATATATCAGTGATTTTAAACACACGTTTTTTCTTTTCAATCAGCAACTCTATGTCTCCTCATGTTTGCTTTGTATCCTCAGTCATAAACGGTCACGTTAATTCGGTCAAGCTAATCCGGAACTACATTCTGATAAGTTGTATTAAAAGCTTCCCCTTCTTTCATCAGAATATGCCCTGAAGAATACGGTGCTCCGTCCATCGTAATGATTACCTTTTGTACCTGGAAATAGTCACCCACTGTGTTGGCTACACTATTCAAAACACCAGATTCTTGTGTACTTCCCGAATTCATTTCAGACAGAAACTGTTCCGAAAAGTCGATGTGAGCAACATCACTACCCGGTTTGTACCATACTGAATTTAGCGCAGTATTTGCAGAAATCAGTCCACCTTGCTGAAATTCCGTCTCAAGGAAATCATCAATGTTTTCACCAGTCTTTAAAGTGACTGTTTGATCAGCGAAATTTGATAAAATGTCTGTATATGTAACAAAGAAATTATAGGATCGAACTGTAAAATCATATCCTCCACCAACAATCATTTCTTTCAAGGAACTAGAAATTTCTTCCTCTTCCCCTAAGAATATTGATTTTACAAACCCAATTCCTTGTGCATAGTATTGCTTCCGGATAATTTGTCCATCTTTCGTTGTTGTCACTTCCAGTGCCTCAAAGCTGTCGTATGGCGTCTCAATTGCTACTGCAAGACCTGTTATTTCCCTCTGACTCCCATCGGATAAATTCCACTTTGTACCCTCTATTAAAGGTTCCTTGAGCAGGATGGTTGAGGTAGTAGCAACTTCGCCTGTCAAGTCAGTTTTATAGAAAACATCTCCACCCCAGGAATTGATTTCAGTCAACGCACCTCCACTATTTTGGAGAATGTTTACATTTTCAGATCCCCCGTTGTTGACTCTGATTTGAATTTTATCACCGTTTATATAATCCACATAGGTGGTATAACTTGCAAATTCATTCCCCTGTCCTTCATATACCATCTTTACGTTTTCTTCGAACGGAAAATAATCATGAATGGTCGCTTCAGGCACTTGTTCTTCTGGTTGCTCCTGAGCACACCCTAATATGGGGAAAACTAATACGAGCAGCAGGCTTGCCAACATAATTAATTTTGACGATATGCTTTTCATCATTTCATACCTCCTTTAGGGTTTTGTGTGTGTTTATATCAATACGATGATGATACTACTATTGTCAATAGATGGCAATATATGGCTTAGCTAAAGCATAAAATAGGAGTGGCACAAGGTCACTCCTATTGATTGTATACATTTGCTTTCTCCCCCTGTTGCAAGACCCCCTGCATAACCACTGAATCGGACAGTTTAATCATTGGACAATCGTTTGTTCACAATTTCGACTATACTTGTCAGTAGATGGTCAGCAACTTCGATTTTGCTCATAATTGGCAGTGGGGTGATGGTTCCGTCAGCTGAAACAATTTGAACAATATTGGTATCAAGTCCAAATCCCGCTCCTTCTTCCGTCACATCATTGGCCATAATCAAGTCGAAATTTTTAGATTTGATTTTTTTGTTTGCGTTTTCCAGCAGATTTTCTGTTTCTGCACAGGCACCAACTAAAATCCTGTGCTCTTTCACTCTTCCAAGTTCAGCGGCAATGTCATGATTTTTTATTAATCGGATTACTAATTCATCAGTAGTTTTTTTAATTTTATTCAATTCAACAGATTCACTACGGTAATCGGCAACTGCCGCCATCATAATCATCACGTCGCATGTTACATAATTGCTCATTACAGCTTCGTACATTTCGTCAGCCGTAGTCACAGAAACCAAGGTGACTCCTGTGGGTGGATCAATATTCACCGGACCAGAAATTAATATGACCTCAGCCCCTCTTTTTAAAGCGTTTGATGCAATTGCATATCCCATTTTTCCAGAGGACCGATTGGAAATAAAACGTACCGGATCGATGGCCTCTACGGTTGGTCCCGCTGTAATCAGAACTTTTTTTCCATTTAAGTCCCTAACGGGAGTTAAAATTTCAAGAATTTCTTTGATGATTTGCTGGGGTTCAGGCAGTCTTCCTTTTCCCGATGTGCCACATGCCATCAAACCGGTGTCAGGTTCCATTATCTTGTAACCATGTTTCTTCAGTTTGGTTATATTCTCCTGAACAATTAGATTCTCATACATCCCGGTATTCATTGCCGGAACAAATAAAACTGGGGCATCCGTCGCCATTATGGTCGTTGTCAACATATCATCTGCAACGCCGCCTGCAATTTTGCCCAGTATATTAGCTGTGGCCGGGGCGACAACAAAGAGATCTGCTTTCTGCGCCAATGAAATATGCTCAGTATCCCAGTTATCCGGTTCGGCAAACATATCAGTGATCACCGGTTCATGTGAAATTGCGCGTAGCGTCAACGGAGAAACAAATTTAGTTGCATTTTCAGTCATAATGACGGTTACATTCGCATCTAGCTTTTTGAGTCGACTGACAACATCTACAACTTTATATGCAGAAATTCCTCCGCAGATTCCGACTATTATATTTTTGTTTTTCAACATGATGGATTCTCCTAGTAGTTCAAAATGATTCAGTACAATCAATAGTTGAATTGTCGTTGAAATTTAATGTTATTTTAGCATAGGAACAAAATTACTACAACTATTCGCATGGATGATGCCATGAGATCTACACACTTCTAGAAAAAAATGTCACCCAGAATAGGCATATTTTCTCGCAATAGGTTAAACATTAAAAATATACTATATACCGCCAATAATACTAATCCCTGCCATCTTTTGAACTGACCCTTAGAACTCAATCCAAACAAAACAGCTAGTCCCGCAATGAGGAGAACCATAGGAATTTGAAAACTGACTATTGTGGGGTCATGTTGAACAGAGATTGGATTGACGATGGCAGAGATTCCGACAACCTGAACAACATTCAGTATATTTGCTCCTATGATATTGCCTACCCCGAGGTTGGAAACTTTTTTTCTTATGGATGAAATTGCTGTTACCAACTCAGGTAATGATGTGCCCAATGCTGTAAAGGTAATTGCAATGACTATTGAAGGCACCCCTAGAATTTCTGCGATGCGTATCCCATTGTCAACCAGCAGGCTCGACCCAACAATTACGGCGATGATGCCTATGATAAAAAAGACTATTTTTTTTATGACAACTTTTCTTGATACATCGATGTCCCCTTCGGATTTATCATAGACAGCTCCCTCGGCAATAACCTTGGTGTCTTCTGGATTTAAGTTCTCTTCGATATCAATAGGTACTTGTAGATTCATCATGGTCTTCGCTTGCTTATAATTGCTATATAGAAAATATACTAAAAGAATAATGAAAACAAATCCAACAGTTCTGTTAATTTCGCCAAAGTATAGACTGGCAATCAAACTTAGCATGATTACAAATAC
>JBGSVW010000015.1:0-16703 GCA_041752735.1 Anaerovoracaceae bacterium | reverse complement strand
ATATTGATAATAAGATGGTCACCGAAAAAACTCAGAGAGAGGACGAGGAGCTAGTAACCTACCCAGATGGTAGTAAAAGGATGTTAGACACTTTAAAGACGCCATATTGGTCACTTGATGGCAGTGTGGAAGGGATTATTGGAATCAGCAGAGATGTTACCGAACGAAAGCAGAAAGATGAAGAGATTCACTATGTTGCTTTCCATGATTATCTAACTGGTTTGTATAACAGGCGTTTTTATGAAGAAGAGCTTCATCGCCTTGACGTAGAAAGAAATCTTCCACTTACTGTAGTAATGGGTGATGTCAATGGTTTGAAATTAGTTAACGATTCATTTGGACACGACAATGGTGATCTATTGCTTCAAAAAACAGCACAAATCATGAAAGCAAACTGCAGAAATGATGACATTATAGCAAGATTTGGCGGGGATGAATTCGTTATGCTGTTGCCTAATACAACAGCTGATGCTGCGGAAATAATTTTAGACAGGATACATGATAATTTAAGCAAAGAGAGCGTTAATGGAATCAAGCTATCTGTATCCTTCGGGAGGCATACAAAAAACCAGGCGGATGAAACCATTGAGTTGATTACTAAAGGTGCTGAAGATAATATGTATCGAAATAAATTGCTGGTTGCATCAAGCGTGCGTAGCAAGACGATAGACATTATTATGAACACACTATACGAAAAGAATAACCGTGAAATGCTTCATTCCAAACGAGTCAGTAAACTATGCGAGAAAATTGCCATCCAAATGAAGTTAGAGAAGAGTACCATCGAGCAGCTCAAAGTGGCAGGACTATTTCATGACATCGGGAAAATAGGCATAGATGAAAAAATTCTAAATAGTCCGGATCGCTTGACAAAAGCCCAATGGGTTGAAATGAAAAAGCATTCGGAGATTGGATACCGGATATTAAGTGGCTCTGAAGAGTTTGCCGAAATTGCCAAATTTGTGTTGGAGCACCAGGAAAAATGGGATGGTACAGGGTATCCACGGGGGATTTCCGGAAGCGATATTTCACTTGAGGCTCGAATCATAGGATTGGCAGATGCCTTTGATGCCATGACCCGTCCCAGAGCCTACGGAGATGTGTTTACTGTAGAGCAGGCGCTTATTGAAATTAAACGCTGTGCAGGAACTCACTTTGACCCGCAGGTATCAGAAATATTTGTGGAACACTATTTAGAAATGCTTGGATAGGAGAGGAAAATGCAGAAGACAAAAATGGTATTTACCATTGGACCAGCCAGTGATAGTGAAGAGATACTTTCGGCTTTAATCGAAGCAGGAATGAGCGCTTCCAGGCATAATTTCTCCCATGGAACCCATGAACAAAATCTCGAAAAAATCCTGTTGGTCAAAAAGATTCGGGAAAAATACAATCGGCACATTGCGATTATCCTGGATACCAAAGGGCCGGAAATCCGAACAGGTAAATTTATAACGGAACAAGTTACCTTGCAAGAGGGGCAGCCTTTTCGTATTCATTGTGATGAAGAGATACAGGGAACCGCTGATCAGTGCTCCATCAGTTATGAAACACTATATAAGGATGTCAAGCCCGGTGATACCATTCTCATCGACGATGGCTTGGTGGGACTGGAAGTACAAAAGGTGGACGGCAAAGTAATTGAAACGCAGGTGAAGAATGGGGGAACTCTTTCCAATAACAAAGGTGTGAATGTGCCTGGCGTACCAGTGAGTTTACCTTCCTTGACTGAACAGGATAAATCAGACTTACAGTTTGGCTGCCAGGCCGGGATTGACATTGTAGCTGCATCCTTTATCCGAAGCGCTGCCGATACACTTGCCATTAGGGAAGTTTTAGATGCTTGTGGAGGCAATGATATTTTAATCTATTCTAAAATCGAAAACCAGCAGGGAGTCGAAAACATAGACGAAATCATCAAGGTATCCGATGGCATCATGGTGGCCCGTGGGGACATGGGAGTTGAAATCCCCATTGAAGAGGTTCCTCAGGTTCAAAAAATGATTATCCACAAGTGTAACCGGGCAGGAATCCCGGTAATTACTGCAACCCAGATGCTGGATTCAATGATGCGAAATCCCAGACCAACACGAGCAGAGGTTTCAGATGTAGCCAATGCAATATACGATGGTACCGATGCGATTATGCTTAGTGGCGAATCTGCCAGTGGGAAGTATCCCATCGAAGCAGCGATTACCATGGCAAGAATCGCCGGTGCGGCAGAAGAAGAGTTGAATTGGGAGGCTGTACAGGAAGCAAAAAAAGATACACTTACTTGGGATGTCCCCAATGCGATCAGCTGGGCTGCATGCACGACTGCATCGGAGTTGAATGCCAAAGCCATTATTGCTTCCACCCAGAGCGGACATACAGCCAGAAGGATTTCTAAGTTTCGCCCTTCCTGTGATATTATTGCAGTGACCCCTAGCGAACGGGTTGCCAGAACCCTGGCGCTACATTGGGGTGTGATCCCAGCCACTACGCCACAAATGTCTACCACAGATGAGCTGATTGAAAAATCCGTGGCCATAGCACTGGAAGGGGGATATGTGGAGAAAGGGGATTTGGTGGTCATCGCAGCCGGAGTACCCATGGGGATTCCCGGTTCCACGAATCTAATGAAAGTACATATGGTAGGTGGCCAACAGGAAAAAAGATGATGGACATGAATAACAATAAAATTCGCCTGGTTTACTACTCGGGAACGGGCGGCACGCGAATCGTTGCCAATACCTTTGCGCAGCACTTAAGAGAACGTGGTGCTACTGTTACAATACAACGACTTAAATTTGGTGAGCCTAAAGAAGTTGGAGACTATAACCTGTTAGTGTTGGTCTATGCAGTGTATGCCTTTAACGCGCCGGAGCCTGTCTATTCATGGATCAAAAATCTGCCCCAACAACCCGGAAAACCGGCCGCTGTAATTTCGGTCTCCGGAGGTGGGGAGATGAGCCCCAACACAGCATGTAGGAACAAGGCCATTAAAATGATGAAAAAAAAAGGGTTTTTGGTGGACTACGAGAACATGTTGGTGATGCCATCAAATATCGCTTTCGCTACCAAAGCGCCATTGGATAAAATGCTCCTGGATGTTTTACCCCACAAGATTGACAACATCATTGATGAAATAAGTCATGGGATTGTGCGTCGAAAAAAAGCCTGTCTGCTTGACCGGGCCCTGGCCACCATGGGTGGGTTGGAGCGAACAGGTGGACATTTGTTTGGAAAGCTAATCAGGGTTTCTGAGGCATGCAACGGCTGTGGAACCTGTGCAGCCAACTGTCCATCAGGCAACATAGAAATGAAGAGCGGGAGGCCTACTTTTGACTCGAAATGTTACTTCTGCATGAATTGCCTGTATAGCTGCCCCCAGAGTGCGTTAACCCCGGGCATTGGGAAATTTGCCGTAATCAAATCCGGTCTTGATTTGGATAAACTGGTAGCGGCACCACCGGTTGAAAAAATGTCAGCCGAGCAACTAAAGAAGATCGCTCCTGGGTTTGCCTGGGTTGCCGTTCGAAAATATATAACTGAAAATCAACCAGAAGATCAAAGTAAAGATCAATCAAAAGAGCAATAGGAGGAGACAACAACATGATAGATGCATTTACTTCCTTGAGTCCAATTGTCCAGGCGTTACTGGCTACCTTATTCACTTGGTTTTTGACTGCCCTTGGTGCCGCGCTGGTTTTCTTTTTCAAGAGCATCAACAAAACGGTTCTGGATTCCATGTTGGGATTTGCAGCCGGTGTGATGATTGCCGCCAGCTTCTGGTCTCTATTAGCACCAGCTATTGAAATGTCCGAATCAGCTGGGAAAACCCCATGGCTCGCCCCCTTAATCGGGTTTCTTGCAGGGGGCGTTTTTTTAAAACTATCTGATTCCTTGTTGCCACACGTCCATATTGGAATGCCCACAGAAAGTGCTGAGGGGGTAAAGACCCATTGGAAAAGAAGTATTCTTCTTGTCACAGCGATTACCTTGCATAATATTCCTGAAGGCTTGGCTGTTGGAGTCGCATTTGGCGCAGTCGCTGCAGGTTTGCCTTCCGCAACCCTCGCTGGCGCAGTTGCTCTTGCAATCGGAATTGGAATTCAAAACTTTCCGGAAGGCGCTGCGGTTTCAATTCCACTTAGAAGGGAAGGAATATCAAGGCGAAAAAGCTTTTATTACGGACAACTTTCAGGAGCAGTGGAGCCAATTGCCGGGGTCATAGGCGCTGTGGCAGTGCTAACCATGCAACCCCTATTGCCTTATGCCCTGTCCTTTGCCGCAGGAGCTATGATTTATGTCGTAGTAGAGGAATTAATACCGGAAGCCCAAACAAGCGGAAATTCAGATGTTGCTACGATTGGTACCATGTTGGGATTTGCAGTGATGATGGTGCTGGATGTCGCTTTAGGTTGATGATTTGCACGTCAAAAATGATGTTGAGGTCAGAAGTAGAGATCAACTTTATGGAGGTAGAGGAATGAATCAAGTACGCATAAAATCAGGGGAATATGAGTTTGTCGGACAGTTGCTTACAGAGCAAGCCCCGGAGACCTGCAAGGTGTTTTTATCCATGTTGCCAATGAAAAGTAAATTCATTCATGTCAGATGGAGTGGAGAAGGTATCTGGATTCCCTTTGGAGAACTTCGAACCGGGCTGCAACTTGAAAATCACATATCCCACCCGGCAATTGGGGAGATGCTATTTTATCCCGGTGGCGTTAGTGAAATGGAATTGATCCTTTCCTACGGCCGTTGTTGCTTTGCATCTCAATATGGGCAATTACCGGGAAATCACTTCTTAACGATTATAGAGGGGCTTGAGAATCTTTCTGCATTTGGTAAGAAGGTATTGTGGGAAGGCGCTCAAGATATTGAAATCACAATGGACGGTGAATAGAAGTGAAGATGCTTTCGCCCGCCACAAACCTTGTTGACGAGATTGGTAAATTGGATCCAACATTGGGCAATTTGATTTCACAATGCGGGCCCATAGAAATCCCACTTCAAGAGGATTATTTTGTTTCGATTGCTTCGGCCATTGTGGGTCAGCAATTATCCAACCGGGTTGCAGAGGTGTTATGGAGTCGGCTAAACAGCCTTGCAGAAGATAAGATATCCCCTGAATGGATTCTCTCCATGGAAGACGAAGCCCTTCGGTGCATAGGTATTTCCTATTCCAAAATCAAATACTTAAAATCCCTATCTAAAGCACTGATAGAAAAGACAATTGAGTTAGACAGGCTGGACTTATTAGACGATGAAGAAATCATTCGGCAACTGACCATGGTGAAAGGGATCGGGCCTTGGACAGCGGAGATGTTTCTGATTTTTTCCATGGGACGTCTGGACGTATTCTCAGTGGGAGATGGAGGATTGCAACGTGCTGTAAAATGGTTGTATCGACTGGAGGAAATCCCAAGCAAAGAGGAATTGCTGCGAATCAGTAGCCAGTGGAAACCTTATCGAACCATTGCAGCCCTGTATTTATGGAAAGCGTTGGATGAAAAAATCATTTAAAGGTATTCCCAATGGCCTTGTAAAGAAAAATTGTGAATTTATACATAAATAACAAAAAAAACTTGTTGACAGACAAACAATTTGTATGTTATGCTCAAAAAAACAAAAAGGAGATAACAATGTTAAGAATCAGTGCAAACAATTTTGCTTGGTGGTGGTGCAGCTTTATGGATCGAATACATAAGGTTTCTTCATCATGCAGCACCGATTGCACAATCTAACCGAATCTCCAAAGAGTAAGTTAATTGAGCGCCTGTGGTTCTGAGAAGAACTACAGGCGTTTTGGTTTTTGTCAAAAATGAAAGAGAGGAAAAGAAATGGAAAAGAATTTGGAAAAAGTACCTTACAAAATTTATCTCAACGAAGATGAGATGCCCAAAGAATGGCATAATGTACGGGCAGCCATGAAGGAAAAGCCCGATGGATTTATGAACCCCGCCAATGGGGAACCCCTTCCCGCAGAAGCACTGGCACCCCTGTTTTGTCAGGAACTGATTGATCAGGAAATGAACAACACGGATGAATTCATACCCATTCCTGAAGAAATTCGAGACTTCTACAAAATGTACCGCCCATCGCCGTTGGTTAGAGCATATTGCCTGGAGCAAGCGCTGGACACCCCTGCTAAGATTTATTATAAGTTTGAAGGGAACAACACCTCAGGAAGCCACAAGCTGAACTCCGCCGCTGCACAGGCATATTACGCCAAAAAGCAGGGTATCACCCACCTGACCACCGAAACAGGCGCCGGCCAATGGGGCAGTGCACTTTCCATGGCATGTGCTTTCTACGGGCTGGATTTGAATGTGTTTATGGTCAAAGTATCCAGTGAGCAAAAGCCGTACAGAAAAATCCTCATGGAAACCTATGGTGCCAATGTCATCCCATCCCCTTCAACTCAAACAGAAGTAGGTAAAAGAATTCTTGCCGAAAACCCCGGCACCGGTGGCAGCCTTGGATGTGCAATCTCAGAAGCCATTGAAACCGCAATGAAAACCGAAAACTGCCGTTATGTCTTGGGAAGTGTACTAAACCATGTACTGCTTCATCAGTCCATCATAGGTCAAGAGACAAAAGCTGCGCTAGATAAGTATAACATCACTCCGGATGTAATCATCGGTTGTGCCGGTGGTGGATCTAATCTAGGAGGACTAATTTCACCGTTTATGGCGGACAAAATAAGAGGCTTAAATGATATTGAATTCATTGCAGTAGAGCCAGCCAGCTGTCCGAGTATGACCAGAGGTAAATATGCTCTAGACTTCGGAGATACTGGGCAGACCACACCACTATTGAGAATGTACACCCTGGGTGCGGGTTTCATGCCTTCTCCAAACCATGCAGGTGGTCTTCGATATCATGGCATGAGTCCCATCATATCAAAACTATATCATGATGGATATCTGACTGCTAAGTCCTATATCCAAAGTGAAGTGTTTGATGCAGCGACCACATTTGCCCGTTGCGAGGGAACCCTACCAGCTCCGGAAAGTGCCCATGCAATCAAGGCTGCAATCGATGAAGCGGTGAAATGCAAAGAAACCGGAGAAGAAAAGGTTATCGTCTTCGGACTGACTGGAACAGGTTACTTTGACATGGCGGCATATCAGAGCTATAACAGCGGAGACATGAACGACTACGTTCCCACCGACGAGGACTTAAAGAAAGGATTTGATTCATTGCCAAACGTAGGTTAATGCCAGTATGAACTGGAGATTAACTTGTTTGGGAGACAATAAAAGATTGAACAATGGAATCCATCGACGAGAGATCCTCTGAAGATATCTGATGAATCGTTAGCAAGGTTCGGAGTTCCCGATTGAAAGATTGGGCATCCCGAGCCTTTTCTAATTCTTTGACTACCCCAACACAAGGGGTAGAGCCGTTTAGCGTCGCATGCAAAAGTTCCCGAAATCGGGTGCTGAGCAAATCCACCCCACCAATTTCATCCAATAGGATAAGACTGTTTTTAACGGAAGCCTGCAGGCATTCCACACCATAAGTAGCAAATACATTGGCATCGAAAGACCTAGGAGCAACCCTTAAGAAAATATTCGTTGAGACATCAGAATCTGAGCCTGAATAAGGGGCATCAACAGCCAAAAACATAGCTTCGGCATCCTTTCCGGTTTGGCGGATTTCATCCAACCCCACCAGTCGATAGGCCATCGGAACGCCATCGGGATTTGTTAGTCGTTGCACCACAAACCCTCCCAAATCGGAAAGATAAGGAAGCAATACCTGCCGCAAGGCGGTGGATTTCCCGGTTCGGACCGGGCCTTCGAAAAACAAATTTGGTCTCATGAAAATATTTTATCATAAAGGTCATTAAAAGTCCTTGATTGTTAAAATTATGACTTGTTAAAGTAACCGAGATAGGATAAAATATGCCTTGAAATTGAATATCTTCCGAGTCAAAAAGCCTAAACAGATGTGCATGGCTTTCGACCGTGGGTTTATCGAGAAATCTGTAAGCCTCCCGTAGTTGGAAAGGAACACCCCTGGTAGAATTTTGCCTTTCCATTTGTGTGCGGGAAGGCATTTTATTGTTGAGGGACCGATGGAAAGCATAACAAAACATATTAGGAAGCAACAGAAAGGAACCGCCGCCACATGGGGGCTGTTGATTTTGCTTTTGGTTTTTATGTTAGCTTGTCTTTGCATCGGAAAATATAGCATCTCTCCGCAAGATTGCCTTGGCATGTTTTGGCAAGCGATAACAGGAGGAAGTGGCGGAAGTTGGTCTGAGATGGACAAGAACATCTTATTTGGAGTTCGTCTACCTCGCGTGCTTGCTACAGTAATTGTAGGTGGAGCCCTTGCTCTATCCGGAAGTGTATATCAAAGTATTTTTAAAAATCCCTTAGTTTCCCCTGACTTGCTAGGGGTATCTGCCGGTGCATGCATCGGAGCAGCTGTGGCCATCCTGGCATCTCTTCCCACTTTTGGCATCCAAGCGGCGGCATTCATTGGCGGAATCATAGCTGTGACACTTACGGTAATGATTCCACGACTGATGAAAAGTCAATCAAATATAATGTTGGTGCTGGCGGGGATTATTGTAGGTGGAGCCATGTCATCCATCCTGGGTTTTATTAAGTATGTTGCGGATCCGGAGACCCAGCTTGCCGCCATTACCTATTGGCAGCTGGGAAGCTTCGCTTATGTGGATATGAGCATCCTTCTTGGGATTTTACCGCTGACGATTCTGGCCGCGGGACTTCTTTTAGCCATGTCATTTTGGATAGGAATCCTGTCTCTAGGCGAGCGGGAGGCCCAAACCTTGGGAGCGAATATTAAAGTGCTGCGAGGTACCTGCATTGGATGCGCAACTATTTTAACTGCAAGCGCGGTTTGCATTTCCGGCACCATCGGATGGGTTGGTCTTGTCATTCCCCATTTTTCCAGAATGCTGGTGGGAACAGACAACCGGAAGCTTCTCCCGGCCTCGTTGCTTATTGGTGGAATATTTATGTTATTGGTGGATACAGTGACCCGTAGTATAGGGCCTGCAGAAATGCCCATCAGTATTTTAACCGGGCTTGTGGGTGCACCATTTTATGCATGGCTTTTATACAAACAACGAAATCGTCTGCGGTAGGAGGAAGTATGGGTTATCAGGTAGAAAACATCACCTTTACTTATCCATCCGGGGAGCGACCTGTTCTCCGGGATGTTTCTCTTTCCGTGGAGCAGGGAGAAGTGGTAGTGCTTTTGGGGCCCAACGGAGCTGGCAAGACTACATTATTGCTTTGCATGATGAATTTGCTCAAACCATCCGCAGGTCAAATCAGTGTGGGTGGACAGAACATCAAGGACCTTTCATCTAGGGAGTTGGCAGGAAAAGTAGCTTATGTTCCACAATCCCATGAGCCGGCATTTGATTATACGGTTCTTGAATTTGTAATTATGGGACGAGCACCGAAATATGGGGCATTTGGAAGACCGGACCTGGGAGATGAAACCCGATGTCTTGAAATCCTTGAAGAACTTGGCATTCTGCACTTGGCAACACACTCATATATTGAAATCAGTGGTGGAGAACGGCAACAGGTTTTAATTGCTCGAGCATTGGCGCAGGAACCTGAAATACTGCTGTTTGATGAACCAACAGCACATTTGGATTTTGGAAATCAACAACGTGCACTAACGATGATTCATAAGATGGCAGAACGTGGCCACGGCGTGCTAATGACCACCCACCACCCTGACCATGCGTTGATGCTTGGCGACCGCACGGCCCTATTATACAAGGATGGCAAACTGATTGAAGGAGCCACTCGGGATATTATCACGGAGGAACGACTTACTGCGGTCTATGATACCAATCTATGCTTAATTGAAATTGAAAAATTGGGTCGACAGGCATGCTTGTTGCCCGGAATCAGGACAAAATGAAAGTAACAGTACAGCAAGGAAATATAAAACAAAAAGCTCGACATTGTAAGAAAGCTGGATGGAAATTCTGGGTATTGCTTGTGCTGCTCCTATGTTTGAGTTTCCCCTTGACAGGATGTAATGAGAAACAGAACGAAACCTACATCCCCGGCACGGTGGTGGCTGAAACTGGTACATCTATTGAGATTGTTGATATGGCTGGGCGGATTGTTACGGTTCCAAAGAATTCCGAGTCCTATGCATTTGTTTATCGTGTAGTCGCAAGGTTTCTCATAAGCCTGGACTGTGAAGACCGAATTGTTGGAGCAGGTAAGCCTGAAGAGTTTCTCAACTTGATAGCGCCTATACTGTCTGAGGTGCCTAGCGTCGGGCAGGGCGTTGTGGATATGGAGGCACTGGCGGAAGTCAATCCGGATGTTTTCTTTCATAAGGCAGGCGATATTAAAACCATGGAGGCAGTTGAGAAACTTGGCATTCCATCGGTAGGATTGCTTTTCGAAACACCGGAAGATATGTTAACCGCATTAAAAATCCTGGGCATTATCTGCAATTCGCAAGAAAAAGCGGACGCATTAATAGCCTATTATCATCAAAAGATAAATGAGCAACAAGACAGAGTCAGCGTTTTGGACGATGCCGAAAAAAAGACTGCTATCATGATGGGAACATCCATCGGTAAAGTTGCAGATAAAACCATGCTACAAAGCAACATGATTGAGTCTGCGGGGGGAATCAATCCCGCAGCTGATGTGGAAGCCACTGAGCTCTGGCCAACGGTAGGCGTTGAGGAGATATTCAGTTGGGATCCCGATTATATTTTTATTACCAACAGTCAGAGCGCAACCTACACGGTGGAGGATCTCATGTCAGATCCAGCTTGGTCAGCCCTGAAGGCCATTAAAAACAAACATGTGTATGTAATGCCTGCAGCAGTTGATTCATGGGAATTTCCCGGCGTTGTTAGTGTATTGGGCACGGATTATATTATTAGAACCATGTACCCCGAAATTATGTCGGACGCGGAATTGGTAGATGCGGTAAATGCCTTTTATGAGTTGTCCTATGGAATTGTATTATCTAGAAACGAGTTGGGTTATTAATCATGATGAGCGTAGCGAACAACACAGCAAAACAAAGATCCAGTCTGCATTTTCCAGAAAAGAAAATGCTGGGATTTCTGTTGCTGGCAATCATGCTTTGCGCTTCTTTTATGTTTTCAGCATCACCGGCCTTTGCCTCCGCAGGAACTCTTGAAGTACGCGTTGGATACTTTGGAGATGTTCATGACTATCGCCTAAAAACCAGCTTTACGTATGCCAAAATGAATCAGTTATGTGATAACATATATTACTACCATAACGTCACCAATGTTGGCACAGTTATGGGCACAGTAGCTCAGGGGGTTCCCATTGTGGAACTACTGCAACAAGCAGGTATTGATCCGTCATCGGTACAAACGGTAAATTTTCGAACAACGGACGGAACCCAAGTAAACAACTGGTTTGTTTCATTGAGCATGCAAAAGTGGGTCAACAAAACACGATATTATTATCCGGAGCTCCGAACCCATTATGACAGCAGCACCGGCAGTGTCGTTCCATTGGCAGGAGCCCTTTCGGGCAAAGCCACCGTTCCATCAATTTTGGCAATACGAAGTTTTACCACTAAAAATCCCACAACCCTACTGAATCCATCGTTGATGACAGAAGTGGAGAGTTATCGCTTCTGTGTTGGCCAGGGAGATCTTGCAGTTGGGGAACCTGTTCCAGCATCGGAAATTACTTCAATGAACTCCGCCAAATGGATTACAGGTATTGATGTAACCCTTTACGGCTCACCATCAGACGCAGCATCATTAAACATATCCATTAGCGATCCAAATGTCAAAATAGGTTCAACCGCTAAGGTTGCAGCGACGGTTGCAGGACAGGATTTGTTTGAAGACCTATTGGATCAAAATATTACGTGGTCAAGTAGTGACAAGTCCATTGCGACAGTGAGCAAAAGCGGCTTGGTGACCATTCTTAAAGCAGGAAAGGTCACAATCACGGCAACCACAAGTAATGGTCTTAGCAAATCAGTAGTCATCAATGGCGTGACATCCAGTCAGACCGGAGATGGTACGGGGACCGGCAACATAAACCCATCGGATGTGGACGGTTCAGGCGCATTAATGCGAGAAATTACATTGGCACCAAGTGCCGGTGACGGGAACGGAGAAACGGTGACTCCTTTGCCCGAAGAACAAAGAAATCCAAATGCTTTGGGGGCGGCCGGTGGCTTTGGCGCTGTTTGCCTGGCAATCGGAATGGCCTATCGAATCACCGGATACCGCAAGGAGGTATAACTTGTTTTCAGATTTTATCAAAGAGATGTTACGTGCCATCGCCAGTTCGATGCAAGTTCCAACTATTCTCATTTTGCTGTTGCTCTTAGCGGTTTCTGTTATCGCAATGGGTAGTTTGATCGCGGAGTGGTTCACGGAACATAGACGAATGAAAGCCAAAATACCTCAGCTGATTGACAGTTTTCATCTGGTGGCACTTTCTAAGGTGGACGAGGCTATTGATGATAGCGGATTATTAAAACGACAGAAGGTGGCATTGAAGGCCCTGACGTCAAGGTCGAACTTACCGGAGCATACGAGAGAAGCCCTGGCAAGACAGTTGATTTTTGAAGAACAAAGCCGCTATGAAAAAATCGTAAAGTGGACGGATATCATCACACGAATTGCGCCGATGTTCGGCCTACTGGGAACGTTGATTCCTTTGGGTCCCGGTTTAATCGCATTGGGACAGGGTGACACAAAAACACTTTCAGCCTCTTTGCTGATGGCATTTGATACCACCATTGCCGGCTTACTCAGCGGGGCTGTTGCATTTGTCATATCATCCATCAGAAAAAGATGGTATGACAGCTATCTTGTCAGCATGGAAACTCTGATGGAAGCTATTTTGGATAAACAAAGCCAAACGGAGAGAGTAGAAAAACCAGTCAATAGAATCATTAGAAAAGGAGAGGAAGCATGAGAAGCTTACGGCAAAGCCGACTCAGACGAGCCAGACATGCTGAAGAAGCAAATCCGATGGAAGGGCTTTTCAACTTGGCCGATGTTATGCTCGTGTTCTCCTGTGGATTGATTATAGCCCTTATAGCGGCATGGAATCTGGATGTCAGCGATCGCTTGAATTTGCCTACAGAGGTGAATTCCTTAGGGGAGAATAGCCAAGAGACCATCCAAAACCCCGACGCCTTAGAAGAAATGGGGACTGTGTATCTGGATCCGGAGACAGGGAAGTATTATATTCTTAACGATGACAACAATTAGTGAGGGAGACGGTATGATGACCCAACCTGAGAAGAAAGCACGCCAACTAATAAAAAAACAAATCATCGTTATATTATACGTTATGATGATTCTTGCTGTATCCTTGGGTTGTGGCAACCCGGAAATAGACGTGGCAAACTACGGGTCTGAGACACTTACCTTAATTGGGATAAATGATGATGACGCGAGTCAACCAGTGATTTTAACCATCACTGATCTTCAAAGTTTAGAATGTGTCACAATCAAAACAAGCAGCACCAGCGATAAAATAGGGAGTGTGAAAGCGACAGGGCCACTGCTGGAAACGGTGTTGGACAAGTATGGAGTCAGTATGACTGAATTTAAAAAAATCATCATTACAGCGACCGACGGGTACGAGATTGTGTTGAATCAACCGTTTATCATTGAAAACCAGTTGATTCTGGCCTTTGGCATCAACGGGGAACCTTTGGGCGAAGATGAAGCTCCTCTGCGACTCATCGTGCCTGAATCTGACTCGGCATATTGGATTCGGATGATTGAATCCATTGAATTCGTAAGATAAACACATAACCAATTTGCAGATAATAATCCATATATGTTTTTATGGTTAATATAGTTAATGAATACCGAGTCTGTAGCCTAAGGGGGAACCTATGGTGAAAGATTGATGGGTCCCGGCGGAAACGCTCCGGCCTTCCACCTTTGAAAAGGCATTCGAATATCTGGGAGTACCCCAATGTTTTGATGCGGCCTTTTCGGCCGCTTTTTATATATGAATTTCTACATCGTGATTGAAGAAAATTAAAAGGAGAGTATCATGCATACCACAAGAAGAAAAGGACACAAGCAGGCACTAGCAGTGCTACTGGCTTTTGTCATGGTTGTCACAGGCTGTTTTGGAACCATGGGTCCCTCAGTCGCCCAGGCAGCCAGTACCCTAGTAACAGAAACCCCTATGGTAACGGTTTCTGGGCAGGGTGTCATTGCAGGAGGTGTTTATAGTGCAGCCAACGCAGGATTGGAAAAATCCTATACATTGAATGATCTCAAGACAATTGCTGCAGCTGACACCAACCGATTTGAAAATGATTTATATACCTATTCCACCCGGAACACATCAAATTTCAACCGAGTGTATTTGGGGGAGGGTGTCCGGCTGGATACATTACTGCTTCAATCTGGAGTCAGTGGAACAACACTATCGGACAATATTATTTCAGCAATAGAGTTTAATTTAACGAGCCCTTATGTGATTCAATTTGATCCTGCAAGGACGACTTACGGAACCGCTTCGGACCTTGCAGCCCCTAGAACCACACAGGCGTTTTCTGCCACTAGGAATTATTATCCCAACATTTTCTCCGATAGTGAAGAAGGCGCTACGGCTGTTCCTACCATTCTGGCTTGGGCAAATTATTATTCCACATCGTTGCCAGTGCCTACGACAGTTACAGTTAAGTCTAAATTAGTCTTGATGGCTGGGCAACTTGGGAAGACTGACTATAATAATTCACTCTTCAATAGTGCCACCAACTTGATTCAGGTTGGCAATGCCATCACTGAAACTGCCCTAACTGTGGGAACAACAAACTACACCCGTTCCCAACTACTGATGATGGACCGTGCTACCAGCTCATACACTTATTCCACAACGAGCGGCTCAGTCACAGATGTAGCTCGTGGTGTGCCAATGTCAGTTTTGCTAGCTGCGTACAATGATGATGATATCGTAACCTTTACAACAGCAGATGGCTATGCAGTCGCCGCATCCGGAAAGACGAAATCAGAACTGGTGGACAATGACTATATGATAGCCTATGAAAAAGGAACGTCCATCAGCACCCTGACAGGAATTTATTCAACGGCAAAAAACAATGCCAGCATATATGGTCTCTGTACGCTTTATGGTTCGGATGCTGCAGGCAAACCTTCAAAGATGGTCACCGGAATATCTGTAACCCCTGCAACCGGACCTGACTTTACAAATAGCCCTTACAAGCATATCAACAACGGTGGATTGACGGAACAGTCTGGCCCTTATGATGTCGATGCGATTACAAGCGCGACCTTAACAGTAGAGGGTCCTGGTGTTGAAACAAGCATCCCACTATCGGTTCGTACCGTTGAGGAGCAAAATGCAGGTGCTTATCGAGGGATTTATACAGATCAGGTAGCATCGGCTAGCAACACAAAAAAATATGAAGGAATCAAGCTATCCCACATATTGAACGATATGCCTGATACGAGCAAGGTGACATTGACAGATGATGCGGACCGGGTTTTGATTAAGAATCGAGCAAGGCAGACCATTGCCACCTTCACCATGGCACAAATCGCGGAGGCGGATGCTGAAGACAAACCGATTATTGTTGCCTATGGTGTTGGTAGAACGGACGATAGCCAAGTCGCCCCCTTTGTATATGATGGTCAGTCAGGCAGCATCTCCGGCTTATACAACGAAGACGGTTGCCTTAAATTGGTTTACGACAAAGCTAGCATAACAGGCGATACGAATACTGCATACACTACTTTTGGTAATATGGCATATATCTATGTTGAGGAAGGCGATTCTCCCGGATATAACCATGATACTGAGCCATATAACGATCCAAAAAATTCACAATTCTTGTTTAGCCTGACAGGAACCGGAATGGGCAGGGAAGTCAATCTGACGGTTGCACAGCTAGAAGCCATGGTCACAGACGACGCTGCAGGTGCAAACACATTGGGGGACTATACAAGCAGCAATATGGGTCTTAGAAAGTCATATAGTTTGACAAATACTACTTATTGGTCTGTCAATGAATATGAGGGACTAAAGCTATACAATTTATTGAGTTACTTTAATTCAGACATCAAATCGGACTCGCTGACACCTCTAGCAGACAGTACGCCTGTTCGCTTCAATGCATGGGATGGATATTTATCCAACGAATCCTTCACTTTGGCCGATTTAAGAAATCCGGACAACTTTGGCTTTTATGAAAAAAGTGCATTGGATTTAGGAGATGGATCCTATACACCGGTTGCGGGAGATTTAAAATCCGTGGGTTATCCCGTTGTGCTGGCTTATGGCGTGAACAATTATCCATACGTTAAAACCCCTTCGGATTTGGGCTATGCCAACGGGCTTAACAATTCCGGCGGACCTCTTCGGGTTATTTTCGGTAAGCGGGACTATTTCACCAGCAATGGATCTAATCAGGTCCAAAAGGTGGAGAAAGTTGTAGTTGGCGAGGATACATATGATTACAGCACCCATAAGTATCACTCGAATTCGACTTATACCGCCATGGCATCAGATAGTGCAAACAATCTACAGGTCGTGGTGAAGGATGCGGAAGGAAATCAACTGAAACAGCAAACCTATACTCTTGGCGAGCTTGAAGACATTATCTATGGAGCGGACGTACCCAAGATTGAAGCTGGTCTGGCAAAATCCAAGGCCTATTTCGAAATGGATAAGAGCGGGGTGAAATACAAC
>JBGSVW010000014.1:0-3446 GCA_041752735.1 Anaerovoracaceae bacterium | reverse complement strand
ATGGCTCAGGAGTATCATATTGATATGATCCTGATCTTTTTGAGCCGGTGTCATTTCAATCAGCATCTTAATAAAGACGTTGGTTGCCAACGGCCCCATTCCCCCGATGATCCCTAATATTTTTCCTTCTTGTTTATTCATTGTTTCCCCAGATATTTCTTATATTTAACGTAATGGCTCATGATTGATTTGAAGGTTCTAAGACTGCGTCCAAACCCCATATCCGGTTTATAAATCAGGGGGTTTACAACTTTGCCGTCAGCAATCAAGGATTTCATTTTTTGTTTATATTGTTGGGGACGAATGTACTTGAATGCGACCCTTCTTGGAATCACCATCCATAAGTTTTCGGCATCTACAGATTGATATTCCAAAGGTTCATTGTCGATGACATCTTTTACTACCAGGGCGGCAATATTGCACCCGGATCCGGTTACATAAAAATTGCTTCGTCCTTGTCTGGGATTAATCTCAAAAACCTTGTACTTCCCGTCACGCTGGTCGTACTTAATGTCCAGATTTGAGAAGCCTACATAATTGATTTCTTCCAGTAGTCTTCTAATTTGATCTGTGAAAGGCACGTCAGTTTCAGTCATGATTACCGCGTGGTTTCCGATGCCACGTGGCGTATGCTCTTCCAACAACACATGGCCAAGACACATCATCTGTACCTTTCCTTGTCTGTCTGAATAGTTGGTCAATACCCGCATGAACGTATCGTCACCCGGGATAAAATCCTGAATGATCATGGTATCTGAATAGCCCGATTCATAAACATCACGGAGGATCTTTTGCATTTCTTCTAGGGTGTCTGCTTTAAAGGCCTTATTTTGTCCCGTGAAAGGATGTTGCCAATATTCCACCCCATTGGATGGTTTTAGAATATAGGGCGCTGAAAAAGGTGGAATAGATTCAAAAGGCATCTCTTTGTTGAAAATATATGTGGCTGGATAGTCCACTCCGTGCTTTTCGCACAACTTATAGAACTTTTCTTTATGAATCAATGTATGCAAAAAATCAATATCAATATACGGTGCAATGACGTTGTCTGGATAATTGGGCTTGTTCTCGCTGATGAGCTCAAGGTAATTGTCTCCACAACCCAACAAAAGTATTTTTTTGTCCGGGTATTGTCCGGCAAAATCCAATACCTTTTTTAGAAACACTAATTGTGTATCGGCTTGTTTGTCATAACTGTAGTTGATGATTTTACTTCCGATACAGGGACCCGAATCCGCCTTACCAAAGGCATCCACAACAATGCCGTAAGCTTCGTGAAAAGCTCTGGCAACACTGTATACATTAATATCACTGGCAAAAAGCAAGACTTTAAAGTCATTCCTAGCTTCCCTTTGCATTGTATCCTCCGATTATATTTTTTTGGTTTGAGAAAAAATATTTATGTTTATAATTTTAGTATTGCTGTGGAACAAATACTTGGCCGGAAATATTTCCCTTAAGTAACTCATAGAATACAACCAGGGAAGTATAGTAATATGCACCAACCCAAAGGTATCCGGCACTGAGTACATATGTCATCAAATTATCAAACATGTTGGGCATTTCATAGATACCAACAAATAATCCGGAATAAATTCCAGCTGGGATTGATGCCAGGATTGCCCATCCAATGAAGGATATGGTCAGTGTAAACAGCTTGGCCTTGTTTCCAGCCATCATCCGTTTGCTTTCGTTCAAACATTCCATGGCAGATAATTCCGGATGATCACGCAAGACATAAAATGCTTGGCTATAGCGAATTGCTGCAATAATGCCTGGAATAATAAACAATAGTGCCCACAAAATGACGAATATTCCAATTAACAGAGTAAGTACAAAAGCTTTGCCGAATTGGTCGAAGCCACTAAAAACACTTTTTGTATCTGTTTCTTGATTTCTGAAAAGTCCCACGAAATAGACTACCAATCCTAATGAAAAAGGTCCGGTCACTAATAATAAGTATAACCAGGATGGTGAGTTGGTGATTTCAACACCGCCCGGGCCGATATAGCTCCATCCCAACAAGCCGTCAATTAAGCTGGGAATCAGGCTCATAAATACACTGTATAACAGCACTGCGATCATGGCCTGCTGCCAGATACCGTTTAATGCGGCTCTTCCCCGTGCCCGGATATTTGCAGCGGGCTCTAAAACGATTAAATTTTGATTCATGATTTCCTCCTATATGGAATAAATTTTCAGTGATAATACCATTCATTTATGGTCTTATAGCATTTCCAATATCATACAATAAATAATTGCCCCGTGCAACACACGGGGCAACCTTTTTCAATGTATACAGAATTTTTTTATGCCGCATTTTTTTGTATTTTTGGGGCATTTTTATTGTCTGATTTAGAACAAGTTGACAAATATTTTTCTGAGTTCTGCATCTGATAACACAACGTAGTTGTTGCCCAACAGTCTTTGTTGATTATCAACAGTTGATTTTGTAAACTCATCAATTTGTGCTTCAACCATTCCATATTCGCTTAGTTTCTTTTTGGTCAGGATGTTGTTCAGGAATTTTTCTAGCTCGTCATAGACGACGGACACATCACATCCCAGAATATCCGCGAATATTTTGTTTGCGGCTGCAATCTTACCGGTTGGATTCTTTGCATTGTACATCTTGAATACTTCTGTGAAGAAAGCATAGTTTGCTTCTCCGTGAGGTACGTGGAATGCGCCACCAATTGAATAGGAAAGTGCATGCACCGCTGCACATCCTGCATTGCCAAAGGCGATGCCGGCATAACAGGAAGCCAGGATAAAGTCCTTCAAGTAGGGTGCACGAGCAGCTGCGTCGCATTTTCCGGTTGCGATAATCTTTTTGTATCCGTCCATGATCATTTCAATGGCTTTGAGGGAATACATTTCTGTAAACGGTGAAGCCTTTGGTGACAGATAAGATTCAATTGCATGGATCAATGCATCAATAGAACTGGTTGCAAATACAAAATCGGGGAGCCCCTTCAAGGGTTCCGGAATCAATACTGCATAGTCAGCATAAGTTTGGTCAACAGCAATTCCCTTTTTGACATGGAGTGTTTTGAGTTCTGCGATGGCAACATTGGTTACTTCAGAACCGGTACCGCAGGTAGTAGGAACAACAATCAGTTGCTTTACTTTTACGGGAGGTACTTCACCGGTAAACAGTTTTACCGATTGTTCCGGTACATCCAGCGCCAGGATTTTGCAGATGTCTACGATGGTACCACCACCAAAAGCGATGATTCTGTCATAGGAGTATTTGTCCATTTCCTTCTTCATTGCATCAATCATTTCATCGGAAGGTTCGCCCTTGCCGAAGAGTTCCTGGAAAACCACATTGGTTTCGATGCCCAGGGGTTTTACATATGGGTCATACATCCATTGGTTTGTCACCAGGATATCATTTTTGCCAATTTTGAACTCATCATTGAATTCTTTGAAAGTATCAAAGG
>JBGSVW010000013.1:0-41072 GCA_041752735.1 Anaerovoracaceae bacterium | reverse complement strand
TAAACACACCCCTCACAAAGAGCATCATGGAAGTGGTACCACCCATCTTCAATGTTGGGGTCCGTTTTCTTATTGCTTTTGTGGTGATGTTTGCGCTGCGACCAAAAAAAATTCTTAAGGACGCGACGCGCTCGGACTTGTTAAGCATCTTTGTGATCTCAATCTTCATGGTTTTGGGCTACATCTTCTGGAATGTAAGCATGCTATTTACAACAGCGACCAATGCCACATTTTTTGCTTGTACATCGGTCCTGTTTATTCCATTTCTTGCCAAGGCCATCAACAAAACTGCCTTTAGCCTCAAAGTTTTGGTGGGCATCGTCATCACTGTTATAGGGATGTATTTTCTGGTTTCCAACGGATCGAGTTTTGCCGTGAATCCTGGAGATTTGTTGGCGTTGTCGGCCTCTGTGATGTTCGCCCTCCAGGTGATTTTTACCGGAAAATATGTGGAGCGGATTGACCCGTTCCTGATTGCTGCTTATCAGTTCCTGTTTGTAGGTGGGATGGCCATGGGAATCTCATTCCTAGTACAAGAGAAAATTGTGTGGGTTTCCTTTGGATGGCTTGAAATCACAGCATTGCTGTTTGCCGGAATTCTTATCACTGCAGCATTATATTATGTACAGACCCGCGCCCAACAAAAGCTGCCTGAAAACACAATAGGGGTGCTCTATGCACTGCTTCCGCTATTTGCAGCTGTGTTTTCTTGGATCATTCTTGGCGAAACGTTGAGTCCCATTGGAATCGCCGGAGGGGCCATGATGGTGGTAGGCGTCACCCTGGCAGCAGTTTATAAGTAAAGGAGAATATTATGTTAATGCTGAATCAAGACCTATGCATAAGCTGTGAAAAGTGTGTCCAAATTTGTCCTTTCACCTGTTTGCAGATGGAAAAAGGATATCCGGAAATGGTGGAGCGCAAGGAAAAGGGATGCATTCAATGCATGCACTGCGTCATTGCTTGCCCGACGAAAGCGATTGAGTTTGAAAACATGCCCAGCGAAGAACTGATTCCATTGGAATCGCCGCCGATTACCTATGAATCGCTGAAACGGCTGGTCAAATCGAGACGAAGCCACCGAGATTTTCTTGAGGGGGAGGTACCCCGGGAGGACATCACTGAGATTATAAGGGATGCGGACTTTACAGCAAGCGCAAAAAACCAGCATCCGCAAAGCTGGGTGGTAGTTCATGATCAAAACGTGGTCAAAGAAACCATGGGCTTGGTTCTGGATTGGGTTTCTGAAAACAAGGTTTCCATGGAGATCCTATCGGAGTGGAAAAACGGAAATAATATTGTTACTTTTAATGCTCCCCACTTGCTCATTGGTTGCGCACCAAAGCAAGGGGCAATCAACCCATATACCGATACCACTATCGCCCTAGCCAATATTGAACTGCTACTCTTTTCCAAAGGGATTGGGTCCTGTTGGGCAGGTTATTTAACCAGAATCACCAATGCCAGTGAACCCATAAAACAACTCTTAGGGATTGGAGAAGACTTGCAAATTTTTGGTATTCTCGGTTTTGGATACCCCAAAAGCGATGACTATCTGAGATTGCCTTACCGGGAAGCAAGTCAAATTCATTGGATATGAAAGTATGCGTTTTTTTGGGAAGTCCCAGGATCAATGGAAATACCGCAACCTTATTAAAACCATTTGTAGATGAATTGCAGTTGCAAAGGATTGAGACGGAAGTAATGGAACTGGCAGGGAAAACCATCAAAGGTTGCAAGGGTTGTTATAAATGCCAAAACGTTCAAGATGCGTATGGGTGCGTTCAGAATGATGATATGCAAGAAGCGGTGGATCTGATTGTATCGTCTGACCTAGTTGTCCTGGCCACCCCCATTTATACTTGGTATTGCACAGTAGAAATGAAAGCCCTCCTTGACCGGCATTTTGGATTAAATAAGTACTACGGAAAAGCAAAGGGATCTTTGTGGGCGGGTAAGTCCATAGCCATTCTTGCAACTCACGGTTATGACAGAGATTATGCCTGCACTCCTTTTGAAACCGGCATCAAGCGCTTATGCGAACATTCCCACTTGAATTATTTGGGCTTGTATTCGGCAATCGACAACGATGAAACGGGATTTTTGCTAAATGAGGAAATCGAGGATGGCGCTCGAAATTTTGCTAAGTCCCTTGTAACGCTTTATAACACTTTACTATGATGTAAAGAAATCATAGGCGAACCCAATAAATTGGGTTCGTTTTTTTGTGTCTAAAAACATCCATCGAGGAAAACATTCGTGTTACCCCAAGGATTTGTTGGGGACATTTGGTTGGGATATCAGAGAATCCAGCAAGATAACGAACCTAAACAGATATGTTTGGGTAGAACAAGGCTATTAGGGAGCTAATAAAGCTATTTTTATCTAATAATCATATGGGAAAAGAAGGCGAAAGATATATCTGAAAATTCAAATAATAGCTTGACATTAAGGTTACACACAAGCATATATTAAAATCGCAAAGGCAAATATCTACTTGGAAAGGAGTTGATAAGAATGGATTGTGTTCTAGTAAAGAAGGCAGATATCGTATCGGAGTATATGGATTGCGGAGAGGGAAACGATTTTAAAATCGTCGACATCATTGATCAAAGGCATGGTGCACCCTACACCGTAGGTATGGTTGAAATGGGTAAGTGCGAAGGTGTTGAGTTTGAATATGACGATGACGCCGGATGCTGTTACATGCTGGAAGGGGTCATCACGATGACGGAGAATCTGTCTGGAGCGGTGATGAAGTATGAGGTTGGCGATGTGGTATTTATACCACAAAAACCTGGATTAATTATTACCTTCAGCACTGAAGATTACGCTAAATTTGTCTTTGTTACTTATCCCCACTGGAGATAATGTGTGAATCGCTTTTGCGCACAACATTGTCAATTATTGATGAAAAGGAGTTGAATAATAATGTCAAAAAACACAAATGAAGTTACGCTGAATCCTGATCGACTTCAAGGAAACATGGGTGTAGGCATGCTGGTAATGTCCGTTCTGGCATTTTCTGGGCCTTTGTTAACAACTTCAGGATTTATACCGGTTTATTTCCCTTTACTAGGAGATGATGCGTCCGGAGTGCCGATGGTATTCATATTTGTCACGGCTATGTTGGTATTATTTGCCATAGGTTTCTCGAAGATGGGAACCGTAATGGCTCGTCCCGGAGGATTTTATACTTATGTTACGGAGGGACTTGGTCGGAAATTCGGATTAATGACAGCCTTTCTCCTGATCGTGGGTTATCTGTCAATTGCACTTTTTGCTCCGCCGCTAATTGCGATTTATACTCAAAACGTAGTTGAAAATATTTTTAACGGCCCTCATATCCACTGGTATATCATCGCGATTATTTCAGTGGTGGGTACGACTCTCCTTGCGTATAGAAGGATTGACATATCTGCAAAGGTTCTATTTTGGGTCATGGTGTTTGAAAGCGCTGCTGTTTTAATATTTGATGTGGTATGCTTTGTTCAGGGATTTGAACTCAATGGAGGCGTGGTAGGTTTCACTGTTCCTTCTATCGCAACCAGTGGGTTTGGTATTGTATTACTGTTTGTGGTTGGAAATTTCATGGGGTTTGAAGCTACGGTCATTTATCGTGAAGAGTGTAAAAACCCGGAAAAGACGATTCCTCGTGCGACAATGATGGCAGTCATAGGAATCGGAGCATTCTATTTCCTCGCATCATGGTCATTCCTGGCTTATTATGGAGCCAGCTCGGCAGAAGTGTTGACCAATGATGCTGCGATTGCTTTCATGAATATTTTAGGAACTTTCAGCAAGGTATTTGGGGACGTTGTATCGGTGGTAGTCATTACCTCGTGCTTTGCATCACTGCTATCAATACAGAATGTTGCTTCCCGCTACCTGTTCTCTCTTGGTTCAGACAAAGTGTTGCCAAGAGTGCTTGGAAAAGTTCACGTAAAGCATCATTCGCCATATATGGCAGCAAGCACAGTCGGAGCAATCTGGCTGATTACGCTGACGATTTTCCTTATGACCGGTAAGGATCCAGTTTATCTGTATCTGTTATTTGCCGGCATAGGAGAGTTCCTGATCGTATTTGGCATATTTATGGCTTGCCTCGCTGTCATCTTTTATTTCAGAAAGAATAAGCAGTTTAATTTCTCGGTATGGTCAACTTTAATTGCACCGAGTATTGCGCTGCTTGGCCTCGCATTTGTTTTGGTCAAGGCAGTAATGAATTTTTCCGCACTGACTGGAGCAACTAGTTCTGTGAACGCAATATTATTCGTTGCTATGATAGTTATCGGGATTTTCGGCTTCGTATATGCTATCTATCTGGAGAAAAAGAAACCCGAAACATATGAATGTATCGGCCGTCAGGATTTTACTGAATAATCCGGAAGAATAATAAAGTACAAATTTCGATGGGTAGATGTTTCTACCCATCGTTTTTTTGTAAAATGTGCTATACTCTAACTAATATATTAGAGCTTAGGGGGATCGGTATGGATATTCAAAAGCTGACGATTGGACAAATGGCCGAACTAAATCAGATAACACGAGAGACTTTACGACATTATGAGACTGAAGGCCTTTTTATTCCTTATTATACTGAGCCGGGCACTGGGTACAGATATTATCACATTAATCAGAGCGCAAAATTGGATATGATCCAGCACCTGAAATTTTGTGGAATGTCGCTTCAAGAAATTAAAACAAAGTTTGAATCTGCCAATATTGAAGAGATTCAAGCTTTTCTAATTACACAACTTGGCTATATTGATGAATCCATACATAAATTAAGTGAGAGCAGGCATGCCATCGCAAGGACCATTGAGAGTTATAAGAGATACAAACTTATTCCTCAAAATCAGACAATTTTTTACGAACTCATACCTGAAAGAAAAATATACGTTCACACCTCAAACATGAATTATTTCGACCAGAACGATTCAGGATATGAGATGATGCTGCGAGAACTGAAGCGTAGCCTAGTAAACAAAAAAATGTCAACAAACAACTTTTGTAATATAGGAACAATTGTCCGAAAAAAACATGTGGAAACGGGGGTCCTTTATGCGAATGAGGTTTTCATGTTTGTTGACGATGAATATGAGGACTTTGATTCTGTTGAGGTGATTCCTGAGGGTATGTATGTAAGCATTTGTGCCGAAGATTTCCATAACGAAGAAGAGATAGCCAAGCGGTTACTTGATTATATTCATCAAAACCAATACAAAATATGTGGCGACTATATTTGTGAGGTTATTGCCGAATTTCCTATGTTTGATAAAACACCCCGAAGCATGTTATATAAAATACAGATTCCTATTCAGGTTACATCAGCAAGCATTCCCAGTACCAACAGTCAACGATAATCCATCGCTAATTAATGACTCTTCGCTAAGTTAGGATAGATTTGAGCTATAAGTCGTGTCCCCAACAGTAAGTTGCAAGTCGGCAATACTGCCATAAAGCTGATTGTACTCTTCTTCTGCACTCTGAATCTGAATTCTCCGAAACCTCCGACGTCATAAGACTAGAAGGTAAGTCAATGCTTGTGCCCGCCATTAGCCCATACAGGATTACCCCTATGATGGCCAGATTCCATAGGGCCTTGGCCGTACGACTAAAGATTGGATATTTTTTATAAGGTTTTCCCATACTGAAACATTATTGGGATTTCTTAACGCAAACCAAAGCAGCGCCATAATCAAATCAAAAATTAGTTTTTAGTTATTTTCTTCATGAGTTCCTCTTTTCAATATGTTATTGAACAACTATTAGCAATGAGGCCATTATAAAAAAAGTAACTGATAATAATCTTAAAAAGGAGAACAAATGGAAAGCATTGCAAAAATCTTAGCTAGAGAACTGAATAAAAACGAACTACATGTCCAAAATGTCATTGACTTGATTGATGAGGGCAATACTATTCCTTTCATTGCTCGTTACCGTAAAGAGTTGCACGGGACCATGGACGATACTGTCCTACGTGATTTGGCAGATCGATTGAATTATTTAAAGAATCTTAGCGAGCGTCGGGAAGAGGTGAAGAAATCCATTGCATCTCAGGACAAATTGACTGAAGAGCTCACTGCCCAAATAGATGCCGCCATTACCCTTGCGGAAGTGGAAGATCTTTATCGACCGTATAAGCAGAAGAGGCGCACTCGAGCCACCATAGCAAAAGAAAAAGGGCTAGAACCGTTGGCAATGATGCTCTTAGAGCAGGGTAAGAATTTGCAGAACATCTCAGAGATTGCCCTAGAATATATCGACATAGAAAAGGGTGTGGCAGATGTGCAAGAGGCACTCGCCGGTGCATCGGACATAGTTGCAGAGACTGTTGCGGATAGCGCTGATATCAGACGCCGACTCCGTGAATTGATTATGGGAAGAGGGAATCTGGTCTCCGCTGCCGAAAAAGACGAAGATTCGGTGTATAGTCTTTACTATACATTTGAAAAACCATTATCACGGTTACAGGGGCACCAAACCCTGGCTATTAACCGTGGCGAAAAAGAGGGATTCCTAAAAGTATCTGTACAGATTGAAAGGGAAAGGGCGTTGAATTTGATTTGGGACATGGTGGTTAAACCCGGCTCCAGCGCCACTGAGTTTGTGCGAAATGCAGCGGAAGACGGTTATGACCGCCTGCTTTTCCCCTCCATGGAAAGGGAACTACGTACCGCGATTACCGATACTGCCGCAGAAGGTGCTATCCACAATTTCTCCCTAAATCTTAAGCCTCTCTTAATGCAGCCACCCATCAAAGGCCATGTCACCATGGGACTTGACCCGGGATACCGGAACGGTTGCAAAGTGGCGGTTGTGGACGGAACAGGCAAGACCTTGGACACTGCTGTGGTGTATCCCACCTATGGGGAACGCCAGAAGTTGGAGTCCATCGCCACTCTGGAAAAAATGATAAAAAAGCATAAGGTAGAACATATTGCCATTGGAAACGGCACCGCTTCCCGAGAGACAGAGCAGATGACCAGCGAGCTGATCGCCGGCCTGCCGGGGGTAAGTTACATGATTGTAAACGAAGCGGGAGCATCGGTATACTCTGCATCCAAGCTTGCTGCAGAAGAGTTCCCACAGTACGATGTAAATCTGCGTTCTGCAATTTCCATTGCGCGTAGGATGCAGGATCCTTTGGCTGAACTGGTAAAAATTGATCCCAAAGCCATCGGCGTAGGACAGTATCAGCATGATATGCCACAAAAACGTCTTGATGATGCACTTGTCGGTGTGGTGGAAGACTGTGTCAACGCGGTGGGTGTGGATGTAAATACCGCATCACCATCACTCCTTCAGCGGGTTTCGGGGCTCAACGGCAGTACCGCCAAAAACATAGTAGTTTTCCGGGAGGAAAACGGCACGTTCACGTCTAGAAGCCAGCTGAAGAAAGTCCCAAAACTAGGTCCTAAGGCCTACGAGCAATGCGCTGGGTTTTTGCGGGTATCAGAAAGCAAGTCAGTCTTAGATAATACAGGGGTTCATCCCGAAAGCTATGCCGCAGCAGAAAAATTAATTGGTCTATGCGGCTACACATTAAAAGATGTGGCAAACGGCAAAATTGAAGAACTTCCGGAACGATTGAAAACATATGGAGAAACCAAAGCCACGGAGGAATGTGGGGTTGGCCTACCGACATTACGAGATATTGTAAAAGAACTCATGAAGCCCGGACGCGACCCGCGAACCGAGCTGCCTGCAAACCTGCTTCGTACCGACGTGCTGGATATGAAGGATCTGGTACCCAACATGATACTCACCGGTACGGTCCGCAACGTCATTGATTTTGGTGTGTTCGTTGACATTGGCGTCCATCAAGATGGGCTGGTGCATATATCTGAGATCGCTGATAAGTTCATCCGCCATCCATCGGAAGTGGTTTCTGTAGGAGACATGGTGGAAGTCATGGTCTTATCTGTGGACAGCCAGAAAAAGCGGATTGCACTTTCCATGAAGCAAGCAAAAGTATACAAGGAAGCATAAAGATAAAAAAGGAGACGAAAGATTGAACGGACAAAATAGATCGAATATTAAAATAGGTGCGCTGGTGGATATTGTGCTAAAAAAAGACCAGTCCACCGGGGCACTCACAAGAGGCCACGTACAGCGGATTCTCACAAACAGCCCAAACCATCCCCATGGCATCAAAGTTATGCTGACAGAAGGAAACCAAGTGGGTCGCGTACAGCATATCATAGTTTGAAAATTGAGAAGTAATACATGGAAATTGGGAGTTTAGAAATGAAACTGAATTTTATCAAAGCAAACCCAACTGAAAACATGACCATCTTCATCCTTGACCCTCTGCCAAGGTCAACCTATTCAGATGTAGCCAACAAGCTTATGAACTATAACAGCCTTTGTGCGGAGCAAGTGGGTTACTTCGAAAAGCCAACTATATCCGGAAGCTGTGCACGGCTCCATATGATGGGTGGAGAATTCTGTGGGAATGCGTCCAGGGCATTTGCAGCCTTTATGGTTCAGAAAAAGTACGACACTTTTCAACGGGAAGGTGATGCGTACATTGTGCCCTTTGAAGTGTCCGGCAACGATGGAATTCTCGAAGCCAATGTGAAGGAGCTTTCTGATCACACCTTTGATGTAAGGATCAAACTACCGCTCCACAAATCGGCAAAACCCTTTGAAACTCATTATAATGGCGTGCACTACCCATGTATGCTTGTTGATTTTGAAGGCATATCCCATGTGGTTCTTTTCACAGGGGATGACATACCGGATGAAGGGCTGCTCCTCCATATTGTGGAAGAACTTTCTCCATTGAGCAGCGGAGCTTTTGGAGTAATGTACTATCAACAAGACTTGAATTATATGACCCCTCTGGTGTATGTGGAAGATACGAAAAGTGTTGTCTGGGAAAGAAGCTGCGGCACCGGCACGGCTGCCCTGGGTGTTGCGCTGTCCCTAACCAACCAAAGCAGTATTGATATGGTTGTGAACCAACCGGGCGGGAGCTTGGAAATTATGACCGTTTGGAAAGATGGGAAGATTGAGGCACTGTACCTAAAAGGAGAAGTCGGCATCGTAGCCGAAGGCGAAGTGTATCTATGAAGTGTATCTAGGAACTCTGTCTATGAAGTATCCTCTAAAATGGGATAAAGAACCAAGATTGAAAAATTTAAAAATAGTAGTATACTGTAGTTGAAATTAGCAGTTCCACAAAAAAGGAGGTGTTAGTATGAAACATATTTTGATCCCGGTGGATGGTTCGGATTATTCCATTAAAGCCATTGAAGCCGGAAAAGAAATGGCGAAAGCATTTGATTCAAAAGTGACCATTCTCAATGTCGTTCCTATTGAAATGACAAGGATTGCCGGAAGGGGCAACTATCTGTATATGCCCATCGTGCCTGACGAGATTCCTGACTTTAGTGAGGAAATACTGGCAGAAGCAAAGAAGCAATTCGATGGAATGAGTAACTCGATTGAAACGGTTAGCCAACATGGAAACATATCAGACATCATCGTGAACTATGCTCACGAACATGACATTGACTTCATTGTGATGGGTTCCCATGGACTAGGCGCCCTAAAAAATCGACTCATGACAGGAAGTGTTACAACAAGAGTATTACACCATGTTGACAAGCCTGTTCTCGTAATCAAATAGAATCATATGCATTCCCATGACAGGCAGACAATGATAAAAAGCAAGTTTCGCTGAGGCCTCGTTCGGCCGTTTGCCGGACGAGGCTTTCGCTATATCTATCGGGGATAACAAAGTGAGGTACAATGATGAATCAGTGGTATGAAAAACTTTTTAGAAACTATAGTCGAAAATATGACGAAGAAGTGTTCACGCAAGGAACGCTGGGCGAATGCGACTTCATTGAGAAAGAGTTGAATTATGACAAAAATTTGTATATCATTGACGTTGGCTGTGGAACAGGCAGACACTCCATTGAACTGGCAAAAAGGGGATATCCTATTGTAGGAATTGATCTTTCCGAAGCACAAATTAGAAGAGCAAGAGAAAAAGCCAAAAGCAATCAACTCCAGCTAGATTTCCAACAGCAGGATGCCAGAAGTCTACCATTTGAAAAGAAATTTGATGTGGCGATTATGCTTTGTGAAGGCGGGTTCCCGTTGATGGAAACGGATGAAATGAATTATGAAATTTTAAAGAGCGTTTCAAAATCCCTAAAAGATAAGGCAAAATTTATTTTTACAACCTTAAACGGCTTGTTTCCACTTTATCACTCCATCAATGATTTTCACGCTGCATTAAACCATGAAGGTGCAGATTATAATAGCCAGGGATTCAATCTAATGACATTTAGAGATCATAATATTACAACATTTATAGATGATGATGAAACCCATCATCAGCTGGATTGCAACGAGCGATATTATGTCCCAAGCGAAATCACATGGTTACTGAAATCCTTGGGATTCACAAAAATTGAAATATTTGGGGCAAAGTTGGGTGCTTTCGCAAGAGAAGATGCACTCACAACGGAAGACTATGAAATGCTTATCGTAGCCGAAAGGTAGCAAGATATCAGCGCAAGCCGGCAGTGGCACAGAGAAAGGGAAAGGCATGATTAAACTAAAAAACGTATCTAAGTTTTATTACAGCAATGGAATGATCACCAGCGGTTTTTCGAAAGTTAGTCTCGAATTGACCCAGGGTGAATTTGTTGTAATCACGGGGGAATCCGGCAGTGGTAAGACAACCTTGTTAAATGTCATATCCGGACTTGACGGTTATGAAGAAGGGGAAATGTATATCGATGAAAAAGAAACCAGTCATTACTCCGCAGCCGAGTTTGAGGAATACCGAAAAATATATATTGGCAATATCTTTCAGTCGTTCAATCTGATAAACAGCTATACCGTATACCAAAACATCGAGTTGCCACTTTTAGTCAACGGGAGCCGCAAAAAAGACATCAAAGAGAAAGTGCTTTCCATTATTGAAAAAGTAGGATTGCAGGAACAAACCAATACGAAATGCTCCAAACTTTCGGGAGGACAAAAGCAACGGGTAGCAATAGCCAGAGCCTTGGCAAAGGAAACGCCAATCATTGTGGCGGACGAACCCACAGGTAATCTTGACAGCGCATCAGCAAAAGGTGTGGTAGATCTTCTGAAAGAAATCTCTGCAGAAAAACTTGTTGTTGTTGTGACTCACAATGCTGAGCAGTTTACCGGACATGCAACACGAATTGTTAAAATGAGCGACGGTAAAATTGTAGAAGATCGACTAGTGAAGCCATTTCAAAAAATAAAGATGGATCACCAACTGAAATCCAAAAAAATTACACCCAGTAGCCGACTGAGATTGGGCATTCGGAATTCATTTAATATTGTGTCCAAGTTTTTACTCCTGCTTCTTGTTTTTATTTTTGTTTCCCTCTCAACAACCAGTGCCTATACCGGTTTTAAGAATCAAGATGACGAGCAAACCCGATACGGTTATAATCAATTTTTCCAAAACTTTTCGGATGATAGAATTGTAGTTAAAAAAACTGACAATAGCAACATGACAGAGGCTGACTTCAAGAAACTTGAAGCATTGGATAATGTCAAATACATTCAAGATAATGATGTGGTGACTGACACCAACCTATACATTGAGAGCCAGAAGGCATACATCAACGGATTTCCAAAGAGCGCAGCTAGTTTTGATGGGACAGTTGATTTAGGTAGATTACCTGAAGCAAAAGACGAAATCCTTGTGGTTGGAAACATAGACGATATGTTCCAGGGCAATGACCCAAAAAATCTATTGAATCTGGAATATAAAATGTATTCAAACAATGGCGAAAAGACGTTCACTGTTAAAATTGTTGGAATTAAAAATAAAGAGTATACCAACGGATTTGTAGTGAGCGAAATCTATCTTGCCGATGATTTGATGAAAGAAATCACAGAAACAACCTATCGAAATTATAGCGAATTAAAAGTCATTATCAATAACCGGACATTTGATGGAAACTACGAGTACCGTATTGTGTCCAATACAAAGGTGCCGAAGGGTGAAGTGTTTGTCCCGGAAGAAGTGAATAATTTCTACAAAAACGGCAATAGCCTTCGACAGGTCATTACAATCGAGGCCAAGAATATCTACTTTACAAGTAGCTTGCAACCAAAAATAACCGCACGCTTCAACAAAAACAACTTTCAACGCGTGACCGGCCTTGAGAAGTTTGAAGATCATAGTATGGAAATATATATCAACCCGGAAGACTATTCTGTCTTGTTTGGGCAAGGTAGTTATCAGAGTAGTATTTACGTCACGGATCTCAAACAAGTAGAAAATACCGCCACTGAAATTGAAGCGCTGGGCTTCAAAACATTGGTGTTGAAAAACTATTTGCAGGATTTCGGTGGAAGCGAAATCATCCAAATTGTCCAGATTCCCTTGCTTATTATCTTTGTGATTGGCATCTTCTTTGTTGCCTATTTTGTAACTCGGCTCATATTGAAATCCAGGGGAACTTATTTCACCATTCTACGGATTTTAGGTCTTGACAAGGAGAATACAAAACAGATTTTGGATATTGAACTGTTCACGGTGGTTACCATTGCATACGGCCTTGTTTTGGGATTCTTTGCCCTTGTGAGCCAACAAATCATTCACACCGAATACGTCAAGTCGCTGATACAGTATTTGACCGCAAGCGATTACATCATTTTATATGCAGTACTCTTATTTATGGCTTTCTTGCTTTCTAGAAGATTTGCACGAAGACTATTCAAGAAATCTGCCATGGTTACATTCAGAGAGGAGGCATAAGATGATAAGGTTAATAAACGTAAACAAATATTTCAATAGAAGAAAACGAAATGAAATACATGTCATCAACGATACAACCTTGGCTTTTCCGGAAAAAGGTTTGGTTGCGTTGCTAGGGCCTTCCGGCTGCGGGAAAACAACGTTGCTCAATGCCATTGGCGGACTGGACACAATCAACAAAGGTCATATCTTTATTAACAACGATCGAATTACCGGAAGAACCGCAGGCAAAATCGACAAGATCAGAAATGCGAACATCGGGTATATTTTTCAAAACTACAATTTGATTGAAACCAGCTCGGTTTTTGATAATGTGGCAATTGTCCTTAAGATGATTGGCATGAAAGACAAAGAAGAAATCAAGCAAAAGGTTGAGTATGCACTGGATTTGGTGGACATGTTCCGCTATCGAAATCGTTTCGCCAATATGCTTTCCGGCGGAGAGCGCCAGCGGGTGGCCATCGCCAGGGCCATCGTTAAGAACCCTTCCATTATCATCGCAGACGAGCCAACGGGCAATCTTGACAGCAAAAACACTCTAGAGGTCATGAATATCATCAAAATCATTTCTCAAGAGAAGCTTGTCATATTGGTTACCCATGAAGAGAAATTGGCTAAGTTCTTCGCTGACAGGATTATAAAACTTAAAGACGGAAGCATTGTGACCGATGATGATAACCACCAAAAGGAAGATTTGGATTATCGGCTTGATAACCGAATTTACCTAAAAGATATAAAAAACGAAAAGCCAATAGATGCCGGCTCATACAATATCAACCTGTATGGTGAGAGCCCGGACAAAATCGACCTGCAAATTATTGCAAGAAATGACAACATCTATTTGGTATGCACAAATCCAAATAAACATATAGAAATCGTAGATGAGCATTCCCCCATAGAAGTGATTGACGATCATTACCGAGAAATGACCCGGGAGGAATATGAGAAGCATAGGTTTGACAGCACGAAACTGTCTAACCATACCAATGGCAAGCACGCTTCAATCACCGGGTTGGGTCGATCCATTTTAGATGGGCTAAAAACCATTCGGGAATATCATATTCTCCGAAAACTTCTGTTAGTTGGATTCTTCATTTCAGCGGTCTTTATCGCCTATGCCACAAGCAACATATTTGGCATTACTAACATCGAAGACGCCAAGTTTGTCGGAGACAATCAGGATTATTTAAGGATTAGAACCAAGACAGTGGCGGTACAGGATTATTTGGCTTATGAACAAGAAAAAACGGTGGACTATTTGTTGCCGGGTAATGGTAAAATTTCTTTCGCCTTAAACCACGATGAATATTGGCAGACCAGCAATTATTCCAGCACAATTGCCGGTTCTTTATCGGACTATGCAACCTTGAAAAAAGAAGACTTAGTGGTTGGACGGCTGCCGGAAAATAAATACGAAGTCGTTATTGACCGACTCATACTGGATCAAATGCTTAACTCGGGAGGCGCCATCAAAGAAGCGGGCATTGGGGAACCCCAGGAACTGATTGGGGGAGTGCTAAAAGTAAATTATATGCCGAATTTTACAATCGTTGGCGTATCAGACCTTCAAAGCCCAAGCATCTATACCGACAGAACCTTATTTATCAATCTTCTTGCGAATAAGAAAGAAGGGGAAGTGGATTATGGCATCATGGAGGGTGAAGTTTCAACCCCGACCGAGGGGGAACAGGGGATAACGCTTGTGGATGTTGCGTTGATGACCCAAGAAATAACCCTTAAAAAGGGACGACTGCCCAAGGCCGCTTACGAAGTGGTAGTGAACGAAACCTATTCAGGGGAAATGCCACTAAACAAAGAAATCAGTACAAAAGTCAACGGTAAAAAATTGTTGGTTGTGGGATACTATTCAACAAAAGTTGCAACAGACTATAAATTGGTTACAGAGGAGACCATCAAATACAATTTAATCTATAAAAGTAGCAACATTACCGTGATGCCCACTGAAAAGCAAGAAACCATCAGTGCCTTCGAAGAAAAAGGCCTGAACATTATCGACATATATGAGTACGATAGAGACAAGTATAAAGATAGCATCTGGTCAAGAATTAAGTCATCAGTGATTATGGCAGGGATTATCATCCTTATCTCCTTGGTGGAAATCTTCTTGATCATTCGAGCATCCTTTCTCTCCAGAATCAAAGAGATTGGAACACTTCGGGCCATTGGTGTGAAGAAAAGTGATATATACAAAATATTTATGGGCGAAATCATCGCCATCACATTGACTGCATCATTGTCCGGTTATATCTTTATGTCCTATATTGTCAGCAGATTGGCTAATATAAAATACTTAGAGGATATGTATTTAATGAATCCTCGGGTATTTGCCACCGGCCTGATTGTGATATTCATATTTAATCTTGTGATTGGGCTATTGCCTGTTTTCAGTACAATGAGAAAGACACCAGCGGCGATACTGGCTAGAACAGATGTGAACTAAATCCATTTCGTATGTTGAACAAAAAGAGTGCATCAATTCAAAATTGAATGCGCTCTTTTTTACTATTGTTTAAGTGGATACAAGAGTATATTTGTATTGCCATTCTAATTTGAAAAGAGTAAAATTAATAAAAGAGGGCGAATATGGAAATTGGGAGTTGGAAAAAACCATTAAAATAGAAGCAGAGCGAATTTCATTGCTCTGCTTTTATTGTTATAAATACAAAGTGTTTAATACAGCGGTTACAGTCGTCACGATGAGGAGAACAGATGGGAAGTTCTAATTGGGCAGAAGACAAAAATGCTGAACTATTAATTATCACGGAAGATGAAAATAAATTCAATCGGCTGAAAATTTTGATTGAAGAGGAAGGGTTTCGAGTCGCTTACTTGAAGAGCGGAGAAAACATACTTTCCTCAATCAAGGCACATCAACCGGATTTGATTATGTTGGAAACAAAGATAGATGGCAAGGATGGATTTAAAACTTGCAAACGCCTAAAGGCCGACGCTGAACTTGCAAACATTCCAGTTCTGTTTTTTTCACCCAAACACAATATCGACGAAAAAATTAAAGGGTTAAAAGCAGGTGCTGCTGATTTATTTACTGAACCCATCAATGAATCTGAAGTGTTGCTTCAGATTAAGAGTCAACTAAAAGTATACTCTCTACAAAAAGAGTTGGAGCATACCAATCAAAAGATGCGAAATGAGCGAGAACTGCTGCATACAACCCTGCATTCAATTGGAGAGGGCGTCATCTGCACCGATAAATGGGGTGTCATTTCTATGATGAACCAGGTTGCTCAAAACCTGACCGGATGGGATGAAGATAGCGGCAAAGGGGAAGATTTTCTTACTGTTTTTAACGTAATGAATGAAAATACACGAGAACCACAGTATGATCCGGTGTCAAGAGTACTAGAGACAGGTAAAATGGTGGAGTTGATGAATCATAGCATTCTGACTTCCAAAAACGGCATCGAAAGGCCTATCACTGACAATGCAGCGCCCATCAGGAATGGAGACGGAGAGATTGAAGGAGTGGTATTGGTTTTTCGTGACGTGACTGATGAAAAAAAACACATCTCCGAAATCGAGTACCTTAGTTTACATGATCAATTAACAGGACTATACAACAGACGATTTTACACAGAAGAATTGAAGAGGTTGGATACTCCCCGGAGATTGCCATTAACATTGGTGATGGGGGATGTGAATGGGCTGAAGATTATCAACGATTCATTTGGACATGAAGCAGGGGACAAACTAATTCGTAAGACTGCTGAAATTTTAAAACAATGCTTCCGAGCTGACGATATCCTATGTCGATATGGTGGAGATGAATTCATCGCCATTTTACCAAACACTGACGCCCAGTTGGCTGAAAGCATTATTCGAAGAATTCAACAGAAGATTTCAGAGAATCAGCCAAGTAAGGGGATTTTATCCGTTTCAATAGGAATGGATTCGAAAGTGTCTGAGGACCAGCGCATTGCGGATGTCCTCAAGTGTGCAGAAGATAACATGTACAAAAAAAAGATGATTGATAGCCCAAGCGTACGAGGCGCCACAATCAATACCGTCATCAATACGCTGTTCGAAAAAAACTCAAGAGAGGAAGCGCATTCCAAGCGGGTTAGTGAACTTGCAACCCGATTGGCGGTATCACTGAAATTGCCTTCCGCTCAAATTGACAAGGTCCGAACCGCTGCGCTGATGCATGATATCGGAAAAATAATTGTTCCAGATGAAGTGCTTGAAAACCCTGGAAATTTATCTGAGGCAGAGCAGTCTAACATCCGGAAACATCCGGAAATTGGTTTTCGAATTTTAAACTGTAGCCCGGAGATGGCAGAGTTATCTAAAGCAATCTTGCAGCATCATGAACGGTGGGACGGTACAGGTTATCCCAGTGGCATTGCCGGAAAGGAAATAGATATCTGCGCACGCATCATTGCCATTGCGGACGCCTATGATGCCATGACAAGCGTCAGACCGTATCGGGTAGCGATGACTCCGGAAAAAGCGATGGATGAAATCTTAGAAAATGCCGGCAAGCAGTTTGACCCTGAATTGTCTGGGATATTTGTCAAGATGTGCGCGTGGGACATTTGCCGAAGCAAATAATAATTACTTTTGATACGATGCGATTTTGCATTTGTGGTATAATGAAATCACATCCAATTTGGATGTAACATGAAAATATTGGCAAATTCATATTGATCACTACTCAGTTATGAAGGAGGAGATATAATATGCCAGCAAGAAAGTTTACAAAAGAAATACTGCCCAACAACGATTTGTGGCATCGTGGCGGTAAACTGAACCAGAAACGCCATATTGAACTCACAGAAGAAGAAAAAGCAAAAGTAGCAGAGTGCGATGGCATCAAGCACGAACACAAATGCAAGAATCCAATCTTCCGATGCTCCAAATGCGGCAATTATGGTTGCGCGCAGGAAGTTCCCGAAAAATGTACCAAACAGGGTTTCAAAAATGATTTGTGCCTGAACTGTGGCTCGACCGGTACCCGTATTCCGGTCATGAAAGATGAATTGGCGGCTTTCATTGAAGCGTGGGAAAGTCAACAGTAAATGATACCAAAAATAGTGTTTCCCTAACAGAAACAAGCCGGCCAGTCGTAGTAGACTTGTCGGCTTGAATTAATAAAGACAGGAGAACTCCAATGATAGAAACAATTCAAAACAGAAGAAGCATACGTAAATACGAAGAACGGCAGGTTGAGGAGGAGACTTTACTAAAGATTATTGACTGTGGGCGACTCGCCCCATCAGACTCCAACACGCAGCCATGGAACTTTATCATCGTGCGGTCAGAAGAAATGCGGACTAAGTTGGCGCAGGTTTCACATAAACAGGACTGGATGATTGGCGCACCGGTTTTTATTGTTTGTGTTGCAGACATTCGAGTGGCTACATCGGAAACAGGTCCGTTGAATATCAACGAAGACACCCCTGGGATTGCGGCAAAACAAATTATCTTGGATACAGCCATCGCCGGCGAAAACATTGTGTTGGCGGCGGAAGCCATGGGACTTGCAACTTGCTGGGTGTCATGGTATTTGCAGGATGAAATCAGACCGATCCTAGGGATCCCCAGCGATAAATATGTGGTTGCCATTATCACCATGGGATACGCAAATCAGGCTCCAAAGCAAAGGCCACGCCGATCGTTGGAAGAAGTCGTTAGATATGAAAGGTGGTAAAACCATGGAAACATTTGAGGAATTCATTGGCCAGATTGAAGATCCACAACATGCGCAGCGAACAAAAGAAGTACTGGATTTTATAACTCAGAAATACCCACAACTGCAGCATAGAATCGCATGGAACCAACCAATGTTTACAGACCATGGTACGTTCATCATCGGGTTTAGTGTTTCAAAAAAACACATGGCGGTATCCCCGGAAAGGGCTGGAATCATTCATTTCAGCAACGAAATCATCCAGGCTGGTTATGAGCATAGCAAGGAATTGGTGCGATTCCCGTGGGATAAGCCAATTGATTACAGACTTCTCAAAAAAATGATCGAATATAACATTGCGGATAAAGGGAATATAACAGCATTTTGGCGGAAGCCCGATGAGACATAAAGATTGAGGATAATGGTATATTAAGTGGAGAGAATTCATTTCTCTCTACTTTTATTATTTGATAGTAAATGTGAAACTTTATAAGGGTGAAAGTTGTCTAATAGATATAAGGAGATCATGCATGGCTAACAAACAACTTTTTGAGTCCTACCTCATAGAAAACTTAGACAGACTGTATCGTCTTGCCTTTTCATACACTTTAAACAGGGAAGATGCGGAAGACGTTGTCAGTGAAAGTGTGACTAAGGCATTGCAGGCATTACACACACTAAAAGAACCAAAATATTTGGGCACTTGGTTTTACCGAATTGTAATCAATACAGCCATTTCCACGAATAAGCAAAAAGCAAAAGTTGTTGCATTTGACCCCCTTTCTTCTGAATGGCAGACATTGACACAGAGCATGGTCATTGAAGAATCATATGACCGCGTCCATTTTGAGGATTTGATGAAATCACTGAACTCTGACCAAAGGATTCTGCTGATTCTAAGATACTTTGAAGAACTCCCAATAGCTGATGTCGCAGAGATTGTGGGGGAGAATGTCAATACAGTCAAAACACGTCTTTACAGAACGTTGCGTCTGTTACGTACCGAAATGGAGGGAAAAAACAATGGGAAACAAGAATAAAAATAATCATCCAGACTTGTCACAAGCAAAGGCGGAGTACAACCAAATAAACGGGTCTGATGAATTTAAAACGCGGGTGTTGTCCGAACTAAACAACCACAAAACCAACCCAGGTGAAAAGAAAAAATGGCGAAAACCATGGATGAAATATGCGGCAACTACCGCGGCAATGTTTATTTTTACCGTAACGGTTATGGTCAATGCATCTCCGGCTTTTGCAAACACAGTTGCTGGGATTCCGGGGTTGGCAGGAATCGTCAATGTCATGACATTTGGGCATTATGAATATCATCAAAACGGCTTTGATGCAAACATTGATACAGCGAAAATCGAAGGGCTCCTTGACAAAAACCTGGAGGCTCAAATCAACAAAGAGTTAGAAGGGTATGCCGATGCTATCATCTCTGAGTTTGAGGCTGAAGCAAAAGCCATACAAAAGGAATACCCCGGCGAGGAAGTTCACTTTGGGATGGATTCGGGATACCAAGTACTGACCAACACAAAGGAATATTTGGCCATCGACATCTATTTAGTCAACACAGTAGGTTCCTCGATGACGATACACAAATACTATACGATAGACAAGAAGACGCAAAAGCTCTTAACCTTTGAAGGGTTATTTTTGGAGAGTGTAGACTATGCTGCGGTTTTAGAAAATTATGTGCTTAATGAAATGATAAGGCAACAGGAAACCGGACTGCTCTTCTACTGGATTGATGAGCCCAGTTTAATGCCAGATCCATTGATTACTGCCGATACACTTTTCTATATCAACTCAAAAGGTCAACTGGTGATCTGTTTTGACAAGTATTCGGTTGCTCCAGGGTCTTCGGGATCACCGGAATTCGTCATTCCCAATGAAGTCATTGCAGGCATTACCAAACAGTAGAAATGGTTATTTGTTGACATAATGTTTGATTTAGGTATAATGGAGAAGAATGCCCCTAAGGGGGCATTCAAGAGGCATATTATTAAACTTAACCAATTATGTAAACAATAAAATATACTCATTCCATAGGGTGGAAAATTTGGAGATTATTTGATAGGAGAATAGTTGTATGAAGGACCTAATAACTCATAACATGCATAAAAAGGTACTTGCAGGATTGATGATTCTGATATTTTTCATCGTTATGACAGGGATAAATGGCAATTTTGTATATGCAGATGTACCGCAAACCATTGTTGGATATAATTTTGAAGATCAAAATTATACTGCGGATGAAGGAATACCAGAAAATATTAACGTTTCAAAGATAAGCTTAACTGGAGCAACTTTTACAGCTTGGGTTACTGGAGCGGTAGGTTCTGGCACATTTGCGCCTAATTCGGACAAATGGAATGTTGTGGGTGATGTTTATTGGCAGACGGAATTTTCAACGACTGGCTATGAGGCCCTTACGCTTTCCTCAAAGCAAATGGGCTCCAATACAGGGCCACGCAATTTTCAAGTGCAATGGAGCCTCGATGGTTCTAGTTGGAGCAATGTTTCCGGCGCTGCTATAACGGTTGCCAACAATTGGACTTCTGGCACCTTGAATAATGTTACTCTACCAGATGAAATGAAAAACCAGGGAAAAGTGTTTCTGCGATGGGTTAAGTTAAATAATGTCAGCGTTGCGGGAGGTACAGTTGCAGCTGGAGGAACCAATAGGATTGATGATATTATCATCCGCGGGGAACCGTTATCGCACATAATCACTTATGACGGCAACGGGGCAACCGGTGGTAGTGTTCCAGCAAATCAGAGTAAGATTTTTGGCAAATCTTTGACCTTACAGAGCAATACCGGTACCTTGGTGAAAACTGGGTATAATTTCACTGGCTGGAACACAGCGAGTGACGGTACGGGTACATTCTATGATATAGGCAGCAGTTTTTCAGTTGATGCAACGACAACACTTTTTGCCCAGTGGACGATAGCTTATTATACAGTTGTCTACGAACCTGGAGATTACGGCACCTTCGCGAAAACTACGGATAGTGGCCTTTCGTATGATGATTTAACCCCGTCTGCGCCAGCCGTTACCGGCCAAGATGGATTCACCTTTATTGGATGGTCTCCGGACTTGGCAAATACTGTTACCGGTGATGTTACGTACACTGCCTTGTGGTCGCAGGAAGGCCCTGTCGTTTTCTACCATATCTATGGTGGCGGCGGTAATAGTAACGGTGTCTATAGTAATGATTTTGTGGTATTAAAAAATATTAGCACCGAACCTGTTGATTTGGGTGGCTGGAAAATTCGATACGCCTCTTCGCAGGGAACAAGCTGGTACACTAGTGATCCTCTTAACGGAATAATTTGCCCGGGCGATTTTTACGTCATCCGCGCATGGTTAGGTAACAATAATCCCTCACAGCCAGAACTTCCCTATTTTCACGGGGATCTTCCCCAACTAGCTATTCAGTTGAAGGAATTCAAGATGTCCCTAAGGGACAATGAAAACGTGGAAATCGATTTTATCGGAACTGGCAATGCGGATGAATTCTTGGGAGATGGAGCAGCACCTGCTACAGCCGATTCGGGGGACCACCGCAATCAGGAATCGATAATCCGGGACATGACACAGGAAAACCCTTTCTCGGGAAACAACAATCTTGATTATAAGGCACAGTGGCCTACTGACCTGTCCTACCTAATCGGACAGACATACACTGTCTTCTTTGACAACAATGTCGGCGACCCGGAAGCTATTCCCCGGCAGATTACTTCCACTCATGGAGATTCAATAAACCCCTTGCCGGAACAACCGCCCCAAAGACAGGGATATACCTTTACAGGATGGAATACAAAGGCAAATGGCACCGGTACTGTATTCGACCAGGGAACAAAAATAACAGCCTGCTTAACCGTATATGCGCAATATACACAAAACATTTACGCAGCTGTATTTAAAATCGGAGACGGTGCAGTCTTTCATACCAACACTGGGGCACAAGAACAAAATCTGAATTTTGGAACTGCGATTGTTAAACCAGAAGATCCAACCCGAACAGGCTATTCTTTTGAAGGATGGTATTTGGATGAGAACTACACGAATAAATATGTATTTGGAGCAGGTATTCAGGGTGACGTAGTGCTATACGCCAAATGGATTGAAAGCAAAAGCAATGGGTTCCCATACGACGGTTCCGCAAATAACGGTTCCTCAAACAATGGCTTCCCATACACAGGTGATGACTCGAATCTACTGTTGTTGCTAATTCTTTGTTGCATTAGCGCTATGGTAGTGGGAATCCAATATCGAAACTACAGAAAATCTTAGACCTCTCTCAATTCAACAATAATTGTTTAAACGCCGGTTCATTTATGCACGACATCGTCATGCTGAAGGACCGGCTTTATTTTCTATGAACTTCGTCAATTTAGTTTCCACTGGCAAACAATAGTGGTACAATTGGTAAGGAACTGTTGCGAATGAACAATTTATTCCACAAATAACCGACCATCTAAAGGAGAAACCATGAAAGAAAATACAACTGAAATTCGGGTACGATATGCAGAAACGGATGCTATGGGTATTGCCTACCACGCAAATTATTTGGTGTGGTTTGAAGTGGGTCGAACGGCATTGCTTGCTGAGTTGGGCTATCCGTATGCACAGCTGGAAGCAGATGGGATTATTCTTCCCGCTGCCGAATGCCACGTCAAATACCGGGTTCCTGCCCGCTACGACGATTGCCTGTTGATACATAGTAGCTGTACCGAACTGCGAGGTGTCAGTATGGTACTTTCATATAGGATAGAAAACAAAGCAACTAGGGCGCTGCTTGCCGAAGGTTGGACCAAACATGCCATTGTAGATAGGAATATGAAACCGGTGAAGATAAGGGACGTCAATCCGAAACTACTTCAACTGCTTCAACGTTGATTCATGGTCATGCCCATCTGGGTATCGTGGAGGCTGTACAGGAGCAAATCGCCATGGGGTTGGATCACTGAGCAATATTATATTCAGCAACAACCAGATAACGGACTACAGGGGTATTGCCAACTCCCATGAGGGACAACAATAAGACAAAAGGGAGACAAGAATGAAAGTCCTTAGATATTTTTAGTATTTGTACCTATCAGCATCATTGGGGAGTTCCTGAATTTTTCACAGACCTGGATGTTCGGTTTATCTGCATTGGCCATCATTCCATTTTGCTATCAAGAAAAAATACTTCACCGCCGGCCAATACTTGTTGGATTAGCCGGCTTTATGGTTATCTTAAGGAATGAATGGTACAATCAGCCCCGTGGGGGTATATAAAGAAATATTGCATTTTTGGTGCAGCAGCAGGATTCATGGAGGAATACAATGCTCAAACTAAAACTTGATCAAATAAAAAAAACATATATCAGCGGCGAGGAGGTCGTAGCATTACATGACGTCTCCCTATCTTTCCGGGAAAGTGAGTTTGTTGCCGTCTTAGGTCCTTCAGGTTGTGGCAAAACGACGCTTCTAAACATCATTGGGGGACTGGATCGATATACTAGCGGTGATTTGGTTATTAACGGCATGTCCACAAAGTTGTTTAAAGATGGGGATTGGGATGCATATCGTAATCGGTCCATCGGATTTGTTTTCCAAAGCTACAACTTAATTGGTCATCAGACCGTGCTTCAAAACGTTGAAATCGCCATGACTTTGTCTGGTGTATCGGCATCGGAGCGTAAGCGCCGAGCGATGGAGGCTCTGGCAGAAGTCGGTATCGCCGACCAGCATAAGAAAAAGCCCAACCAACTATCCGGTGGGCAGATGCAACGGGTTGCAATTGCCAGAGCATTGGTGAATAATCCCGACATCATTCTTGCCGATGAACCTACCGGCGCACTTGACAGCCAAACCAGCGTTCAGCTGATGGATATCTTGCATGAGATTGCAAAAACCCGGCTTGTTATTATGGTTACCCACAATGGGGAGTTGGCAGAAAAGTATGCTAACCGAATTGTTCGCTTACTGGATGGAAGTATTCAGTCGGACAGCAATCCGGTAACGGAAGAGGAAATCAGAAAAGGCACGGCTTCGGAAACTGATGGAAAACTATTAAAGAAGACCGCCATGTCCTTGTCAACAGCCACATCCTTGTCCTTTCGAAATCTATTGACCAAACGTGGCAGAACTATTATGACCGCATTTGCCGGTAGCATTGGAATCATCGGAGTTGCTTTGGTATTGGCTCTTTCCGCGGGATTATCCACATATATGGACAGCATGCAGTCTTCCACTCTTGCCGGCTATCCGATTACCATCACCACCGGGGAGCAAACTATTGACTTCACCCAACGTCCTGGTGCTGATAATGAAGAAACAACCTTGGCGGAATATCCCAATGATGACGTACTATATGCGTATGACAGCGAAAAAAACAGTACCAAGCATAGCAACATCATTATCCAGGATTACCTTGATTATGTAGCGAAAATCAGCACAGAACTTCCGGATACTGTAAACACCATTGCCTACACCCAAGGGGTGAATATCAATCTATTGGCGAAAGGAAACGACACGGTAGTCAAATTCGACACAGCGGTTACTTTCGGTGGAACACAAATGAACTTTCTTGCCGGAAGCAATTCGTATTGGGGCGAACTACCTCACAACGATGATTTCATTTTATCTCTCTACGATTTAATGGGTGAAGGCAGTCGCTTACCCACTTCAAAGAATGAAGTGGTATTGGTCGTGGATAAATACAACCGGATTGACAAGGCATTCTTTGAAAAACTTGGCATCACCGAGGAAACTGAAAAATATAAGTTGACTGATTTTATCGGGCAAACCATATTACAAGTTGTACCCAACGATGAATATTATTCAAAATCTACGTTTGGGTCTTTGTATACTGCTGCAGCGCCATCGGATTACGAGGCATTGTATCAAAGTGATGCCGGAACGAAACTAACTATTGTTGGCATCCTTCGCCCCAAAGAAGACAGTGAAAGCAGCTATCTATCCCCAGGGATTGCCTATACGACCGAACTGACGGCAGCCGTCGTTGAGGATGCAAAAGATAGTGAAATCGCAGTTGCACAAAACGATTCTGATCGAAATGTTCTTTTTGGGACAACATTTGAAGATAGCAAGGCCAAAGATGCCATGCTGATTATGCTTGGTGCAGATACCACTCCCACCGGGATTAATATTTATCCTAAAAACTATTCCAGCAAAGATGAGATTAAAGCGTATTTGGATACTTATAATGACGGGAAAGTGGAAGAAGACCAGTTGGTTTATTCCGATTTGGCTGAAGCCATTACATCAATTACCAAAACGTTGCTTAGCACCATCACTTATGTACTGGTTGGCTTTGCAGCGATTTCCCTTGTGGTTTCCACGATAATGATTAGTATTATCACTTATGTCTCGGTGATTGAACGAACGAAAGAAATCGGCATCCTTCGAAGCGTCGGTGCTCGAAAGAAAGACATTTCAAGAGTTTTCAATGCAGAGACTCTGCTGATAGGATTCTCAGCCGGCGTTTTAGGTGTTGGCTTATCATATCTGCTTTCTATTCCAATCAACGCCATCATTAACAATCTGACTGGAATTGTAGGCATTGCCGCCCTGAACCCGGTTCATGCAGTGCTACTGATTGTAGGAAGCATGTTCCTCACCTTGATTGCAGGATTTATTCCATCAAGAATGGCCGCACAAAAGGATCCAGTCATCGCACTACGCACCGAGTAATTGATAGCAACCCCCTTAGTATTACATGGAATTGTGGGAATGGGGCACAGAAGTGGAATCTGTGGTATAATACATAGGTGAAATTCCAAATATGTGAATCAAAACACAACGCTGTTCTTATAACAGTGTTTCCATAGAAGAGTAAGGAGAAAGCATTTGTCAATCAATGAACTAAAAATTATTGCCCCGATTCTGAAGGCCTTGAAGGCCCAGGGATACACAGAGGCGACCCCGGTGCAGACCAGGGCCATACCTCATTTGCTGGAAGGCTCAGACCTACTTGGTTGCGCTCAGACCGGCACCGGCAAAACCGCTGCGTTTGCAGTTCCTATTTTGCAACACTTAGCAAATACGCAACCCGCCCAAAAGGGCCCTCGAAGAATTAGGGCGTTGGTAGTTGCCCCTACAAGAGAGTTGGCCCTACAAATCGGAGATTCTTTTACAGCATACGGTGTCAATCTACATCAGCGGACCGCTGTAATATTTGGCGGTGTAGGACAATTCCCACAAACACGTGCACTCAAAAGTGGCGTTGATATTCTGGTAGCCACACCGGGTAGACTATTGGACTTGATCAATCAGGGATTCATTGATTTGTCGTACGTCGAGCACTTCGTGTTGGATGAGGCAGATCAAATGTTGGAAAGAGGCATGTGGGTGGATGTCCAAAGGATTATCACCTACATCCCAGAAAAACGTCAAACCATGTTTTTCTCAGCAACCATGCCGACAGAAATTGCCAAACTGGCGAATACTATCCTGAAGAATCCCGTCAAAATTACCATTACACCGGACGCTTCGCCCATCGATATCATCGACCAGGAAGTCTATTTTGTGGACAAAGTCAACAAAACAAGATTACTGATTCGCTTGCTCAAAGAGCAGGAATATGATTCGGTGCTGGTTTTTTCAAGGACCAAGCATGGTGCGGATAAAATCGTCAAGGAATTGACCAACGATGGTTTTCGAACGGTGGCAATCCACGGCAACAAATCTCAAAATAGTAGGCAGCAAGCCTTGTCAGATTTCAAAAAACGAAAATTCCGAATTCTGGTAGCCACAGATATTGCAGCCAGAGGACTTGATATCCAGGAACTTTCCCATGTAATCAACTACAACCTGCCTGAAGTGGCAGAAACATATGTACACCGAATCGGACGTACAGGAAGAGCAGGACTGGGTGGCAAGGCCATCTCATTCTGCGATTTTGAAGAAATCAATTTGCTTCATGACATCGAAAAGCTCATTGGTAAACGGTTGCCGGAAGTCAAGGATCATCCATTCCCGCTTATGAACACCACGCTGAACCTGAAGGTAGCGCCGGTGCATCGTCCCAATCAGAACAGACCCAAAGATCCCCGCAAGAACACCAACAAACCGGATTGGTATAAGACAAAAAGAAAGTAAAACCAAAGAAACGATATAAGTAAATAAACAAAGCAGATTCCAGGACAAAATAGCCTGAAGCCTGCTTTTTTTATAGACTCAAGTATGATTCGTTAATCCGCGTTGCCAATTATATGGTTTTTACATTCGTAAGATTTGCACCGATACCTTTGAGGGAAGCGTATGTGATTTTGTCCATCATAGCGCCATCAAAGTCGATTGTCTTAATTGCACGATAATACTTATTGGTGATGGAGTACATGGATACAAATGACACGTTTTTCAATGTTGACTCCCGGAAAGAAACACCCGTCAGATCGGATTTATCAAACGTAACATTAATAAATGTTTGCCCATCAAAATTTATTCCATGAAGATCAGAATATTTAAAGGTTACGCCGTTGAAGATGCAGGTAATAAAAATGCATTTGCCCAAATCTGATGTGTTGATTTTGGAATCAACAAATTTTGAATCTGTAAACCTTGATCCGCCAAGAGCGGTGGAGCTAAAGATTGTTTTAGTTAAATTAGCCTTGTTGAAACTGCAGTTGGTCAAGTCGCTGGTGGTAAAATTGCAGTCGGTCAGATTCGTACCATCAAAAGTCGTGTCCCGAACATCACTGCTAAAAAATGAACTGCCAGTTAAATCTGCATTGTTAAAATTGGAGCCTCGAAGCGCGCTGGCAGAGAATTTTGTTTTATGTGCTACAACTCCGGAAAAGTCGCTTTTGGGCAAGTTGCTGGCACTTAAATTGGCCAGTACGCGGTGTTCCATAGATTTTGAAAGATTGGCCACTTCCTGTACGGTTTGCTCAATGTCGCCGATGCTTTCGATGGTCATAACAAAGGCGGTTTCTTCATCCTTGCCTTCCGCTATAAGTTCAGAGAAGCGCTCTTGCAAATCTGTTAGCAAATCTTCTTTCAATTCCGTGACATTTTTTATTTCATCGTAAGGTGCGAAGACACCATTAACGTAGTTTGTTAGCTTTTCATTCATAATATATATTCTCCTTATAACAAGTAATCAAGAACCCGCTTAGCATACATCCAATTGTTTTTATTCTGGGTGTATGTTGCAATTCCCTTTTGGGTAATTCGGTAATACTTCCGCCTGCCGCCCTGGGATTCATCGCCCCAATACCATTCGATATCACCATCCATTTCAAGTCGCCGAACACAAGAATACATAGTGGCTTCTTTTAGCTCATATTCATGGTTGGAACGTTCACCAATCAACTTTACAATCTCATATCCGTATCGATCTGATTCGGAAAGTAGACGTAAAATCATGGTATCCGTATGACCGCGTAACAGGTCGGATGTAATTTTGTTTTCACTCATGGAATCACCTCCTCGACGAAATAATAATTCATATTACTATGACTGTCAAGGTAATATTACAAATATAGCAATTAATTTTAGATGTATTGATTTTACACATATATTTTTCTTCTATTAGTGGTACAATGAAAAATAATGGGAGGTGAGCGGAATGAGGACGCAGCAGCGACTGACAAGCGCATTTCAAAAGGCTAGAGTGGAATATTTTGATGAGACTTCCAAGTTCGTCATTTTTAGTGACTGTCACCGCGGAAGCGGCAGCCATCAGGACGAATTCACTAAGAATCGGAACATGTATCTTTATGCGCTGGATCAATATTATAAGGATGGATTCACATTGATTGAGGCAGGAGACGGTGACGAACTGTGGGAGCATCCAAAGTTTGAAGTGATTAAGAATGCCCATATTCACGTATTCCAAGCCATGAAACGGTTTTATGACGACAACAGGTTGGTTTTAATTTATGGGAATCACAATAATTATTTAAGGGACCCAAAATACTTCCAAGAAAATTTTGCTGAATTCTACGATGACTATACACAGAAGTGCACGGATTTTCTTAAAGGATTGGAACCTTGTGAAGCGTTAGTGCTGAAACACAATCGCAATGGGCAGGAAATCCTTGTGGTCCACGGACAGCAAGGGGACTTTGCCAATGACCAGTTTTGGTTATTCACCATGCTGTCCTTGAAATATTTCTGGCGTCATCTTCATGCTTTCGGAATCAAGAATCCAGCCAGCCCGGTGAAGAATGTTCATAAGCGGCACAAAATTGAAAAGAACTTTAATAAATGGATACAGAAACATGAGACCATGTTGATTTGCGGGCATACCCACCGGTTTAAATATCCAAGGGAGGGCGACTTGCCATACTTCAATACCGGCTGTTGTATTTATCCTACCAGCATCACTGGAATTGAAATCACAGGCGGTGTTGTTCAACTTGTCCGGTGGCGTACGCTCTATAATGAAGAGGGATTCATGCAAATCCAAAAGGACATTATGCGTGGACCAGATCCGGTCGGTAAATTCGATATCCGTTCAGCACACATAGATTGGTTGGGGAGTAATGAAGTATAAAACTAGAGGTAAGATACAAAATAGGTTGTTGGTTCTGTTGTTGATTGTAATTATTGGTGTGGTCATTGCAGTCAATTTTCCAGCTATAAAAGGAATGCTGGGATGGGGAAACGAGCAGAATAAAATCGATGAAGCAGCTGCGCAACTGGCACGTCAAGAAAGCGCAGAGCAAGGGCTCCTGATCCTCGTGAATAAGCAGCACCCGCTGGACATAAATTATAAGCCGGATGACTTAACGGCGATGGCGTATTATGCGCTCGACCGTTCAGCAACGGCACGTTTTATGAGGGCAGAAGCAGCGGCGGCCTTTAGCCAGTTGGTAGAAGCTGCAAGCCGTGAGGGCCTTGAGTTAAAAATGACCACAGCTTACCGATCCTATGATTTTCAAAAGATGCTCTATAACAATTATGTTAGCCAGTCGGGAGAAGAAGAAGCCGATCGTTTTAGCGCTAAACCCGGGCAAAGCGAGCACCAAACCGGTCTTGCGGTCGATGTATCATCAGCTAGCGTGGGATATGAATTGATTGATGCATTTGGGGACACTTCGGAAGGGAAATGGTTGGCTAAACATGCCCATGAATATGGATTTATTCTTAGGTATCCGCAAGGTAAAGAAGAAATTACGGGGTATGTGTATGAGCCCTGGCACCTAAGATATGTTGGATTATTTGTCGCAAATGAGATTTACAAAAGCGGAGTGACCCTGGAGGAATACTTGATAGAGTATGACTTGGAAAGCATACAGAATGAATAAAATAACAAATTAATTAAATGATTGCATTCCTGTAATGTACGTGTTATAATTCAAATGTTGGAATATACCAACAACATTAAACAAGATAAATATGATAATTCCATTCCCTTTTCGGTTCGGTAAAGTCAATATTTATTTTATCAACCAAAAGGAGAACAAAATGGCTGACAAAAATTTAGTATGCAAAGACTGCGGAGTTACATTCACATTCACAGAAGGCGAGCAAGCTTTCTATCAGGAAAAGGGATTCACCAATGAACCTCAGAGATGTCCTGATTGCAGAAAAGCAAAGAAACAACAAAACAACAGCAACAGAGACTATAGATAATAATAGTACAAAAACGAACCTGCAGGAGCAATCCTGCGGGTTTTTTTTATACTCGTGAATAAATTGAACATTCCGCCTATTAATTAGTATATTTTTAACAATGTTCTCTTGTGATACAATACATATTGCTCACGCAAAAAAGTTATGTGGATTGCGAAGCATCAAAGGAATTGTGGCATATGTGGGCTGCGATTTCGAAAATTGCAAAGGAGAATAGTTGATGTCTAATCTAAATGAAAAAGCTACAACCCTGGAAAAGGGAAACAAGGGAATCATTTTAATATCTTTTGTATTTCTTGTTGCGATGGCACTGGCACTTATCCCAACCTTCAATACGAATGTTTCCAATGGTATGGCCGCCGTGAATGCTGCTGCAAGCACAGTGGATGGCACGATACTTGATTCGCTTAAGTACGGCAGTTCTATGAATATTCTTGCTATGCTTTTAATCGGGTTCGGCTTCCTGATGGTTTTTGTCCGGGGGCACGGGTTTAGTTCCATAACAGCTACGTTTATCGTCGTAAGCGTGGCAATTCCATTCTATATGTTGATTAAAAGCTATGGCAGCGGTGACTTCACTATGGAAACGGTGAGCATAGATACTTTTATTTTTGCCGAGTTTGCAGCTGCAAGTCTACTCATCACCATTGGCGCACCTTTGGGCCGTTTAAAGATGGAGCAATATTTTTTCCTTGGAATTCTATTTATCCCCGCATATATTTTAAACGAATGGCTGCTCTTGGAAAGCGGTTATTTCGCGGGATTTCTTGACACTGGTGGATCTATTGTGATTCATGCATTCGGCGCTTATTTTGGCTTGGGAGTGGTTTCCAATACTTTGTCGAAGTTTAAAAATGATCCCGTTGTTCAAGTAGACAAGAACAGCAATCAGTTTTGTCTTCTGGGCAGCATGATGCTCTGGATCTTCTGGCCATCATTCACCAGTGCACTTGTTGCACCTGATCGCGTTGCCCTGACTGTAATTAATACTGTCTTTGCACTGTGTGCGGCAACGCTGGCGACATTCCTGTTTTCCAAGTTAATTCGAGGGAAAATTGAAATCGAAGACATCGCCAATGCAGCACTTGCAGGTGGTGTGGCCATTGGTTCCACTTGTGACGTGGCAACCCCCGGCCTGGCTTTGCTGATTGGTCTTTGTGCAGGAACGCTGAGCACAGTGGGATACGCACTTATCGCACCAAAAGTTGAGAAACTAATCAGAGGAACAGACACCTGTGGAATCAACAATCTACATGGAATGCCCGGAATATTAGGCGGACTCAGCGCGATTATCATCACCCATAACGCTGGAATTCAAATCTTAGGAATCCTTGCTACTATGGTGATTGCTTTTGCTTGTGGCAAAATTGCCGGATTGGTTATTGGGCTTCTTGGCAAGAAAGAAACGCCTTATAGCGATGCGGATGAATTCATTCTGGATCACGAATCCAATGAGAATGCCTAACAACAAATTCAAATAACTCAAAATTTCATTATAAAGATAAATAGAACTGCGAAATCTCAAGTGGTTCTATTTTTTTCTCTGTAGAACGTTGTTGACAACCCTTAGCAATAACCATATAATATATCTAACCTGATTAGGTAGTGAAGGAGCAGCAATGAGCTATTCAAGCGAAATCTTAAGAGGAAACACTGAAACCATTATTTTGGCAATTCTAAAAAATGGAGACTCCTACGGATATGAAATCATGAAAACCATCATAGACCGTGGCAGAGGTCTGTTGGATATCAAAGATGCTACGATTTATACTGCATTCAAACGCATGGAAAAAGAAGGATTGATTTCAACTTATTGGGGAGACGAGGACGGTGGTCCCAGGCGAAAATATTATACTATTACACCAAAGGGGAAGGATGTTTACGCACAGAAAGTCATTGAATGGACGGAAATCAACATCGTCTTGAATCACTTAATCGAAGGAGAAGGCTATGCAGAATAAATTAAGGAAATATATCAACAAAAAATTTCGGTTGTACCCCAAAACCAAAGAAATCCTTGAAGTTCGGGAAGAGTTGTTTTCCATTATCCTAGATAAATACAACGATAGCATTCAATCGGGAATGAACGAAGAACAAAGTTACAAAGAAGCAATCGGTATGATGGTGGATTATAAAGATGCCATTCATGAGGTGGAAACCGGAAGTTCGCTGAGTGCATTAAAAAGGAACGTTGTCAGCATCGTCGCTTTCAGTACATTCTATTTTGTCGTGTTGACAGCTGTTTATCTATTTGTCAGCATGGTTGCGCTAGACACCTTTGAAAACACCTGGCTTATCGCAGTAGGCGGCACGTTTGTATATTTGGTATTTTTCGCAGTCAAAGCATACCAATATGCGACGCTATTCAACCTAAGAATATTGGCCCGATGCGGCATTGGATTGATCTACCTGACATTTATACCGGTATTCTATGTTTTCCCTTCGCTTTATGTTTCGGTGATGGGGTACCCGGCCATATGGGGACAAAGCTGGTTGATTATCGCTTTGATTGTGATGCTTTATATCTTGACGGATTACTTCGTTTACCGAAAACAAATTTCATCCATGCAAAGAGGGCTCCACTTAATCGTAGCCGGACTCCTCCTGACGACGATATTATATTTGGGCATATCCATCTGGTTTCAGTTATGGGGAACAGCATGGATCATATATGTAGTCTTTTTAGCCCTTGTTTCGTTAACGTTTTATATCGGTGAAAAAACCGGAAAAGAGGAAACAAAATGAGCGTAATGGAACTTTGCGTATTTGGAGATTCAATTGGAAAAGGTGTTGTTTTACAAACCGAAACCAGCAGATACGAAAGTATAAAAATGAATCTGGAAAGTCTCTTCGGCAGAAATGATATTCATATAAAGAACTACTCCCTGTTTGGATGTACGGTGGCTAAAGGACTTTCGGTCATCAAGCGTCATGCCTGCGAGTTGGTAGATTACAAAAGCATTTTCCTTGAACTTGGCGGCAACGACTGTGACTTTATATGGAGTGAAATTGCAGAGAACCCAGAAAAAGAGCATGTGGCGAAGACACCACTGGCAAAATTTGCCGAACTGTACAAAGAGCTAATAGAGGAAATACAACGCAATGGTGGAAAACCGATTTTACTTACATTACCTCCCTTGGACCCGGAGAGATACTTCAAATGGGTATCCAGGGGCATCAACAGCGAAAATATAATGAAGTGGCTGGGCGATATTAATATGATTTATCGTTGGCAAGAGTTGTATAATGTAGAAGTGATGTTGCTAGCCACAAAGCTGGCGGTGCCTATCATAGATATTCGTAGTGCGTTCTTGAAGTGCAACAATTACTGTGACTATTTATGCACTGACGGAATCCATCCCAATACACAAGGGTACGAATTGATTTACAAGACCATTGCTGAGCAGTATTAAGCAAATGAAATCAGAACGTGATAGGAGGATAAAATGGATAGAACGTATATTATGCTAAAACCCGATGCCATAAAACGATGTTTGGCGGGTACCATCATCTCTAGAATTGAGAAAAAAGGATTTCGTATTGTTGAGATAAAATCAATGGTGCTGTCAAAAGAGATTTTAAAAGAGCATTATGCCCACCTGGTTGAAAAACCGTTCTACCATGAAATTGAAGACTTTATGACGTCCGGCCCCGTCTGGGGAATGATTGTGGAAGGGGATAACGTAGTAGAAGGAATGAGAACCATGATAGGTCCCACAAAAATAGAAGATGCACCCTCTGGAACCATTCGGGGAGATTTTGCGTTATCCACCTCCGAAAACATCATACACGGCTCAGACTCCATTGATAGCGCTACGAAAGAGATACAACGTTTTTTTGGGAAATGATTCCCATGATCCTTCAATAAAATTACGCGCAGATTAATTATCCCATGATATAATGATATGGATAAATACAATACATGGGAGGCAAGTGATAAAATGAATACACTGGAATATGCCATAAAAATGGAACTGGATGGCGAACAATATTACAGGGAACAAGCTGATATCAATCGAGAAAATGCTTTGTATCCGGTATGCATTATGTTGGCCAATGATGAGGCGCATCATGCGCAAATGCTGAAAAACAGACAAGCACGGCAACCCATCGAAATGCCGAATTCTGACACGTTACAGAAGGTAAAAAATATTTTTAGTGAAATCGGTGATCTTGCAACAGCGATTAAGCCCAATCCCAGTCAACTGGATTTTTATAGACTTGCATCCGAAAAAGAGATGCAAAGCATTGCTCTTTATTCGGAGTTCATGTCAAAGGCTGTGGACAAGCAAGATGTTGATTTATTTAAATATCTGATTGCCCAAGAAAAGCAACACTTTGAAGCCCTGGACAACTTGGCATCGTTGCTTCGGAATGCTGAAGAGTGGGTGGAATCTGCGGAATTCGGATTGAGAAAAGACTTTTAGTATGTGGATTTCGTTGGGGTAGCGGCCAACAAATAGGAGTAGTTAGTTGAAAAAAATTGCATTGCTCATATGTATAAACATAGTGATTGCCATAGGCTTATTTATGTTTTTCAACAAATCATTTCCTCATGATTATTATGAAGTGATAAATGACCAAGGGAAAACTGCGCGTATTACGACATTGCCGTTTTCATTTTTTACCGGTGAACAAGTGAAGCACACGGCGGTGTTTTATCGACTTGGAAACAGGCAAGAAATGCAGGACAAATTAAACCATTATGTGGAAAGCCTAACCAGCTGCTACGACGATGGGGCTTTTTGTGATACGGAACAAGATATTACGGTATACTCTTATGTGGTTTCAGAGGGGTTTCTGTTGCACAAGATTACCTTAGTTTATGACACCATCGATTTAAAGGATCTGGAAAACTCAAAGGGACTTGATATACAGACGCTAATCCTGGGGGGCGATCCTTATCGTTTGCAGCAAGGAGATTCCTATGTTGCCAATGAGTGGACTGGGATCCCGGAGTACCGTTTGAATCAAACCACTTACGATGCCCCTGCAGTCACCGGTCGGGGGATTACCATAGGGGATGCGCTGGATAAAGTCATTTCCGCATATGATGTTAAGACGGACTATGCTCTTTGGGAAGTTCGGAAGTCTTTTCATAGCGATGGTGATTATACCATAGAATCCCGGAATTATGTGATGGGAGAATTTGACGAAACCGGGGTTCAACGAGCTAGTCTGATGATTGCATATTATCGACTTGAGACGCAATGGATTCCCCTTACATCTCAGGAAATTGACCAGTATATCGCTTTCCTCACCGGTGAAACTGCCGAAAAGCCATACGACGGAATTGTACTATACCAGTTTCAATTTCCGTTCAACGGGTTTTCATCGGTAGTTACGGACAAGACGGTAGCAAGCTTTACTGTGGATTTTCCATTGGGCCAAGAGTAACATTTTTGTTTATTTATGGTTTTATCCACACATAAAGCCAAAAGCATATCTATTTAATTGTATTTGTGTTATACTCAATTTAGAAAATTCGAAATATTATTGAGTTTTCACCCAATTGCTACATTGATTTCATATTTACGATATAGCTAATATTGCGACCAGATAAATACGGTCGTTTTTTTTATTTAAAATAGAAAGGCATGGTTAATATATGGGAAAATCCCCAAACAAATACAAGATTCTCAGAGGTGGTTCTGGTATTTCGCGAGTCATTGCTATAGTCTTCAGCATTATTGAGCTGATCCTAGTATTTCGCTTTATACTAAAACTACTTGGTGCCAATGCCGGTAACGGCTTGGTGCAAGGTCTGTACGATATTACTCAGCCATTAATTAGTCTCTTTGAAGGTATCTTCGCAACGATGAATACCAACATACTAGGGATTCTTGGCGTATTAGAACCTGCAACCGTCATTGCGATTGTAGTCTTTAGTTTCCTTGAATGGGCTTTATTAAAGCTGATATCAAGGCGATCCGGCAGTAGATTCGGTCGGAACGTATAAACAGTAAAATGAAAGTGTGAAGAATTATGTTATGGACAGTTGTAGTCGTATTGGTTATTTTGTGGGCTCTGGGGTTATTTACCTCAATAGGAGGCTCGCTCATACACGTATTATTGGTGATTGCGTTAGTTGTAATTGTAATACAGTTGCTTCAAGGCAGACGATAAGTGGATCACAACCAACAAAGGAAAGACAGGTTTAAAATGAAAAAATTTACTGACAAAGCTGAAAAAATCATGGACGAAAATATCGTCAATGCAAAGGTTCTAAAAGAAAAACTAAACCAAAAGACAGAAAATATGATTAAGAAATCCGATCAGCTCATGAATAAAGCGGAGCACAAAACTGAAAGAATGCTGGTAAGAGCAAAAGGAAAGGCACAAAAGATTATCAGCAAGGTATAAACTTCTTATTACAGCACCTATAGGTGCTGTTTTGTTTTTTGCCGATGAAAAGGCAATTACAGTTAAAACAAAATGGTATAAGGAACAAATACCTTGTAAACAACCAGCCGGAAAGGTAAAATCAGAATAACAACAATACCCCTTATCCTAGCTTTTAGAATGAAGGGGTTTATGAATCCCACGGGATTTTTACGGAAGTACTGGGTAGGCTATGATTTGGAACAAATTAGCAGAAAAATATGATCATCTATGGGTGCAAAAGTATTCACTGACACCCACGAGGGAATATGTGATGGGACGGCTTGACGGCATGAAACCGGAGAGTCTGATTGATATTGGCTGTGGCACCGGACAACTGCTTCAACAGATTTCCCGACTATACCCCGGGATTGAATTAACCGGAATTGATAAAGCACAGGAAATGATACAAAAATGCCGGGAGAAAAACATTCCTGCAAATTTCATTTGTGGAGACATTGACGAGTTGAAAGCAGATGCAGATAAATTCGATTTAGCAATCTGTTGCCATTCCTTCCCGTATTACAAAGAGAAAGCCAAAATTAGCGAAAAGGTCTATGAAATGTTAAACCAAAACGGCATGGCGGTTTTTGTACAAGCCAGCCAAAATAGTTTGTATGACCAAATTGCGCTTTGGTTGGTCGAGAGAACAGCCGAAAAGGCAGAGTATCTCTCCAGGGATGAATTCACAAGGCTGTTTGAAAACCAATTCGTCATTGAAGAAAGGTTTACAATCCGAGAGAGGTGGTTTATGCCATCCATATGCGGTTTTGTAATGAGAAAAATATGAAAATAATGCTAATCAGGCCCAGGCCGGATTCCAGAACCATTGGACTTCAAAGCGTCATGATATGCGAGCCCCTGGAATGTATGATTTTAATGGGGGTTCTTAAGGAAAACGGACATGAAGTAATCTTTGTGGATATGATTTTAGAAAAGCGCCCCCTGGTGCACTTTTTGAAACTACATTCTCCGGAGCTTCTTGGTATTACAGGATATATTAGCCATATTGGCGTGATGAAAGACCTTGCCAGACAGACAAAGGCCTATAATCCATCCATCATCGTTGGAGTTGGTGGTGTACATGCGGAAGTTTGCCCTGAAGATTTTTCCGATGCAAATATCGATTATATCTTTCCCAATGCCCAGGCACTTTACCAGTTGGTAGGCTGCAGAAAAATTGAGGGCATCCTCCCATTCAGAGATCTTCCTTCCCATTACTTAAAAAAGTATTATTATCTTTTCCAGGAAAATTGCGCCTTGATTAAAACATCTGTTGGATGCCCGTATAGGTGCAACTTCTGTTTTTGCAAAGAAATATCCCCTTATAAAGCACGGGAGATTGATGACGTAATCAGAGAGTTGATTCAGATCCCTCAGAAAGAAGTGTATATTGTAGACGACGATTTTTTATATAATCGGCAGCGATTGTTGGACTTTGCCGAGGCAGTAAAAAAACAAGGCATTCACAAACATTTCCTATGCTATGGCAGGGCTGATTTCATTGCAGGCAATGAGGATGTTATCCTTGAACTTCGTGATGTGGGATTATCAGCAGTAATCGTTGGGGTAGAAGCCTCAGATCAAGAGCAGCTGAACACGTACAACAAAAAAACCACCATCAGCGACAATGAAAATGCGTTGTCAATTTTACAAAAACTCGGAATCGAGTGCTATGCCACAGTGATTTTAGGTGTTGATTGGACAAAAGAGGATTTTAATAAGCTCTATAGCTTTATCAAACAAAATAAGCTGATCTTTGTGAACTTGCAGCCCCTGACCCCCATGCCGGCGACACCATATTTTGAGAAATATAAAGAGCAATTGCTCATTCCTTATGATCAGCACGAAAAATGGGATATGGCTCACTTGGTCATATCTCCAACCAAACTAAGCGTACGTCAGTATTACATAGAAATTTTCAAGCTGTATTATAAAATCACATTGAACCCTCGAAGCATTGGAATCATGTTTAAGCGGTACGGGGTGAAATCAAATTTGAAACTATCACTTGGCGCGATGAAGATTTCAGTGCAATATCTCAAAAAGATTATGAAAGGATAGGGCCCTTAATGAAAGTGCTATTGATGCGTCCTTGGGTAAATAATAAAATCACTACCGTCAAAAACTTTCTCTTCGGAGAGCCCCTTGGCATTGAGTGTGTTGCCACTGTGCTGAAGGAGCTGGGGCACCAGATTCTTTTGGTTGATTTGATGTTGGAAAAAAAGGCGACAGTGGAGCAGTATTTAAGAGATTTTCAACCGGATGTTGTGGGCGTAACATCACAATGCACCGACGTAGAAAACGTGTTAAAAATTGCCAGGAGTGTAAAAGCCTTTGATCCTAACGTTCCGGTATTGGTGGGAGGTGTGCAGGCCACTTGTTTCCCCAATTCATTTTTTAGCGATGATGTAGATCATGTTTTTAAATCCACCACAAGGAGCAACATTGAGTTGCTGTTTCACTCCATTGAACAACGACTGGAGCCTGGCATCATCGAAGGGGTTTTCTCAAAACCCCATGGGTTTATCAATGATGGCGTATTTTGCCAAAACGAATATATTGTTCCGGACCGACAATCCACCGCGAAATACAGAAGCCTATACCAGTATGTGGGATTCTCGCCTTGCGCTTTGATTCAAACCGCATATGGATGCAGAAACCGATGTAATTTTTGTATCCGTTGGAAGTTGGAGGGACAAAACCTGAGAGAAATCAATATCCATGAAATCGTTGACCAAATCCAGTCGCTGGATGAACCATATGTGATGATTTGTGACAATGATTTCCTCATCAATAGTCAAAGGTTGGAGGAATTCTGCGATTTGCTTTCGGAAAGAAAGATTGAAAAAAAATATATTTGCTATGGCAGTGTGAATAGCATTCTGGAAAAACCGGATACCATCAAGAGACTTTCCCAGCATGGACTCATGGCTGTGATTGTTGGGTATGAAGCCTTTGATGATGACAGGATGTTGGAGTACAATAAAGCATCAACGGTTTCTGAGAATAAACTGGCTACGGTGTTACTACAGCAAAATAAAATCGCCTGTTGGGGTTCTTTCATAATACACCCTGATTGGTCTAAGGCGGACTTCAAAAAATTGATTCAATATGTACGCTATCTGAGGCCTGAATTAATTACCTTTTCACCGTTGGTACCCCACCCATTGACCCCGCTTTATGAACAATACAAGGATCGGTTGCTTTATGCCAAAGAGGAATACGAAAAGTGGAACTTTGGAGATATACTGATTCGACCTTCTCAGATGTCACTCCGAGGGTATTACTGGCAGGTTATTAAATTCGCCATGATAGTGAATTTCAACCCGCACTCTGCTGCATACACGATCAAGAATATTCCGGTGCATAATATTTGGGCCATGATCAGTGGTTTTAAAACAATCTTTAGCGTATACATCAAAAATATGATGACAAAAATATGACGACAAAAAAATGATGACAACAAAATGACGACAAAAATATGACGATAAAAAAATAGAGGTAGCTATGAAAGTTTTACTTGTCAGACCCCCTGCGCCTAATAAACTATCCTTTACGAAGATTCTGGACAATGAACCGTTGGAGTTGGAGTATTTGCATACGGTGCTTTCCAACGGAGGGCATGACGATTATATTTA
>JBGSVW010000012.1:0-29862 GCA_041752735.1 Anaerovoracaceae bacterium | reverse complement strand
TATGATGGCCTGATTGAAACTGTCTCAATCGATGCCGTCATCCGGCGGGAAAAGCCGGATATCATTGCCATCACCGGCTATATTACACAAGAAAAATTAATGCTTTCCTATTGCAGTAAAGCAAAAGAAATTAATAGCAGGATCATCACCATCTTAGGGGGAGTTCATGCGCAACTGAATTTTCAGCGGCTTTATGCTCCACAGGTGGATTACATCATGCGAAGTGAAAGCATGGATGACTTCTTTTTGCTCATGGAAACCATCGCCGATCAAAGAAAAGTGGCACGAGGATTGATTAACGGGTTGTGCTACCGGGTGTCCGACGGATGGGTTGAAAATACAATTCAACACACCAACATAGATGACCTTCCCATTCCTGACAGAGCATTCTTTCATACCAACAAGCATCACTACAGATATCTGGATCTGACTGAGGTTGCAACGATTAAGACAGCACTATCATGCCCTTTCAATTGCAACTTTTGCTACTGCACCTTGCTAAACGGCGGACACTATCAAGTCCGGGATTTGTCCCTGGTTGTGGAAGAGTTGAAGACCATTGAGGTGGAGAATATACAGATCGTGGATGATGACTTTCTTGTGGATCCGGAACGAATACAGAAATTCATTAACTTGATTAAAGAAAACAACATTCATAAACGGTTTATCTGTTATGCCCGGGCTGACTTTGTATCGGCAAATCCAGAGATTATAAAACAGTTGGTTGAGATTGGATTTTATTACTTTCTCGTGGGGCTGGAGGCCGTTACCGATACGGAGCTGTCGGGATATGGGAAAAGCACCACAAAAGACCACAATGAGGCATGTCTTCGTGTCATCGATCATGCGGGTGGAAAATGCATCGCCTTGATGATTGTTCCACTGGATGCTGACAAGGAGTATTTCGAGAATCTTTATCAATGGATTGTAAGTAATAAAATAAAATATGTTACTGTATCTATTTTTACCCCCATTCCCGGAACACCTTTGTATGAGGAATACCGGGATCGATTGACAACAGAAGATATTGAAGCCTGGGACTTTCTTCATTTGGTTGTTAAACCAGAGAAATTGACAGTCCGAGGATTTTATCATCAGTATCTCAAACTATTCTTACGTCTCTATAAAATCGCCCGGGCATCAGGAATCTACGACTTCATTGACCTGGCTTATTATATGCGAATGATCCGCTTTGCCCTAAGAAGGAAGATCATCGGAGGTTGATTTGAAAATACTATACATACAATCGACGCCTTATGTAAACCGCACAACCCTGGTTAAAAAAAGCAGGCTATATTTTGTTGGACTTGCACCGGCAATTCTGGCCGCCTTGGTGCCAGACGTGGCATTCGAGGTCTGCCTGGAAACCATTGAGGATGTGAATTTTGAAAGCGATGCAGATCTCATAGCGATTTCCGGTATGGGGCATGCCATTGTTCGAAGCATTGATATTGCCAAAGAATTCAAGCGCAGAGGCAAAACAGTAGTCATGGGGGGATACATGGTCAGCCTGATGCCGCAGGAGGCTAAAAAGTACTGTGACAGTGTGGTCATCGGCGACGGGGAGCAAAGCTTTGTACAAATGGTCAAGGATTATCAGGCAAACGATTTAAAACCCTTTTACAATATGCCACTGGATTTCCTTTCATACCCGCTTCCAAAGTATGAGCTACTGACAGGCAAGAGAATCGGTAATTTTCTTCCGGTTCAGGCTGGACGGGGTTGCCCCAACACCTGTAGCTTCTGCTCTGTCTTTTGCCTCTATAAAGGCACCTATTTAAAAAGGGACATCAGTGAAGTTATTCGGGATGTAAAAAAAATCAAAGCCCTTGGATACCATCGGTTTTTGTTGTTGGATGATAATATTTTTGCGGATATCCCTTACCTGCTTGAACTGTGCAGCCAGCTTAAAAAGTTGAACATGAAATGGATGTCCCAGTGCTCCCTTGATATCGCTGACAATCCGGTTGTGCTAAAGGCTGTAGCGGATAGTGGTTGTTTTGCGTTGTCCTTTGGTATTGAAAGCATTTCACAGGAAAGCTTAGACCGCTTGAATAAAAGCTGGGCTAGGGTGGAAAATTACAAAAGCCAACTGGCCAAAATAACAGCCGCCGGCATCGACCTTTCCACAGAAATGGTCATTGGCGCGGACGGGGATACCCTGGAGAGCATTAAACGAACCGCCGACTTCATTGTAGAAAATAAAATTGTCGTGCCTCGGTTTTATATTTTAACGCCTATTCCGGGAACTCAATTCTTTGATGAGATGAAAGAAGAGGGAAGAATCATAAATAATGAGATCTATAGTTACAACGGTACAGAGGCGGTGCATCAACCGCTAAACATGAGTCCGGACGAGTTGACCGCTGCCTATTGGGATTTGTATCGAGACGTGTTTACAGCAAAGGCGATTATCAAGCGAACAATTTTGCGGAAGGACTTCCTAAAAAAACCATTCATGTATCTGTTCTATCTGTATATCAACTTTTTTTATCAATCACAGATAAAACAGGGAATTACACCAAATATCATATAAAATCCATATGAAATATAAGACAATTGGGCAAGAAAATCAGGGAAGGAACCAACCGGATGAATATTGAGCAACAATCCAGCATAAAAGAATTCAATCGGTTTGCGCGGCAAATCTACAGGGACGAGCCTGGCTTCATCGACAACAAAAGTAGTCTGGTTACACTTTTGTGCAGACCAAATACTGCCTTTTACAAGAATTCCAGGCAGCAGATGATTTGCGTCAAGAATGGTGACGAAACCTTATGTCAGGCCGTATTGATGAAGCACAATCAAGCCAATGAACTAAACATCGGGTTTTTCGACGCGAAAATCAACACAGGAGAGGCAGTAGCCCTCTTGCTTCAATATGCTGAAACAATAGCGCTTACATGGGGAGCATATCGGATTGTGGTTGGTCTGGAAGGGCATTGCAACAATGCGGTGGGATTCCCACTCCATCCGCACCCGCCCATTAGCTTTGGAGAAAGCTATGGGAAAGCTTACTATCATGACTTTTTTTTAGATTATGAAAAAATCAGACTGGTGAGTTTTAAGAAAGAAATATCTGCGATTACAGGCAAACTTCGGGATGATATACGAATCATTGAGAACCGGACGAAAGGTGTGACCTTAGAAGAAGCTGATTTTTCAAGGAGTGGTTTTCGAAAATCTATTCAACGATACACTGATTTGAACAATGAGATATTCAGGAATCATCGTTATTACTACCAGCGTTGCTATGACGAAGACTTGGAGCTATTCTCATCCATGAAGCCACTGCTACGTCCAAACAACCTGATTTTCGCCAAGCAGGATGGAGCGGACATTGGATTTGTATTATGGTATCCGGACTTCAATCAATTGGTTCCAAAAGGCGGCACTGCCGGTATCAGTACATTGATCCGATACAAACTATTGGGACATATTCCCCAACGGGGGAAACTGGTAGAAATCGGTTTATTGCCACAATATAAGAGAACCGGTGCGGTGGCGCTACTTTTTCTCGGTGCACTACAGGCGGCCGGGCAGAAATGTACCACCATGATTACCAGCTGGATATTGGAAGAAAACATGCCTTCGGAGTTGGCTACTCAGCGTTATGCGGATGAACCCTACAAGGAGTATTGCACCTATGAAAAAAACCTTTCAAGGGACTGAATGCAGAGACCTGGATGTCTTTTTTGGTCAGGAGATGACAGAGGAAAAGGCAATTTTTGCTGCTGCTATCCATCGAGACACACCCTACAGACTGCTTTTGGGAGAAGGGTATAGATGTTGTGAATATCAAAAGAGAATAAATATATTTTCCTTTGGAAAAGCTAAGCTGACACTTCCGTTCACCATTATTGCTCCCCCGGTTTCTATCGACAGGGTTGGCTATTATGGTGATTTGGATGCACTCCTCAAAGATTATTCCAAACGCAAAGGGCTATTTTTAATTCTAAACGAACGACAAAGCAGGGTGGGATTAGCTGCGTGCGCTCATACGCTTTCAACTGCGATCTTTCACCATCGATTTTCAAATTATGAAGAGTATAAAACTAGTCTTCGTAGTCATTATCGCCGACGCCTGATGCTGGCAGAAAAAAAAGGTGCCATGCTTCATTGGAAGCAGGTTCCTTCTAAAGATTTTGACCAAAACTTATATCAGCTATATCTTCAGGTTTTGCACCACAGTGATTTCCCGTTGGAAACGTTAGAGCAGGATTTTTTTCGGGCCTGTCCTGCTGAGATTTTTGCCTTGTATGACACTGCGGAGCAGCCGGTGGCTTTTATTATGACCAACCATTCTCAAGCACAAACAACGTTCATCTTTGGTGGGATGGATTATTCTCGTAGGGATGAATACGATTTGTATTACAACATGATGATTCAATTGCTTCAAGTTGGATTTGCAAACCATGCAGAGATGATTGATTTTGGACAAACCGCGGAAAACACCAAATGCCGTTTGGGGTGTGAGCTGGAATCCAGGTATCTGTTGTTTTTTACGAGGAACCCACTGCTGATGTATTTAACCAAAAGACTAATTCGGTTCATAGAATATCGCCCCATTGGTAAAAACTATCACGTATTTAAATAACCCATGTTATTCTTCATTATTCTTCGTTCCAGATTCCTTCCAGCTTGTTGTTGATGACGAATTTGACAAGTTGTGTTCGGTTTTCAACGTCCAACTTCTCATAAATGTTGTACACGTGCTTCTTGACTGTATTGGTTGCTATCCCGGCTTTCTCTCCAATCTGCGCGTTGCTGCATCCCAGATAAATGCAACCCATTATTTCGATTTCACGGTTTGTCAGGTTAAATTGATTTTTTAACATATATGACAGACTTTTTTCGTTTTTTCTGATTTTGCCGGCATCCGCCTCAAAACGGGCGTGGAGATGGGGCATTAGTTGCTTTAAAATATAGATATCCCGATCCGAAAAATCTCCGTGTTTTTCAGATTTATACAGGGTAATTGCACCGTGAAAAAGACCGCCTCCCACTAAAACCACACCGGCGATATAGACCAAGTCAAAAACTTTCAGATAGTTGGTGTAGAATGGACTTTGCATCCGTGCATCTTGATTCAACAGATCTGATTCCCTATAAACCAAAGATTCCCGGCTCATGAAAACCCAATTGACATAATCCAGTGGCGCATATACATTTTCGTATTGGTAAATGAACTCTTCTTCAAACTTCTTGCTAAACTTACTTACCATAACCGGATCCACCAGCTGCGGTGCGGCGGATTTTTTGACAATTCCGATGTCAAACTCCGAAAAATCAAAGTCAATCATTGTCATGAGTTTCTGAAGAAAAGCTGTCCTCATGGCAGCGGAGTCCCGTATGTTATTGATGGTAATCACCAATTCATTCAGCTTTTCCCATTCGATTTGCGTTAACAATGCAACCTCCATTTCACCAGCTTTCCATATGGATTGCCCTCTAATTCCTTATAATCACAACTTATTTTAACATGGGAAGTAGTAATCGTCTACTACCTAAGTAGTAGAAAAGAATCACAAAGATAATACTTTGTGATGTTTTATGTTGCGGGCCAAAGAATTATATTTAAGAAAAACCGTGAATGAAAGAGGTGTACTATGATTGATTTAAAACCGTGGGGCGACTTGAACTGCCCTGACATGGAAACCGCGGATGTTTGTGTTATGGGGGTTCCCTTTGACGGCGCTGTAAGTTGTGGCAAGGGATCCTCCCAGGCACCGGAGAAAATCCGAAGCCTTTCCAGATATCTGCCTACCATCACCGATGAAGGAAATGACATTGGAACCTTGAAAGTCTATGATCATGGTGACGTTCCGGTTGATTTGGATTGGGCTGCATACTATGCTACCGTTGAAAGGGAAGCGTTGGCTTTGTTTCAATCCGGCAAGTTTTGTCTGTTCTTCGGTGGTGACCATTCCGTAACCATCCCTTTGAGCCGTGCCTATGGAAGCCATTACAAGAACAAAAAGATTGGCATCATCCATTTTGACTCCCATCCAGATCTGTGCGATGAGTATGATGGCCACAAATGGTCCCATGCCTGCCCACTTCGAAGAGCGGTGCAGGATGTCATCACTCCGGCGGACCTTGCCCAGGTAGGAATTCGCTCCTACGAAGCTGAAGAGGTTGCTTTCTATAAAGCGAACCCGGATTTGTTGTTAATTCGGGCCTATGATGTTTTCCACCAGGGATGGGATGCTGCTTGTGAAAAATTGGTTGCAAAATTCTCCACATATGATGCCATTTATATCAGTTTGGACATTGACGTCTTAGATCCGGCATTTGCACCGGGAACAGGCACTCCTGAGGCTGGTGGCATGTCATCCCGTGAGTTGATGGAAATCCTAAAAGTGCTGTTTGAGAAACTGCCTGTTGTTGCCATGGATGTGGTGGAAGTATCTCCACCCCTTGATACCGTGAACCAAATTACCTCTTGGGCTGCATTAAAAGTGGTCTATGAGGTATTCGGAAAATTAACAAATCGATAACGCTGTTTGATTTGGAGGAAATTATGGAACACACATTATCCGTCCGGGAAGAGCTCGCCGGCAAAACTGAAATGAATGCAGAAAACGAGCAAGATTTATTCGATCGTCTGGAACAAATTGAAAAAGACGGACAAGTCGTTGACGCTCTATCAAAAGCAGATTGGATTGGTATCTTTGTCACGTTCTTTGCCCTTGGTGTCGGTCCGCTGCTTTATTATGCTGTGAAACTGTTTTAGGAGGACAGAGAATATGGAAAAACATGATGCGAGCATCAACAACGATGTTCAGTTTGACCTTCTGCCGATTATGAAGGGTGACCGCGAATATGGATTCCGGGATTACTCCTTTGTCATCACCGGCTTTGCCGTGGCCACCTGGTGTTTTCTCATCGGTGGCACCCTTGCACTTTTTGTAGATTTTAGAATGGCAATTATCGCTTCTATCTCAGGGAATATGATTTCTATCATCCTCCTGAGTATGTCCACCTCACTGCCTTCGGCCAAATATGGAATAGACGGATTCACGTCATCCATCAGTTATTTGGGGCATAACGGCACAAAATCCTACCTGGTATTGAACGCCATCGTCACCATCGGCTGGACCATTGTCCTTTGCACCCTGGTTTCGAAATCCGTAATCCAGATTCTGAATTACACCACGGGAAAGGATTTCTCATCCAATGTCTATGTAGTGGCCTTTGGCATCGTTGTAGCGTTGGGTTGCTGGTTTGTCACCATGAAAGGACCCCGCTTAATCAAGATCATGAGTACCATCGTGGTGCCTGTGTTCCTTGTAGTCATCGTTGTCTTGATTTTTATCATCAGCAAAAACGTGGGTTGGGGAGAAATCGCCAACATGCCAGCCTTGGAACCTTTTGACGATCCGTGGCTGAACTTCCTGATTGCCTTTGAACTTAGTCTGGGAGCCGGATTCTCCTGGTGGCCAAATATAGGCGGCCTGGCGCGAATCTGCAAGACTTCACGAGCCGCTTTCTGGCCCAACATTTTAGGGCTCGTCTTTGCCGCCACCGTGGGAACCGGTCTTGGTGCAGCGGCTGCGTTGTTGGTTGGTGACAGTGACCCGGCTTCATGGATGATTCCAATCTGCGGCGGCGCACTGGGTATCATTGCTTTAATCTTGGTAAGCATCGCAAATATATCCGCCAACTCTATAATGATCTACACTACATCCTTGGGCATGAAGCAAATCAAGGCATTGTTCCGCCAGAAATGGTTTGTCGTTACCTGTGCTTATATGATACCAACATTGATTGGATTATTCTGGGCTGTTACAATTTACGACTACTTTTACTTCATACTTGGTTTAGCCTGCCTGATTTACTGCCCGATATCAATTATGGCAGTGGTGGATTTCTTTCTTCTTCGAAACCAGAAATGGAATATGCGGCAGTTTTACAACAAGACCCCTGAATCCAAGTTCTATTTCTGGAAAGGATTCAACTGGGTTGCTGTATTTGTATTCATTTCGGCGACACCGGTCTATTACCTTTTCCTGGATCCCATCACCCTGGAAAACACCCCATGGTTCCGGTATGCTACCGCAACAGGCGCGGTTGCCATTTACTGTGCGGTTGTCTATTACGTCCTCAGCAAATTGATTACCATGAAGCTGAAAAAGGGCGGGTATGAGGATTCAGTAACGAAGTAGAACTCAATGAATTGCGTATGATAAGACAAAATAAAAAGTGCCCCAACAACTGTTGGAGCACTTTTTTAATATATTAATTCTTGTTTTTGCTTGGGCAAATGTTATAATGGGTATACGAGGTAAAAAAGATGGAAATAAAAAAACTCATCGCCGAATTGGTTCGTTACAAAGACGAAGTCGGAGCACTTTTGCAAAGTTTAGATGCCAATGACATCGAACAGGGACGACTGGTATTGAAGGCTTCTTTATTATCAAGGGACATAAAGCCTTTCGTTCTATCACATGCCGGAGATGCTCTTCGCGATTACCGCATTGAGTTCGAAAATGGACTAATTCAAATATGGGCCTCCATTGATGCCCAACAACTTGGCCCGGTTGAGGTGCAGTATGCAATTACCGTTTCTGAATTACGATTCGATGGAACCGGTCATAAACTATATGCAACTTTCCATGAAACCACAAATCCCACTGGAAATATGCTCCAAAAAATTGCCTTCAAGGCAGCCCTAATCAACGGACCTTTGATTAAGACCGCGATTCAGATGGGCAACATCTCTTTTGTCTATGTGGATGGTAACAATCTAATGATTGACTTTGATCAGTTGGATGTTTCATCGAAAATACCAGAAGATCTGAACTTAAGTTATATAAGTTCAAAAGATACAAAACTAACTCTATCTTTCCGATAAAGTTAAATGTTAACAATCCTAGAATAAAGGTATATACAAGGAGAAATAGCAAAAATGAAAAAGCATATCAAAAACAATGTGTACTGGGTTGGCAAAGTCGATTGGGAGCTTCGGAAGTTCCACGGGGAAGAGTACTCCACAGACAAAGGCTCCACCTATAATTCCTACCTGGTGCAGGAAGAAAAGACTGTTTTGATTGATACGGTTTGGTTGCCGTACGGAATCGAGTTTGTAGACAATCTGGCAAAAGAAATTGATTTAGACAAAATTGATTTCATAGTAGCCAACCACGGAGAAGTAGACCATAGCGGCGGTTTACCGGAACTGATGAAACGGATTCCCAAGACACCCATCTATTGCACGGCCAACGCTGTTAAATCTCTAAAAGGCCAGTTCCATCAGGATTGGGATTTCCGTGTGGTGAAGACCGGGGACAAAATTGACATAGGCAATGGCAAAGAATTGATTTTTGTAGAAATGACCATGCTGCACTGGCCTGATAGTATGGCTACATATATGACACAGGACAACATTCTTTTTTGCAATGATGCGTTCGGACAGCATTATGCAACGGAAGCATTATATAACGATTTGGTGGATCAGGCTGAAATGTTCAACGAAGCCATAAAATATTATGCCAACATCCTTACACCATTTAGCGGGATGTTGACCAAAAAACTCGATGAGATTATTGCGTTGGGTTTGCCTATTGATATGCTAGCCACCTCACATGGCGTCATTTGGCGGGATAATCCCATGCAAATTATTGAGAAATATGCGGCGTGGGCCCAAGACTATCAGGAAAATCAGATTACAATCATATATGACACCATGTCAAACGGAACCAAACACCTGGCTGAAAAAATCGCTGAGGGCATCCAATTGGCGGATCCGGAAATCACAGTGAAGATCTACAACATCGCCAAAAGCGATCAAAATGATGTGATTACTGAAGTCTTCAAGTCTAAGACTGTAGTCATGGGCTCCCCCACCATCAGCAACAGCATGCTGCATACCATGGCTGGCATCATACACTTGATGAAAGAAATGAAATTTAAAAATAAGAAGGCGGCGGTATTTGGTTGTTATGGCTGGAGTGGAGAATCTACAAAAGCGCTGAAAGAACATCTGGAAAGTGCTGGCTTTGAAGTGATGGACGAAGGACTGAGAATCCAATGGCAACCTGATGAAGAGCAGCAATTAGAAGCAATCGAGTTTGGCAAAAAAATTGTCGTGAACCAAAAATAGTTAGTTTTAGAAAAATGGAGGTAAATTATGAAAAAGTATCTATGCCCATGCGGTTACGAGTATGATCCAGAGGTCGGCGATCCCGATAACGGTGTAGCTCCCGGAACAGCATTTGAAGATCTTCCCGAAGACTGGGTATGCCCGGTATGTGGATTGCCACAGGAAGAATTTTCCGAAATGTAGTAAAGCAACATAGACATAAAAAAACCCACTGGAATCAGTGGGTTTTTCTTTCTGTTATTGGAAACGCATCAATTCGGTTTGCTGAATCATGTATACAAAAAATATTTACTGAATATTCTTGCTATTATCATTTGAGAATGTTAAAGTATTGTCAAGTGTGGAACGGAGGTGTTTCTATGACAGTTGTCTTCGAAAAAGAAACGTGCAGGGATATGACAGAAGCTGAGAAGTATGAACTCTTGGATCAAGTCATCAGGGATTACGATGTAAAGGAAAGTAATCTGATTCAAATACTGCACATGGCACAGGCTATTTTTGGATATTTGCCCAATGAGGTTCAAACCCACATTGCGAAGCAAATGGATTTGCCGATTTCCAAAGTCGGAAGCGTGTTGACCTTTTATACTTATTTTTCCACAACCCCAAAAGGCGAGCATACCATTTACACTTGCCTGGGGACGGCATGCTATGTCCGTGGAGGGAAAAAAATCATCGACAAAATCAAAGAAACCATTGGTATCGACGTAGGCGAGACTACACCGGACATGAAGTTCTCTTTGGAAGTTGTAAGATGCATGGGTGCTTGTGGTCTTGCACCTGCCATCAAGATCGATGACAAAGTATATAAACGTGTCAATCCCAACAAAATTCAGCAAATTCTAAAGCAATATGATGGCGGGAGGTAGTAGAGATGTCAGAGGTTCGAACAATTAACTCAGTGGCAGATCTTGATGCTGTCAAAGCCGAATTCGAAAAAGAATCCGGGCAATATGAAAGAACCCTTTTATTCTGTTCCGGCTCCGGTTGCGTTTCTTCCAATTGTGTGGAAGTTCGGGACGCATTGATTGCGGAGCTTGAAAAAGCCGGGTTGACGGACAAAGTGAAGTTGAGCCTGACGGGCTGCATTGGCATATGTGAAGTGGGTCCCAGATTGACAGTCATGCCGGATGGCGTGTTCTATTGCAGACTGAAACCCGAAGACATGAAAAAAATAGTCAAAAAGCATTTGTTGGAAAACCAGGTTGTGGAAGAATTCTGTTATACAGACAGTGAAACCGGCAATAAAGTACCACAAATGCAGGACATCAACTTTTTTAAAGGACAGAGCAAGACCGTTCTCCGAGATTGCGGTATGATCAGTCATAAATCCATGGAAGAGTTTATTGCACATGACGGTTACTATGCAATGGCGAAAGCGTTAACAGAACTATCTCCGGCACAGGTTGTCGAAGAAGTCAAAAAATCCGGACTTCGAGGCCGTGGAGGCGGTGGATTTTCCACAGGTATGAAGTGGTCTTTAGGTGCAAAAGCACAGAGCGACCAAAAGTATATCATATGCAATGCCGACGAGGGTGACCCGGGAGCATTTATGGATCGAAGCTTGCTGGAGGGCAATTCTCATGCGGTGCTTGAAGGCATGGCCATCGGTGGTTATGCAATAGGCGCAACACAGGGGTATGTCTATGTCCGCGCAGAGTATCCATTGGCCATTGAAGTACTGGGGCAGGCAATTGATGATGCCAGAGCCAGCAATATTCTTGGCAAAAACATTTTCGGCAGCGGATTTGATTTTGATGTTGAAATCCGAATTGGCGCCGGCGCGTTCGTATGCGGAGAAGAAACAGCTTTGATGAAATCCGTTGAAGGGCAAAGAGGCGAACCCAATCAAAAACCCCCATTCCCAACAGACAGCGGTCTTTTCGATAAACCAACCGTGATTAACAATGTAGAAACATTAGGAAATATTCCATCGATTATTCTCCAAGGTGCCGATTGGTTCAAAACGCAGGGAACGGGAAAAAGCCCGGGAACAAAAGTTTTCGCTCTTGCAGGAGATATCAACAATACCGGATTGATAGAGGTCCCAATGGGTGTCACCTTGGGCGAAATCATATTCAACATTGGCGGCGGAATTCCCAAAGGCAAAAAATTCAAGTCAGCACAGACTGGAGGACCTTCCGGTGGATGCCTGACAAAAGCCCATCTGAATACACCTGTAGATTATGATTCGCTGATTGAACTTGGTGCGATTATGGGTTCAGGCGGACTAATCAGTATGAATGAAGACACCTGTATGGTGGATGTAGCCAGATTTTTCATGGAATTTGTCCAGGATGAGTCTTGTGGTAAATGCGTACCTTGCCGAACCGGCACCAAGCGGATGTTAGAAATCCTTGAACGAATTACCCGAGGAGAAGGGAAAGAAGGAGATGTGGAGCTGCTTGAAGAACTTGCCTTGACCATCAAGGATACAGCGCTATGCGGTCTGGGACAGACTGCTCCAAATCCTGTTCTCAGCACCATCAAATATTTCCGTGAAGAATATGATGAACACATTAAATACAAATATTGCAGAGCGGGTGTTTGCTCCGAACTATTTATCTCACCTTGTGAAAACGCATGCCCAGCCAACGTCAATGTGCCCGGTTATCTGGCACTGATTGCTGCAGGCAGAGTCAAGGATGCTTACAACCTGATTCGACAAGAAAACCCATTCCCATCGGTATGTGGACGCGTTTGTACCCATCCGTGCGAGAGCAAATGCCGCAGGGGTCAAATGGATGAAGCCATTGCCATTTCGGATCTGAAGCGTTATGTGGCCGATGAAATGTTCAAAAGCAATGAACCCTTTGTGGATTTGATGTTCCCCAAAAAGAACAAATCCGTTGGCATTATCGGTGCCGGACCTTCCGGGTTGACCTGTGCATATTATCTGGCCAGACTTGGATATGACGTAACTGTTTACGAAGCACAACCCGTAGCTGGTGGAGTACTGATCTTCGGCATCCCTGAATATCGGTTGCCAAAAGCAGTGCTTGGAAAGGAAATTGATACAATCAGACAGGTAGGCGTCAACATCCTCACTGACATTGAGGTAGGCAAAGATATCAGTTTCAATGAACTTCGGGAGAAGCATGACAGCATATACATTTCAACCGGTGCCCAGCTATCGAGAAAAGTAGGCATACAGGGCGAAGGCCTCCCCGGCGTATATCATGGATTTGATTTACTTAAGGATGTGAATCTCGGCAAGGACGTAGATTTATCCGGAACCATTGCAGTCATTGGTGGCGGAAGCACCGCCTTTGATGCGGCAAGAGTTGCTATTCGTAAGGGAGCCAAAGAAGTTCATATCTTCTATCGAAGAACCATGGAAGACATGCCTGCGGATAAATCGGAAATCAAGGAAGCCATGGAAGAGGGTGTCATCATCCACGAGTTGGTCAGACCTTTGGAATTCCTTGGTGATAAGAAAGTAAAACAAATTAAGTTCATCAAGATGGAATTGTCTGGGTTCGATTCCGATGGCAGAAAAAAACCGGTGGATATCAAGGACTCGGAATTCCTGGTTGATGTAGACCTAGTAATCCCAGCTGTCAGCCAATACTCTGATTTGCCATTTGTCAGGAAAGACGAAGTGGAGGCAACCGCAATGGGCACCTTCGTTGTCGATCCCGACACAAGAATGACATCTATGAAAGGTGTATTCTCCGGTGGTGACGTAGTGCGCGGTTCCGACGTAGCAATTACCGCTATTGCTGACGGCAAAAAAGCAGCATCAGAAATTGATAAATATATGGGTGGTAATGGCGAGTTAAATAAAGGCGAGCCCATTGATATTCCAATGGATATGGAAGATGCTGAGGTTACAGAACATGATCGGTTCAAGATGGATTATCTAGAGCCGGAAGACAGAAAAGATAATTTTGATGAAGTATGTTTAGGTTTCCACAGACTCAATGCCATCGCCGAGTCGATGCGATGTCTGCGATGCGACCGACGGCTTTAGGGAAAGGGAGGTGAATGAAGATGGTAAATCTGACAATAAACAACAAGCAAATCAGCGTAGCTGAAGGCACCACCATTCTGGAAGCTGCTAAGCAACATAACATACTCATCCCATCCATGTGCTATCTGGAAAACGTGCACCAGTATGGATCCTGCAGAATTTGCGTGGTTGAACAAGAAGGCGCAAAGAATCTTCAGGCTTCTTGTATCACAGTTGCTACAGAAGGCATGGTGATTCATACCAATACCAAAAGGGTTCGTGATGCCAGAAAAGTCATCTATGAATTGATGATTTCCGACCATCCTAAGGACTGTCTGAAATGTGCGAGAAACAGAAGTTGTGAATTTCAGGAACTGGGCGAGTTGATTCAAATCGACAGTTCCCGGTTTGAAGGTGAAAAGTCCAAAGAGTATATTGACGACACGTCCCCTTCGATTGTAAGGGATGCCTCAAAATGCATTTTATGCAGAAGATGTGTGACGGTTTGCAATGATGTTCAGGGTGTGAGTATTTTAAATCCTCAATTCAGAGGATTTGCCACAGTGGTAAGCCCCGGACTGGATTTGCCCCTGAACTCGTCCGCTTGCACTTTCTGCGGTCAATGTACTACGGTTTGTCCCGTGGATGCACTGAAAGAAAAAGATGCCACAGCGGCAGTATGGAAGGCATTGCAAGATCCAACAAAAACTGTTGTGATTCAAACAGCTCCAGCCATCCGAGCCGCCTTGGGTGAAGAGTTTGGATATGAACCAGGCAACTGCGTTACCGGTCAAATGGCCAGTGCATTAAAGGAAATGAATTTCAACTATGTTTTTGACACCAACTTTGCTGCTGACCTAACCATTCTTGAAGAGGGCACTGAACTGTTGAAAAGGCTTGCCCAATACTTTTTCAAGAACGGATTAATTGACAAGAAGCAGCTTGATAAGACGGGATTCTCTGAACCGGGAGAAATGCCAACCCTGCCTATGATAACCAGCTGCAGCCCGGGTTGGATTAACTACATTGAGCATTTTTATCCTGATCAGTTGGATAATCTGTCCTCCTGCAAATCACCTCATATGATGCTGGGCGCTTTAATCAAAAGCTATTTCGCACCAAAAATTGGCATTGACCCAAAGGATGTCTTCGTGGTTTCCGTTATGCCTTGCACCGCCAAAAAATACGAAATTTCGCGACCGGAAATGGTCAATGATGGCGTACCAAATGTGGATGCAGTGTTAACCACTAGAGAATTAGCCAAAATGATTAAAGACGCTGGGATTGAGTTCGATCAGTTGCCCGAAACGGAATTTGATAATCCACTTGGATTGTCCACCGGAGCGGCGGATATCTTTGGAGTCCCGGGTGGTGTTATGGAAGCTGCGCTTCGAACTGTATATGAAGTGGTCACCGGTAGGGAACTACCATTTGATCATCTTCATGTCAAGCCAATCCAAGGTCTTGAAAGAATCAAGAGTGCTGAGTTCACCATTGAGGATGCCAAACCCGAGTGGAGCTTCTTAAATGGTGTCACAGTAAGGATCGCTGCTACCAGTGGTCTCAAGGGCGCTTCTGAACTTCTTGAAGGGATTAAAGATGGGGAAAGCCCTTATCACTTCATTGAAGTCATGGGTTGCCCGGGTGGTTGTATCAGCGGTGGTGGACAACCAAGGCTGACGGACAATGCGAAGAGGCTGAAAAGAATCCAAGCACTGTATACGGAGGATGAAGGGAAGCAATACAGAAAATCCCATGAAAATCCATACATCACTAAACTGTATGACGAGTATCTGGGACATCCGTTGGGACACATATCCCACGAGCTGCTCCACACCACATACACCAGGAAAAGCAAATATTAGAGAGATAACTCGTCTTGCTACTAGTTAAAAGTAGAAAAAGCCGGTACACATGGATGTAACATTTACAATCCTGTATGCTGGCTTTTTGTTTCCACTTTTATGAGAACATGCTACAATCTAGTAGTAAGTATCGCATCAATTGAATAGGAGTGCGTCTTGGGGAAGAAACCAACGCTTTGGACAAAGAATTTTACGATTATAACACTTGGTACGGTGGTCAGTGCCACAGGCGGAACCGCCATGAGCCTGGCTTTGGGATTGGTTGTTTTTGACAACACCGGATCGCCCTTCATGACCGGATTGTTTGAGGCAGTCTCCATTTTGCCAACAGTGATTTTACCAATTCTACTGTCACCGTATATAGACAGCCATAGCCGAAAAAACATGATTGTCTGGCTGGATGGATTGGCGGCCCTTGTGGCGTTGGGATTTGCTATCACTGTTAGCCTCACTGGATTTGCTTTTTCCAACTATTTGGTCTACGGCGTCATGGCCGGAGCCATCGGTTCCGTTTATGGCACTGCATACCAGGCACTTTATCCCGACTTGATCCCGGAAGGTTTTATGCAAAAGGGATACTCAATTTCATCCTTGATTTATCCAACCATGACAGTTTTTATCGTACCGATGGCGGCAATTGTCTATTCCACCTTTGGTATCGAGTATTTGCTTTATGCTCAAGCATTTCTGTTGGCCGTAGCATGCGGGTTTGAGACATTAATCCGTGTCGAAGAAAAACAGATTTGTGAAAAGAAAAAGTTCCATATGAAAGAATATTTAGAACAACTCACCGGCGGATTCAGGTACCTTAAAAACGAGAAAGGGGTACGTAGCCTCTATGCATATATGGCGGTGACCAATGCTGCCGGGAGTGGAACAAATCTAATGACACTAAGCTATTTCCAAAGTTCTCCCGTTTTGACAACAGCCATGTACAGCTTATTGATTAGCGCGGAAACCCTGGGGCGTATGCTGGGAGGCATTCTCCACTATTTTGCTAAAATCCCGGACAACCGAAAATATAAAATAGCAGAAACCGTATACATTACTTATGATTTATTTGATGGTATCCTTTTGTTCTTGCCGTTCTATGGAATGGCAGCCAACCGTTTTATTTGTGGATTTCTTGGCGTAAACAGTGCAACCTTGCGGGAAGCCGCCATACAAAACTATTTGCCTCCGGAAATCCGAGGCAGGGTCAGTAGTTTGTTGAATGTCACTATTTCTGCCGGAGTCATGTTGATGCAACTGATTGCAGGGGCGCTTGGTGAGGTTCTGCCATACCGAGGTGTAGCAGTAATCTGCGCCTCACTTGCGCTGACCTGTGTATTCCTATTGGTTCGCAGGAACAGACCATCAATCGAAGCCCTGTTTCTCACTCCCACAGCCTAAATGGAACGGAGAGTGGATCAGTACATCTGATTAGAAGTTTGTTGAAAAACAGGGGGGTTTATAGAGGTAAATCCATCAAGATTATGGTTGACTAGCGGAGCATACATAGAAGTGTTACAATATATTTAGGGAAGGGGGACGGTGCCATGAAACCATCAAAAAAGCGTCAACACGCCCGAAGCCATTGGCCTGTTGAAAACTTGGAAGGAAACAGTGCTAAGGGGAAATCCATCAAGATTGTGACCATATACCTCGTATTTGGATGTATTTGGATCTTGGGTACAGATTTTTTGTCCAATACGATTTTTACCAACATACCCGACGTATATGCTGTAAGCATCATTAAGGGACTATTCTTTGTATTTATGACTGCTTTAATCATTTATCTTTTAATTTATCCTCCTTTCAAAGAGTTGGTGGATTCGGAAAAGAAACTTCAAGGAACCAACAAATCCTTGGAGGAATCCAATCAAAGCTATGTACGTCTTTATGCAGAATTGGAAGAGAAGCAGTCTCTGCTCAAATCCTTGATTGACTCTACTGAAGATTGGATTTTTTATAAAGACGCCGCAGGCTTTTACCTTGGCTGTAATGAAGCTTACGAAAAGCACACAGGTCTAACCGAAAGGGAGCTGATTGGTCGAACTGCAAGTGAGGTTTTTGATGCAGAAATAGCGAAACGCATAAACGCGCTTGATCAAAAACTGGTTGAGGAACTCCGAACCCAGAAGTACGAGCAGGTATTTGATTATGCCAATGGGGAAGTCGTTATTGTTGAAATAATCAAGACTCCATTTCAGGATAAGAATGGCAACCTTCGCGGAATAATATGTGTGGGTCGAAACATCACTGAAAGAAAGCAGCGGGAAGTTAGCATTCAATATATCAGCCACCATGACACACTGACAGGACTTTATAACAGAGCCTATTTTGAAGAAGTACGAGAAAAAATCGCAAGCGAAGAGAATCTACCCATGTCCGTCATTGTATGCGATGTGGATGGATTAAAATTGGTAAATGATGCGTTCGGTCACGTAACGGGGGATAACTTGCTGATTGCTGCTGCAGAAATTCTTAAAAGAACCAGCAGAGAACAAGATGTTGCAATCAGAACCGGGGGAGATGAGTTTAGTGTATTTTTCCCCAGAACCAATAATGCAGAGATTGAAATAATCTTCAACGAAATTAATAACCAAAGTAAAAGCACAATGATACATGCCCATGATGGTCTGGAATTCACAAGCATGTCCATGGGCTTTGCGACTAGAGAAACAGCAGACCAATCCTTGGACGATGTGGTTCTGTTAGCAGAAGAATACATGTATCGCCGTAAGCTTCTGGCTAGAAAAGGCTCTCATAGTGTTCTCTTGAAATCCATCAAGACAACTTTGCACGAGAAGAGCTATGAAACACAGGAGCACTGCAATCGGATGGCTGATCTGGCAAGAAAATTGGGGCACGCCGTATCAGTTCCATATCAGGATTTAGATATACTTGAACTCGCTGCCTCGCTGCATGATGTAGGCAAAATTAGTATAGATCTGAGCATTCTTCAAAAGACAGAAAAACTCACTGCTCAAGATTGGGAAGCACTGAAAAAGCATCCTGAGGTTGGGTGGCGGATAACCCAGGCTATCCCCGAACTCAATCCGATTTCCGATATCATTTTGTATCACCACGAAAGATGGGACGGAACCGGATACCCCAGAGGATTGGCAGGGGAAGAAATTCCACTGATGGCAAGAATCATTTCAATCGTGGATGCATATGATGCTATGATTGAGGAAAGACCTTATCGGAAGGCCATGACCAAGGAAGAAGCAACCACGGAAATATTGAAAATGGCTGGCACCCAGTTTGATAAAAATATGGCCGAAATATTTGTTCACCAGATTATTGCAGAAGAAAGGGGAAGCGCATGCAACTAGAAAAGTATTATCAGGAGTTTTCAAAAATTTTGGCCTCTGAGGACAAAGAAGCCGCTCTTAACTATGCCATAAACCTTTTAAAGGAACAAAAGGTTGGAGTTGTAGAGTTGTATACCTACATTCTGGGTCCTGCGTTGAATCAAATGACATGCGAATTGAAAGACCAACGATTATGCATCTGGCGGGAACACGTTCACACCGCCATCATCCGTACCATTGTGGAAAGCTGTTATCCGTTTGTCATCGCTGAAAAAAATAGACTGAACAGTGATGAAAAGGGTGTTGCGGCAGTGCTATGCCCCCCGGAAGAACATCATGAGTTAGGTGCCAGAATGGTTGCGGATTTCCTAACCATTTGTGGCTTTCGAACTATTTTTGTGGGAAGCAATACGCCGTATGCAGACTTTTTAAACGGGGTTGAACTCATAGCCCCAAAGCTGATTGCCATCAGCGTCACCAACTATTACCATATTGTTGTCACCAAAAAAATTGTCGCCGACCTCCGAGCTAAGATGGGAGACCGTGTCAAAATAGTGATAGGCGGGAACGCATTTGATTCCAACCCGGACCATATACAGACGGTTGGCGCTGATTATTATGTAAGAAGTTTTGAAGATCTAAAAAAAATAGCAGACACCATCGTAGCTGAAGAGGGGAGATAATATATGAGACTGAGCGCAAGCATTGCACTGAGATTTTTAAAATCCAACAAAACTCAGACCGTTGTAATCATCCTTGGCATTGGCGTAGGTGTGGCAGTACAAATATTTATCGGTTCTTTGATTTTAGGGCTTCAAACCAGCCTAATCGACACCACCATCGGGAACTCCTCGCAGATTACGGTTACCGCAGCAGTTGACAATGAATTGATCAATAATGACACGAGTGTGATCAAAAAAATCGAAGGAGTGGATAGCAGAATAAACCCGGCTTCCCCTGTGCTGGACCAGCCAGCATTTCTAGAGGCTACAACATCTCAGTCAGTATTGGTCAGAGGATTTGATATGGAACGGGCAAATGGCATTTATCAATTCCCAGAGTATATAACAGATGGGAATATTCCCCAAGAAAAGGGAGAATTCCTTGTAGGAAGCATATTACAAGAAAAGAACCAGCTGTCTGTTGGGGATACCATTACCCTTGTAACTACAGACCGACGGACAGTGACAGGAACCATTTCGGGATTTTTTGATTTTAAAGTTGCAGCAGTCAACAGTACCTGGTGTGTCACAACCTTGGAAACAGCTCAGGCGTTGTTTCAGACAGGGGACAAAATCAGTGCCATCGAAATGCAAGTCACCCGCGAGGATGTATTTGATGCAGATTTGATTGCTGATGCAGTGACCACAAAAATAAACGACGACACCTTGACAGTTTTAAACTGGAAAACACAGAACGAGCAGCTTCTCAGCGGTTTGCAGGGACAGAGTATTTCAAGCCTGATGATTCAAGTGTTTGTCATGTTATCCGTATTGCTTGGGATTGCCAGTGTCCTTGCGATTACTGTCATGCAAAAATCCAGACAAATAGGAATCTTAAAAGCAATGGGTATAAAAAACCGAGCGGCCAGCCTGATTTTCCTAACCGAAGGATTTATCCTAGGTATCTTCGGGGCTGCCACCGGAGTTGCCTTTGGGGTAGGGCTATCCTATGCATTTACTAAATTCGCTCTAAATTCAGACGGAACGCCTGTTGTGCCTCTTAGCTTTGATCCAAACTTCATCGTACTTTCTGCCTGTGTAGCTGTGCTGGCTTGTGTGCTGGCATCCCTGATTCCGGCGAGAAAATCATCTAAATTGGATCCAATCGATATCATCAGAAACAATTAAGGGAGTAGTAGATGGAAAACATACTTGAACTGAAGAATATCAATAAAATATATGGAACTAGTGTTAAAACCCAGGTGCTTACGGATGTAAACCTGAATTTTGAAAAAGGTTCCTTCAGCTCTGTCATTGGACAATCCGGTAGTGGGAAAAGTACGCTGCTGAATATTATTGGCACCCTGGACAAACCCACTTCCGGCGATGTAATCATCAATGGCATCAATACCACCAAGATGACAAAGAACCAGTTGGCGATTCTCCGCAATCAAACCATGGGATTTGTCTTTCAGTTCCATTATTTGCTACCGGAATTTACTGCTCTTGAAAATGTCTTGATGCCCTTTCGAATCGGTGGCGCCCCAATCACCAAAGATGTGAAGGACAGAGCCATCGAATTGATGCACATCGTTGGACTTGAAAAAGTAATCAACAATAATGCAACTAAAATGTCCGGGGGGCAACAGCAAAGGACAGCAGTGGCACGGGCGCTGTTGAATGACCCTGCTATTATTCTGGCCGATGAGCCCACAGGCAATCTGGATTCCACCACAACCGAAAATGTTTACAATTTGCTGCGCGAAATCAATGAAAAGTTTGGCACGACATTCATCGTCATAACCCATGACCGGCATATTGCTGAAAAGGCAGATCGAATCATTGAAATCGCAGATGGAATGATTAATTTGGATATCAGAAAATAGAGGTAGAATTATGGATCGACATATTAAAGACAAATATTACCGATTTATATTCGAAAATAGTCTGGATGCGCTATTGTTGACTAGGCCTAATGGCGATATTTACCTAGCCAACGCAGCAGCCTGCGATATGTTTCAGCGGACGGAAGCCGAGATTTGCCAATTGGGTAGGAATGGTCTAGTGGACCTTTCAGATTCCAGACTTGAAAATGCATTGGCTTATCGTGAAGAACATGGGAAAATCCGTACGGAATTGAACTTTGTCCGAAAAGACGGCTCGATTTTTCCAACCGATCTCACCTCGGCAATCTTTTATGATACCGACGGCAAGAGCTGGACAATCATCAACATATGGGATATCTCCGCAACCAAAGCTGTCGAAGCAGCACTGCGAAAAGCAGAAGAAGAGTCAAAAAGGTTTGCTTCAATGGATTATTTGACAGGTCTCTTAAACCGAAGGGCGTTCATCGAAAAACTGCACCAGGAATTCAGCCGTGCAAAACGGGAAAACCAGGAAATGTGCCTCTTGGTGCTGGATGTTGATTACCTGAAAGTGGTCAACGACACTTATGGCCACAATGCTGGAGACTCACTGCTTCAAGCTTTTGGACTGGTAATCTCGGAAAACCTTCGCCCTTACGATATTTTGGGCAGATATGGTGGCGATGAATTTATCATTTGCCTTCCAAATACCAGTGGGGATATTGCGCTGGAAATTGCCGAACGTGTGCGAGCTTATGTCGAAAACTATGACTTTATATTTGATGGGATATCCATTAAAATAACAGCTAGCATTGGGGTATGCTGTTATGATTGTCAAACAAATGATTCCACGGATCAACTTATCGCCAAGGCGGATGAGTGTATGTATCGAGCCAAACGGCAGCGCAATTCTGTATTCGGATACAAATAATAAAATTCCCTTTGAGCCGGCAGCAAACCGGCTCTTTTTTTATTGACAAAAATTCCACAATGTGATACTTTGGAACTAGAAAACATAACGTGCGTTATGTTATTGATTAAACAATGAAGAATAGCAAAGGAGTAGCCGGTGGAAACGTTTAAAGTACTTGAAATAAAAAAAGGAATTTTTGAAAATAACGACAGGCAGGCAGACCTTCTTAGGGAAGATCTGAAGAATGAAAAGACATTTCTGCTGAATCTCATGTCCTCTCCGGGTTCCGGCAAAACCACGACGGTTTTAAAGACCATAGACATGCTTCGAGACAGATTTCGTTTCGGCATCATGGAAGCGGATATTGACTCCGATGTGGATGCGCGAAAGGTAGCCGAAGTGGGAATTCCGGTGGTACAGGTCCATACGGGGGGCATGTGTCATCTGGATGCAGAGATGACCCGCCAAGGTCTTGCCGCACTCTCCACAAAAGACATGGATATCGTCATATTGGAAAATGTGGGTAATATAGTCTGCCCGGCAGAATTTGACACCGGGGCCACAAAAAATGCCATGATTTTAAGCGTTCCCGAAGGGGACGATAAACCTCTTAAATATCCGCTGATGTTCTCTATTGTTGATGTGCTTTTAGTCAATAAAATGGATACCATTGGCATGTTTGATTTCAATCTGGAAGACGTGGTGAAGAGAGCCAATGCCATTAATCCGGAAATTTTAGTCATCCCAATCAGCGCGAAAACCGGTGATGGAATGGAACCCTGGATAGATTGGCTCACAAAGCAGGCAATGCAGTAGGAGGATACGAAAACATGGCAAAACAGAAGGTGTTGGCATTAGCCAACAAAATTGGCAACCGCAAAATGACCGCCAAAAATGCGTATACGGAGAATGATCCGGAGTACAAAATTCTTGCTCCCGTGGTCACCGATGATATGGCCGACGTGGCCATGCACCTGGCATTTCGGGAACCTCGTTCTGCAGCAGATGTTGCAGCACTATGCGGTAAACCGGAGGAGGAAACCGGTAGTTTGCTTTGGAATCTTTCCATGGCAGGGGTTTGCTTTGTCAACGAAATTGATGGTGTGGACAAATACTGGCATGACACATGGGTGCCGGGTATCATGGAAATGATGGTCAACAATAAAGAAAACGTAAAAAAGTATCCCCAGATTGCTGAGGCTTTTGAAGAATATGGGCGGGCAAGGGGCCCTGCGACTGCAGGCAATTTCCCGGTAGGCATCGGACTGATGCGAGTCATTCCAATTGAGATGGCCATCGAAGGGGAATCTCGTCGTGCGTCCTATGAAGAAATTTCTAAATATTTGAATGAAGCCGAAAAATTTTCTGTCTCCGATTGCTCCTGCAGAACAGCAAGAGAAGCCATGGGCGAAGGCTGCGGCCACCTGAAAGAAGATATGTGCATCCAGCTGGGACATGCCGCGGAATACTATGTTCGAACCGGCAGGGGTCGTGCCATTACCCGGGAAGAAGCATTTGAGATTATTAAGCGTGCGGAAGAAAACGGACTGATTCATCAAATTCCAAATACAGATGGTTCAGGTAAAACCCATGCCATTTGCAACTGTTGCGGTTGCTCCTGCCTGGCGCTTCGATCCGCTGAGATGTATCTGAATCCGGATATGGTTCGTTCCAACTATGTTTCCAAAGTGGACTCCACCAAATGTGTTGGCTGTGGCGAATGTGTGGAAGGTTGTCAGGTCAATGCCTTGAAGCTGGGTCAAAAAATATGCACAATCACCCCTGTGGAAATCCCTGTCAGAAAAGATTTGCCCGGCGATACCGTCTGGGGCGAGGAGCACTGGAATGTGGATTATCGATATAATAGAAAAGAAGTACTGGACTCGGGTACGTCTCCCTGCAAAACCCAATGTCCTGCGCATATTGCCATTCCAGGATATATTAAGTTGGCCTCCCAGGGGAAATACAGGGATGCACTGGAATTAATCAAACATGAAAATCCATTTCCGGCTGTGTGTGGCAGAATTTGCCCCAAAAGCTGTGAATCGGAATGTACCCGAGGAGAAGTGGATGATCCGGTTGCCATCGATGACATCAAGAGGTTTATAGCAGAACAGGATATGAAGGCCGAACACCGGTATATTCCATCCATCCGTCATCAATATGGTAATAAAATTGCCGTTGTTGGAGCCGGGCCTGCCGGCATGACCTGTGCGTATTTTCTTGCATTGGACGGATACAAGGTCACAGTCTTTGAAAAAGAAGCCGCCCTGGGTGGTATGTTGACGCTGGGCATTCCGTCTTTCCGCCTGGAAAAGGAAATCATCAACAGCGAAATTGAAGTTTTACGTGAGATGGGCGTAGAGTTTACCACCGGGATAGAGATTGGGAAAGATGTCACCTTGGACCAGTTGCGTCAGCAGGGCTTTGAAGCCTTCTATCTGGCCATAGGAGCCCAGGCAACCCGCAAACTGGGCATTGATGGGGAAGAAGGAGAAGGCGTGCTCTATGGGGTTGATTTCCTAAAGAATATCAATCTAGGCAAGGGACCTGAACTGGATGGAAACGTTGTCGTCATCGGTGGTGGAAATGTTGCTGTCGACGTGGCTCGTGCTGCGACTCGAGTCGGAGCCAAAGAAGTTTCCATGGCATGCTTGGAAAGCAGAGAAGAAATGCCGGCTTTGGATGAAGAACTGGAAGAAGCCGCTGAAGAGGGGATCACTATCCGAAACGGATGGGGGCCTGCCCGAATCCTGCGTGAAAACGGAAAAGTCATTGGTATTGAATTTAAAAAGTGCCTGTCGGTTTTCGATGGGGAAGGCAGATTTTCTCCGGTGTATGATGAAAAACAAACATTTACATTGCCTGCGGATTATGTTCTGGTCTCTGTGGGTCAAGGAATTGACTGGGGCGGACTTTTGGACAATTGCAATGTGAAAATTCGACCTAACCGCACCATGACCGTGGACGGATTCACTTATCAATCGGATCATCCTGATATCTTTGGCGGAGGCGACTCTGTGACAGGACCAAAATTCGCCATCGATGCCATTGCTCAGGGGAAACAGGCTGCAATTTCTATCCATAGATTCGTGCAGCCAGGCCAGAGTCTCACCATTGGTCGCAGCAAGCGAGAGTATCATGCACTGGACAAGAATAACTTGGACCTTGCAGGATATGATTTGGCGAAAAGGCAGGTGGCAATGGAAAAACCTCAAGAGAACAAAAATGATTTCCGAGATCTCCGAGGAACTTTTACTGAAGAGCAGGTCAAAAAAGAGACAGAACGCTGTCTCAGCTGCGGTGCTACAGTGGTGGATGAATTCCTTTGTGTGGGTTGTGGTGTGTGCACCACAAAATGCAAGTTTGAGGCCATTACACTGGAACGGGTATATGATGGTCAGGGTGCAGCTCTTCCGGATATGAAACCCATCGTCATCAGACACGCATTGAAACGAAAAGGGAAAATAGCTATTAAGAATATGAAAAAGAAACTGGGATTCCAGGCGTAGAGGAAATCAAAATGCATGAACTTGGGATTGTCATAGAAATTGTCAAAACCGTTGAGGATTTCGTTCAGAAGAATCATTTGACAAAGGTGGACACCATCATTCTACAGATTGGAAAAATGGCGCCGGTTGTGCCGCAATATATTGAGCAGTGCTATCCGGCCGCCGTTGACGGCACCTCTATGGAAAATACAAAGCTTATCATCGAAACTCTTTCCGGAAAAGAGTTTATGATTAAAGAAATTATTGCATACTAGATCTGATTTTATGTTGTTATTCGTTATTAGTTTATCGTTATCATAAGTAAACGGAGGATTATTATGTTTACATTCAACGCTGCGGAAGGTGCCACCCTATGGTCGGGTTGGGGCATCTGGTTGGTGGTCTTTGCGGGACTTTTCTTATTTAATGAAATTGCACGGCGATGGAAGTGGGCGGGATTTTTCAGCTTTATTGTTCTTCCCGTCGTACTCAGCGTCATGTGGTTTACAGTGCTGAAGGAACAGACCTATACAGACTGGTTCCATCTGGCAAAAGTATACTCTTCAACGGCTGGATGCATTGGCTTTTGGGCCATAAGACATCTGGAAAAGAAAGACAAACTGACAGGAGAAGTGACCTGGCGTCTGTCCAGCAATAAATTTGCATTATGCTTTCCACCGCTAATCTTAGCAATAAACATTATAGAAGCGGTTGTTCGGGACTTTGAAGTTGGAATCCAGTATTGGATGACCAACTCCGGCGGTATCGAAGGCGAAGTCGTTGGTGTGATGGGCGGCCCATGGAATTTCATGAACGGGTTAGCAGGCATCCTGAATATCATTGCCATCACCGGTTGGTTCGGCATTCTCATTCGCCAAAAGACCAAGAAAGATGGAAGCCGCGACATGTTGTGGCCGGATATGCTTTGGTTCTGGATTATCGCTTATGACCTATGGAACTTTACGTATACCTATAACTGTATCCCCACCCATGCCTGGTACGCAGGTTTTGCGTTGCTCTTTGCGCCGACTCTTTGCTCCTTTACCATGGGCAAAGGTGCTTGGTTGCAGCATCGTGCGCAGACATTGGCCATTTGGTGCATGTTTGCCCAGACTTTCCCATCCTTCCAGGATCAGGGACAGTTCATGGTAACATCCACCTACAATCCAGCGGTTTACACCTTCTGGGGCGCATTAGCCCTAGCAAGTAATGTAGCTGTCATCGTTTATATGGTTTACAAAATTAAGAAGACGGGTAGAAATCCGTACAAAGCAGAACTATATACCGATTTGGCTGGATACAAAGAAGTCAAAGCACTGGCAGAGTAGACCAATCCTGTGGTAATATAGGATAAAAAAAAGACAGGAGAATTGCGATGAAGGAAGTCAGCATGAGAAAGCAACGCATCATCAATGCGGCCATACAGGTTATGCAGGAGAACCCCATGGAAGAAGTATCAGTCCGAAAGATCGCCACTCAGGCGGGACTGACAACGGGTGCCATTTACCATCATTACAAAAACAAGGATGAGTTATTGTTTGATGTCATCAAACAATCCCTGCAATTTACCCACCGGCTGGCGGAATCTGTGAAGAATGAAAATCACAAAAAAGGCAAAGAACTGCTGGAAGAAATCGTTTTGGAAGTTGGAAAACGACTTTCCAAATCCGAAGAGCAGAAGCTTTATATTCTTTTGCTGAATGATGCCATCGCAAGGAATCACCCGATCCTTAAGAAATATGAAGAAAACTACCGGGCCATCATTGAAAATACTGCCGATCTTTTCGAAGAAGCATTCGAATTGAAAAATGAAGCACATAAACGAGGAGTTGCAGCCCTTTTGGTGGCGGCCATGGATGGCATCGCCATACAACAAGCGCTTGGTGTTTTACCGGACAACCAAGAAATGATGACTGATACCTTTGTTGACTTTTTCCGTGAGAGCATCCCGGTTTTCCTAAAAAACCACAAAGAATAAAAAATGCAGCGCCTGCGATTAGGGCAGTGTTCATAAGGATACTTTTTGAACCTACCTAATGAATGGTGGCATTGAGCGGACAGTTAAGGCTGTCCGCTTTTGTTTTACCTAAATTACAAGCCTTAACTCTCCGCTACCATCGGCAACGAATTCATAATCAGGTTCTGAAATATCATTTTCCGTAGTGACATCATCCAATATTCCAATGTCACGATAGTAAATCCAGACGCATTGTTCGGCTGTCCTTGAATATCTTTCAGCCTTTTCACCTACTACAATCTTGTCTATAAAGAGGTGTAAAAGTTCTGACGTCACTTCTGTGATATCTGTAAACCGTTTCGCTTTTTCAATAAACAATTCAACATTCGTGAGGGAGTTTTTCAGCTTTTCCATTTTTTCTTCTGCTTTTGGAATATTTATTCTCAGAATTTTTTGTTCATCTATATACTCTGAAGACAACATTCGAAAGTGTTCATCTGGGATTCTTCCAAGGACATTATCCTCATAAAGTCTTTTGAATAAGATTGTAAGCTCCAAGTCCCTACGTTTCATATTATCCAGTTCACGCTGAAGTCTTGTAAGTTCCTTTCTTATTTCAAATGAATTTCGCTGATTGATATGTTCTGCAAACAGTTTTTCTTGTTGTCTTGCAAAATGAGTCACACGTTTTAAGTCATCTAAGATGATCGCTGTTAGCTGACTTTCCCTAATGTAATGCGAAGTACATTCTTCTTTTCCACGCTTTTTATAGGTGGAGCACATGAAATTGTTGTTAGTAGACAACATCGTATGAGCTCGATGTAGCACTAAAGTACCACCGCAATCTTCGCAAAATACCAGCCCTGAGAACATATTTGGCATATCCATTTTCTTTGGCGGACGCTTCTTATGCTTGCGAATGCTTTGAACGATATCCCACAGTTCCACCGTGATTAGCGGTTCATGAGTGTTCTTAAAGATTAGCCATTCTGATTCAGGTCTTACAATCTGCTTTTTGTTTTTGTAAGAGACAGTCGTGTGCTTCATATTAACGGTATGACCAATGTAGGTGATATCTTCTAAAATATTAGCAATTGTGGTGTCACTCCAATTATAAGGTCTTGTTGTGTCAAGGCTTTTAAGGGCAACGGCATTCCTCTTATAATAGTAATTGCTAGGAGTGATGATCTGATCTTCTTTCAGTTTCCTTGCAATTTGTTTTGGACCTCTGCCCTCAGAACACAGCTTAAAAATGTAGCGAATCACTTCAGCACTTTCAAAATCTGGAACAATTAGTTTTGGATTATCCGTGCTTTTTACATAACCGTAAGGTGGCTTTGTAGCAACTCTTTCACCACGTTCTGCCTGTGCTTTTTTAACAGCTTTAATTTTTTTACTACAATCTTTCGCATAGAAATCATTGAACAGGTTGCGAAAAGGTGCAAAATCATTATCGCCATACAAAGTATCAACAGCATCATTTATAGCGATAAATCTCACTTTGTAGTTTGGAAACACAATCTCCATGAGCTGCCCTGTTTGAAGATAATCACGTCCAAGTCTGCTCATATCCTTTACAATCAGGGTTTCAACTTGTCCACTTTCAATGAGGGACATAATTTCATTCCAAGCAGGTCTGTTGAAATTTGTTCCTGAATAACCGTCATCGTATAGGAATTTTAAATTCTCGAAGGCTTTATCTTCTGCATAAGCGGTTAAAATTAATCGTTGATTTTGAATACTGTTAGATTCA
>JBGSVW010000011.1:0-50336 GCA_041752735.1 Anaerovoracaceae bacterium | reverse complement strand
TTCTAAACAGTCTAAAATTAACACAAACTTAACACAACGTTAACATTCCATGCTATTTTTTCATTGCAAAGTTGTGTATTATTAATTTATTATGCCATTTTATTGGTTCTGTTAGATTGAAATGAGAGGAACTTAACATGGAGAATTTTCAAATTGCAATTGCATTATTTGGTGGGCTGGCCATATTTATTTATGGTATGAACCTGATGAGCGATGGGCTGCAAAAAGCCGCCGGCGACAGAATGCGGAGTGTATTGGCAATGTTGACATCCAATCCAATATTCGGTGTGCTTGCCGGGGCTCTGGTTACTGCGGTTCTACAAAGCAGCAGCGCAACCACCGTTATGACGGTTGGATTTGTAAGCGCAGGCTTAATGAAGCTGCCTCAGGCAATCAGTGTCATTATGGGGGCCAACATTGGTACTACCGTGACCGCACAATTGATCGCCTTTAAGATCGGTGATTATGCCTGGGTCTTTGTCATCATTGGCTTCATCATGTATTTTTTCTTTAAAAACAAAGAAAAAATTCGGAATATCGGGCAAACTGCTTTTGGCTTTGGTCTTCTATTTGTGGGGATTAACACCATGGGGGCCACCATGAAACCCTTGGCCAGTGCGCCATTTTTCACGGATTTGATGCTTCAAGTGCAAGATTGGCCTGTTCTAGGTGTAGCTATCGGTACCATGATGACAGTGGTCGTTCAAAGTAGCTCCGCTACAATAGCGGTTCTGCAGAATCTTGCGTCTACCGCTGGGCCCGATGGTATATCCAGTGTCCTTGGCCTAGGTGGCGCAATTCCGATTTTATTCGGAGACAACATTGGCACCACCATCACCGCACTCCTTGCATGTATTGGAATGTCAGTCAATGCCAAGCGTACTGCAGTGTTTCATGTTATTTTCAATTTGACCGGAACGTTAATCTTCATCTGGTGGATTCCCCAAATCATTGAATTCATCTCCTTCGTTTCCCCAAAAGGAATAGAAATAGATATCATTTCAAGACAAATTGCCAACAGCCATCTTTTGTTTAATCTCACCAACACGTTATTGTTCTTACCATTTGTCCCATTGTTCGTGAAGTTGGTCACGAAGTTGGTTCCGGGTACCGAGACTACCAAACTACAGTCCGAGTCTGTATATCTGGATATGAAAGTGCTCAGTCAGCCGACCTTTGCCATTCATCTGGCCATCCGGGAGCTTTCCCGAATCGGTGAGTTTGCCCTTGAAATGATTAACAAGTCCAAAAAAGCATTCTTGGAAGATGATATGAAAGCGGTGGATGAAGTCATGGAATTGGAAGATGCATTGAACAAAGTTCAAGGCGAAACCGTCCAATATCTGGCTTCCATCCTTTCAGCGGAAGCCACCACGGAAACCCAGGCAAGACGGGTTTCCGGCTTGATGCATGTGGCAGCCGACATTGAACATGTAGGCGATTACTGTAAGAATCTGGTGGAGTTTTCATCAGAAAAATACAAAAACAAATACGTATTCTCCGATCGTGCCATGGCCGAAATCAACGACTTTTTTGATCAGGGCATCTGGATGATGAAAGACTCCCTCCAGGCACTGGATAAAGGCGATATGGTCATCGCCAAGGACGTTTTAGTTCAGGAGGCTCAAATGAACCGTACGGAACTTCGATTGCGGGAGCACCACATGAAACGGTTATATGACAATACCTGTTCACCCGCTTTCACGGTTCTTTACAACGATGTGATTCATAACATCGAAAAGATTGGCGATAGCTGCAACAACATTGCGGAAGCTGTGTTGGAGGATACCACCCTGGGCCAGGTGATGGGAACCGACGAAGAGTAACCAACCACTATCGTCTCATCCGTTACCACAACTATTACCACAATCATGAAACGAAAAAGCCTGTCAAATCAGTGACAGGCTTTTTTTATATTGTTTGATTGATGAGAAGGTTAAAGCTCCTCGATTTAAATGCCTAGCCGTTTTGCATTGCAGCTTCGGCAAATTCCAGTTCCAATGACGCAATCAGATTTTTGACGGATACAATTTCCTTAACCTTAGCAACGTTGGCTCCGGCAAAGGCAAACCCTTTGCGAAGCGCACCACGCTGAGCATTCATCAAAGCCAGACAAATGCAGTATGGCGTCTTCTGATAATCGCAGGTGGAGATGCAGTGGTACGGACAGGAAAATGGTTTTTTCATGCCTGCTTTCACATCTTCTGTGAACTGGTTCTTTATGGCACGACCCGGCATGCCTACAGGGCTTTTAATGATTTCAACATCATCTTCCTTTGCATCCACAAAGGCTTGCTTAAACAAATCCGAAGCGTCGCATTCATCGGTTGCAACAAATCGGGTACCCATCTGGACACCATCAGCACCAAGCTTCATGATATTGTAAATATCCTCACCGGTAAAAATACCACCACCGGCGATGACTGGGATTTTTTTAGCATAGTCAGCCTCCAGCCGATGAGTCTCTGCCAGCACTTCGGTCACCAGATTTTCAAGGCAAAAATTTGGATCCGTCAGCTGCTCGGCTTTGAATCCAAGATGGCCACCGGCCATGGGACCTTCCACCACAAAGGCATCCGGCAAATAGTCATATTTTTCTTTCCAGACTTTGGCAATCAAACGGGCCGCTCGACCGGAAGAAACGATGGGGACCAGTTTGGTCTTACACCCTTCCGTAAGGTATTGCGGCAAGTCCAATGGCAAACCGGCACCTGAAAAAATCACATCGATTTTCTCTTCAATGGATGTTCTGACCAGGTCACCAAAATTGGACATAGCCACCATAATATTCACACCCAAAATGCCCTTGGTCATGGATTTGGCTTTCTGAATTTCTCTGCGCAGTACACGCATATTGGATTCCAGAAAATTTGTATAAAAATCCGGTTCATCCATGCCGATGCTGGCAGTTGCGATGACGCCGATTCCACCTTCATTGGCCACGGCTGCGGATAATCGTGACAGGGAGATATTCACGCCCATGCCACCTTGTACAATAGGTACCCTTGCAGTCAGGTCCCCTATCTTTAATTCTTTCATTGTTGTTATGATCAATACAATCCTCCTCATTAACAAGTTTGCTTGCGCCTTATTTACTTTGTTAGTCAAACAAACTATTTTTACTATACACCATATCCCCTCTTTTTGCAATGGTTTTCTGCATGAAAAAGGACTGCACCTTATGGCACAGTCCTATGCTTTTTTTTGAATCAAGACTAGTCAGCGAATAACAAATCTTTGAATATTTCAGTGGTCTCTCTGGGTTCGCCGTTCACCATCATTGTTGAGTATCCGTCAAGATAAAACCATCCGGTCACTCCGCCATTGGTTTGTAGCTTAATCCAGTGGATGTTATCGGTTTCAACAAAGGTTACAGCGCTTCCTTTGGGTGCAACAATTGTGTTGCTCACCAGCGCCTTAGTTGGGGACAGCGGCAAATCTTCCAGCAAAACTGATTTGTTCCAATCCTCGTAGGGAATATATGCCGTTTGACTATCCTGCTGCAAGCGGTCTTGTTGATTCAAACGCCACGTGGCAGGTGCCCACCAAGTCTGCAACACGCTGAGCCTCAACTGTGCCGTCACAGTCCCATCTCCGGCAAAGCTACAAGTTTTTGATTCGGGGAAATCCGGGATATCTCCGATGTAAGTCAACTCCCCTTCGCTGTACCTGAAAAAAAATGTAACCTGATCACTACTGGGGCCTTCATCTAGAATTGCAATCTCCAGCAGGTTGTCTTCCGTGTCGATATCGACAATATAAAACCCATCTGCCCATGGAGAATCCATAGTCAGTAAAAAATCATCATATAGCAATTCTTTGAATTCCGTACCATTGATGGTAAAAGAACTGGCTACAGGAGGTGCGGTGTCATCTGACGAATCCAGGACAAATTCGACGATATCGTCCTCGCCATCTCCATCCAAATCTACCACAGCCGGATTACCGGAAGGAATAAGCGCAGGCATCTTGGTTGTGTCATCAATGATAACCGCGTTATCCGGGTATTTCACCTGGTCTGGCTCTTCTGCTGCTTCTTTGGCACAACCGGCTAAACTGAAAGCTGCCACCAACACGAAAGTAAGTACCAAAATGCGTAAAACCATTATTATATTTTTGCGGTTTTTGTTACAATCCATAGCACACCTCGCTTCGAAAATAGTCTTCTATTTGAGTAGAACCACAGTGATCCCCAAGTTGCCATCAACCTGTTTGCCTTGTTCCTTAAGCGTTGGACAAGTTGCCAGAAAAACATTTTTTTTGCTTTGCCAATGCTCTCCGGCGACCCAGTCCCTGACAATGCCAACCAATGCAGGCTCTGATAAGGTTTTGCAGACTGCCGGTTTAATGGCCCCACCGATGCCGGAGGAACCATAGCCATGAATTAGTATGGCTGCCTTGCACCCGGACATTTTGGCAGTGGACAGTTCATTTTTCATCCGCCTTACTGCTTCTTCTACCGTGGGATGCCCCTGCTCCAGGTTAATCTGCTTCACCTTGCTCATTTTGCAGTGGCTTTCTTGACATTCTCGGGTCCCTTCACCAATGGTGTCTCCTCTTCTTCCACTTCTTTGGCGATGGCGGTCAGCGAGCTGGCCAATCCTGCCAAACCTTGGATTTCTGAAGGAATGATAATTTTGGTGGCCCTGCCATTGGCAGCTTTTTCGAAAGCTTCCAGGCTTTTGATGATCAGCACTTCCTTGGAGGGATAGGACTGCACCATCAGCTTAATGCCTTCTGCGGTAGCCTTCTGAACCAACATAATGGATTCAGCGTCTCCTTCGGCTTTGCGTATGGTGGATTGCTTCTGGCCTTCAGCCTGCAAAATCACTGCTTCCTTCTGCCCTTCTGCAACCAGTATGGCTGAGCGCTTTTCGCCTTCGGCACGAATCATGACTTCTCTTCGTTCACGCTCCGCACGCATTTGCTTTTCCATGGCCTGCTGAATTTCTTTTGGTGGATTGATATTTTTGACCTCAACCCGGTTGATTTTGATGCCCCAAGCATCGGTGGCTTCATCCAGAACGAGTCTTATTTTGGTATTGATCAGCTCTCTGCTGGTCAGTGTCTGGTCCAGCTCAAGTTCACCAATGATGTTTCTAAGTGTAGTGGCTGTCAAGTTTTCAATGGCCGCCATGGGGTTTTCAACACCATAAGCATAAAGCTTCGGATCCGTCACAGAAAAGTACAAAACCGTATCAATCTCTATGGTGACATTGTCCTTGGTAATTACAGGTTGTGGCGGGAAGTCGGTGACATGTTCTTTTAGAGAAACCTTGTGTGCAACCCGGTCAATGAGGGGAATTTTGAAGTGGAGTCCCACCTGCCAAGTGGTTTTGTATGCGCCAAGTCGTTCCACAACGCAGGCATATGCCTGGGGGACAACTCGGATGTTGGTTACTATGAGCCAAATGAAAAGTGTAATCAGCAAGAATGTGATGACTGCAGTCCCCAAATTCTCAAGTTGAAGATTGTAAAACATAAATACCCTCCTACTCTACTGGTGTGACAATTAATTTCACACCCTCAACGGCGTCCACTTTTACAGCTGTACCTGCAGAAATGGTCAAGTTCTTGTCGGTGGCCAAAGCCACCCAGGTTAGCCCGTTTAATTTGGCCTCTCCTGCGGAAAACGGCTTGATATCCTTAGTCACCATGGCTTCTTTTCCAATGACTGCATCGATGTTGGTGCTTTCCAAGTTTTTCTTGAAATGCTTCATGGCCCATGGCCGGGTCAGCACAAGCAGCAAAATGGATACGACCACAAAAATAACCACCTGAAGTGGAACGGATGCGCCTAATAGTGCGGCAATTACCGCAACAACAGCGCCACCGGCAAACCAGATGGTGGTCAACCCAAGGGAAAAGGCTTCTATCACCGCTAATATAAAGGCGATAATCAGCCACAGCAAAGCCATCGGAATGGTGACTCCCAATAAAGTCATAAAGACCTCCTTTCCGGGCAAACTGCCCGTCTCCAATATAGTATCACTAAGGCTGATTCAGTGCAAGACTCGGCCGTTATCGGTTTTGGTTCTTTTCGAATAAGGCTGCTAAATATTTGCTTTTAACTTGATTGCTGGCTAATATTTGTTTGGCAGGTGGCAGTTTTAGTAGGGCGCCTAAGATTGCAGCCATCATCCTGTGGCTGGTCAATACTTGGTGGTCAAAAATCAGGTTTTGGAATTGCCCCTTCTCAATGGCCATCATCACCACTCGATGGGAAGAATTTACCGGTGTGATAACCCGCTTTTCTCTGGGGGTCATAAGAATGTATTTTTTGCTACAAACCCCAACGCAGACACCACATCCCAGGCAAAGCCCTTCATCCACCTTTGCACGCATAGTTGTTGGATGGCTGGGATCATTGGTCGATACCAAACTCATAGCCTCGACGGGGCAAATTCTCACACATTTTCCGCAACCATTACATTGGTCATTGACAAGCGGAAGGAAATTGGTGGTTGCAATGGGATTTTGATATCCGAATTTACGGGCGGCTACTAGCGCTTCGCAACAACAGCCACAGCAATTGCAGATATATCCCGGTGTTTTTTGTATATTTTCACCAAACTGAACAAGGTGATGTTCCTGAGCTAGATCGAGGAGTTCCAGGCACTCGGTTGCCTCTATTTTTCGGGCGTAGCCGGCGCGGCTTAAGGAATCCGCCACGTTTCCAAAGGTCATACAAATATCCATGGGGGCATCGCAGCTTTCTCCCACGTGCTGTTTTTTATGGCGGCAATAACACATCCCCACTGCAATATGAGGGGCCTGCTTGATGATTTCACTGGCACGCTCATAATCCAGAATATAGGTATCCGCATTTTCCGGCAAAGCCTTTTCGTTGACATAGGTCCGCCCCATTGGGGTGCCTCCCATACCTACCAAATGCTGCATGAAATCCTCTTCTTGTGTTACATATTCATAGAACATTTGGCTCAAAAGTTTTTGGTCCACATCCTCCCTGACCCGCATCAAGGTAAACTCGAAAAATCCTGCCATGGGTGGTGGCATGACGTAACTGGTCCCCGACTCTTTTGGGATATCAATCAGCAGGCACTTTGCCGACAGCCGATCAAGATGATATAGGGTTTCCTTCATGGAAAGCTTCCAGCCTTTGGCCGCCCGCTCCGCAGAAAATGGACGGATAGGTAGTTTTGCCAACAATGCGGCATCCTCTTCCGTTATGAATACTTTTAGTGTCTTAAAAAGCAGTTCCGTGGGGGGTGCTCCCTGAGGAAACTGGTTTAGTCTGTCTGCCAGCTGTGCATAGCCGTCTTTTGCTGTGTGGTGTCCCATAAGTTTCTCCTACTCTGTTTCATTTGAGTATATAATATCATGAAAATCCCCGCTGACCAAGTATGAAATCATAGGCATGGCCCTTGACCCATGTTATAATGTGTTTAATCTAATATGAAAGGAAGTACGTTCTTGAGAGGCAGAAAAAAAGCAAGCTTGATGGTTATTCTCACCATGGTGGTGGCCATTGCATTCATCATTTTTCCGGAAGAATCCCAGGGAGATTTGGCCGGACCTTATCCTGTCACCCGTGTAGTGGATGGGGATACCATTGTGGTAGCCATGGCCGGAGAAGAAAATAAAGTACGGCTCATCGGTATCGATACCCCTGAATCCGTACATCCGGATGACACCCGAAATATCCCATACGGCAAAATTTCTTCCGAGTTTACCCGGGATTCCTTGGAAGGTCAGCTGGTATATCTGGAATATGATGTGGAACCTAACGATCAGTATGGTCGGATTCTGGCATATGTTTGGCTTGATGGAGTCATGTTCAATAAAACTTTGCTAACTGAAGGTCATGCGGTGTTGGCAACATATCCGCCCAATGTCCGCTATGTGGATGAATTCACCGAATTGCAAACCCAAGCCAGAAACGATGGAAAAGGTTTATGGTCGGACACCGTTTACGAATAATCCGTAGGGATGAAACGAATAAAAAAAGGATTCTATATAAGAATCCTTTTTTGTTACGTTTAAAATATAATGGATTTATTGTTTACTTACTTGTGATTCAATTAGTTTTCGACACCCAGTCTTTTGTATGCGGCATCTAAAACATTCTCTCCGTTGACCACAAAGCGTTCATGTTTGCCTCTGGCAATGACGCCCGACTTATCACTGGCTATAAATTCCAGGGAAATGCGATTATCATTTACCTGACTGACGGTAACAACCATCCATACCTTTTCACCCAGCAAAGTGGGCTGTTCGTGTCGAAGCTCCACGCTGCCCCCAACGGTAACACTACCCTCAGGAACAAGGGGATTTAGCAATTTTGCCGATGCGCTGATTAAGATGGCCACCAATGAAGGTGTTGACATCAGATAATCCAGAGCGGTTGAGCCATAATCTCCAATTGTGTCACGATCGCGGATTTCTTTTTCGAAGGTAATGGACATTCCTTCTTTAATTTTGTGTTCAATCATTTTTTATGCCTCCTTCCTACAATACAAGTACTCATAAGATGGATTTATAATTAATTATAACACTTTCCAGGAAGAATGGCACAAGTGGAAGTTTTAATCTTTTTTGATGTCGCCAAATCCTTTTCCAAACCCCCAAACCGAGTCCACCTGCATCAGGGTAACAAAGGCGTCCGGATCTAGTTTTGCAATACCCCGTTTGACGCTGATGCTCTCACGTGGAGAGCACAACAGCCGCAGCTGGTCTCTGGTTTGTCTGGTGTAGCCGCCTTCCACTTTGTGAATGGAGACGCCTCTTCCAATGTCGTTCATGATGAAATCCACCAGTATATCTGCCTTTTGGGTGATGATTTCCATTTGAACGATTTTGGACTCAAATCCATACAGGACAAAGTCGATGGTTTTGGATAGAATCACCTGTGTCACCAACGCATAAAGCGCAATATTTATTCCGAAGAAAAATGCGGATGCTATGATAATGACGGCGTCGATGCCCATCAGAATTTTGCTTTGAGAAATGTGTGGGAAAAGCTTTTTTCGTAGGATCTTTGATAAGGCGTCGGTGCCGGCAAAGGAATACCCTCTCCAGAAGATCATACCTGTACAAATGCCATTGAATACGCCGCAAAAGATAACGGCAAGAAACATATCATGCACTGGAAGAAACGGAAGCTGCAGATATTCAAAAAGCATCAGCGCAGCCGGAAACATGATGGTCAAAAGCAGGATTTTTCGAACCTCTCGAAAACCAAGAAAAATGGCCACCAAAATCAGAATGATACCAGCTCCCCCGTAAAACATCAGCGAAAAGCTGAAATCAATCTGGCTCTGAATAATCCGGACAATACCCGTCAGTCCACCTGAGGTCAATCCGTATGGAATCATGATTGAAACTGTAGAATAGGCCCCGATGGCACTGGCCACCAAGAGTATTAACAAATCCAACATTTGTTCTCTGGCTTTTTCTTTCGTAATTTTTGGCATTTTCATTTGTCTTTCTCCTATTAATTGTGTTTATTCATGATGGTGTTCTGTCATATCAAGGACATGAAAATAACTATTTCCAAAAACATCGCATATTCGTAAGCTCACCCTGGTAAACCGGTCATGCATTTTTTCACAAACGGTTTCTATCTTGTCCTTGCCTTTGACAAAATACATGGTGGGCCGATGGGTCATCCCGTCATAGTCGAAATCCACACTCCAGTAATCAATCAGCTGAAGTGGGTCTGTGTTTAGGATGGAATCGACTACATCCTTACTCTCATCTTCCAGCGGCAGCTCCTCCACATGGAGGCGATAGTCCTCCAACGTAAGCCGTAAAAGTATTTTGTCGGCGAAAGGTGTATCGGGGAATTCTCCTCGTAAGGTGAGTAATCCGGTTCCTTTGATATTAAGGCCTTTTTCCACCAATAAGGCAAATGCGGCCTGTTCCTTGGCCAACCGCTTTTCCGTGGCTGTAACGGCCAATGAGCCCATGTCACAGGCAATCCAGCGGCGGTTCATCTTCTGGGCAGTCGCTGCCAATGTTCCGGCTCCGCAGAAGAAATCTGCGCACAAATCCCCTTCCGATGTACAGCTCTCCAAAATCCTGCGAATCAACGCTTCAGGCTTCTGTGTTGCATAGCCGGTTCGTTCCCCTGAGGTTCTGCCCACCATATCTATCTGCCAAACATCCTTCATGTTGACCATGGTGTACCAGCCCAAATCGTCCTTGTATTCTTTAACTCCCTTGAATCGGTATGGTTTGTATTCCCGATTATATGACTTCTCAAGAGGGATGGTCAAAGCAGGCTTAGGGTTTTTTCCGTAAAACAATAACGTGTCATGTTTTCTGGAAAAGTGGTTTTTGCTGGTGCCGCCGGATTTATATAGCCATACGATTTCGTTGATAAAGTTTTTTTCACCAAAAATGGCATCCATGAGAATTTTCACATAATGAACCACATGCCAATCCAGATGCACCCAAATGCTGCCGTCCTCAGTCAACAAATCCCGCATCATAAAAAGTCGGGCGCATAGCATTGTCAAATAGTCCTCGAGGCCATGTTCCCAACGATCGTCATAGACCAACGGCTTGATGGCTGGAAGGTCTTGCAGCAATGGGGATTCAATCTTGACGATGGCCTGATAATTGCTACCTGAATAAAACGGTGGATCCACATAAATCAACTTTAGGCCACCGGCCAGATTCTTTTCACAGGCCAGGTATTTCATGAATTGAAGGTTTTCACCGAAGGCCAGTAAGTTGTCGGAATCATGACTTACAATTTCCACGGTGTCATACTCGGCGCTTCCGGTGGTTTCATACTCATTTCTTGCCTTTTCCAAAATCTCAGGCAACCGTGTCAACAGACTCATAGGGTCCTCCCGGCTTTCTTCAAAGCCTTTTCCACAAGGGTCCGGTTCTCTTTTTTATTGAAGTGCAACAATGCCCGTTGCATCCGTTTATCTTCAGATTTTTTGGCCACATAGATTGGCTCTAAGGTGAAGGGATCTTTTTCAGTATAATACATGCAGGTCGCAAGTGTGCCGGGGGTGGGATAAAAGTCCTGCACCTGATCCGGAACAAATCTAGCTTCTTTCAGGTATGCCGCCAAATCGATGGCATCGTCCAGGGTGCAACCCGGGTGGGATGAAATAAAGTAAGGAATCAAGTACTGATCCATTTTTAAGTTTTGGTTGGTCTGTTTGTATTTATTCTGGAAAGCTTCATAAACTCGTTTTCCGGGTTTACGCATCCGCTTTAGGGTTTGTGGTGCAACATGTTCAGGCGCGACTTTGAGCGTTCCGCTAACATGGTATTGACATAGTTCCTTAAGGAATCGGTCGTCAGGGTCCGCCATCAAGTAATCATATCGAATACCCGATCGGATAAATACTTTTTTAATGCCGGGCAATTGCCGTACTGTGGTGAGAACATCCAGATATTCGCTATGGTCGACTTCCAGCTCTTTGCAGGGTTCCGGGAAAAGGCATTCTTTGTTGGGGCAAACCCCCTTGGTCAGTTGTTTTTGGCAAGATGGATTTCTAAAATTCGCGGTGGGACCGCCGATGTCATGGATGTACCCTTTAAAATTCCGGCTGGATGCCAGCAGTTGGGCCTCTTTGACAATGGATTCTTTGCTCCTGCTTCGGACCTGTCTTCCCTGATGATAGGTCAACGCACAAAAGCTGCAACTTCCGAAACAACCTCGATTGGCTGTTATGCTGAATTGAACTTCTTCCAATGCAGGCACACCCCCTGCTTTGTCATAGGTTGGATGCCAGGTTCGTTCAAAGGTCAGGCTATATACATCGTCCAGCTCCTCCCGTGAAAGCGGGTGCTGGGGCGGATTTTGAATGACGAAAAGTTCTGATGTTTGACCGGTGTTGTATCCTTCTGCTAAAGTGACCGCTGTTATGCTGTCGTTGTTCCGGTATTGAATCGCAAAGCTCTTGCAATACTCATCTTTATTTTGTTGCAAAGCCTCGTAATCAGGCAACCGATGAAGGTCTACGCCATCCGGCAAGGTTTTTGCGGTATAGCAGGTTCCGCGAATCCAAGAAATATCCTTTCCTGAAATGCCGGAATCAAGGGCTTCTGCCACTTCAATGATGGCTCGTTCTCCCATGCCATAAATTAATAAGTCCGCTTTGCTGTCCAACAAAATGGAACGCCTAAGACCATCTTCCCAATAGTCATAGTGGGCCATGCGACGTAAGCTGGCTTCCAATCCACCAAGAATGATGGGCACGTCTTTGTATGCCTCCCGAGCACGATTGCTGTAAACAATCACCGCACGATCTGGCCGCTTGCCGGCTTCTCCACCTGGGGCATATTTATCAAGCTTTCTGCGATGCAGGGTGACGCTGAAATGATTCACCATGGAGTCCACATTGCCGGAGGTGATTAAAAACCCCAGACGTGGTTTTCCAAAACGGCGAAAATCTGTGACTGACTTCCAGTCAGGCTGAGCTAAAATGGCTACTTTGTACCCATACCGTTCCAACAAACGTCCAATAATGGCCGCACCGAAGGAAGGATGGTCCACATAGGCATCCCCGGAGATCAAGACAAAGTCAGGTTGCTGCCAACCCAACTTTTTCATTTCTTCAGCTGTCAGTGGTAAGAAGGTCATGGTGTCACATATCTCTCTGGGTTTCCCCGTATATCGGATTTGGTTCCCATGGGTTTTATTTCCAAGGAGTTTCCTTTATTTGTATAGTTCCGGTCTTCGGTTTTTTAATATTGGCAATTGGTTCCGCACATCTTCCACATAGTCCAGGTCAATTTCCCCATAGACAATGGCTTCATCTGTGGCGGCGGTGGCCAAAACTCGGCCCCATGGATCGATGATGCGGGAATATCCATAGCAGGTGTAGGGACTTTCCGGATCCCTGGCCGGCGATGCGGCTGCCAGATAAATCTGGTTGTCCAGCGCGCGACCACGTAGGCTGAATTCCCAGTGGTCTTCCCCGGTTTTTTTGCTGAAAGCGGCCGGCAAAACCACAAATTTCGCACCCAACTCAGTCATTTTACGGAATAAATCGGGGAATCGTACATCAAAGCAGATGGCAACACCCATTTTACCATATTCCGTGTCCACAACCGTAACGGAATTGCCGGGTGACAGGGTTTCCGATTCCATGAAGCGGATGCCCCCTTTGATGTCTACATCAAACAGATGGGCTTTCCTGTGTTTTCCTATTAGCTTGCCGTTCCGATCAAAAACATAGGCGGTATTATACACCTTGTCCCCGTCGAGTTCCGGAATGCTTCCACCTATGAGTAGCACATCATTTTCTTTGGCCAGGCGAGACAAAAACTCAAAAGTTTCTCCCCCTTCAAGTTCACTGTACTCCCTGAAATATTTGCTCACATAGGGGCAGTTCCACATTTCGGGAAGGGATACAACCTGTGCTTTGGTAGCAGCCTCTTTGACGGCTGCTTCCGCTTTGTCGTGGCTGATTTGTTTGTCAAAAGATCCTTTGATCTGACATAACCCCAAGGTGAATTTCATGCTATTTCCTCCTTGATAATATCAATAAAATTTGCCGTGATACGGGCGGTCATACCCCAAATAGCATAACCTTCGAAATTATAAATGGGCACTTCATACTGCCCCACTCTCCATTGGTATCCTTCAGGCGAATTGATCTTGTCATACGGGAAATTATCGTCAATCAGTGGCTTGATTTGAATCATATGGATTTCCGGCGGATTTTCAATCAAAAACGATAATGGCACCAAAAAGGTCTCCGCCACTTCATCTGGATTTGGTGTGGCCTTTTGCAACATCGAATGGTCCAAAACACCCATGTAGCAATACAAAGAAATGTTGGGATGTGCATGGAGGGTGTCCAATCGGGTCAGCATTCGAATCCCTGCCCGGGGAATGCCCAGTTCTTCCATTGTTTCTCTGATGGCACATTGTTCCATGGATTCACCGTATTCCAGTTGTCCTCCCGGGAAACAAATCTCACCGGGCTGTCTGGACATTTTGGAATCCCTTACTTCATAAAGCAAATGAAGCTCTCCATCTTTTTCCACAATAGGAACTAAAACCCCATAAAGCTTGTGTTTCCCCACAACGCCGGGTTCTCTTTCACAAAAGATCCGTTCTATGTCACTGATATTTACTTGGTTCATTTTAAATCCTCTTTTGACCTGCCTATTGATCTTTGTTATTTCGCTGCCTGCTCTAATTGCTTATTTGGTTTGTCTGTCATTTGTATATATGACGCTACTAAAATCAATCCTATCCCCAGATAAGTATTCCATAAAATTGCCTCGCTGAGGATGATCGCCGCCATAATCGGTGCAATCACAGGTTTGATGAAAAATGCCACTGAAGCGGTGGTGGCGTTTGATCTTCGCATGGCCAGGAAAAAGAATAAATATCCAAGTCCTGTGACAAAGAATCCCACATATAAAACCAGCGCCCATTCATCCATAACTCCGGCAATAACCGGTTTGCCCATGACCAAAATAATGGCCAACAGCACCCCGGCGCCCAAGAAAAAACTAAAACTGGTTTGTACAAATGGACCCAGTCTCTGGATTGTTTTTTTGCCCATGATGCTATAAACACTAAAGAAAAATGATGCCAATACCGAATAGCTCATACCCAGTAATGTATTCCCCTCCTGGATATCCCAGGGTTTCATCATGGCTAAAATGCCCATCAAACCCAATGCAAATGCAATCGCCTTTTGTTTGCTCATGGGTTCTCCGGCAAAGAAATGTGCCAAAACCATTGTAAACAATGGATTTACACAGAATAATACCGCTGCCGTGGAGGCATTGGAATTTTCAACGCCCAATTGGAAAAGCACCATCGACACCGGGATACAGACGATGCCAAGAACCAAAAGATTTTGCCAGTCTTTGAGATTTAACTGTAGCCCTGTTTTCTTGATATCTATCAACGCCGGAGCAAACAGCAGTGCACCTCCCAGCATAAAACGGAGAAAAGTTAGTTGAAATGCATCCAATTGATTGCCTGCCATCTTTAGCCCAACTTCCATGGTGCCAAAGAGGAAAGCGGTGATCATCACATAAACATATTCCTTTTTCATCATGCCTCACTTATCAGTTTTGTAATAAACATCAAAAATCGGAACAGGGTCCGAAGGTGTACCTGTTCAAAAATCTAAAAGGCAGTGCATTGCACCGCCTGATATTGCTTTCGTGGTTAGTTTAAAATCTCACAATTTGAGAAATCGACACCAATCAATTCTTCCTTTTCGGCACTTAAGCTTACGGTGAAGTTGATACCAAAGTCGTCAGAAATGATTTTGAGTCGTTCGATAAACACAGGCAGGTTCCCTAAGGATACATCCGCATATCTGAGAATCCCGTCGATGAACATCGTATCGATATCATGATCGGAACTGATAATCCCATAAATGAATCCGATGTATTCATCGCTGTTTGTGATGTGTGGATACTCGGCCATGCATACATTGCGTATATCATGTTTGAGCTCGTACATAAGATCCTCATTCTTGTTGATAAATAGCACGTGTCCGTCACATTCATCCACCAACTCATTGGCCAATGCCAGCATCTGTTTTGTTTTGCCACTACCTTTGTGGCCGATCAAAAGTCTCACCATATTAACCGCCTCCCAACTCAATTTATTTAAAAATAATTATACACCATCAACAGATGGTGCACAATACAATAAGAGAAATAGCTTTCGGAATTCTCCGATTATTTTAGTTTTATTTAACGTTCTGGCGGAGCTGCCCGCAGGCACCATCAATATCCGCGCCCAGTTCTCTACGGACGGTAGCTGAAATGCCCTTGGCTTCCAATCTCGCCTGCAAATCCTTGGCATGTTTCCGCCTGGTTCCCACCAAACCTGACTCAATTATTGGGTTCAATGGAATCAAGTTGACATGGCAAAGCATGCCCCTTAGCTTTCTTGCCAATAGATCTATCATTTCCGTTGTATCGTTGACCCCTTCCACCAAAGCATATTCAAAGGTAACTCTTCTGCCGGTTTGTTCAATGTATTTTTTGCAAGCGGTCAGGAGCGCATCAATGGGATACTTTTCGTTGATGGGCATCATGGATGAACGAAGCGCATCGGTGGGTGCGTGGAGAGATATGGCCAGATTCACCTGTGGGAAATCTTTGGCAAAACGGTCTATCTGGGAAATTAAACCGCATGTGGACACGGTTATGTTCCGAAGACCTATATTCAAACCATCTTTTTCATGTACAAGACGGATAAACTTCGCCAAATTGCTATAGTTTGCCAAAGGTTCTCCGGTACCCATCACCACGATATGATTGATTTTTTCTCCACTTTCCCGCTGCACTTCCAGCAATTGGCCAAGCATTTCTCCGGCGGTCAGGTTGCGCTCCAATCCACCAATGGCGGATGCGCAAAAGTTGCAACCCATGGCGCAGCCTACTTGGGAAGAGACACAAATACTACTACCGTACTCGTACTTCATCAGCACCGTTTCCACAGTGTTGCCGTCAAGCAATTGGAACAGGTATTTTCTGGTGCCATCCTTGGCAGAAACCTGTACTTTTCTAGTTTTCATATTCGTCAGCAATGCTGTTTGACTTAGCTTCTCTCGCAAAGGTGCGGAAAGGTCGCTGATTTCAGCATAGTCCGTAGCGCCTCGGGCAATCCATCGAAATAATTGCCCTGCCCGAAAGGGTTTCTCCCCCATGGACACCAGCAGGTCTTTTAATTCAGTTAAGGATTGATCGCGTAAATCTATCATATTTTTTCCACACCAATGCCGGTTTTGTGGCCATTTAGATCAAAGACCTCTAGGTCCTTTCCTGCTACCACTTCCGTTGCAAGGGTTTCTTTCATAATATAGCTCCGGTGTTTTTCCAGTGCAGCGGTCACCTCGTCGTCTGCAGAAAGGTGGATATGGATGTGATCCATCATCTCAAAGTCCATTTGTTTTCGGAGTTGCTGAACTTTGGATACCAGTTCTCTAGCCAGGCCTTCATCAATCAGGTCAGGAGTCAGGGACGTATCCAAAATTGTAAATACATTGTTTTCCATGGCCACAGCAAAGCCTTCTCTGGCACTGATTTTGATGTCTACCATATCTGTGGTGACGATCATGGTTTCTCCGGCGATTTCCATGGAAACCGGTTCTCCCGAGAAAAACAGTGAGGGTTCTACTTTGGTCAGGGCTTCTCCAAAGGCCTTAATTTTTGATCCCATCACCGGACCGGCTACTTTGAAGTTTGGCTTCAGGCTATAGTCCATCATAGAACCAAGATCTTTTTCGAAGACCACGTTCTTGATGTTTAATTCTTCCATGATGAGTGGAGTCAGATCGCCGATCAGACTTTCGTATTTCCCATCAATTAAAACACTGTTTAAAGGCTGGCGAACCTTAATCCGCTCTTTTTCTCTGGCGCCTCTGCCTAATCCAACCAAATCCCGTACCAGATCCATTCTCTCTTCTACCTTGGCATCAATTCGATTGGGATCTTCTGTAGGCATAAAGGAAATATGAACCGATTCTTCCCCAGTGAGGTTGGTGTACATTTCATCAGAAAGGAATGGGGCAAAGGGTGCCATCAGTTGGGATACTCCTACCAAAACTTCATAGGTGGTCAGGTAAACGGACTTTTTGTCCTCCGTCAGAGTTTCCTCCCAGAATCTTCGACGCGCCCGTCTGATATACCAGTTGGACAGGTCTTCATTGACGAATTCCTGAATCTTCCTGACACTCTTCATGTGATCATAACGATCCATTTCTTCCCGGACTTCCTGAATCAACTTATTGTATTTGGATAAAATCCACCGGTCAAGTTCCGGCCGGTCCGCTTCATCAACTGCCAGGGTTTTGGGATCAATTCCGTCCTGATTTGAATATAATACGAAGAAATTATATACGTTTCGGATGGTTCCAAAGAACTTGCTAACGATTTCAATCAGACCGTCTTCGTCGAATTTGGTTGGTGACCATGCTGGTGAAACGTGAAGTAAATACCAACGGGTGGCATCCGCACCGTATTTATCGAACAGATTGAACGGATCCACGGTGTTGCCTTTGGTCTTGCTCATTTTTTTGCCTTCTTTGTCCAAAATCAAATCATTGACCAGGCAATTTCTGTATGGCGAGGTTCCTTTGATGAAGGTGGATATGGCAATCAAAGAGTAGAACCATCCCCGGGTCTGGTCAATGCCTTCGCAGATAAAGTCCGCGGGGAACAAATCCGTGTCAAAGATTTCTTTGTTTTCAAACGGGTAATGCCATTGAGCAAAGGGCATAGCGCCACTGTCAAACCAGCAGTCGATGACTTCCGGTATTCGGGTCATGGTGCCACCGCATTCAGCGCAGGTCAAATGGACCTCATCCACATACGGACGGTGAAGCTCTATGCCTCCGGAAAGGTCTTCTTTGGCTCTTTCCTTTAACTCATCGATGCTGCCGATGCAATCCGTATTGCCGCACTCACAGCGCCAGATGGGTATGGGGGTTCCCCAGTATCGATTTCTTGAAATGGCCCAGTCTTTCACATCTTCCAGCCAGTTTCCAAATCGCTTTTCTCCTACAAAATCCGGATACCAATTGACCGCCTGATTATTGGCCACCAACTGATCCCGCAGTTTGGTCATTTCAATGTACCAGCTGGGTTTTGCATAATAAATCAAAGATGTGCTGCAACGCCAGCAATGGGGATAGTTGTGGAGCATCTTTTCTTTGGAAAACAGCTTGCCGTTTTCGGCAAGGTATTTCAAGATTTCGATGTCCAGTCCCTCTTCCATAACAAAACGACCGGCCCATGGTGTTTCTGTATAATTTCCTTCTTCATCCACCGGATTGGGAACAGGCAAATCATAGCGTCGGCCTGTCTGATAATCGTCTTCACCAAATGCGGGGGCAGTATGAACAATCCCTGTACCATCTTCGATGGTGACATAGTCCCCACAGGTGACAAAGAAAGCCTTCTTATCAACTTTCACAAAGGGCATCAGTTGTTCGTATTCCAGATATTCCAGGTCTTTGCCCTTCATTTCTTCCAGAATATCGTATTTACCGGCGCTCAGCACTTTGTCGGCCAGGTTCTTGGCCACATAGAAAACATTGCCTTCTTCTGTGCCTTCCGTCATCCTTGCTTTGATATAATCAACCTGTGGACCCACGGTCAGTGCAACATTAGAAGCTAATGTCCATGGGGTGGTGGTCCATGCCAGGAAAAACGCATCTGCATCTTTCTGCTTGAACTTGGCCACCAAGGTCAGTGTTTGTACTTCTTTATATCCCTGCGCTACCTCATGGGAAGCCAAACCGGTTCCGCAACGAGGACAATAGGGCAGAATTTTATGACCTTCATAAATCAGGCCGGCATCATAGAATTGCTTTTGGAGCCACCAATTGCTTTCGATATAATCATTCTCCAAAGTAATGTACGGATGATCCAAGTCAATCAGATATCCCATTCGCTTGGTCATTTCTTCCCATTGGCTATAATAGGTAAAAACCGATTCCTTGCACTTTTGATTGAATTCGGCGATGCCGTACTTTTCGATATCTTGTTTGCCGTTCATGCCCAATTGCTTTTCAACTTCTATTTCCACAGGCAGTCCATGGGTATCCCAACCGGCTTTCCGGTGGACTTCGTACCCTTTCATGGTCCAATATCGGCAGACAGAATCCTTTAGGGTTCTGGCCATGACATGATGGATTCCGGGTTTGCCGTTGGCTGTGGGAGGGCCTTCATAAAAAACAAAGGGAGGCATGCCTTCTCTTGTGGAAACACACTTGCCCAATAAATTCTCATCTTCCCAGCCTTTAATCTGGTCTTTTTGGACCTCTGCGATGGGTCTTTCTGATAAGTTTTTAAACATCTCTTTTTATATTTTCCTTTCATGTCTGGATTGCTTGATGGAACAAAAAATCCCTGATCAAATAAAATGATTAGGGACGATTCAATAAACCGCGGTACCACCCTAGTTGCAGCCGTGTCAACGATCTGCCTCTTCTTTGTGATTGAGCTCCAAACTGATCTGCCGTTCCGTCTCACCAACAATCTCTCAGCAATCGATTGTCTCTCTGTAAGGTTCTTACTCGGAGGGCCGGTTTCTTCAACGCTCTTCGCTTATTTAATTGTTTTTTTGTACTCGCCTATTGTATAAAGAAAGCCTTGAAATGTCAAGGCTTTCTTGGGTTCGTGTTATTTTGTGTATCGTCCCGGCGGATGTTTCAGGTACCGGTCTAAAGAGACATCGTCCTTTTTTTCCAGTCCTCGCTCCCCTGCCAGGGATTCCAAATGATGGGTAAATTCATGGAGCAAGGTTTCCCTCAATTGCTCCTTGAAGGCGTCCGGACTCAAATGCCCGTAGACCCTCTCAAATGAGCCAAAGTAGATATAGATTAGACGCCCCATGACACCGCTGCGTACATATTCGCCCATGATATAAAGATCGTTTTTGCGGGCGTATTCGCTGTATTTCACGTTGGGGAGCAGTAGAATACCACCGTTCAGCTCTTTGTAGAACTCCTGGGGCAATCCTTCTGCGATATCATCCAACATGACTTGGGCATCATCGATGGTAATCATGTCTACAGATCAGCACGGCTCAGATTGATTCTACCCTGATTGTCGATTTCGTTTACTTTGACCTCAACCATGTCGCCGATGTTCATGACATCTTCTACCTTTTCGACACGTTGCTTGGACATCTTGGAGATGTGTAGCAAACCGTCTTTGCCAGGCAGGATTTCGATAAATGCGCCGAAGTTCATGATTCGAACGACTTTACCCATATAGGTTTCGCCAACTTCTACGTCTTTGATCAGCATATTGATTTCTCGAAGTCCGGCTTCTGCAGCTTCCATGTTAGGTGCTGCAATGTAAACCAAGCCTGTGTCGTCAATATCGATTTTGACACCGGTACGGTCAATGATACCATTGATGGTCTTGCCTCCCGGTCCGATGACGGTACGAATCTTGTCCGGATGAATCATCAAGGAGATGATTCTCGGTGCATACGGTGACATTTCGGGTCTTGGTTCGGAAATTTCGGTGAGCATTTCTTTGAGGATATGCAGTCTGCCTTCAAGGGCCTGGCTCAACGCATCTTCCAATACTTGTCTGGAAAGTCCGTGAACTTTGATATCCATCTGAATGGCAGTAATGCCATCTGCGGTACCTGCCACTTTGAAGTCCATGTCGCCCAAGAAATCTTCCATTCCCTGTATGTCGGAAAGGATGGCCATCTTGCTGGATCCATCGGGTTCAACCCGTTCAATCAGACCCATTGCAATTCCTGCAACCGGCTTTTTGATGGGTACGCCGGCATCCATCAGCGCCAAGGTGCTTCCGCAGACTGAAGCCTGGGAAGTGGAACCGTTGGAGGATAGGATTTCGGATACCACACGGATAGCATACGGGAACTCTTCCACGCCGGGAAGTACAGGAATCAATGCACGCTCTGCAAGAGCGCCATGTCCGATTTCTCTTCGGCCGGGGCCACGCATGGGTCTGGCTTCACCCACTGAATATGCGGGGAAGTTGTATTGATGCATGTATCTTTTGTCGGTTTCTTCTGAAATACCGTCCAGACGCTGACCATCGCCAACCGGACCTAATGTAACAATCGACAATGCTTGTGTCTGTCCTCTTTTGAACAGGCCGGTGCCGTGGCATCTTGGCAAGATGCCGGTTTCAACCCAGATCTGTCTGATTTCGTCATGCTTCCGGTTGTCCGGTCTGATTCCATCATCCAGGATCATGCCTCTGACTTGTTCTTTTGTAATGGCGTACAAAATGTTGCCGATATCTTTTCCGCTTTCAGGATACTTCTCAGCGAAATACTCTTTGGTTTCGATTTCAACGGCATCCATGTTGTCCAGACGCTCTTGCTTTTCGACGGTTTGTACGGCAGCACGCATCTTTGTAACAGCATATTCGCGGACTTCGGCATCCAGTGCTTCCGGTGCCTTGTAAACCGCTACATCTCTTTTAGGTTTGCCGACTTCTGCAACAATGCCTTCGATAAATGCGACGATTTTTTTGATTTCTTCGTGGGCGAACAAAATGCCTTCTAAAACATCCTCTTCGGAAACTTCGTTGGCTCCGGCTTCCACCATCATGATGGCGTCTTTTGTTCCCGATACTACCATTTGAATGTCACTGGCTTCCCGCTCAGCAGAGCCGGGATTGGCAATGAATTCACCGTTGACACGACCAACCAGTACGGAACCGGTGGGGCCATCCCATGGAATATCAGAAATTGCCAATGCAACGGAAGATCCGATCATTGCTGCAATTTCAGATGGTGCATCTTGATCCATGCTCATAACAGTCGCGACAACCTGCACATCATTGTAAAACCCTTTTGGGAAAAGTGGCCGCAAAGGCCTGTCCATCAAACGGCAATTCAGAATTGCCTTTTCGCTTGGTCTTGACTCTCTTTTAATAAAGCCGCCCGGGATTTTACCGGCTGCATACATTTTTTCTTCATAATCACAGCTCAGCGGGAAAAAATCAATGTCCGGTCTGGGTGATTTATTCATGACTGCTGTAACATTTACTACAGTGTCCCCATACTTGACCATGACTTGCCCGTTGGCTTGTTCGCAGACTTTGCCGATTTCCAGCTGGAGCAATTTGCCCCCGACTGCGGTTCTAAATGTTTTGTACTCTTCATACCTCATAATTAACAACTACCTCCTGTTAATTCTTTTCGTTTACCATATCGGTTAAATTTATAAAAGCGGAGCTCGAGGGCTCCGCTAGTATTTCGTGAAATTACTTTCTTAATCCCAGACGAGCGATGACGGTACGATATCGTTCGATGTCCGTCTCTTTCAGGTAATTAAGAAGGTTTCTTCTTTGTCCAACCATTTTCAGAAGACCTCTTCTGGAATGGTGGTCCTTCTTGTGAATCTTCAGATGTTCATTCAAGTCGTTGATTCGAAATGTCAGAATCGCTACCTGTACTTCCGAGGATCCTGTGTCCCCTTCTTTTAGCTGATACTCTTTGACGATTTCAGCTTTTTTTGTTTGATCAATCATGCGTTTTCTCCTTTTTTTTATACGCCCTACCCTGAGTCTCCGTCGGAGTGTCGGTAAACTAAGGAAAGGGTAATTCATAACGATTTATGATAACACAAGGTGCATTCTAATGCAAGGTGTTTTTGACTATGCAAGGTATTTTGGGTTATACGAAGTCTTCTATCTTTCGTGGCTCAGACATCCCGGTTGAAAAATGAAATGCTTTTGCATTGATGCAATCTTCGGTAATCTGACGGGAAAGCTGACTGATGCTTCCAAACTTGACTTCTTCCCGGGTACGTTTCAAAAATTCAACCCGGATTTTTTTGCCGTATAGTTCATAATCAAAATTGAATATGTGAGTTTCAACGTTTTTTTCGTAGTTGCCAATGGTGGGTTTTTCACCAACATTGGTAATGCTGGGATAACGTTTTCCATCGTAAACACAATATGTAATGTAAACACCGTTTGGCGGCGCAACCATGGAGTCGTCCATGATTAAATTGGAAGTGGGAAAACCCAGTTGTTTGCCAAGCTTGTTGCCAACAACCACTTCGCCAAGAATGCTGTAGTAACGGCCAAGGTATTTTTCACATTGATCCACCTTGCCGGATTCGATGAGTTTGCGAATCATGGTGGAATTTACCGGTTCATCGTCGATTAGATAAGGTTCCATCACATGGATCCCAAAACCTTTTTTTAATCCTTCCCGAATGAGGACTTCAACATCCCCATGGGCCTTCTTGCCAAAGCGGAAATTATAACCACAGTATGCCTCTTTCATATGGAAGTGGCCAATCAAGAGTTGATCGATGAAATCCTCCGGTGAAAGTCCCTGTATTTCCTTTGTAAAAGGAATTGTAAACAAATAATCTACCCCTAGGCTTTGGAGAATATGGATTTTGTCTTCTGGGTATAGAATGTTTTTTACCTCTATACCTTTTCCCAACAAATTTCTGGGATGATTGGAAAAAGTAAACACAGCGCTTTTCATGCCTGCGGCCTCCGCACATTTGACGGAACGCTGAATCAGTTCCCGGTGTCCCCGGTGAATGCCATCAAAATTGCCAAGTGCCACTACCGTATCTTCCATAATATTCAAATTGTCCAGTGAATCATATACCTTCATGTTGCAACCTCGTGTTAAAAACTTTGTCTGCTGTAAGGGAATGCCCGGAAAGTCGACCAATGCCAACAAACTCATGGCAATAATATACCCTGACCAAGCGGGCGGAATCATCGTATTTTGGATCGGAAGTCAGAAAATCAGAAATGGATTCAATATTAACTATCATCGGTTCCGGTATAGAAATCATCTTTCCATTGGTGAAATCTCTGGCTGTCTGCTGGTCTAAAATTATTGGCGCAAACTGGTTCAATGGGGCATCTACGGGGACCAAAATCTCTTCAATTTCTTCTTTGGTCATGGTTTTTAATTGTTCCGAAGTATAAGCTTCCTCCAACCGGAACATTCCCGTAGCCAGTCTGACCAATCCGGTCATGGTGCCACCGCAACCAAGCTTTTCTCCAATGTCCTGGCAAAGTGTCCTGACGTATGTTCCTTTTGAACACGTGACAGTAAACGTAACTTGACTTCCCTGTATTTCATCTAAACACATTTTGCTGATGAAAATATGTCTTGATTTGATTTCTACTTCCTGGCCGGCTCGCGCATATTCATAGAGTCGTTTCCCGTTTACTTTCAGCGCTGAGTACTTTGGTGGTATCTGAACCACATCACCCTGAAATGAAAAAACCGCTTCAGCAATACGGTCAGGGGAAAGGTTTTCCACCGGCCGCTCCCGAAGGATTTGGCCCCATATGTCCTGGGTGTCGGTTTCAATGCCAAGCTGCATGGTGCAGCGATATGTTTTTTCATCTTGATCAAGATACTCAGTAATTCGGGTTGCACTTCCGATACAAATAGGTAAAACCCCTGTGGCCATTGGGTCCAGAGTGCCGGTATGTCCTACCCGCTTGATGCCTGTCAACCTTCGAATCAAGGCCACACAGTCGTGAGATGTGACTTGTTGTGGTTTATGAAAATTAATAATGCCGTTCATTTCAAGTCCTCAGTTGTTCCGTGACTTCCTGCACAATCATCCGCTTCACGTTTTGAATATTATCGCAAATGGTACAGCCGGCTGCTTTGACATGTCCGCCGCCGCCAAATTTGGATGCGATGACAGCCACATCACCTTTATGTTTTGCCCGAAGACCCACTTTCATGCAGCCATCCGGGTATTCTTTGATTAAGACAGAAATTTCAACACCTCGGATGCTTCGAAGCTTCGAAACAATTCCTTCCGCTTCTTCCATGGAACTGTTACATTCCTTCAACATCTTTTGTGTTACGATGGCAACAACACCAAGCCCATCAGCAAAGAGTTCAGCAGAGTCAATGACTTTGCTTTCCATTTTGAACTTGTTCATGCTCTCGTTCTGGTAGATTTCCGCACTGATTTTACTGAAATTCATGCCTTTGTCATACAATGCGATGACAATTTCATGGCTTCGTTGTGAAGTGTTTGAGTATTGAAAGTTTCCGGTATCAGTGGTAATTGCCACAAAAATAGCTTCTGCTATTTCTTTGTCTAAAGGCCAATTCATTTCTGATAACAAATCAAAAACGATTTCACCGGTTGCAGCGGCTTTGCCATCTACATAGTTTAAATCAAAAACACGTCTGGATGTGGTGTGGTGATCAAGGCAGATGGTTGTCTTGCCTTTTTCAAACGCATTCACACGTTTCTTGAAGCGTGTACGATCACCGCAGTCGATGCACAAACTGACATCCGGTTCTGGAAGCAGATCTTGATCATAGGTGCAGTAGCCTTTGTCCATAAATTCCAGATAATCCGGGATTTTGTCTTCCAGCAGAATCCATGCTTTTTTATTTTCTTTACGCAAAGACTTGCAAAGAGCTATGGCGGATCCGAATGCGTCCCCATCCATCTGTTCGTGGGGGATAATCCAGATTGTGCCGGCCTTTTGCAATTCATCGCCGATTTCTCTGATTGTATTATTCGGTTTCATCTTTCTTCACCACTTCGCTTAGGAGTTCCTCAATATGTCTGCCATACTCGGCGGATGTATCGAACTTAAAAATCAAATCAGGAACATGTCGCAACTTAATTAAACGTCCGATTTCTCTTCTGATATAACCCTTGGCACTTTGCAGGGCAATCAATGCTTCTTCCTTGATATGTGCCTGCTCCTCTTTGTCCTGGTTGCTGCCAAAGACGGTGAGAAAAATTGTTGCATAGCTGCTGTCTGCAGTGACCTCCACTGCGGTGACAGTCACCATTGCCGGCAATCTGGGATCTTTGAGTTCTCTAAGGATTAACTCGCTGACAATCTTTCGGATTTCTTCAGCAAGCCTTCCCTGTCTGTATCCTTTTCCCATTTTATTTCCTTTCAACTTCCTGCATCATGAAGCATTCGATGATATCATCGACTTTGATGTCGTTGTATTTTTCGATGCCGATACCGCACTCAAAGCCTGTAAGAACTTCTTTTGCGTCATCTTTGAATCGCTTCAGTGAGGAAATTTTTCCTTCATGTATGACGATGCCGTCACGGATGAGACGGATTTCCGCGTTTCGAACCACCTTGCCGTTTCGAACATAGGCGCCACCAATGACACCAAGGTTTGGCACTTTGAAGGTTTCTCGAATTTCCACTTCGCCCAGAACCACTTCTTTGAATTCCGGATCCAGCATTCCCTTCATAGCACTTTCAATATCGTTAATAATGTCGTAAATGACACGATAGGTTCTGATTTGGATTCCTTCCCGATCTGCAGTCTGCGTCACGGTAGCAGAAGGTCGCACATTGAATCCAATGATGATGGCGCCGGAAGTACCGGCCAACATAACATCAGATTCGGTGATGCCACCAACTCCGGTATGTACAATCTTAACCCTGACATTCTCATTGGTTAGTTTTTCCAACGATGAAGTGACAGCGCCAACCGACCCCTGTACATCTCCTTTGATGATCAGGTTCAGGTCTTTCACATTGCCTTCTTGAATCTGCGCAAACAACTCTTCCAGGGTTGTGCTGGAAGTTCTGGCCATGACTTCTTCCCGTTGCTTCGCTTTACGCTTTTCAGCAATCTCCTTGGCCATTTTGTTTTCGGAAACAGCATTGAAGGTATCTCCTGCTGCAGGGACGTCTGTAAATCCGATGACTTCAACGGCTGTAGCCGGTTCTGCTTTTCGGATGGTTTCACCCAAATGATTGGTCATCAAACGGATTCTGCCGGAGCAGGTGCCAGCGACTACACTATTTCCCGCTTTCAGGGTGCCGTTGGTGACTAACAAAGTGGCTATGGGTCCTTGAGATTTGTCTAATCTGGCTTCAATCACTGTACCCATGGCCAAACGGTTGGGATTGGCTCTGAGTTCAAGAATTTCGGCCTGAAGCAAAATCATTTCCAGTAAGTTGACAATACCGTCTCCTGTTTTGGCTGAAACGGGTACGGAAATCACATCTCCACCCCATTCTTCCACAAGAATGCCATGTTCACTTAAATCTTGTTTGACTTTATCCACATTTGCGCCTGGTTTGTCCATTTTGTTGATTGCAACAATAATTGGAACCCCGGCTGCCTTTGCATGGCTGATGGATTCTATGGTTTGCGGCTTTACGCTATCATCAGCAGCCACAACGAGTACTGCAATGTCTGTTACGTCAGCACCACGGGCTCTCATTGCTGTGAAGGCTTCATGCCCCGGGGTATCGAGGAATACAATTTTCTTCCCGTTTATGACCACTTCAGAAGCACCGATATGTTGGGTAATCCCTCCGGATTCAGATGAAGTAACGTTGGTTTTTCGGATCGCATCCAAAAGGGATGTCTTACCGTGGTCAACGTGTCCCATAACCGTAATGATTGGAGGTCTAGGTACTAAATCAGCTTCTGTGTCAGGTTTGATATCAATTCCTTCTTCAGCTTTGACCTCTTCTACTTCTACGTTACCAATGATTACATTGATGCCCATGCTTTCCGCAAGGGTTTCCACAGTCGTCTGATCCAAAGTAGCATTGACATTGGTTACGACGCCCAACTTCATCAAGGCCATAATGATTCTTGTCTCTGAAATACCAATTTGTTCCGCAAATCCTTTTAAGGTGATTGGCACGTTGATGATTTTTGTACCTACAGGCAACGCTTCCGTTTCAACTTGCACTTCCGGCACAAATTTTGGTTTTGCATATTTCTTTTTTGTTTTCTTTTCAAGAGATTTGTTTTCAAAGACGGTAGCCTTAACAGGAGGCTTCTTGCCCTTGTCCAGTTTGTTGAACTTATCATGTTCTTTATCTTTGGTTTTTCCCTTTGTGGGGGCACTTCCAGGCTTGCCCGCTTCAGGAGCACCATCTATTCGAGGTTTTCGGGCTGGTGCCTCGCCGGGTGCACCGGGTTTATTGTAATCAGGTCTGGTTCCGGGAGGTCTGTGGTCCGGTCTTCTTTCTCCGGGGCGCTGATCCGGTCGACCGTCATTGCTCCTGGGCGCAGGACGAGTATCAGGTCTTGCCTGACCTTCCGGTCTTGTCCACACTTCCCCTGTTCTGGGTTTGTCAGCAGCAGGTCTTGTCCACACTTCCCCAGTTCTGGGTTTGTCATTCGTAGGTCTTGGCCTGTCTGCACCCGTTCTGGATCTATCGTCTGTATTTCTAGGTCTTTCAGTCGTTCTCGGTTCAGGTTTAATCTCTTTCTTTTCTTTTGCATGTGGACCATCTGATGAGACAACTTCTGTTTTGCCTGCTTCATTCTTTTTGACAATAACCACCTTTCTTGTGGCGGTATATGGATCAACCCAAGGTTTTTTGGCCTCAGGAACTGGTTTTTCTGGGATTTCCGGTTTTGCCTCAACAGGAACCGGTTTTTCTGTTACAGGAACATCAGCTGCTTCTTTCGTTGCCGCTTTTGATGTCCCTTCTGATTTAACCGTCGTTGTCTTTTTTGTGCTTGCTATAGGTTTTTCTTCAACAACAACAGGTTCAACAACAACAACAGGTTCAACAACGGGTTGTGCCTGTTCCGCTTCTGCTTTTTTAGGCACTGGTTGTCCTGCCGGATGCGCACGTCTTTCAACTTCTTTTGGTACCACTGGCATGCCCATTGGTGGCCGCCTTGTAACAACCGGTTCTTCGGATTTTGTCTGAGTTTTCGTCTTTTGTGCTCCGCCAACCCCTTTGTTGAGGTGGGCTGCTTTAACTGTAACCACCGGTTCATCCTGCTCCAAATCAACTCTCTTTGGGGCAACTCTTACAATCTTTGTTTCAGTCTCTTTATTCCTGTTGGCAATGATGGTGTTCTCCACGGTTTTTGCATCAATGTCTGAGAAGGCACTGTTCGCTGAAGTCACCTCAATGCCCATGGATGTGGCTTTTTCTAATAATTCTTTGCTGGTCATTTCCAGTTTTTTTGCTAGTTCGTGTACTTTCATGCGCTATTGCACCTCCTTCTCTGTAGATGATTCTAATAATTCCTGATTTATGGCTGCGGCAATGGTTTTGGCAAATCCCGCATCGGTAATCCCAAAGATTGCTCTTCCTGAACTCCCGGTCACTGGCCCCAACACATCGCTATGTCCATAAATTATGTATTTGGTTTGATTGGCCCTTGCGAGGCCGGTGATTTTTTCCATGCTGTTCTCCGCTAAGTCTTCACATATAATCAATAATTTGATTTTCCCCTTATTCATGGCGGAAACGCAAGTGTTATATCCCGCCAATAGGTTGCCGGACTTCTTTGCAAAGCCCAGATAGCTTTCAGTTTGTTTTTTCATGTTGTTTCAGCGCCTCATATAGTCGATCCATCTGTTCTCCAGAGATTTCCATGCGAAATCCTCGCTTGAACGAGTTTCGCTTTTGCGCCTTTTTGACACATTCTTCTTTGGGACACACATACACGCCTCTGCCGTTGGCCCGGCCTGTCTCGTCTATGGAGATTTCTCCCTCATAGGCGGCAATTCGGAGTAATTCGGCTTTTGGTTTGGATTCCATGCATCCCACACATCTTCTCATTGGGACTTCTTTATTTTTCATCAAGTATTATTTCCGCCTCAGCTTCGGATTTAGATTTGGTTTTGGTTTTGGCTTTAGCTTTAGTTTTCACTTTTGTTTCCTCAATCGGTTGTTCACCAACAACTTCTTCGGCCACAGCTGCTTCTTCCATGACTTCTTCTGCTTCAATTTCTTCAACAACGGCGGCTTCTTCCATGACTTCAACTTCTTCTGTCACTTCTGTTTCCGATGTTGGTTCGTCTAGCTCTTCTTCCTCTTCATCTTCAGCATCGCCGTAGTACTGGGTATGGCTTTTGATGTCTATCTTCCATCCACACAGTTTTGCAGCCAGTCTAACGTTTTGGCCGGACTTACCAATGGCTAGTGACAGTTGATAGTCGGGGACCACAACAGTAGCCATTCTTTCATTTTCTTCAATGAATACGTCTTCAACCTTTGCCGGACTCAACACGTTGCTGATTAGCGTAACGGGATCGTCGCTCCAGTTGATAATATCAATTTTTTCGTTGGATAGCGCATCCACCACATTTTGAACTCGAGATCCTCTGGCACCAACACATGCACCAACGGGATCAACATTTTCGTCTTCTGTCCAGACTGCAATCTTTGTTCTGGAGCCCGCTTCTCTGGCAATGCTTTTGATTTCTACAATGCCATCTTCGATTTCGGGTACTTCCAATTCAAACAGCCGCTTGACCAACCCCGGATGGGATCGGGACAAGAATATCTGCGGACCTTTGGTAGATTTCTTAACGTCCATGATATAGACCTTGATTCTGTCATTCACTTCAAAACGTTCGTTGGGTACCTGCTCCTTTTGGGACAGGATGCCTTCTGTTCTTCCGATGGTGACAAAAATAGTGTCATTGCTCTTGCGGTGAATCACACCAGTCACAACTTCGCCAATCATTTCCACATAATCATCAAAAATCATGCCTCTTTCGGCTTCACGAATCCGTTGCACCACAACCTGCTTGGCTGTCTGCGCAGCGATTCTTCCGAAGTCTCCCGGAGTTACTTTGAAAAGCATTTCATCGCCAACTTCAAAATTCGGGTCGATATCTCTGGCTTCTTCAAGGGACATCTGTGTGAACTCGTCTTCAACTTCCTCCACAACGTCCATGATTGTATATACGTCAATATCACCGGTATCTTTGTCAATATCTACCCTGACATTTTGGTTTGCGCCGTAATTCTTTTTGTATGCAGAACTCAAAGCGGACTCGATGGCATCAAATACCACTTCCTTTGGAATCCCTTTTTCGTCTTCCAGATCTTCAATTGCTGCAATAAATTCCTTGTTCATTTTCCTTCCTCCCGATTAAAAGTTAATTGCCAGGCGGGTTTGTGCAACCTGCTCCCTGGGCAAAACAATTATGCTACCATCTTTGTCTTCCAGGGTTAGTTGCCCTTCAGACACCTCTTTGAGTACGGCTTCCAAGTTCTTGGTGCCTTGATACGGTTTATATAGCTTCACCTCAACCAATGTGCCGATGTATCTTCTATAATGGACTTCGGTATAAAGCTGCCGGTCCATACCCGGCGATGAGACCTCCAAATAATAGTTTTGCTCAATGGGATCTAGTGCATCCAATCTTTCGCTTAGATACCGACTAACTTTTTCGCAATCGTCAGTGCTGATATAACTCTTTGTATCAGAGTCCTGCTGCTTTTCGATATAGACCCGCAGAAACCAGTCTTTGACAACTTTCACCATTTCCAAATGGTACAGCTCATAACCTTCCTGTTCTAGGAAGCCGGACAATTCACCGGTGATGATGTCTGTGATTTTTTGCTTTGCCACTTTTATTTTTCCCTCTCACAAATCGAAGAGTGGGCGCAGCCCACTCTTCGTCCATACCATCTAGTTATTTTTACCTTTTCAAGATACCATAGTTTAGTCAAAATTGCAAGTGCAAACAGGTATCTGCGTCAAGGTTTCATCAATTATCAGCGGTTATTTCTTTCGCTCCCGAGACATATCTTTGACAAATGAGATATGCTTGTTGATATCCCGGAGCTCTTCTGTGGTGCAATCCTGAAGAATCTCTGCGGTCTCACGGAGCAAGGCAGGTTGCGAATGCTCTGTATATCCACAAAAAAGTTCATCCGGAGTGAGTGCCAGGCGGTTCATGATTTTGATCAGCACCATCACGCTGGGAATGGTTTTCCCATTTTCTATATGACTAACATGGGTGATACCGACATCCGCAGACTCTGCCAGTTTTTCCTGGCTTAACCCTGCGCGGATTCTGGCTTTCTTGATTCGGCTGCCCATATCTTTGTAATCGATTACCATTCGCAAAACACCTCTTTCTGTCCTGCTTGTATTATAAGTGCAGTGTGCATAAGACTTAATACTCTAAATATGCAATCTGTACTTACAGTTCAAGTATAATCGATTTTCATCTCAATTACAAAAAAAGTTGCCGGTTCATTTCTTTATTTCCGACAACTTAAATGCGATATTAGATTTGATAGAAAGGATATCATTGAGACTTTTGGATTGTGCCCTACAAAAGACTCATCTGATCTGATTCTTGAATACCATTCAATGCGCCACAATTCCGTAGGGCTTCAATGGCAGTTTTGTTGACCCGGGTACGTTCTCTAAGATCATCAACTGTAGCAAATGGCGACTTAAAATAGGCTTCTTCAATGGCCCGACCGGCATTTTCACCGACGCCATCCAAGGCACAAAGAGGAACTTGAATCTTCCCATCTTTCAGGGAAAACTGTACTGCTTTGGATTCTCCCAATTTGGGGCTTTCAAACTGAAACCCTCTGGAATACATTTCATAAGCAACTTCCAACACAATGATTTCATCTTCCTCTTTTTTTGTGGCATTGCGCCCTTTTAGCTCAAGGAAATCAATACGATCCAAAATATGTCTTGATCCCTTTTGTATGACTTCCCAATTAAAATCGGTTACTTTGGTTGTAAAGTAAACAGAATAGAATTCCACCGGATAATATACTTTGTAATAAGCAATACGATAAGACATCATCACATAAGCCACCGCATGGGCTCTAGGAAACATATATTCAATACGCTTGCAGGATTCGATGTACCAGGATGGAACACGATATTGTCTCATTAATGCTTCCTCTTCCTCTGAGACGCCTTTGCCTTTTCGGACCTTTTCCATGATGGTAAAGGATTCTTTGTTGGGCAAACCCTTGAGGATTAAATAGTTCATAATGTCATCCCGGGTTGATATTGCATCCTTCATTGTGGCTTCCCCACTCCGGATGAATTCCTGGGCATTGTTGATCCAGACATTTGTACCATGTGAAAATCCGGAAATTCGAACGAGGTCAGCAAATTTGTCCGGCTTTGTATCGTCCAACATCTGTCTGACAAAACGGGTGCCGAATTCAGGGATGCCAAAGCTGCCGTGTGAAAAGCGATAATCCGGTTCTTTGATTCCAAGTCCCTCGATTCCAATGAATATCCCATTCACTCGGTCATCTTTTAGGGGTACCTTAAGTGGGTCTGCTCCAGTCATATCCTGCAGCTGGCGAATCATGGATGGGTTATCATGCCCTAAAATGTCCAACTTAAGAAGATTCTCATCGATGGAATGATAGTCAAAATGCGTTGTAATTGTTTCAGTGGAACCGTCGTTTGCCGGGTGCTGAACCGGGCAAAACTCGTGGATGTCATGACCTTGTGGCACAATAATGATGCCTCCGGGATGTTGACCAGTGGTGCGCCTTACCCCGGAACAGCATTTTGTCAGCCGCTCTACTTCGTATTTATTGACGGGCAGGCCTCGCTCTTCAAAATATTTTTTGACAAATCCATAGGCGGTTTTACTGGCAATGGTGCCAATGGTCCCGGCGCGGAATACATTTTCTTTGCCAAAGATTTCTTCAACATACTTATGGGCTCGAGCCTGATATTCACCGGCAAAGTTCAAGTCAATATCCGGTTCCTTATCCCCTTCGAATCCCAGGAATGTTTCAAACCGAATGGAAAACCCATTTTGATCTAACATGGTGCCACATTGCGGACATTCTTTGGATGGCATATCCACACCACAATCGTATAAGTTCTCATCACCCCACTCCAAGTATTTGCAGGAAGGACAAATATAGTGAGGTGCAAGTGGATTCACTTCTGTAATCCCAGCCATGGTTGCTGCAAATGAGGATCCCACAGATCCTCTGGATCCAACCAAGTATCCGTCCTCCATTGATTTTCGAACCAGCATTTCCGCGGCAACATACATTACTGCATATCCGTTGCTGATTATGGAGTTCAATTCTCTGTCCAGTCTGGCTTTGATGCTGTCGGGCAAAGGATCGCCATATATGGCAATGGCCGATTCCTGACAACGGTTCCGCAAGATGATGTCGGAATTCTCTATTTGAGGTGGAAATTTGCCGGTTGGAACCGGCCGGATGGACTCCACCATCTCCGCAATCCGGTTAGGCGCATCAATCACCACTTCTCTGGCAAGTTCTTCTCCTAGGTACTGAAATTCCGCCAACATTTCATCAGTGGTTCTAAAAAACAAACCTTTGTCACCTTCAATGTCCTTGTATCCCTGACCAGCCATGAGAATCTGTCGGTAAAGGGATTCCTCAGGAGAAGCATAATGGGCATCACAAGTTGCCACCACAGGTTTGCCGCAAGCCTTACCCAATGCCACTATTTTTTCGTTATAAACTTGAAGTCCGGCGCTACCGGATACAATTCCCTTTTCAATTAGGAAATTATTGTTGCAAAGTGGCTGGATTTCTAGATAATCATAGAAAGCAACCATCTGCGCAAGGGTTTCTTCAGAATAATTATGAATGACACCTTTGAAGACTTCTCCCTCCACACAGGCGGAACCAATGATCAGTCCTTCCCTGTATTCATTGAGAACCGAACGTGGAATCCTGGGTTTTTTATAAAAGTATTTCAGGTGGGAAAGGGATACCAATTTATAGAGATTCTTTAGCCCTTCTTGATTTTTGGCCAGCAAAATAATATGGCTGGTATCCTTACCTTTAATATTGATTTCCCCATTGGGCAACAGGCTGTCTTTGTCATCGAACAAATACCCCTCCATGCCATATAGGATTTTGATTCCTGATTTTTTGGCAGCATGAAACGCCTCGGGAAATGCCTGTACCACGCCGTGATCGGTGATGGCCACAGCCTTGTGTCCCCAGTCCGCAGCCATTCGCACCATGGCCGTTGGATCATTCAATCCATCCATGGCACTCATTTTGGTGTGGGCGTGAAGTTCCACTCTTTTTGTATCAGCCAAATCTTCCCGCAATTGGCGTTTGCCTTTTTCAATGTCTTTGGCCATCATAATGATATCATTACTGAAGTTATCCCACTGCACTTCGCCTCGAATTTTGATTACATCATTTTCTTCCAGATTTTTCTCGATATGATCCCACTTCTCATCGCTGATAAACATCTTCGCGCATAGAGATGATGTGGTATCCGACAACAGCAATGTAACCAGTTTTTTGTTGCTTTTGATGGTTCGTGCACCTATTTCAAAAACACTTCCTCGAATGACAACCAGACCGCTATTGGCTGAGAGTGATGAAATTGGAATGGGCTCTCCTTCAATCGCTTTTCCCATCAGCCGATTTGCCGGTAGTTTTCTTTCATTTTTTTCTTTTGAGGCAGTGGGTTTATTCACCCTGGTCTGCAAAGGAGCCGGCATTTTGTCATGCCTTTCCAAATCCGAAACGTTTTTATCGTATTTTACTTTGTGATTGATAAATTCAACTTTCACATCAATGGAAAAATGGTGGTGCAATAATTGGCTGAACTTCGAAGCCACTTCCTGATTTAGTTTTTCTACCGCAGTATCTCCAAGGGCGTAAATGTAAAGTGTGCCATCTTCCAACCAGAACTCTTTGGGGAAAATAGTTTTGGTGATTGCCGAATACTTTCCGTTTACCAGTTCAATCATATGTTCAATGAATAGCCCGATGATTTCACCTTGCTCCATGTGGATTTCATCATAAATAAATGAAATCTCAACACCGCTTAAACCTGGGATTTCTTCCAGCATTGACTTTTTAATTTGCTTGACCTGATCCATGGGCACAATAAAATTAAGCCTGATATCTAGGGACAAGACACCCTTATCCCCGGACACAACGGCTTTCTTAATTTCATAGGTTTCATTTTCTTTTTTTATGCTATCCAGAATATGCTTCATAATCCTCAACCAGTCGTAATATCTCGTCAATTATTTCATCGTCTTTAACGGTTTTGATAATCTTGCCTTTGACAAACAGCGCACCTCTGCCGGCGCCACACGCAACCCCTACATCCGCTCCGGCTGCTTCGCCGGGACCGTTGACCTCGCAACCCATCACCGCTACCGTAATTGGTGGCAACCCACGTAGCCTCCTAAGCGGCGCTACTTCAAGTCTAAGCCTGTTTTCAATGGTTTCCGCCATATAGGTCAAATCGACCTTGGTGCGCCCGCATGTAGGACAGGAAATGAATTCGATAGCTTTGTTGCGCAACCCAACTGCTGCAAGGATATCCAGCGCGACTTCCGGCTCCCGCAAAGAGTCTCCGGTAATAGAAACCCGCATGGTATCACCGATGCCGGCTAGCAAAAGGCCTCCCAGTCCAACTGCCGATTTTAGGATGGCGATGTTGGCCGGACCGGCTTCTGTTATTCCAATGTGCAGAGGATACTCGGTCATATTTGAAATGAGACGATACGCATCATAGGTCATCTTCACATTGGATGCCTTCATTGATATCACAATTTCACGAAAATCCATGGATTCTAGAAGATTGACGTTTCTCATGGCGCTTTCCACCAGGGCTTCTGCACAGATTCCCTTGCTTTTTAAAATATCCTTTTCCAGTGACCCGGCATTGACGCCAACCCTGATTGGAATGTTGTATTCTTTGGCAGCGGTTACCACCGTATTAACTTGGTCCGGATTTCCGATGTTGCCCGGATTGATTCGAATTTTGTCGGCGCCCCTATGAATAGATTCAATGGCCAGAGTATGGTCAAAGTGTATATCTGCGACCAGCGGAATAGCCACTTGCTTTCGGATTTCTCCAAAAGCTTTGGCAGCATCCATGTCAGGTACCGCAAGCCGTACAATATCGCATCCAGCCAAAATAAGTGCATTGATTTCCGAAACTGCGCTTTGGATGTCTGTTGTTTTGCTGGTGATCATGGACTGAATAGACACAGGTGCGCCGCCGCCAATCTGAATTTTTCCACAAAAAACTGGTTTTGTCATGGCATTCCCTTTCCAATGGTGAAGAGAATACAATCCGATTCTCTTTACGAAAGATTATTGAAAAAACGGTACAATAAACCGTGTGATATCATTCCAAGTGACATAAATCATAAGGCCAAATAAGAGCATGATTCCTATGAAATGAATCTTCCCTTCCATATCGTCGGTGATGGCTTTACCTGTAACTTTTCTTGCAATGATAAACAGCAATCGCCCTCCATCTAATGCCGGAAGAGGTAGCATATTAATAATCGCCAAATTCAGGCTTAATAGTGCCATGAAATAAACGAAGTTAATAAATCCCGCCTTCACAGTTTCTCCGGTCATATATACAATGCCAACAGGTCCGGACAGCTCATTGATGGAGACATCGCCGGTAAAAAGCTGCCGGAGGATGTCCAGCATCATCTTGCCCATATTATATGTTGCAACGAATCCTTCTCCCACGGCTGTGGCAGGGTTACGTTCTAATTTTGGCACAATCCCAATGGTTTGTCTTCCATCAGTTGATTCAGTGAAAGTTGAAGTCAGATTCAGTTCCTGGCCATTCCGGTTCACCGTAACAGTGACTGATTTTTCTTTGCTTGACGATATGTAATCAGTGACATCGCTCCAATTCTTGACGGGATCCCCATCAAGTGCAACGATTTCGTCACCACTTTGAAGTCCGGCTACCATGGCTGGACTATCGACAATAACCTCATCTAATGTGGTGGTTGCGCTACCGATATAGAACATCACAATAATCATCAGGATGATGGCAAGTACTAAGTTCATAAAAGATCCGGCACAAACAACAATGGTTTTTTGCCAGGCTTTTTTGTTGTTGAACGCACGGTCATCCTCTGACTCTTCATCCTCTCCTTCCATGGCACAAAACCCGCCAATGGGAAACAATCGAAGAGAATACTCCGTATCGCCTTTCTGTCTTTTCAGCAATACCGGCCCCATGCCCAAAGCAAACTTATTCACCTTGATACCAAAGGACTTGGCTGATAAAAAGTGGCCGAGTTCATGGACAAAGATTAATATACTGAACATGAGTATGGCATATAATATGGTTACTATGGTCATTTCACTGTCTCCCCGTATTGTCTACTAATTTGGTTTCGTATTTCATCGTCTGACGCCAAAATCCCCTCTACCGTCATGGGATACTGATCGTCATAATGATCTAAAATCTCTTCAATGATTTCCGCAATTCTTTGGAATTCAAGTTTTCCCTGCAAGAATAAATCAACCAGCACTTCGTTGGCTCCATTCATTACTGCCGGATAAGTTCCTCCCGCGGCGGCGGCCTCATATGCCAGTCGAATGGCCGGAAAAGCGTTTAGATCCGGTTTTTCAAAGGTTAATGACATGCCTGCCAAGTCCAAGGGGGTTAGGGTGTTAGCAACCCTATCAGGATAATGAAGGGCATAGGATATTGGCAATTTCATATCTGGCAACCCTAATTGTGCCAAAACCGATGTGTCGGTGAACTCCACCAAAGAATGAACAATACTTTGTGGGTGAATCAAAATATCTATCTGACCCACCGGAATATGAAACAGCCACTTGGCTTCAATGACTTCCAGCCCTTTATTCATCATAGTAGCCGAATCGATGGTTATTTTTGGTCCCATGGTCCACTTAGGGTGATTCAAGGCTTGTTCCCTGGTGACCGATCCCATTTGTTCCCGGGTATATCCCCGGAAAGGACCACCGGAGGCTGTCAAGATAATCCGTTTGATTGCAGTTGGATCATTCCCTTGGAGGCACTGAAAAATAGCGCTATGTTCGCTGTCCACCGGAAGAAACCGTACACCTTTTTCTTTGACGGCCTGCATCACCGGTTCTCCACCGGCCACCAATGTTTCTTTATTGGCAAACGCAATATCTTTTCCGGCCAGTACCGCTTCATAGGTTGGCATAAGACCTTTGATTCCCATGAGTCCATTGACCACCATGTCGCAATCAGAAGTCGCCGCTTGAATTAAGCCTTCTTCTCCCCAGCCTGTTTCCAGCCAAGGAAATTGTTTTTTTAGTTGTATCGCATCGCTTTGCAATGCAGTCACTGCCAATTTTGGTCTGAAGTTTTGTATTTGATTGCTAATCTCATCCACACGGCTGCCACAGCAAAGTGCCGTGACAATAAAGTTGTCCCGGTTTTCAGCGATGACAGAGAGTGTCTGGGTTCCAATAGAACCGGTGCTCCCAAGAATGGCAATTTTTTTCATTTGATTTTGTCTTCCTTAAACGATTGATTCTTTAACAATCTAAGATTGCAGTCTGAGATACCAATCTGAGATGATGTTCCTTAAAGGATGAACATCTGAATGTAGTAATAAATTGTGGGGGCGGTGAATAAAACACTATCGAATCGATCTAAAATGCCTCCGTGCCCCGGAATCAGATTCCCATAATCTTTAATACCCATTTTGCGTTTAAAAATTGATGCTGTCAAATCTCCGCATTGGGAAATCACCGCACCAATAGCGCCGATGATCAGACAATGTAAGAAGTATTGGTCTGCAAAATAAAACCCAAAAACACCACAAACAAAGACGCTTCCGACGACACCGCCAATGGCGCCTTCAATGGTTTTTTTGGGACTGATTTTTGGGCAAAGCTTGTGGCGGCCAATGGCCATCCCTGTAAAGTAGGCACAAACATCCGAACCAAAAGCGGAAAGGACAATGAGCCATACTAAGATTGATGGATCACCACTGTTCTCCACCAAGACCACATGAAAGGAAAAATACACAACATAGAAAACACCCGTTATCGTTGCCATGGCATCTTCCAATTGTCTGTTCTCGATATTAAATAAATATAGCAGGCTTGCCAATACCGTTAAAAATATCCAGGCTAAAAACCATTCTGTTTGGCCGCCCAATAGAAATATCACATATAGACCCGTGGCTGAGACAACGGCAATGGGAAAGGATGGTTTGATTCCCAGCGTTCCAAATCCTTTGAAAAATTCTCTGACCCCTAGGACGCCAATAGCAAAACACATTGCCACCAGCCAATAACCACCGAAGTATATGACTGCCATAAGTGGCAGCATGATGAATGCGGAAAGGACTCTGGTTTTCATTATGCTCTTCCTCCAAAACGTCTGTCACGCTTTTGATACTCCAAAATGGTATTTTCGAACACTTCAGGTGTAAAATCCGGCCATAAAACCGGGGAGTAAACCAGTTCGCTATATGCGATTTGCCAGAGTAGAAAGTTGGAAATCCTCGTTTCACCGCTGGTTCTGATTAGTAGCTCCGGGTCCGGTATGCCTGCCAAACCGGTGGAAAGGTGTTGGGTAACCGTCGTTTCGTTAATTTCATCCACTGACATCACACCCTCCTTGACGGATTTTGCTATGCCCTGAATCGCTTCCACGATTTCATTGCGACTGCCATAATTCAAAGCGATATTGAACTGCATTCCGGTGTTATTTTGGGTAACGGCCAGGCTTTTTTCTAAACGGATTACGGCATCTGCAGGAAGTTTGGAATAATCTCCCAAAATGTGTACCCGGACATTGTTGGCATGTAGCTCTTTCAGTTCGTTGTCCACATAGGTAACAATCAATTTAAAAATACCGTTCACTTCTTCCGTGGAACGTTTCCAGTTTTCGGTAGAAAAAGCATAAACGGTTAGATGTTTGATGCCAAGAGAAGAAGATCGTTTCACGATTTCCTTCATAGCCTTCATTCCTGCATTATGACCAAAGGCCCGGGGCAGGTTCCGCATTTCCGCCCATCTTCCGTTGCCATCCATAATGATGGCAACGTGATTTGGGATTCGATTCAGGTCAATCATTTTTAGACTTCCATGATTTCTTTTTCTTTGTTGGCAATAATCTCATCTATGGATTTGATGGCATCGTCTGTAAGCTTTTGAACTTTATCAAGTTCTGATTTTACATCGTCTTCTGTCAGTTCGCCTGCCTTCTCTTCTTTTTTAATTTCGTCGTTGGTATGTCTGCGCACATTACGTACAGCTACCTTTGCCTCTTCACCCATGGCTTTGATTGACTTCGTCAATTCTTTTCGTCGTTCTTCTGTCACCTGAGGGATCACAAGGCGAATTGCCTTACCATCGTTTGAAGGGTTGATGCCCAAGTTTGCCGTATTCAGCGCACGTTCAATTTCTGAAATGCTTTTGGGATCAAAAGGGGCAATCATCAGTGTTCTTGGATCGGGGACAGATACATTGGACATTTGCTTCAAAGGTGTTGGAGAACCATAATAGTCCACCATGATTTTGTCCAGCAACGAAGCATTTGCCCTTCCTGCTCGGACGGTGTTCAGTTCTTCTTTCAGGGTCGATTTGGTTTTACTAATCTTCTCCTCAAGATGACTAATTAATTGATCACTCATTTTTTTCCTCCTCTAATGGATAATGGTTCCTATTTTTTCTCCACAAACCGCTTTGACAACATTTCCTTCTTCCGCAAGGGCGAAAACATGTATACCGATATTGTTATCTCTGCAAAGAGATGCTGCAGTGGAGTCCATCACTTTTAGGTTTTGTTCCAGCACATCCTGATGGGTTAGTTCTTCATACCGGATGGCATTGGGATTTGTCGCCGGGTCGTCTGAATAAACCGCATCTATTTTTTTTGCCAAAAGGATGATATCCGCATCTATTTCAGCAGCTCGCAGTGCGGCGGTTGTATCTGTCGAAAAGAATGGATTGCCGGTGCCACCTCCAAAGATGACAACCTTTTGGGTTTCCAAATGATGAATGGCCTTTCTACGTATATAAGGCTCAGCAACTTCTTTCATCTCGATGGCGGTTTGGACTCTGGTCTCAATGCCAATGGCCTCAAAGGCATCCTGCAACGCCATTGCATTGATAATGGTTGCCAGCATTCCCATATAGTCCGCTGTGGCTCGGTCCATACTTGTGCTGGTCCTGCCTCTCCAAAAGTTTCCCCCACCAACGACGACAGCCACTTCAACGCCCATATCATGAACAGCCTTCACTTGCCTCGCTACGGCTTGCACCATTTCCTCTTTTATGCCAAAACTTTGATCGCCGGCTAGGGCTTCTCCGCTGATTTTAAGAATGACTCGATTGTATTTGGGTTTCATATACCCTCCTCTCCTGTCAGCAGTTATTTCTGAACAATTGTCTGCACTATTATATCATATGACCCATAGGTCTATCAAATGAGTTCGGTGTATTTTTCTGTTTTTAGCCATAACAAAAGGGCACCGGTCCATTGAACTGTGCCCTTATTGCATCAATTCTTATTTTGGCGGGACTTTGGTATTAATATAGTCTACCACATCCCGCACTTGCCTCAAATTCCAAATATCCCGATTGGGGACTTTGGTATTGAAGTGTTTTTCGAAGGCACTAACTAGATTGATGATATCCAGGGAATTTAATCCCAGATCCGCCACAAAGTCGGTATCCATGGTCAGTCCCTTTTTTCCTGTCACATTATAGACAATTTTTTCTACAACTTCCAGCATCGTTTGCCTCACTCTCCTTTAGATGGTCCCTCGTTTAATCTTCTTTGTTGAGGTTTTTTCAAATTCCTTATCACGAAGTGTCACGCCTTGTATCTGTTGATAATTGGGCAATTTTGTGTTGATTTTTTCTATTTCCCGGTTAATTTCACTTAGAATTTCGTAGTTGGTCATTCCTTTTGAAAGCTCAGGGTCGGGATAAATCATCACTGCAGGTTTGACATCATCTGCATAATTGCCGGAGGTTGCGCCATAAGCAACAACATCCTTGACCAATGGTATTTTTACCACCAGTTCTTCGATTTTTTCGGGAGAAATCTTTTTGCCATTTTTTAAGACAATCAAGTTTTTCTTCCGGCCGGTGAAATACAAGAGGTCATCTTTTCCAACACGTCCTAAGTCACCGGTTTTATACCAGCCATTTTCAAATACCTCTTCATTCGCCTCTTCATCTTTGTAATACCCCAGCATAACATTATCGCCTCGAACCCAGATTTCATCCTGCTCGATTCGAACTTCACAATGGGGCATGATGGTTCCGACGGATTCGATGACCACGCCCTCTGTATGGGGTGCCGAAATCATGGGAGAACACTCCGATGTGCCATAACCGGGAAGCACCTGGATATCAAAAGCATCTAGCATATGGACGATTTCCAAATCCAAATGGGCTCCACCACATACTACGTATTTCATATTGGGGAAGACATGACTTTTGAGCAACATCAATTTTGGTTTGACTTTTTTCATCCCAAAATATTTAATCAGTGCATTTGATTCAACCAGTTTCTTTAGTTTATCAACCTTCTCAGCATCATTGATTCCTGCAAATAGAATTTTAGTCATTGCTTCTGCAATCAACGGTACGGCCAGAACTGTAGTAGCACCTGAAGCCATCATGTCTCTTGCAAGGGTTCTCAAGTCTCCATTGATTGTCACTTCATATCCACTGGCCAAGGATGCAATGACTGCGATGCTTAACCCAAAGGTGTGATAAAAAGGCAGTGATGAGAACACCTTCGGACCAACAGCGCATAAAGCGTTGGCATCCGAAGCATTCACCAGCATATTCTTCTGTGATAACATCACTAATTTTTGTTTGCTTGTGGTTCCGGAGGTACATGCAATTACAGCCATTTGATCCACCATGATAGTCTCCGGCTTTTGCAGTCGCATAGAGTTTCCTTCTCGAATCAGTTCATAAATTGAAGTTTCGTCTGTGGAGCTGGCTTCACTACCCAAAATAAAAATATCTTGTATTTTTCTTTTTTTGAGCAATGGGTGGCATATTGCGGATAGATATTCTGATGCAAAGACATACTCTGTATCAGACCGGACAATGAGTTCCCTAACTGTATCATCGGTTTGCTCCGTGTCAATCAGCACCGCGACCCCACCGCCCGAGGTGATTGCGTAAAATGCAACAATCCATTCATAGTTATTTTCTCCGAGAATGGCAATGTGCTTTCTGGAAATTCCAGATGCAACCATTTTGTTTCGAAGCCCGACGATATCTCCAACAAACTCTTGATAGGTTTTGGTTATTTTGTTTTTATCCGCATCAAACCAAGACAGTGCGATTCTGTCCTTATGTGCTTCAAATTCTTCTACCAGTTGGTAAAAGGTATCAAAGTACTTTACGTTGAAAAAATCTGGTTTCATAGTTTTTACTACCTCCTAATACGTATATTCCCCAATTTCCTGTTCTAAATATTCCGGATGGTTTTCTAGCATTCGGACAAAACAGTCTACGATATATGCATCAAACTGCTGTCCTTTGCCATTTAACAATTCTTTCATTGCCTGTTCCACGCTGAGTTCGCTGGCGCGATATCTTCGCTTGGATGTCATGGCATCAAAAGAATCAACTACGGTAATGATTCTAGATTCCTCTGGAATTTCTTCTCCCTTAATCCCCTGGGGGTAACCTTTTCCATCGTAACGCTCATGGTGATATTTTACGATTGGAGCAATCTCCATAAAAGCGGAGAATGTAGATAAAATTTCATATCCCTTTTCGGGATGTTTCTTCATGACTTCATATTGCAGGTCGGTAAATTTGTTTTCTGAAAGTAAAATGTCGTCGGGTACGGCAATCTTGCCAATGTCGTGGAACAAACCGGCCAATCGTATTCGGTCGCAAAAGGCTTCAGGTTTGGCCATTTCTTTGGCCAAACGATAGCCAAAATAGGCAACACGTTCTGAATGGTCTTTGGTGTTGGCATCCTTGGCATCGACCATTTTGCGGATTGCCATGGTCATTTCAATATAATTTTTGCGAATGGTTCGAATTTGCCTTATGGATTTCAGGCTGGATTCCACAAGAATTTCTAGCTGGTCAAACTTGTCGCTCTTTTCGTAATATCCATGTATATCAAGGTCACGGATTGTTCGTATCGGTGGAGCCATGCTCTTATGACCGGTTAATAGGATAATAAACAGGTCTTTATTGAATTTGCGAACCTCTTTGACAACTGCATCTCCAAACATAGAGGGCATAAAAAAGTCAAGCAGTAATATGTCATAATTCCCGTTTCTGATTCGTTCAATGGCCAGGTGAGGATCGTTTTCGGCATCAACCATATACCCGGCATTCTGAAAATAGGTCTGAATTGTGGCAGTCATAATGGGGTCGTCATCCAGCGTAAGAATGCTGAAGTCACTATTTTCTGGGTTCCGCATATTAATTCTCATCAATTTCCTCCGAAATATCATAATTTGTAATTTTTACTAATTCTATTGGGATGGAAAGTCCAAATATCGCGCCACCCTCAGGATTATCTTTCGCCCACATGTTTCCACCAAATTTTCCTCGAACCACAGCGTTAGAAATAAAGAGTCCGATTCCGGTGCCTTTGACACCTTTTGTGGTGGTCATTTCGTTAAATAGTTTTCGCTTCACGTTTGGATTAATTCCAGGTCCGGTATCTTTCACATAAATATCAAGATATTCTTGATTTTCATCAATACCAATTTCTATTTTGCCGCCTCCGGTCATACTGGTGGCATCAATAGCATTGCTTATCAAATTGTTCAACACCTGAATCAGATTATTGATATCACCCGTTAATGTGTATTGCGTGTTTGAATCATATTCTGAAACGATTTCACAACGATTGTAAAGCAGCTCATGACGCATGAGCATGGTGGATCTTGTGATCAAATCTTGTATGGTAAATGCTGCTTGCTCAGCACCGCCTGCATTGGCTGCCTGTCCCTTTATAATTGTGATAATGTCTGACATATAGCCACAGGATTCTTTTATTTTAGAGAGCCAGTCATACATTTCAGAACAGATTTGATGATAATCTTCAACAGTTACTGTTGAATTTTCAACCGATTCTTCTATTTCACGTACCAACGTATCGATGGCTGTAGAACAACCTGCAATGCTCATAATTGGTGTTTTTAAGTTATGCGCAAGACCTCCTACCATTTGGCCTATTGATGCAAGACGTTCCTGTTCCATCATACGAGTTTGGTTCTCTTGAAGTTGCTGCATGCTTTTTTTGACCGGTGTGAAGTCTTTGAAAATGATTACATAGCCAAGAAGGTTTTCTTTGCTGAACAATGGGTTTACTTCAACAAAATAATATATCTTTTGACTTTCATTTTCTTTTTCAACTATTACATCCTGCTCATAGGTAATGACAGTTTTTGAGTCTTTGCTAGATTGCACCGCATTGATGAGATTATACAACAATGCTACGTTTTTGTCACCCATTTCACTCAGGTATCCATCAAGATTCACTCTTTCTCTGATTCCATAAACTTGCTTCAAGTTTGTGGTGAAACGCTCATTTTCACTTAGTAATACGCCGTCAATATTGATTACAAAATAGCTGTCGGATATATTATCCAAAATCATCTGCGTCGCAACAGGCTGCAGATTGATTATTTTGTATTTACTGATAGCAAAGAAAGTACAAATTCCTGAAATTGCAAAGGACAAAGGGGTTGCATAGATAGGGAAAGCGAAAAGTCCAACTGTTGCCATAATACTGACAAGAAGCGGAACAGAATTCCCTACAATCAAAAGAAGGCATTGGCTTCTAAAAATGTTGTCCTTTTGACGGATGTAGAACTGAACCAGAAGGAAAGTAGCATAGATAATGCAAATATAACTAAAAATGCCATGAAAAATCAGATTAGGCCCAAAAACCAGTTGGTCGCGGAAAATCGAAAATACTTTGTAATGCAAATGATGCACCGGGTTAGTCCAGACCAATATATTTGTCAAAACCGGTAAAACGAAAAGATATTTCCATGATTTTGGAACTTCATTAATTCCTCTTACGAACGTGATTGCAATAAAAAGGACAAGTACAGGTAACGATGTTGCACCAAGATAGGATAAGGAATCCCAGAAATATTGCATGAACACATCTTTCATGTCTGTGAAATATAGCCCCATCATCGCCATACACCACAATGCCATGGCTAAGCATAAGCCTATATATAAAGTCTGAAGCAGGACCAGTTTTCGTCTGGATTCCAAAACGCTCCAAATGATAAACCCACAACAAGAGATGAATATCAGCAAAAATACGATAAACCATGGAAATGGTATGATAACCGTGGATGTGTTCGCCATAGCTGTTCCTCTTATTCTTTCTCAACGAAAAAAGCTGACAGCAGTTTGGATGCAGGTGCCTTTTTCCATTGAATTCCTCGAGCAGTCAGTTCATTTCGTGTGATGACAGTCGAGATTTCAATCTTTTGTTTCGTTCCTTGTTGGCCGTTGTAGTAATCTAGCAAAGGTGTGGCATCATGACCCATATTTCGAAGTGAAAATTCCTTTAATAACTGGCCGTAATCCTGATCTCTTACTATTTGAATTGCCGGATTCAGTTCGATGATTTCCTTCACTGTGGTCAAATGGGGCGATGCCAAGTGCAAAGTAGTAAAGGTGGAGTCCTGCAGTGCTACAATTGCTTTTGCGCATTCATCCACCGGGGTCAATTCGAGATCTACCGATGCCATGGATTCCGGTATTGCGCCTGCCAAGCTGATGGCTTTCAGAAATACATAAAATGCATTGCTTTCAGGATTCTTTTGGAACAAACCGTCCTCTGCACGACCAACCAGTCTGCCAATTCGGTAGACATGCGCGTCCATTCCTTCCTCCACAGCTTGGTAGACCGCGGATTCTGCTAGGAACTTTGTGTTCACATATATATTTTGCTCTCTGTTTTGCCCAATGTCAAAGTCCATTTCAAAAAATATTGCTTTTGTTTCCGGCTGGTTGCGCAGATACTGAGCCGCCACGGAAGTTGTAGAAATATGATGCAAGGATGCATTTGCTTTCTTTGTAAACGCAATCACATTCTTTGTTCCCTCAAGGTTGGTCTTAAGTGATTGTTTTTCATCAGCGTAATGGCGGACATCTGCTGCCGCATGATAGACTGCATCAACCTTTTGCTGAAGTAATTCATGGTCGTTTTTAATTAAGCCCAGATTTTTTTTGGATATATCTCCTACCATGGATTTTATCCGATTTGTATTCTCATCAAGCCAATCCTGACCAAAGTATCTAACAAGTGTTTCATAAAAGATCTCTTCTTTTCCACTTCGAACCAGACAATAGACCAGTGTAGTCCCGGCTTCGATCAAAGCCTTCATTAAGTGAGCACCCAGAAATCCAGACCCCCCCGTCAGCAGGATGATTTCAGGTTTCATTTGTTTCCGAACCGTAACCGTCGGCACATATCTGTGATGTTGCTCAAACTCTTCAATAAGGTCTCTTTCCATCAATGCTTCATCATTGTTGCATTCAGATTCGAGGTTGAACTTATCTGCAAGCATAGCAGCCTGTGCGTCGGCCGTAGGATTTTTGTAAAAATCGGCCATAGTTAAAATGAATCCTTGGTTGTAATACTCTCCCAATATACCCAATGCACCTAGAGAAGTTCCCCCCTGATCAAAGAAGGATACATCAGAAAGTAACGGTCTTTTAGTTAATGATTTTTCCCAGATTGATAGAATCTGTGTTGCTGTAGGGATTACCAAAGGTTCATTGACAGATTGCGAGCTCAATGTGGTACCGGAATCAGAAGAGCTTTCTGGTTTTGAGGTGGCCACCGCCATTTCGATTTGTTCTCCCGGATTTTTGATTATATTCTCCAGTTTTTTCATGTCCGTTTTTCCACTGGCGTTATGTGGGATTTCCCGAAGCACATAAATTTCTGAAGGAATCATATATGTTGGGAGTTCTTGTTCCAAGGCAAGTTTGATCCTCTCGCGATTCAATGTATCGGGGCTGACAAATCCGAATATTGTTGAGGATCCATCTTGGTTTTTAATTGGACATAAAGCCGCATGTTCTGCCCCAACCTTGGTCATTGCTTCAATAATTTCCTGTGGCTCTATCCGAATACCATTAACTTTGATTTGAGAATCCACCCTACCTAAACACTCAATGGTGCCATTCAAATGCAGCCTGCCGATGTCGCCACTACGATACATCTTTTCTCCGGGCATCAAAGGATCTGCAATGAACATTTTATCTGTCAAACCCTCGCAGCCAATATATCCATCGGAAAGGCAGATGCCCGCAATACAGATTTCACCTCTGGCAGTGGGGGGTAATAGATTCATTGATTCGTCTACGATATAAACACGACAATTATTCAGTGGCCTGCCAATGGTCACGGGCTCGTCGCGGAACAATTCGATTTGAGTTACATAAACGGATGTCTCAGTGGGGCCATACATATTCACCAACTGAGCTCCTGTAACATCTTTAAAGGAATCCACCAACGACCCCGGCAAATTTTCTCCTGCAACAATGACTCGATCAACCTCCGCCAGTGCTCCCACGAACCTTTTGTTTTGCATGCAAAGTCGCAACCTTGACGGTGTGAATTGCATGATTCGAACGTCATGCTTTTCAATCAAGTTAGCCAGTTCATAAGGCAACATCATCGCCTCTTCATCTGCCAAGACAACACAGAAACCCTGAGCCAAGGAAAGCAAACTTTCCGTAATAAATATATCAAAAGTCATATTGGATGAGCAAAGCACCCTTCCGGTGTTCATGACCATTATTTCTTTAATGCATTCCAATAAATTGGCCACTGCACGATGAGGAACCTGCACGCCCTTAGGCAGGCCTGTTGACCCTGATGTGTACAATACATAAAACGCATCACTCATTTTGTTGGAATATGTTTGTTCCAATGGTTCTGCCGATGTTTTAATATCCACGTGTTTTATACTAAGATGCGCCACTGCATGGGTTGTATGCTCATCACATAGGATAAGTTTTACCTCTGCGTTCTCCATCATATATTCCATCCGCTTTTCGGGTTGTGAATCTAGGAAAGGTACATACGCCCCCCCTGTCATCAGGACTCCCATCAACGCCGGCAATAAATCCGTGTTTCTTTTTAGGACGACTCCTACTTTATCGCCCGGTTCAACCCCGCTTTGCTGAAGAAGCCCTGCAATTTCTCTGGCTCGTTGGAAAAAACTTCGAAAAGTCAACCGATCCTCTCCACAAATTACTGCCATTTCTTCAGGGAAAAGGGTGCACTGTTCCTCAATAATCTCATTGAGTGGCATTTCCAAATAGGGTGCGACTCGTTTTGCGGGGCGTTCAATAAATTTCACACGGTCTTGAGGTGAAATTGCACTGATTTTATCAACTGATTTTATATCTTTTGCGATGAT
>JBGSVW010000010.1:0-12761 GCA_041752735.1 Anaerovoracaceae bacterium | reverse complement strand
AAACACGACCGCATTCTTACAAAATTTGGAAATATAATTGACAAAACATTATTTTCATGGTAAATTTTACCCACATTAATCTAGTAATGGCAAAGCAACCGAAAGGTTGTGACGCAAAGCCAAGGGACTAAACCTTCGGGTATGTCAGCCGGTTGCCCCGCAGATGCGGGTAACAATATTGCCTTTGCACGCCTGACAGCCATTCTGATGATTCGGAGTGGCTTTATTTTTTGAAAGGAGCATGGATATGGGTTTTTTCTACCGCATGATCAACGACGGTTATGACTACGATGGATATGACAAGGAAGGATATAATCAAAAGGGATTTGACCGGAAAGGCTTTGACCGGGATGGTTTTGATACCAACGGGTTTAACTGGTTCGGCTTCGACAGACAGGCATTTAACGGATTGGGATTCCAATAAGAGAACAGCAAAAATTTATTATATTATCTCAATGCAAGAAAAAAACGGCCGACTCCATATGGAGCAAGCCGTTTTTTATTGATTGAAGAACTTCTAATCCTTGATTTTGGCAATTTTTTTGGCCAATTCTTTTTTTGTTTCCATATTACCCAATCTGGAAATCATGATTCTCTGCGCTTGCGGCGATCCGGCTCCATGCATGGATTCGGTACGGTAGCCTACAGCACCGGTGCCTAAGGTGAGGTTTTCGATGAGACGCATAATTCGCATTCTGTTTTCGGTGGGCACGGAAACCACCCCCCGCAGATATTTCTCTACGTAGTGGCCGATTTCGGGGCTGCGAAAATCCTTTTCGGAAGGTTGGGTTACCATGAGTCCGCCGGCAATGTCTTCTGCCAGTCGTGTCATCTCATAGGGGAACCGGGTTACATTTTGTTTGCACACATTGGCCAGCATCAGGTCAATCAGGTACGCACCCGAGGGGGTGGGGTATCCTTCATAGGAGCATGCTAGAGCAGAGGAGTAGATGGTTTCGTTCAGGTGGGTCATTTCAATGAGCTTGTCCTTAATATGAGAAGCTTTGGCCACACCGTTGTAATCCGCAGCCAGGGCAGCAGCGCCGATGAGGACGTCGCCTACGCCGGTTTTGCAGGCATAGCTGGGACGGTGGTGTCCGCCGAAACGTTCCACCAAAGTGGTGACGAATTCGGTTTCACCGTTTAAGAAAATTCGGTCGTTGGGCACAAACACCTTGTCAAAGATAATTAGGGCTTCGTGACCGCCGTATTGGCTGTTGCCTACATCGATCTCGGTGCCTTCCATTTTGCGGGTATCGCTGGACTGTCGTCCATAGATGAGGGTAATTCCTTCTGCATCGGCGGGAACAGCAAAGGAAACCGCATAGTCTTTGTCTTCCGGGGCCATGGCGATGGTTGGCATCACCAAAATCTCATGGGAATTGACGATGCCGGTTTGGTGGGCTTTGCATCCTGTGACCACAATCCCGTCAGGACGGCGTTCCACCACGCGAAGATACATATCCGGATCCGCCTGAGCGCTGGGGGAAAGACCCCGGTCTCCCTTGACGTCGGTCATGGCGCCGTCGGTGACCAAATCTTCCTTTTGTACATACTCGATGAACTTGGTGATGTTGTCCAGATATTTGGTGCCATACTTGGCGTCAATTTCAAAAGAAGTGCTATACACCGCATTGATGGCATCCTGGCCCACACACCGCTGGAAACAGCAGGCGGTCTTTTGGCCTAGCATTCTTTGGCGCTTGACTTTTTTGACCAGGTCGCCGGTGCTTTGGAACACGTGATTGAACAGGTTGATTTTTTCACCTGTGAGATGGGACTTCACCGTCATCAAATCCTCATACAGGGGGTCCAAAGCAAGGTCGTAAGTGACCGCCAGGGCATTCATGGAAGGGATGATAATCGGGTGATCCACTGGAGAAGCAACCTTTTCTCCAAACATATAGACATTTAAGTTGAGCTTTCGAAGGCTCTCCACATATTCTTTACCGGTTTTTAGTGTCATAACTGACTCCTTTCGTTGTTTCGGAATAGACATAAAGGAAATAAGTGGCAAGGGATTCCTTACTACTGTTTATATTATACCTGTTTTGTCAAATTGCTAACAGCAAAGGGGCTATATTTTGTAAAGATCTCATGATTATATTTTGTAAAGCTCCCATCGGCAGTCCGCCAAAGTGTATTTCAACTCGTAGCGTTTTTCTTGGCCATCCATCAAGCTTTGGCAGCAGTAGACATAGCAAAGCACGCCGGCGGTTTTCTTTTGTTCAACAGAAACCACCCGGTCGATGTTGATCGCCATGGCTTGTCCGTCGCCTTCTTCATAACGAAACTTTCGGGGAACCGGTGGTTTGTTCCTGGGGAAAAAGGCAACCACATCAATGGGTCTGGCAATGATTTTCATAGTGAATAGCCTCCCATCATCAGAAAGTCCCCATCGTTGACGCCACCTTGTATGGCATTGACATTGGTGTTGACAAAGGCCCCACGAATGATGGACCGGTCCCCGTAACGGAGACGAATACGATCCACCGCCCGGTTCATTTGTTCGTCTTTTTCTAAATCCATGGGGTGGAAAAGGGACAGTTGCTCCCGGTCCGATGGGGCGAAAACCCCGGCGGAGATGCCCATCTGACGCAGGGGTTCGCGACGCCAGGCTTCTTCCATCAGCTGCCAGCCCACCCGATAAATGTCGGAGGTGGAGTCGGTATAATAACTGAGCTGTACCTGATGGCCCCGTCCTGTGAACTCATTGGTTTTGAGGTGGACGGAAATCAGGGAAGCCTTGCATCCCAGCTTGCGGATTCGCATGCCCACCCGCTCGCAAAGAGCCAGCAACACTTCTTTGGCTTCCTTTTCGGTGGACACGTCATAGGCAATGGTAATGCTGTTGCCCACGCTCTTTTGGAATATTTCGCTGTTGGTGGTCACCGGGGTCAGGTCCAATCCGTTGGCATATTCCCATACCAACTGGCCGTGGACATTTTTGAGGAGGACCTTCAGCAGGTTCAGGTCGGCATTAGCCAACTCTCCTACAGTACGGATGTTCATAGCCAAAAGCTTCTTGGTGGTGGCGCGGCCCACCATAAACAGCTCGCCCACAGGAAGGGGCCAAAGCTTGGTGGGGACTTCATCGGGCCAGATGGTTTCTACCACGTTGGGCTTGCGTAGCTCTCCGGCCATTTTGGCCAAAAGCTTGTTGACAGAAACCCCCACATTTACGGTGAAACCCAATTCCTCATGGATCCGATTTTTGATTTCGGTGGCCACTTCCACCGGGTCTTTGGCAGACCTACCGGACGCGCGGTAATCCAAAAAGCATTCATCAATACTGTATCTTTGGACCAGGGGGCTATATTCTTTGAGAATATCGTACATGGCGTTGCTGCAAAGGAGGAACAAATCATAGTTGGGGGGATACACCACCAGTTCCGGGCACCGTTTGCGGGCTTCCATTAAGGATTCGCCGGTTTGAATCTTATATTTCTTGGCGGGGCCTGATTTGGCCAAAATGATACCGTGTCGGTTTTTGGGATCTCCCGCAATGCAAGAGGGGATGTCCCTAATGTCGACGGGATATCCTTTTTCTAGCATATGAACGGCCGTCCAACTTAAATAGGCCGAATTGGCATCAATGTGCATGATGGTCATGTGCGTTACTCCTCTTGGGAACTCTATTATAAAGAACATATGTTCGTAAATCAAGAGGAAATTTGGTACAGTAATGTTTTTTTGAAAAATAAAAAAGGTGAACCTGTGGGTTCACCTTTTGTGCATCTGTTCTATTGAGTCATTGAGCCATTGGCCATCCTGATTGTGCTAGAGAACCAATGACGGTGGGGTATAGACCCGGGCTGCCATCTCGCCGTTGAGGGCATAAAGACCTTTGGCATCAGAACCGTAAAGCTCATACTTCTTGATATTATCTTCAGCATTCTTTTCTTCTTCGCCTTGTTCCTTTACAAACCAATCCAGAAACTGCATGGTGCGATAATCCTTATTGGCGCTTGCGGCGTCATAAATGGTATAGATGGATGCAGTGACGAATTTTTCGTGAACCAAGGAACCCTTCAGGGGATCCATGTGGTTCTTTAGTGGAATATCCGGTTTGGCCAAGGCTTCAAGAGTAACCTTGTCCGCATTGTTGTGAAGATATTGTATCATCAGCATGGCGTGATCTTTCTCTTCCTGCGCTTGTACTGTAAACCAGTTGGCAAACCCATCAAGACCTGCATCGGTATAGTAGTTGGCAAAATCTAAATAAAGATACGCCGAGTAAAACTCTTTGTTCACTTGTTCATTCAATAATTTTGATACGGTTTGATCTAACATATTTTTATTCCTCCGTTTCTTAAAGAATTCAACGCAATTTGCGTTTGTTTAATTGCTTATACTTGATTTTACCTCAAACAAGACCCGTGAAACAAGTTTATTTGCTTTTTTCTTTGCCGCGTTTGTCGTTGATCTTTGCCATGTGGGTTTCGTCAATGAGTGTGACGTTGTTCTCTTTTGCCCAATCCACACAGCCGTTCAAGGCGGTCTTTAAAAACACCCGAGGCACTCGGGTCAGCATTTTGCAGGCGTCTTCTGTGAATTTCACATCAGGGTCAGTACGATTGGCGGCATAGACAACACTTTGGATATCCGCCTCTTTTCCTGTGGGAATGGGGACACCGATGGGCCTTCGGAATCTGGTGAACCAGAATTTGGTGGAGTCTCTATATCCATAATCCACCGGAACACGGGGAAATGACGAAGCTTTCACACCGTTGATGATGGCAGCATGGTATTTTTCTTTCATGAGTATTTTGTCAATCTTTAGAATAAAATGACAACCGAACTTGCTGGTAATGCCATTAAAGTCACGGTAAGGAGGATCGACACCTTCCAATTGACCAACGCGAGCGGCATCTTCAAAAGCATTTTCCAACTGGCTGTCCCAGGTGCATTCAAATACCTGATAGGCATCCTGCAGGATCAACGGACGTTCCCCGTCACACTGACCTTTTTCCAATTGAAATTTGCAGTTAGCCATTTTTTCTGCGCTGGTTTCCCCGGGAAAGCCCAGTCTAACCGCTTCTTTGAATTCCGGCTTGCCATCTTCGATAAAGTTCAAAGCGCATTTGCCCCGTTGCAAAAGGTGTTGCGCTGTATTGGACGAGTTCCTGCATTCCAGCAACATGGCGTAGTAATCCTTGCCGGCAATGTAATAGGGGAAACATAGGGAATACGATCCAAGGGAGGTGCTGCCATCATCGGCAATGGTACTGACCAATAGGGTTGGCATGGGAAAAAACGCTGATGTTTGGTAGAAGTTGTCGACAATTCTCAATTCCTTGTATGAACTCATATGATTACCTCCTTTGGTATTGATAAAAATTATATCACGGAGCACAAAGGGGTGCAATGTGACAACCTTGGGGGTTTTATTATTTTTTGTATCAAGCATGGATATAAAATGGTACACTCTAATGAGTGAGGTGAATGATGAGCAGAATCAGTGAATCTATCTTTGGCGGGCTTGGGGCAATCCGATTTAAAAACCGGGTGAATTTCATGAAGCCAAAGAGATCTGAAAAACATAAAATACCAACCATGTCCCCAAAGAAATATGTGACAACCACTTTGTTTGTTCGAAAACGCCCGGTATGCACCATTGAACCGGTGGATACAGAGGCAAAAGCCCATATTGTGTATTTCCACGGTGGCGGTTATTCCATGGAAGCCACAGGACTGCATTTTCAGCTGATGAAAAACCTGGTGAAACAAACCGGGTGCGCCTTGACATATATAGATTACCCCCTTGCTCCGGAGCATACCGTGACCCAGACCATAGATATGAGTCTTTTGGCATACAAGAAATTAAAGATTGGATATCCAAAGCATCGATTTATACTCATGGGGGATTCGGCCGGTGGGGGATTGGCATTGGCGCTGGCCATGTTGATCCGCGACAAAGGACTTGCCGGTCCGGAGCAGATCATTGTTTTTTCACCCTGGCTTGACATCGCCCTGACCAACAAGAGAATCCCTGAATATGAAAAGCGGGATGTCATCCTTGATGTGACTGCGTTGCGGGAAGTCGGAGAGAAATATCGGGGAGCTGTTCCTGCGAACAACTACATGGTTTCCCCCAAGTATGGTGATTTGTCGGGCTTGGGAGCAATTTCGGTTTTTTACGGCACAGAAGAAATCTTTTTTCCCGACTGCCAGGAATTTTGTGATGATGAGCAAAACGGTGGGGTTTCGGTGAAGGGATATGAATATGAAAAGATGCAGCATGACTGGGTAATTCTGCCTATTGAAGAGGCAAAACGGGCGATAGGAGAAATCTGTGCATTGGTTGCACAAAGAGACATGACCATATAAGAGGCATGATACTATAAGTAGTTCCTATGCTATTTACTTCAACCATCCCACCGCGGTGACGTGGTGGGATAACCTATATGAAACCAGGGATTGGAAGGTCAATTATGACAAATCCTGAAAATTTGACCTGTTTGCATAATTTTTCCCAGTATAACCCCCGAATAATGCGCTTATTCGGGGCTCATCTTAAAATAGTACATAATTATACAGCGAATGTGCCGAATCGCCGAGAGTGAATGGGATTTGGGGAGAGACATTATGTCAACAATGTCGATTTGTTGACCAAAATTATGTTTTTTTCAAAATTAAGTCGATTTTGTCATAATTCCAATCTGCATAGACCGGAGCAAAGTGCATAAACTATGTATATCTCGGGCATTGGCTGTAAGTTTATCCAAAATCGCGAATCTCGGGCATCCTGGGCACTCCGGACGATTTGATTCGCAGCTAGTGTGCATTTTATGGTATACTAAAAATGGTACACTGGTGACAGTGAAAGGCGGTGTCGAAATGCCCAAACAAGCCAAACAAAAGTTGAAATTATTGTATATTATGAGGATCCTCTTGGAGGAGACTGACGAGAACCATACCATTACGGTCAACGAGATTATCAAGAAGCTGGAGGTCCAGGGAATTGCAGCAGAGCGCCGTAGCATTTACGATGACCTGGAGCTTTTGCGGGACTGTTATGGCCTGGATATAGAGAAAAGGAAGAGCAAGACCCACGATTACTATGTGGCGTCCCGGGAGTTTGAACTGCCGGAGATTAAGCTTTTGGTGGATACCGTGGAAGCATCCCGGTTTATCACCCACAAAAAAAGCATGGAGCTGATCAAAAAACTCACAGCCCTGACCAGCCATCACAACGAATCGCTACTACGACGTCAGGTTCACGTGTATGACCGAGTCAAAAACAACAGCGAGCTGATTTATTATAGCGTGGATGCCATCCACGAAGCGATTTCCACCAATCACAAAATCACCTTTCAATATTTTGACCGGAATCTGAACAAAGATAAGGTTCTTCGCAAGGAAGGGAAATTCTACGTGAAATCCCCCATTGCGTTGACATTTGACAGCGACAATTACTATTTGGTGGTTTACGAAAGCGAATGGAAGCAATACGCCTACTATAGAGTGGACCGTATGCAAGCGGTCTCTGTATTGCCGGAGGAACGGGAATTGCCGGAAGCCGCCTTTGACTTGATGAAAGAACTGCGACCTGTATTCCGCATGTACGGAGGCAAACGGGCGGATATGTGCGTTGAGTTCAGCAATGAGCTGGCAGGCCCTTTGATGGACAAGTTTGGACAGGATATTATTATGGTGCCCAAGGGTGAAGAGCGTTTCGAAGTCCATTTCCGTGCGGCCATCAGCCCACCATTTTTGTCATGGCTGATTGGGTTTGGCAACAAGGCCAAAGTCATTTCGCCGCCATGGGTCATCGATGAGATGAAATGCCTGATGGATGAGACGACTTCCCAGTACGAGTAGAAAGGAGAATCATTATGCTTGGAGCGATTGTCGGAGACATCGTGGGATCTCGGTTTGAGTTTGACAACATCAAAACCAAAGATTTTGATTTTTTTAAAGAAGAGTGTTTTGTCACAGATGATAGCATTATGACCCTTGCTGTGGGCAAGGCCATCATGGAATGCAATGGCGATTATGCCGACTTGGGGCGTAAAGCCATCAAATATATGCAGGAAATCGGACAACCCTATTTGAATTGCGGCTATGGCGGCAATTTTTATCAATGGATGTACACGGATAACCCGCTACCATATAACAGTTATGGCAATGGTGCGGCAATGCGGGTCAGCGGATGCGGACTTGTTGCTAAATCGTTGGAAGAGGCTAAAGCATTGTCGGCAAAGGTCACTGAAATCAGCCACAACCATCCTGAAGGGATGAAGGGTGCTGAGGCCACAGCCGTGGCCATTTTCCTAGCTAAAGAAGGGAAAAGTCAGGCAGAAATCAAGCAATATATTGACCAAAATTACTATCCCATGAACTTCACATTGGATGAAATACGGGATGGATACCAATTCAATGAGACCTGTCAGGATACAGTCCCTCAATCCATTATGGCATTTTTGGAATCCACAGATTATGAAGATGCCGTACGCAATGCCATCTCCCTTGGCGGTGACAGCGATACCCTGGCAGCCATTGCCGGATCCATCGCAGAGGCCTATTACGGCGTACCTGCCGAAATCGAAAAAGAAGCCCTTGGGCATCTGGACAACAGACTGAAGGCACTTTATGACCAATGGGTGCAGTTTATGAAGGATCAGGAGAACTAAGATATATGGCAGATCGACCCACCATTGCGTTGCTCTACGATTTTGATAAAACCCTTTGCACAAAGGACATGCAGGAGTATAGCTTTATTCCCAAAGTCAACATGAGTGCAGAGGATTTTTGGCGTGAAGCCACAAATCTTGCAAAGACCGAAAAGATGGACAGTGTGCTGGCGTATATGTATCTGATGCTGCGAAAAGCGGATTCTTCAGATCAGCCCATCAAACGTCAGGACTTTGTGAACCTAGGAAAGGATTTAGAGCTTTTTCCCGGAGTGGAAGGATGGTTTGACCGAATCAACGAGTTCGGACGGCGAGTGGGTGTTCAGGTGGAACACTATATCATTTCTTCCGGACTAAAAGAAATCATTGAAGGCTCAAAAATATATGGCGCATTCCGGGAAGTGTTTGCCTGTGAGTTCTATTATAACGTCAACGGCATTGCCTGCTGGCCTAAGAACGCCGTAAACTATACGACGAAAACCCAATTCTTGTTCCGCATCAACAAAGGGGTGCTGGACATTTCCAACGACAACGACCTGAACAAATTTACTCGGGAAGAAGACCGCCCCATTCCGTTTCGCAATATGATTTATATCGGCGACGGCCTTACCGATGTGCCATGCATGAAGCTGGTGAAGATCAATGGGGGACACTCCATTGCAGTTTATCAGGATGGCGGAAAAGACAAAGTCAATGAGCTGCTTCAGGCCGAAAGAGTGGATTTCCTTACTCCAGCAGATTATTCAGAAGGCAGCCAGCTGGACGGGATGGTGCAGGAGATGATTGCCAAGATGGCGATTTAGCACCAATGTCATAGATATTAAACAGAATCATCCTAACGGAAAGAACTGGTTGCGGGATATAATCCAAGCGTATAAACCAGTTTTTTTGTTAGAAGGAAGAAGGAGGATCACATGACAGACTTGAATCAAGCCGTAAAACTGAAAAGAACACTAAACTTACCAATGTTGATTATGTTTGGGCTAGCATATCTTGCCCCAACGGTTGTATTTAATTATTATGGAATTTTTACCGCGGATACGCAAGGAATGTATACCCTAGCGATTGGCATTACCACTGTTATTATGCTTTTTACAGCCTTCAGCTATGTGCAAATGGTTAAGGCATATCCAATCGCAGGCTCTGCATACACTTATGTCAACAAGTCGGTGCAACCGCATTTGGGTTTCATGACCGGATGGGTTATGTTGCTTGATTATATGTTGATTCCTATGATTTGCTATTTATTGCTGGGGATTTATATCAATGAGTTTTTTCCAGTATTGCCAGTCTGGTTAATCGTTGTGGTGGTTGGTGCCTTGGGTGCTGCAATCAATATTATTGGCATGAAAACAGCCAGTATCATAAACTCCATTATCATCATCGCACAGATCGGATTCACTTTATTGGTGATTGTAGTCATTGCAAAATATGTGGTCGGAGGGGGCGGAGCCGCGGAGCTTGTGGTTCCTGAAGCAATATATAATCCTTCAACGTTTGATATTGCCAAAGTCTTTGGCGCAGCAGCTGTGCTGTGCGTTTCATTTGTTGGGTTTGATGCGGTGACCACCTTGGTGGAAGAAACGAAAAATCCCGACAAAGTCATGAAGCCGGCAGTGCTGGGCGTTGTCATCGGAGCCGGAATACTCTTCATGTCGGTTTCCTATTTCATGCAGCTTGCATGGCCATTGGCGTATAAAGAAATTGAAGACCCTTCCGTAGGTGTCTTTGAATTGTTCCCACAAATTGGCGAGGATTGGTTGGGGAATACCTTCTTCATCGTTGATAACTTTGCAACCTTTATCTGTGCCATGTCTGCATTGGCCGCGGTTTCTAGAATTCTATATAGTATGGGTCGTGACAACATACTTCCCAAAAAAATATTTGGAAGGTTGTCGCCGAGGTTTCAGACACCGGTTATTAATATTTTCATGACTACAGTTGTTGCCATGACTGCATTGTTTTATCAGGACAACCTACTTGGTGCCGCATCGCTGGTTTCCTTTGGCGCAATCAGCGGCTTTATCATGGTGAATATTTCAGTCATATCACATTATTTCATCCGCAATAAGAGACGGAAAGGCGCCGATTTCTTCAAGTATTTAGTACTTCCTTTAATTGGTGCCTGCACATTGGTCGTTGTTTTTATCTTCATCGACAACACTGCTAAAATCCTGGGATTGGCATGGTTGGCAATCGGGCTGATATATCTTGCAATTAAAACCAAGGGCTTCCGGGAGCTACCTCCAGAAATGAAACTAGAACTCGAGGATGAATAAAGGAGGCATTACGCCAAAAGGAGACAATTGTGATTACGACAATAAAAAACGCAAAAATATATACTTGTAATGAAGATCGCCCGTGGGCAGAATCCATTGCATTCTCAGGCGATAAAATTATCTATGTGGGTCCCGAAGCGGAGTGCCCCAAAAGTGACAAGGTATTGGATGCCAAAGGCAGGACGATTTTGCCGGGTTTTGTGGATAGCCACAATCACCCGGGGATGGTTTGTCAAAGCTCCTGGCACATCACTTTGCCATGGGTAAATCACGTGGATGAACTATTGGATTTTGTTCGTCAATATGCGACGGATCACCCCAAAGAAGAAGTTCCTTTTCTATATTTTGAATACTATCCAACCACCTTGTTCGGCGACGGCAGCCCAACCAAGGAATTGTTGGATACAGCAGTGTCCGACAGACCCTGTCTTTGTCAGGATTTTGGGGAACATCTCCATTGGGTCAACTCTAAAATGCTGGAATGCATGGGTGTGACAAAAGACACACCGGACCCGGTGCCGGGCCTTGAGATGTTTGTCCGGGATGAAAACGGAGAACCAACAGGTTGGGTCAAAGAATTTGCCTGGATTCATTTTGCAGACAAACTCTTTGAAGCCATAGAGTGGGAAGCCCCCATGACCATGACGCCTGAACTGATGGAAGAGTTCTTCGAATTTACCAAAGCCCATGGCATCACAGGCATGGGAGAAGGACTATTGGAAGGGGAAGCGCAGTTGGCTTCTATGGCTGAGCTGGATCGACAAGGGAAATTGAATCTCTACTATGATGGTGCGGTTCGATTCTGGTCCATCGAGGATTTGCCGGAAAAAATAGCCGAGCTAAAAATGCTGCGGGACAAGTATCAAAGCAAGCATATCAAAATGGATATGGTGAAGCTTTTCTTAGATGGTACCAATGAATCGGGCAACAGCGCTTTGCTGGAACCACTGGTCAATGATCCTACAGGCACAAATTATGGCGAAATCAAAATGGACACCAAGGAATTAAAAGAATGCTTCCTGCTATGCAATGCAGAAGGGATAGATCTTCAAATCCATATGGTGGGAGACAGGGCGTTCCGTGTGGGCTGTGATGCAGTGGAGGCAGCGCAGAAAGAAGCCAAAGAAAAAGGAATTCGCTGGGAGATTCAACCCATCTTTGCCCACTGTGAATTTGTGGATGGAGAAGATATTCCAAGAGCCGCAAAGCTTGGCATCACCATTAACTGGACCTGTCATTGGGCCGGTGGATATTTTGGCACTCAAGCCATCTCCCTGTTGGGACCGGAACGGTGGCATCGCATGTATCGAATCAAAGAGTTTATTGACAGTGGCGCACTGGTTGCTTTTTCAAGTGATGTGACGACTTTTTATGAATTAAGACGCCGCGCCGATCCACTTCTTGGGATTCAGGTTTCCCATACCCGTATGGACCCGGAATTCCCACTGGATCCGGCCGTTTGCCCGGATGGAAAACGGACTCCGGCGGGACAGGAGCTGCCACTTGATGTATTGATTAAGGGATACACCCTAAATGCTGCAAAACAAATGCATTGGGATGATTTGATGGGATCGCTTCAAGTCGGAAAACTGGCCAACATGATTGTTCTTTCCAAAAATCCATTTGAGGTGGATCCCCTGGAAATAAAAGACATCAAAACGGAAGCAGTTATTTTTGACGGCGAGGTACTTTTCGGCATATAATGGGGGAAAGAAAATCGGAAGGAGTGCGCTCCCCTATGTATATTGAAAAGATTGAGTTCCCCCCGGGCGTGCCGATCTCCTATGAAGGATGGCAGCTGGGAAGCTATCACCTGCACACCCACAAAAATGTAATTGAGATTCTC
>JBGSVW010000009.1:0-36307 GCA_041752735.1 Anaerovoracaceae bacterium | reverse complement strand
TGGGGAATGGAATTCATGAAGTACAGAAGACAGCAAAAGAGGGGACTGCAGCCAGAAAAGTCCTCAAAGAAAAATTCAACATCCCGAAACAAAAGGTAATTAATATGAAATTTGAAGACTTTAAACCAACAGGTGAAAATTATAAGTTTTTTACAAATGTTGAATGTGAATACTTTCCATGCCATGAAACAGATGATCCCGATTCATATAATTGCTTATTCTGCTTTTGCCCTGCATATGCTTTAGGTGATCAATGCGGAGGGAATTTTCGTTATGACAACGAAGAGGGGATTAAAGACTGCAGTGATTGTATGATTCCGCACCAAAAGGATAGCTACGAGTTTATGGTGGAAAGAGCCAAAATAATTATACAAAATATTAAAATAAAATAGAGGAAACAATGGCATTCACACATTTGCATCTACATACGGAATATAGTTTATTGGATGGCGCAGCAGTCATAAAGAATCTAATCCCCAGAGCCAAAGAACTGGGGATGGATTCGATTGCCATCACAGATCATGGAGCTATGTTTGGTGTCATGGAATTTTATCATGCTTGCATAGAAGCTGAAATCAAGCCCATCATTGGATGTGAAGTATATACTTCCGCCCGTGGGATGACAGAAAAAGATCCCGATAAGGACAAGCAACAAGGACATTTAGTACTCCTGGCCAAAAACAACCAGGGGTACCAAAATTTAATCAAATTGGTTTCCCGCGGATATACACAAGGGTTTTATTATAAACCACGTGTAGACAAAGAGCTTTTACGTGAATTTGCCGGTGATATCATTGCATTATCCGCATGTCTGGCGGGCGATGTCCAAAGAAAACTTTTAGATCGGGATTACGAAGGCGCAAAACGAGAAGCCCTTGAATATTTGGACATTTTTGGACAGGGCAATTTTTTTCTTGAGCTACAAGATCAAGGACTCCCCGAAGAGGTTATGATACTGCCGGACTTGAAGCGGCTGCATGAAGAAACCGGTATTCCATTTGTAGCGACCAATGACGTTCATTATGTTCGAAAGGAAGATGCTAAGGCTCATGATGTGCTGCTTTGTGTGCAGACCGCCACCAATGTGGATGACGAAAACAGAATGCGTTTTCCAAATGATGAGTTCTATCTAAAATCAGAAAAAGAAATGCGAACCTTGTTTTCAGGCATCCCTGAAGCTTGTGACAATACTCAAAAAATTGCAGAACGCTGTAACGTGACTTTCGAATTTGGACAAATACATCTTCCGGAATTTGAACCGCCAAAGGGGTTTACCACAAAGGATTATTTGCGAAGTCTTTGCGAAGCAGGATTGTTAGAGCGATATGGAGACCTAGCAGAGACTCACCGTGAACGGTTGGAATATGAGCTTTCCACCATCGAAAACATGGGTTATATCGAATACTTCTTGATTGTATGGGACTTTATTCATTATGCAAAGAGTGTAGGCATTATGGTTGGACCAGGTAGAGGATCCGCCGCAGGCAGCATTGTTGCCTATACCCTTAGAATTACTGATATTGATCCAATAAAATACCAACTAATCTTTGAACGTTTCTTGAATCCGGAACGAATCAGCATGCCGGATATTGATATTGACTTTTGCTATGAACGCAGGCAAGAAGTGATCGATTATGTGATTGATAAATATGGTGCAGACAAAGTTGCCCAAATTATAACATTTGGCACCATGAAGGCTAAAGCAGCAATTCGGGATGTTGGTCGTGCGCTAAATGTCAGTTACAGTGACACAGACGCCATCGCTAAGGCCATTCCGTTTGATTTAGGTATGACCATAGATAAAGCATTGGTTATGAATTCAGAATTAAAAGCCTCTTACGAATCCAATCCACAGGTCAAACAGGTGCTAGATATGGCAAAAGCACTGGAAGGAATGCCAAGGCACGCCTCTACCCATGCGGCAGGTGTGGTAATTTCCAAGAAGAGCATTGATGAATACGTCCCCTTATATTTGGCTGACAAAGGGATATCCACACAGTTTCCTATGACCACAATCGAAGAGCTGGGTTTGTTGAAGATGGACTTCTTGGGACTAAGAAATCTGACAGTAATCCGTGATGCACTTGAAATGATTAAGCGAAATCATGGTATAACCATTGAATTCGAAAAAATGGAATACGATGATCCAAAAGTATATGAATTGATAGCAGCGGGGAACACGGGTGGTGTATTCCAACTGGAAAGCAGTGGCATGACCTCATTTATGAAATCACTGAAACCTGACAATTTTGAAGATATTGTCGCAGGGATTTCCCTATATCGACCAGGGCCCATGTCATCGATTCCAACCTATATCGAAAATAAAAAAAATATCAATAAAATACGCTACGTCCATGATAGTCTGAAACCGATACTATCGGTTACCTATGGATGTTTGGTATATCAAGAACAGGTTATGCAAATTGTCAGAGACCTGGCCGGTTATACTTACAGTCGTTCCGACTTAGTTCGCCGTGTCATGAGCAAAAAAAAGATGGCAGTGATGCTACAGGAAAAGGAATATTTTGTTCACGGCAAAACAGATGCGCAAGGTAATATAGAAATCATGGGCTGCATTCGAAATGGTATCCCTGAATCGGCAGCTAATGATATTTTTAACCAAATGGTAAGTTTTGCTGAATATGCATTCAACAAATCCCATGCAGCAGCTTATGCGGTGATAGGATATGAAACAGCTTATCTCAAAACATATTATCCAGTAGAGTTTATGGCCGCCTTGATGACCAGTGTTATGGGTGACGCAGGTCAAATAGCTCGATATATCCGAAATGCAACTGAAATGGGCATTTCAGTTTTACCACCGGATGTCAATGAAAGTGAAGGCAAATTCACAGTGGTGGACGGGAAAATTCGTTTTGGACTACTAGGCATAAAAAATGTTGGTGAAGGCGTGATTGAAACCATTGTCGAGGGGCGCACGAATCTTGGTCATGCGAAAGATATTTTTGAATTTGTCGATCATGTGGATATACACAAAATTAACAAAAAGGCTATGGAGAGTCTGATTAAGGCTGGCGCACTGGACTCTATGAACACCAATAGGGCACAACATTTAGCCATGTATGAAGGTTTGTTGGAGTCAGCACAAAACGATTCAAAAAAGAACATTGAAGGTCAGTTTTCTTTGTTTGAATCCCATGCAGATGAAATGGCATCTTCGGCCCGTGGCGCTAACATGCCCACCGTTGCACCATTTGCAAAGGAAATGCTGGCAGCCATGGAAAAAGAAATGCTAGGGGTATATATTACGGAACATCCATTACAAGAATATTGGGATATTATTGATCGGGTTGCAACCGTGACCAGCGATGAGTTGTTGCGATCACAGAATCAAGAAGAGGGTCCGCCAACGTTTAAAGATGGTGAATCGGCCACTTTGGTTGGGATTATCAATTCAAAAAGGACACTTATCACTAAAAGCAATAAAATGATGGCCTTTATCCAGTTGGAGGATCTGGTTGGTGTTTTGGAAATCGTTGTTTTTCCAACGGTATACGAAAGATATAGTAGCCTTATTGCAGAGGATCGAATTATCGGGGTGAAAGGCAAATTAAACTTTAAAGAAGACGAACTACCCAAAATTCTAGCTGATACTATTTTCGATGTCAAAGAATTAGAATTATCTAGTACAAAAAAAACAGTAAAAATTCGAATCCCAAATAGCGAAACCCCAACAGATGACTTAGAAAAAATAAAAGGAATTCTGAAATCACACCATGGTGATACACCGGTTCTTATTTACACTACCGAAGGCAAAATTTTAAAAACTCAAAGCGAGTTATGGGTGGATGCCAACGAAGACTTTCGGGAAGCAGTAAACCATATTATAGGAGCGGAAAACTTAAAAATACAATAGGAGGGAAACCGATGAAAAGAATAGGAGTCCTGACCAGTGGCGGAGATGCGCCCGGTATGAATGCTGCAATTCGATCAGTTGTGCGAACAGGAATTTATTATGGAATGGAAGTAGTTGGAATCCTTCGAGGCTTTGAAGGATTGATTCAGAACGATACTGTTCCTATGGAACTATGCTCTGTAGGCGATATACTACATCGAGGCGGTACCATTTTAAAAACCGCCCGAAGCGAAGAATTTATGACTGAGGCTGGTATACAGAAGGCATGCGCAACACTTCGTAAGTTGGACATCACCGATTTAGTTGTAATCGGTGGGGATGGGAGCATGAGAGGTTCTATTGAACTTTCAAAAAGAGGTTTTTCAGTAATGCTGGTACCTGGCACAATCGATAATGATATGGGTTATACAGATTATACCATTGGATTTGATACTGCTGTCAATACCGTCTTGTGCGCCATCAGTAATATCCGGGATACGGCATCAGCCCATGAGCGTACAACCATCATTGAAGTCATGGGTCGCACCTGTGGTGATATTGCATTATATTCAGGTGTGACAGGTGGCGCGGAGTACATTTTGATTCCAGAACTGGAAGTTGATATGGATGGCCTCTGCGACAAAATTATCGAAAGCATTGAGAGAAAGAAAAGCCACAATATCATCATCAAAGCAGAAGGCGTGGAATTTCCTTCGGATGAAATTGCCAAAATAATCAAAGAAAAAACCGGACAAGACGCCCGGATTGTCGTTTTGGCGTATCTGCAACGGGGAGGATCACCCTCCGGCAGAGACCGGATGTTGGCAAGTCTCATGGGCAACCGTGCAGTTGAGTTAATCTATAATGATTCGGGCAGCCGCGCCATTGGAATTATAGGAAATGAAATCTCAGATTCCGACATGGAGATGGCGGTTCAAATGAAAAAAGAGGCTGCCTTGGACCTGCTGGGAATCATTGACATCCTTTCAAAATAGCAATGTATCAAAACCAAAACAGAAGGATTTCCTTAGGAAATCCTTCTGTTTTATTTCTTATCATCATCTTTATTTCTTCTTATCATCGTCGTTGGATATATCACGTGCAGTAGAAGCAACGCCAATATCATTGTGAAGAACACTCCCGAATCTAATTGCACCGGCACCGTATTTTTCTCGTATTTCATCCATAGCCACCCCGACTTGCTCTCGTTTCTCTTGGGAGTCTGATTGTGAAGAGAAAAGTGTGAGTTGCTGTTCAGCAAATGGTTTCTCTAGGTGTATGGCAGTTAGCTGCAGGAGCCTGATTGGCTTGTCCGGCAGCCATGCTTCACGTAGTATGTCCATTGCCAAATCATTCATATCATTGGCATTGCTGACTGGAGATGGAAACATGCGTTGCCGGCTAATCGTATGAAAGTATGGATCTTTGATTTCAAGCCGTAACCCACCTGCCAAAACGGATGATTTACGTAAACGCTCTGCAACTTTATCTGAAAGGGCAATCATGGCTGTTGATGCATCCTCCCAACCTATTAAATCTCTGCGAAATGTGATACTGTTTCCGATGGATTTTGTTGCATATTCTTCGCTTCCAGATGATACCGGTGATGCATCTAATCCATTCGCATAGTTGTGAAGCATTTCTCCATGCTTGCCCAGAAGCGTCTGAACAAAAGAAACAGGTGCAACCGCAAGAGCGCCAATGGTGTTGATTCCTGATTTGCGGAGTTTTTCGGCGGATATTTTTCCAACAAAAAACATTTCTTCAATAGGCAATTTCCATAGGATGGTTTTGTAGTTTTCCGGCGTAATCACGGTTGTTGCATCAGGTTTTTTGTATTCGCTGCCCAACTTGGCAAAAATTTTATTAAAAGAGACCCCAACAGAGAGAGTCAGCCCTAACTCGGATTTTACGGTTTTTCTAATTTGATCGGCAATTTCAGCACCGGATCCAAACAGATTTTGGCTGGCAGTCACATCAAGCCATGACTCATCGATACTAAATGGCTCAACTAAATCCGTATAACGGAAATAGATTTCATTGATTCGCCTTGAATATTCCTCATATTTTTCCATGTGGGGTGGCACACATTGCAACTGGGGACATTTACGTTTTGCCTGCCATAAGGTTTCTGCAGTGGTGATTCCATAGCTCTTAGCAATATCATTTTTAGCCAAAATTATCCCGTGACGGTTCTTGGGGTCACCACAAACCGCCATGGGCACATTCCTTAATTCCGGATAGTCCAATAATTCTACGGATGCAAAAAATCCGTTCATGTCACAATGAAGTATCACTCTATTGGTTGTCATTTTTGTCAATGTTTACGCCCCCCATCAACAACTTCAATAATGGAATCCGGCGTTCACCTTTTCAACAAGGAAACTACCCCATTATAACACAATTTAGTTGTAGAAATAAATGGCTCTCCGTTGTATAATGAAGCAAACAGCTTGCAAATACAAGGAGACATAAATGAGTAACGTAATGGTCTGCGTAACGCAGCAAAAGACATGTGACAGACTCATCCAATATGGTAGCAATCTCATAAAAGGTACCAAAGGAGAACTGTTCATCATACATGTTGCAACCGATCAAGACAAATTTTTGGGAAACAACAGAGAAGGGGAAGCTTTAGATTACCTATACGAAAAGGCACTGGAATTTGGAGCAAATCTGACGGTTGTCAGATCCAACAATATATTAGATACTTTGGTAGATTTGGTCAGAAAAAATAAAATTGATCATGTAGTCATGGGTGTCCCAGGGGATATCGTTGCTGAAGAAAATCTCGCATCATTATTTAGTAAACGAATCGAAAAACATACATCATTGACATTGGTACCCCCTGAGGAGGAAAAAATATGAGACTATTAACCGTCATTTCCGGCGTGCTCCTGGTTGCGACTGGTGTATTTGGAATAGCCAATCAGGGCGTTTCTTTTTTGGCAATTGCATTTGTTATCGGCATAGTGATGATTTTTGCCGGTACCGTCCAAGCCAGTGGTTATATTTATGGCAGATACTCAAACCGAGAACAAATCGAGTTAGAGGATGCTGATTCAACTGATAAACAACGTCAGTTCATCCGGACTCAAAACAATGCACACGGATGGATTATGATTGATGGATTGGTTACCTTTATTTTAGGATTACTGGTGCTATCCAATCAATTGAAAGCTGAAATTGCAATTGTTAGTGTATTTGGAATGTGGATGTTGAACGCAGGCATTCGTCGAGTCGTCACATCCTCCTACATTGATCGCAAAAAGAAATCCGGTAATTTTTACTGGACTTTGGGAACAGGAGCATTAAACACTGTTGCGGGTATATATGCATTTTACAATGCCAGCTTGTTTCAGCTTCCATTGGCGACCCTATTAGGAGGTTTTTTCGTGTTACAAGGCATCAGTACCTTGGAACTAGGTGTACATATGCCACATCGAAACAAATCCAACAAGTTGCTCAACAATATTGAAGATAGAATTCAACGAACACTGATAGAGTTTAATTTATTAAAAAAAGAAGATCTAATGGAATATGCGCAAGTCCATTCAATCAAACTCAAAAAAAATGCTTCAAAAGAAGATATTCTTCAGACAATAAAAAGCTCAATCGACAACAAGAAGAAAAAGTAATCCAACTGAATGAATTGGGATTACAATAAACATAACACCAATATTATTTAAAATCTGCGTCGGGGTGTAGCTATAACCCCGACGTTTTCGTAGGTGGAGATTTGTAAGCAGATATGCTACCATTAAGAATCAGGAGGTGAAATTATGCATGATATTTGCATCATCGGCGGAGGCCCGGCGGGAATGAGTGCGGCAATTACAGCGACAGATTTAAAATCGAGTCTTCGGGTATGCATCATAGAAAAAAATCCGATTCTCGGTAAAAAAATATTTGCCACAGGAAATGGAAAATGTAATCTTAGCCACAAGTTGTGTGAAGAACCATTGGAAGTACTGAAGTTTTTTAACAAAGTAGGCATTTTTACTAGAACTGATGAATCAGGAAGGATGTATCCCGCATCTGAACAGGCAGCGGATGTTGTGGTTGCCTTGGAAAATGCTTTGCATACCGCCAACGTAGAAATTAAGTACAACTCATTGCCAAAAGAAATTAAATTTAACGAAGAAGGCTTTCTGATTGAATTGCCCGAAGGAACGATAGATTGTAAAAAACTTTTGATTGCTACAGGTGGAAAAGCAGGACCTCAATTTGGTAACCTTGGTGAGGGTTATATGTATTCAAAAAAAATGGGACATCACATTACGCGAACTTACCCTGTGCTTTCACCACTGGAGTGCATGGGAGATTTTCAATTGCTCAAGGGAATTCGTGCAAAAGGGAATGTCAGTATAATATTCAACGGAGATATTATAGGAACAGAATCCGGAGAGATACAGTTTACCGAAGATGGGTTGTCGGGTATTTGTGTTTTCAATCTATCCAGATTTGTTCGTTTGAATCCAGATCTGCCAGTTGCTGAAGCCATCAAAGCATACACAGTGGCAGTGGACTTTTTACCAAGTTTGTGTCGAACAGAAGTGGAATTATGTATAAAGAATAGAGTAGCACTTCCCAATGGTAAGACAGATGATTTGTTATTGACCATGGTTCACCCTGGAATTGGTTTAGATATTATGACAAGGGCAGGAATCGGATACGGCAAAGACGCGAAAAGCTTGTCTGATAAGGATATAAAAACAATTGCATCATTGCTGAAACATTGGGAGTGCCAGGTAACCGGTGTAAAAGGATGGAAGAAAGCCCAGTGTACAGGTGGAGGTATCCCATTTTCAGAAGTAGATGAGCAAAGCGGAGCATCAAAGTTAATAAAAGGCTTATATTTCGCTGGAGAATTACTGGACTACGATGGCCCAAGTGGCGGTTTCAATCTTCATTTTGCCTGGGCTAGTGGCATAAAAGCAGGAAAGGCGATGGCGAATGAAACGGTATAAAATTCCGGAGATAAAATTAGAACTAAATGAGGACATTGCGATTATTCCTGATAAAATTCGAGGGAAATTGAGGCGAGGAAATTTAGAAATAAATGACTGGAGAATCGTAAAAGAATCAATTGATGCCAGAGACAAAGGGCAGATACAGCGTGTCTATTTTGTGGAATTCGAAACCACAGAGATTTTAAACCTAGAGGAGGTATTTGATACCAATTATCTGTATCCATCAATAGACAAAATTCAAAATCCTGATTTTCCTCCTATCATAATTGGCTTTGGTCCATGTGGACTTTTTGCGGCATGGATTCTAGCGAATCTGGGGCTTAAACCAATTATACTTGAACGGGGAAAATCCATTGCAAACCGTGATTTGGATGTGGAGAACTTCTGGAGATATGGTATATTGGACGAAGAATCCAATGTACAGTTTGGTGAGGGTGGTGCAGGCGCCTATTCTGATGGTAAACTGACAACCGGCACCAAAGATCAAAGGAACCGATTGGTTTTGGAGACACTGGTTCAATGCGGGGCGGATCCTGAAATACTATTCAAAAAAAAGCCACATGTGGGTACGGATGTATTGAAATTAGTTGTGACAAATATTCGCGCACAAATAGAAAAAATGGGCGGTGAAATCAGATTTTCTTCAAAAGTAACAAATGTTTTAATTGAAAATGGAGAAATACAAGGTGTTCAGGTCAACGATGACCAAATCATCAAAACCAACGATGTCATATTGGCTATTGGCCATAGCGCAAGAGACACCTTCAGAATGCTGCATCAGAACGGCTTAATCATTGAACCAAAACCATTTTCTATGGGTATTCGTATTGAACATCCTCAAAAGTTAATTGATGCGGCTCAATATGGTGACGCAAGTTTGACAAAAGTGCTAGGACCTGCAGAATATAAATTGGTACATCATTGTAAAAATGGCAGGGGAATATACTCCTTTTGTATGTGCCCAGGAGGTCATGTCATAACCGCATCTTCAGAGATGGGCGGGATTGTTGTTAACGGAATGAGTTATCATGCCAGAGATGGCATAAATGCAAATAGCGGGATGCTAACCGATGTCAGGGTCGAAGATTATTACAAAGGCAACCCTTTGGATGGGCTGGATTTTCAGCGTGCCATTGAGAAGGCAGCATATGAAATAAATGGAAATGAGAACAAACCTCCAAAAACGACCTGGGGCGAATTTCGAAAAGATCCCAACAATGTATTACGAAAATGTTTACCAGCCTTTGTGACCGAATCCATTCTTGAAGGAATTCCGGCTTTTGGTAAAAAAATAAGGGGCTTTGACAGCCCCAATGCACAAATGACTGGTGTGGAAACTCGTAGTTCTTCACCCATAAGGATGCCCAGGAATCCAGAGTTCATGTGTAACATCCAGGGTATCTATCCAGGTGGTGAAGGAGCTGGTCAAGCGGGTGGTATTGTTTCTGCAGCAGTGGATGGGATCAAACTTGCTGAAGCACTGGCTACAAGAGTCCGCACAAGTAAATAAACATATTTCATATTACTTTTGGATAAGACTGATGCCTGTCATTTCTTCAGGAATCTCAATATTCATCAATTCCAACAAAGTGGGGGCAATATCCGCTAATTTGCCTCCGCTTTTTAATTGAACCGGATGATTGGATATGTAGACCAAAGGAACGGGATTCAAAGAATGCGCAGTTACAACATTATCGTGGTCATCTAACATATAGTCAGCATTGCCATGATCGGCCGTCAGTAAAATCTGACCATCTCGTTTTAGGACTTCCTTAACAATTTGTGGTACGCATTCTTCAAGTGTTTCGATGGCTATGACGGCCGCAGGGATTACACCTGTATGCCCAACCATATCCGCATTGGCAAAATTCAATATAATAACATCATAATAATCTCTTTGAATCTGCTCTAATACCTGGGTTGTAACCAGTTTCGCACTCATTTCGGGCTGCAAATCATAAGTGGCAACCTTTGGTGAGGGAATTAAAATTCGATCTTCACCAGGGTTAGGAATTTCTACACCACCGTTGAAAAAGAAGGTGACATGGGCATACTTTTCTGTCTCCGCGATACGAAGCTGAGTAAGATGATGGCTAGCCAATACTTGCCCCAGTGTTTTTTTGATTGTATCCTGTTCAAATGCAACCAATACATTGGGCATTTGCTCATCATATTCAGTCATACAAACGTAACAGCATTCTTTGATCACTTTCTTTCGGTGAAAACCCTTGAAATACGGATCAACAAATGTCCGAGTGATTTCACGTGCCCGATCAGGTCTGAAGTTGAACATAATGATCCCATCATTGTTTTTGATGGTCACAACCGGACCGATAGTAGTGGGTATCAAAAATTCATCGTTTTCACTTCTTTGATAGGATGCTTTCACAGCTTCAATTGCGGTACCGGCATGTTCGCCGTCTCCCAGTGTCATGGCGTCATAAGCCTTCACAAGACGTTCCCAGCGCCTATCTCTGTCCATGGCATAGTATCGACCAGAAACAGTAACTATGCGTCCCAAATCGATTTTTTTCATATATTTTTCAAGTTGTTCAATATATGTTATTGCACTTCTTGGTGGTACATCCCGACCATCCAATATTGCATGAATATATACTTGCGATACAGCTTTTGATTTTGCCAAATCCAGTAGTGCAAATAGGTGGTCCAAATGACTATGAACACCACCGTCGGATATCAACCCCAATATATGCAGGGAAGTTTTGTTCTGAATAACATAATCCATCACTTGATTCAGAGGCCCATTGTTTTGAAAGTGACCATTGGCGATTTCAGACGAGATTAATGTGTAATCTTGGTAAACAATCCGACCGCCCCCGATGTTCAGATGGCCAACTTCAGAGTTGCCCATTTGACCTTCCGGCAATCCGACATAAGGGCCTGATGCTTGAATGGTTGTATGTGGATATTGGGACATAATTCGATCCAAATGAGGTTTTTTTGCCATAGCAATCGCATTACCATGGGGATTTGGATTGAGTCCGAAACCATCCATTATGAGGATCATAGTAGGTTTTTTCATTGCGAACAGCCTTCCTTTTTTACAATTCAATGATTCATATTATATCATAGGGCTGACAATCATGATATAATTATGTACATGAAAGAACACAAAACACAATGGACCCAAAAGCAGTTGGAAACCATTGAACTACGACAAAAGAATATATTGGTTTCTGCGGCAGCAGGCTCTGGAAAGACAGCAGTTTTAATTGAACGGATCAAGCAGTTAATTCTAACTGACAGAGTTTCAGTCGACAGACTATTGGTGGTTACTTTTACGAAGGCAGCTGCCTCTGAAATGAAAGAAAAACTTGTCTGTGCATTAAATCAATCAATCCGAGAAAACCCCAATGAGGGAGACTTTCTTCGTATGCAATTAGATTTGATTCCCAGTTCGAACATCAGTACGTTTCATTCGTTTTCTCTGGAAGTAATACGTAGATATTTTCATCTGATTGATCTGGATCCGGGGTTTAAGGTCTGCGATGAAGCTGAAGCAAAAATCATGAAAGCGGATGGAATCGACCAAGTATTTGAGGCATTTTTTGAAGATTGCAACCCTGATTTTCTAGAATATATTAGCTGTTATAGCAGTTCCAAAAACGAGAATCTATTAAAAAAGAACTTGATAGACTTATACGACAAAATTAGAAGCATCCCAGATTCTATTGCTTGGCTTGAAGAATCAGTTGAACAACTAGCACAAACGCCGGAAGAATTCGTTCACTCTGATTTAATTAAATTTATCACCTCACATGTGGGTGACAAACTCGAAGCTGCACAACGATTAATGGAAAATGCCTTTGACCTTCTTGATAGTCATGACATAAAGAAAGCGGCAACCATTTGTCGCATTGATATTGAAGCAATAGAAGATATGAGGAGATCCATCACCAGAGGAGCATTGGAGGAGACCAGGCAACTCTTGGCATCATTTAAACCAGGTACCATATCCGCATCAAAAGACCAAAAAGAAGATTACTCATTGATCAAAGAACATGTCAAGGGGTTCCGGGATCGGGCAAAGGACATCATTAGAAAAGATATCCAATCTAATTTTTTTTCATTATCTATGTCCGAAAACATATTAGATATCAACAAGACATATGATAAAGGCAAGGAACTTTTGCACATACTTGAAGCATTTCATCAAACTTACAGTAGAATAAAACGTGAAAAATCCCTTCTGGATTTCAGTGATATCGAACACTTTGCAATTGAAATTTTGCGCAACCAGGAGGCGGCACAAGAATACAAAGAAAAATTCCAGTACATTTTTATTGATGAATATCAGGATAGCAATTTGTTGCAGGAAACCATCATTGACACCATAAAGAGGCATGATAATGTATTTATGGTAGGAGATATCAAACAGAGCATCTACAAATTTCGCTTAGCTGAACCAGAAATATTTCAGAAGAAATATGCATTGTACAAAGACCCGGCGGACCTTAATAGCACCAAAATTGATTTAAACCGAAATTTCCGTAGCAAAGAAAACATTATACAAGCTGTTAATGGGATTTTTGCCAATCTGATGGAATACGATGGTGATGCGGCGTTGTATCGAGGCATACCTGATATTCAATTTGCCGACAAACCAGTAGAACTGGTCATTGTAGACGGTACCGGAGGAGGTTTATCGGAGGATTTAGAATATAACGACGACAATATTGAAGAAATGAAGGCCATTGAACTAGAAGCTATGGTGGCAGCACAAATAATAAAAAATGCCATTGGCACGACTTATTATGATGTTAAGGCTGGGTTGGAAAGACCTTTACAAAAACGCGATATGGTTATCTTGATGCATGGTGTGAAACGTAAGGCCGAAATCTATTTTCAGGCATTACAAGAGGTTGAAATCGATGCATACGTAGACGATCACACCGGCTATTTTGACACCATTGAAATTATGAGCTTTTCTGACTTACTAAAAATTATTGATAATGATAAACGTGATTTGCCTTTGTTGGGAGCACTTCGCTCGCCTATATTTGATTTTGATGTTGACGACTTCATTGAAATCAGAAATCAATGTAAAGAAAACTCGTTTCATCGCGCTTTGAGAAGTTATGGCATGTGGGGTAGGAATACAGATTTAAAAGATAAAATCAACCATACACTTTCCAGAATCCATCAGTGGAAAAAGGAATCAAGGTATATGCAAATTGATGAGTTTGCTTGGAAACTGATGTGTGATACAGGATATTATGCTTATGTTGGGGCTTTGCAGGGGGGCAGCCTTAGGCAAGCAAACTTAAGAATTTTCTTGGAACGTGCAAAATCTTTTCGAACAAGTGGGGATGGAAGTATCTATGGTCTTCTTCGATATATGAGTGCTTTGGCAGAAAAAGAAGTTGATACCGGGCAAGCCAGTATCGTTGGTGAGAATGATGACACGGTTCGGATTATGACCATTCATAAAAGCAAAGGTCTTGAATTCCCATTTGTTTTAGTTGCCTCCCTTGGAAGCAGATTCAATCATGATAAAATGGACAAAACCGGTGTGATGCATAAAGATTTGGGCATTGGCCTAACCCTATTCAACCCTGAAGAGAAATGGTTTCGGCATACCTTGGTGCAACATGCGATTGTTGCAAAAAAACGTAAGGAAGAACTTGACGAGTCTGTAAGGGTTCTTTATGTGGCATTTACCAGAGCCATGGATAAACTGGTATTGCTAGGTAGTGATTCTGATTGGGGGAAAAATGAAATAAAATACGATTCTGGTGCAAAGTCAGAATCTAATTTTCTTGGCATGGTTTATCCGTATACCAAGCAGGCGGGAATTAGTGTCAGTATTATGGCTCGTGATCAATTACAACAAAAAAGAAAAAGACAAACGACACATGGTGTTTCTGTGGAGCAATTGATGCTTAGTGCAATGAATGGTGTGCTTCTGGATCCACATAAAATGTCTGACGTGGAAGCCGTAGACCAAAGATTGTCATATCGTTATGCAAATGAAAAAGCAGTCAATCTCAAATCTAAATACTCTGTCAGCGAAATTAACTCCGGTAAATATATTGATGTAACAATCGTGCAGCCCAGATTTTTAAGCGAAAAACATGGTTACACACCAGCTGAAACAGGTAGCATTATGCACACCGTCATGGAGCACATTGACACAAAACGTTTCCATCAGCCTGAATATTTGGAAGATTACCTTCAAGAGTTGGTAAAATCAGAGTTGCTATTGCCACAAGAAGCAGAAACTGTGAACCCCCTTTGGATTTTGACCCTTGCAAAAGGGGACCTTGGGCAAAGGATGGCGTCAGCCGATATACTGCATCGCGAAAAGCCATTCAATCTATTGCATTCCTATGAAGGATCTGAAGTTATGGTACAAGGAGTAATTGACTGTTGGTTTGAAGAACAGGGGAATATTGTATTGATCGACTACAAAACAGGCAAAGATGGGTGGAAAATCGATGATAGATATCGGCAGCAATTGCAGCTATATAAAAAAGCTTTGGAAACCATCCTAGAAAAACCAGTCAAAGAGACTTATTTGTATCTCTTTTCGGAAAGCAAGGTCATAAGCGTGGAAACGGACAAAGACTGATTAATCTATGTCATTCAAACTATTGGATAATAAAACAGAGCAGTGGAATCCACCGCTCTGTTTTATTTCTGTTGTGCATGATTGCCTATAGGGAATCTTAGAGAACGCCCTGAGCCATCATAGCTTTAGCAACCTTGAGGAATCCAGCAATGTTTGCACCGGCAACATAGTTTCCGGGCATTCCGAATTCTTTGGATGCTTCGTCGCAAGCTTTGAAGATGTTGGTCATGATTGCATCTAATCTGCCATCAACTTCTTCAAATGTCCATTCCAGTCTCTGGCTGTTCTGAGACATTTCCAGAGCGGATACAGCTACGCCACCGGCGTTAACTGCTTTTGCAGGTCCAACAAGCATTTTGCTTTCAATCATGAATGTGACAGCATCGTTGGAGCAAGGCATGTTTGCGCCTTCAGCAACTGCGATACAGCCATTAGCATGCAGTTTCTTTGCATCGTCAATCAGAAGTTCGTTCTGAGTTGCGCAAGGAAGAGCTACGTCGCACTTAACATCCCAGATTCTGCCTTCGCCGGCAGGAATGAATTTTGCGCCCGGCTTTTGAGCAGCATATTCGGATACTCTGGCATCGTTGTTTGCAGTCTTAATTTTGATCCACAGATCTGTATCAATACCGTTGGCATCATATACATAGCCTTTGGAGTCGGAAAGGGTAACAACGGTTGCACCGTATTCTTGAGCCTTAACAGCTGCATACTGAGCAACGTTTCCAGCACCGGAAACAACAACGATCTTGCCTTTGAAGTCAGTGCCGTTGGCCTTCAGCATTTCTCTTGTGTAGTAAACGGTACCAAAGCCTGTAGCTTCAGTTCTTGCCAGGGATCCGCCCCAACCAATTCCTTTACCTGTGAGTACGCCTTCAAATTTGTTGGTCAGTCTCTTGTACTGTCCGAACATGAAGCCGATTTCTCTTCCGCCAACACCGATGTCGCCGGCGGGTACGTCAATGTCAGCACTGATGTACTTGGAAAGCTCAGTCATGAAAGCTTGGCAGAAACGCATGATTTCGTTATCTGACTTGCCTTTAGGATCAAAGTCGGAACCGCCTTTGCCGCCGCCGATGGGCAGACCGGTCAAGCTGTTCTTGAAGATTTGTTCAAAGCCCAGGAATTTAATGATTCCCAGATATACGGATGGATGGAATCTGCAACCACCTTTGTAGGGGCCCAGTGCGCTGTTGAACTGTACTCTGAAGCCTCTGTTAACCTGAGTCTTGCCTTTGTCGTCGGTCCAAGCGACTCTGAACATGATTTGTCTTTCAGGCTCGATCAATCTTTCAATCAGTCCAGCTTCGACGTATTCGGGATGTGCAGCCAAAACAGGTTCCAAAGAAGTAAGAACTTCTTCGATTGTTTGGTGGAACTCGACTTCGCCGGGATTTCGTTTTTTCGCAATATCAATGTATTGCTGTGCGATTTTTGCCATTTTTTTCTCCTTTTTGAAATATATTGATTTGATAATTTTATTCTAGTACAACGCAAATATACCATTATGTTAAATTTCCGTCAATATGTAAAGAACCAAAAACTCATGTATACACATAAAGTTGTAATTTTCAGAAAAGTGTAAACATAAATTAAATTCAATTCATGTTCAACTTGCGCTACGTTTCCTACTTAATGTATAATAATTGATTAGAGGAAAGGAGGAGTTGTCATGGATACAAAAAAATCATTTGACGAAGCTCTTGAAGAGATACTAGTTTTAGTGAAAGAGAAAAAATATAAACGGACCAGAGAGATGCTCCTTACCTTGAATGAGGCGGACATAGCTGAAATTCTTGATGAAATTCTCGAAGAAGTAGGCATGGATGCGGCTTTGGTTGTATTCCGTATGCTTCCAAAAGACATTTCAGCTGATGTTTTTGCAAGGCTACCATCCGAAGAACAACTGGAACTAATCAACAGCATTACCCATAGGGAGCTTACCTTCATTATTGACGAATTGGACTTTGATGATAAAATCGACGTATTAGAGGAGCTGCCCGCCAACCTAGTTGATAAAATTCTTGAAAAGACACCAAGGGATGAAAGAAGAAAAATTAACACTTTTCTGAATTACCCTGAGAATTGTGCCGGCACATTGATGACGCCGGATTATATCAGCCTCCAAAAGGAGATGACGGTTAAAGAAGCTCTTTCTTATATCAAAAAAGAGGGCATGGACAGCGAAACAATATATACTTGTTATGTTAAAGACCGTGGCAGAAAACTTTTGGGAATTGTATCACTACGTGCACTGGTCATCGGAGAGTCAACTGCATTGGTCTCTGAATTGATGCAAGAGGATTTTATATCTGTAAATGTTTATGATGATCAAGAAGATGTTTCCGATACATTCCGTAAATATGGGTACCTTGCTATTCCTGTTGTGGATAACGAGCAACGATTGGTGGGGATTATTACTTTTGATGACATATTAGATGTTATTGAAGAAGAAACCACAGAGGACATGGCCAGAATGGCAGGAGTCATGGATACTCCCGATGCGCGGTACTTAAGCACCTCTGTATTTCAACATGTAAAAAGCAGATTTCCATGGCTGATTTTCTTAACAATGTCATATATGCTTACTAGTCTGATTATCACTCAGTTTGAATTCACATTGTCAACAATCCCAATTTTAGTTGCATATATGCCTTTGCTGATGGGTACCGGCGGCAATACGGGAGCTCAAGCTTCAACACTGATTATTCGTGGTATGGCTCTGGGTGACGTAGAACTCAAGGATGCTGCAAAAGTATTATGGAAAGAACTTCGAATCAGTATATTGGTAGGTACGATGCTGGGTCTTTTCAATTTTGGAAAAGTAACTTTGATTGATGGGCAATCATGGTTGACGGCATTGACCGTATCAATTTCATTGTTACTTGTGGTGGTCTTCGCCAAGATTGTCGGAGGTACCTTGCCAATGGCTGCTAAGAAATGCAAAATAGACCCTGCGTTGATGGCAAATCCTGTTATTGCATCCATTACAGACATGTTCTCGGCTACCATATATTTATTGCTGGCCACAATGATTTTGGGCATATAAATAGCAAGGAATAACAAATGCAAGAGATAACAACAGCGAATATAAAAAGACTATTAGGTACACGTGACCAAAACACTCATAAAGGTGATTATGGAAAAATTCTTTTAGTTGCGGGATCGGTAGGTATGGCAGGTGCGGCAGTTCTGGCCGGTCGGGGAGCTTATTCTTCCGGGGTGGGCTTGGTCGTTTGCGCTATACCGGAACAGTTAATATCGATTTTGCAGATATCCTTACCCGAAGCAATCTGCATTCCCAGAAAAATTGGTAAGATAGACTATGCTCGCTATGATGCGATTGTTCTCGGCCCTGGCCTGGGAGTCAATCGCGAAATAGCCAATCTGATTGAAGAGATACTAAAAACATACAAGGGACCTATTGTCATGGATGCTGACGCACTAAACTGTATCAGCCAATATGATCTATATCAGGCCGTGCTTGACACGAAGTCACAGATCGTTATGACCCCACATCCCGGAGAAGCAAAGCGCTTGTTGGGTGTAGCAGAGATTGAAGATCGAGAAACATTCACAGTATCCCTATCTAAAACTTTTAAAGTTACTGCTGTGTTAAAAGGGGCCGGCACTTTAATAGCTTCTACGATGCCTGATGGACAGAACGCTTTAATAATAAACCCCACAGGCAACCCCGGCATGGCAACAGCAGGTTCCGGCGATGTGTTAGCAGGCATTATCGGTTCTTTCCTAGCACAAGGGCTTACAACAATAGATGCCGCCAGCGTAGGTGTATATGTTCACGGTTTGGCAGGAGATCTTGCTGCTGCTACAATGGGACAAACAGGGGTAATGGCCACTGACATCTGCAAATACACTTCATATGCTATCAAAGATATTATTGGTATATAAATTTAGGAGGACACAATGGAATATATTAAATTATGCCAAACAGCAGGGCGGATTCGAAGAAGTATAATCCGCGAAATCCATGCTGCCGGATCTGGACATCCAGGCGGATCCCTTTCTGCAACCGACATGATGACTGTATTATTTTTTCATACAATGAATATAGACCCATCCAATCCAGCAATGCCTGACCGGGATAAATTTGTGTTATCCAAGGGGCATGCAGCTCCGGTTCTATATGCAACTCTTGCACACAGAGGATATATTCCAATGGAAGAATTGTCTACGCTTCGAAAAATAAACAGCAAACTACAAGGGCATCCTGATATGCATAAAGTACCTGGTGTGGAAATGTCCACTGGTTCGTTGGGACAAGGGTTCTCATCCTCAATCGGAATGGCCTTGGCCGGTAAACTGGACAAAAACCCCGGAAGAATTTATGTTCTGTTGGGGGATGGAGAACTACAAGAAGGAATTGTCTGGGAAGCTGCGATGGCAGCCGGACATTATAAACTTGATAATCTAACAGCCATGGTGGACTGGAATGGATTGCAGATTGACGGTTGGAATGATGATGTAATGATGGTTAAACCCATTGATGAAAAGTTTGCAGCCTTCGGATGGAATGTTTTGAGCATTGATGGTCATGACATCCCTGCAATTGTAGAAGCATTGGAAAATGCTAAGCAATTCAAGGGAAAACCTACTGTCATTGTAGCAAAAACACATAAAGGAAAAGGTGTATCTTTTATGGAAGATAATGCAGATTGGCATGGTAAGGCGCCTGGGGAAGAAGACACCGAAAAAGCGTTGGAAGAATTGGGAGGAGACAAGTAATGGCAGACAAAATGGCAACAAGAGATGCATATGGCAAAGCGCTTGTTAAACTAGGGGAAGAATTTCCGGAACTGGTTGTTTTGGATGCCGATTTGTCCGGTTCAACCAAAACAAAAGACTTTGCAAAGGTGTATCCTGATCGATTTTTCAACATGGGAATCGCCGAGCAAAACCTTTTCGGAACTGCTGCAGGTTTTGCTGTCTCTGGTAAAACTGTATGCGCAAGCACCTTCGCAATGTTTGCTGCGGGACGGGCATTTGAAATCATTCGAAATTCTATCGGCTATACCCATGCAAATGTTAAGATTTGTGCAACACATTCCGGTATCACAGTCGGCGAGGATGGCGCTAGCCATCAGACCTTTGAAGATATTGCGTTGATGCGTACAATCCCAGGCATGATTGTCATAAACCCTTCGGATGGGGTTTCTACAATGAAATTAATGAAACAGGTCGTTCAATTAGAAGGACCATGCTATGTACGATTGGGACGTTCAGCAGTGCCCATTAATTACCTTGAAACGGACGAAATCATTATTGGCAAAGCAAATACACTTCGAGAAGGAAACGATGTAACAATTGTTGCCACAGGAATCATAGTTTACGATGCCCTGCAGGCGGCTGATCAACTTATTCTGGAAGGTATTTCAGCACGAGTTATTGATATGCACACCATTAAGCCATTGGACGGGGAGACTCTGCTGGCAGCAGCCAAAGAAACAAAGCACATCGTAACCGCCGAAGAACATTCTGTAATTGGTGGATTGGGAGGTGCGGTAGCCGAATTCTTATCAGTGAATTGTCCGACGCAAATGACATTTGTAGGCCAACATGACACTTTTGGCGAGTCTGGAAAACCTGAACAATTGAAAGAAAAGTATGGTATGACTGCGGAAGAAATCGTAAATGCTGTAAAACATCTAATTAACAAATAATTAAGGTTACCATCATAGTTGAGGAAAGAAGTTAATTCTTTCCTCTTTTTTTTAATAGCAGAATAGGTGGAAGAAAAAATGCACCCCTTGCGCAATTGAAGAAATAGTAAAAAATCACATACTCTTCACTAAACCATGGTAGACTCTAAACGTTGAGAAATCATTATTATTTAGACATATGTGTTGAAAAACGCAATATTTCATGATACAATATGTAGTGGTTCAGATAGACCATTGGAGGGGCACAAAGATGATAAAATTCACCCATGTTACAAAGAGTTATAAATCAAACATTGGACTTGATGACGTTTGTATAACGATAAATAAGGGTGACTTTGTTTTTTTGGTAGGCCCTAGTGGCGCAGGAAAATCAACTTTCATCAAATTGATTCTAAAAGAAATTGATGCAGAAAAAGGAACAATCAGGGTGAATGAACGAGAGGTCAATAAATTGTCAAATCGACAAGTAGCTGACCACCGCAGGAATATCGGAATTGTATTCCAAGATTTTCGTTTGCTGCCCAAAAAAACTGTTTTTGAAAATGTTTCGTTTGCAATGGAAATTACACATCAAAGCAAACGAGCTATACGAAGACAAGTACCGCAGGTCCTCAGTTTAATGGGGATTAGCAGTAAATCAGACAAATATCCTGATGAGTTATCTGCAGGAGAACAACAAAGAGTCGCCATTGCTAGGGCGATTATCAATAAACCTACGGTTTTAATAGCTGATGAGCCAACCGGAAATTTGGATCCGGATACTGCATGGGAAATCATGAGACTACTTGATATGATTAACCAAAGAGGAACGACAGTGCTGATGGTTACTCATGCCAAGGATATTGTTGACAAGATGAAAAAACGTGTAGTAGCAATTGATAAAGGCAAGATAGTCCGAGATGATTATGGCACATACGGATATGCCGATGTATGCATCCTGTCATCTGCGGATAAAGAGATTTTCAATAAGACAGAAGGGCTGGCAAACGAAGATGATGAATAGATTTGGGTACACTTTAAAGCAGGCATTTCGTCAGATTTATAGAAATAGGGCTATGTCGTTGGCTTCTATTTTCGCAATTACCGCTATGCTTCTAATTCTAGGATTGTTTTTTATTCTTATCATTAATGTGAATATGGCTTCGGAGTCCGTTAAAAAAGATTATAATACCATAGAAGTATGGCTACAGGACACCACTGAAACTGATGCAATTGAAACAATGGTAGACGACATCGAAAAATGGGATGACGTTACCACAGTGGAATTTAGATCCAAAGATGATGCATTATTAGTACTAAAAGAGCGATGGGGTGAAAGCGGGTATCTGTTGGATGGCTTACAACAAAACCCTTTGCCAAATTCAATCATTATTACTGTGGACGATATCGAAAAATCAGCTGCAGTCGCCGTTAAAGCCGAGACTCTTGATGGTATCGAAGGGGTTAAATATTACAAAGATACTGTTGATAAATTAATTAGGATCACAAACGGTATGCAACTAGCAGCTATTGTGATAATGATTTTTCTAGTCATTGTATCTGTGGTTGTGGTGGCCAACACCATCAAATTAACTGTATTTGCCAGATCAGATGAAATCACAATTATGAAATATGTAGGTGCGACAAGTTGGTTTATCAGAGGTCCATTCCTTGCAGAAGGAATTATGATTGGAATCATTTCCGCAGCTGTGTCCGTTGGTATTGTTGGGCTGATATACAGTCGAGTACATGTTGCAATTGGCACCGAATTAGTTACAATACTATCAGCGCCATTGGTACCAACCGGTTTCATGGTTTTTAATCTATTTTGGATTTTTATTGCACTGGGAATCAGTATTGGATCTTGGGGAAGCATTGTTTCCATGAGAAAGTTTCTTGATACATAAGGAGGTTCTGAATGAGAAATACTAAATTTCGAATATTCATAGCGCTTGTGCTCACAACTTTATTACTATGTGGAGTTAGTTTTTCGTATGCTTCTAGTTTGGATGATATCCTAGAGAAAATCAGGAAAACACAGAATCAGGTGAATGACAACAAAAAAGAAATCAAAGCGCTAAATGCAGAAATCGCAGAACTCCAAGCGGCAATCACAGAGACCGAAAATGATATTAGTGCATTAGAAGGAAATATTGCCGTTAAAGAGCAGGAATTAGCAGTAAAGAAGGCCGAAATTGACAAGTCTTCTAGCGAATTGAATGCCAGATTGCGGCAAATCTACAAAAGTGGTTCAGTGAGTTTTATAGATATTTTATTTAGCTCCGGCAATATCAGTGAATTCATTGCGAATATGGAAATGATTTCACTGATTTACGAAAACGACAAAAATTTAGTAATTTCATTAAAGGACAGTTATACAGCTATCGAAGTACAAAAGAACGAACTGATAGTTTTGCAGCAAAGCTTAAGCGCCAAAGAAGCTTCGCTAACTGCCGGACAAGCAGTGATGTCATCCAAGCGGTCAGCAGCTACTGCCGAAAACAAAAAGCTTGAATCTGAATTGGATGCGCTCAACGCAGAAGCAGATCGCATCATCAGAGAAATTCAAGCTCTTTCGGGAAATGGAAACTATGCAGGGGGGCTACTAAGTTGGCCAACCCCAGGTTATACCAGAGTCTCTTCGGAATTTGGTTATCGAATCCACCCCATATTGGGTTACAAGAAAATGCATACGGGGATTGATATTGCAGCCCCATATGGTGCTAGAATCATCGCTGCAAACAGCGGGAAGGTCATTGCATCCTATTATAATTCTAGCTATGGCAACATGATCATTGTGGATCATGGTGGAGGCATCGCGACATTATATGCCCATTTAAGCACTCGTCTGGTTAGTGTAGGGGCGACAGTGTCACGAGGACAGACCATTGGAAAAGTTGGTAGCACAGGTATGTCAACCGGACCTCATTTACATTTTGAAGTTAGGCTAAATGGCGTATATCAAAATCCTAGGAGCTACTTATAATGAATGACATAAATCCCAAAATACTTGAATTGCTTTCTTTACGCGGGATTTCGCAAGAAGAAGATATTATTGAGTTTTTAACATCCAAACCTAAACGAACATATGATCCATTCCTACTTCTCAACATGGAAGCGGGAGTGGATTTCATATTGAAAGCTATTAAGCAACAAAAAAATATTTGTCTTTATGGCGATTACGATGTTGATGGCATCACTTCAATCTGCATCCTTAGAATCATGTTGTCACATCTGACAGATCGTGTAACCCATTATATTCCTTCCCGCTTCAGTGAAGGATATGGTTTGAACCGATGTGCGATTGATAAGCTGAAAGCCAGAGGCGTAGACCTTATTATTACCGTAGATTGTGGCAGCACTTCTTACGAGGAGGTTGAATATGCTAAGTCCATCGGTCTTGATATCATTGTGACGGACCATCATAGTATAATGAACAAAAAAGCCAATTGCCTTCTGATTAATCCCAAACAAGAAGGTTGCCCATATCCGTTTAAAGGATTGGCCGGTTGTGGTGTTGCGTTTAAGCTGGCACAAGCTTTGCGGGAGAAATCGAAACTACCCAAATCAGTTACCAACGGGTTGCTGGATATTGTTGCGATTGGAACCATCGGCGATATCGTCCCAATGGTAGATGAAAATCGTACGCTGGCGAAATATGGTCTTTATGAATTAAATAAGCATGATAGGTTGGGAATCAAATTGTTGGTTGATGCAATTTCAATGAGTAGCAATTCACTCCGTTCTGACCAAATTGCCTACTGCATTGTACCACACTTAAACGCGGCCGGTAGAATGAAAGATGCTGTCATCGGTGTTGATTTGATTCTCAGCAACGAACCAAATCGGGCAAAAAAACTTGCCAGTGAATTGGTTCTTCACAATGCGGAACGAAAAAGAATCCAGGAGGAGACATTTGTTCAGTGCATGGCCTTAAAAGAAGAACAATGCCAAAACAGTTTGTTTCCCATCATACGAGCTGAAAATGCACACGAAGGAATTACCGGAATCGTAGCTGGCAAATTGAAGGATATTTATGAAAAACCTGTTATCATCGCAACACCATGTGAAGGTTTACTAAAGGGAACCGGTCGGAGTACAGACAAGATTGATATGTTTCAAATTCTTGATAAATATAAGGATTTATTCATCCGATTTGGTGGGCATCATGGCGCATGCGGATTTCTCATGAGCGAAGAAAATTTCCAAGAGTTCAGAACACAAGCCAATATCGATTTGGAAGATAGGCTCAAGCAGGATCCAGATTTATTGCAACAAAAATCCCAGTATGACTTGAATATTACCGGAGCTGATATGACACTTGACTTTATGGAACAACTAGAATTGATGGAGCCTTTTGGATGTAAAAATCGAAGACCAATATTCTGCCTATCAGCCGTTACACTATCCAATCAACAAAGAATGGGGAAAGAGGGTAACCATGCCAGATTTTTCGCCCACTCTTCAGACGGTACTTCAGCTGAATGTGTACTATTTTCCAAAGCAATTCAGCATGAACAGCAACTATATAGAACGGCGTTACTTGATTTATACGGCACATTACAGCTAAATGTTTGGAACGGAACTAAAAAAGTACAATTTGTAGTGGATCGGATTGAAGAACATCCGAATCTATAAGAAAGAGAGGCTCTTGACTCATGTCGATGAAAAAGAGAACCTTTGCATTGATACTATGTCTGACTCTGATCACCGGAGGAGGATTAATGTATGCGGGCATGCAAATCGCTATTATCGCAAATGTTGGAACAGTTCAGGTTTCTGTTTCGGAATATGAAAATTTAATCTACATAAATGATAAATATGCCAAGCTTGAACAACTTTATAAAACCATAGAAGAGAGTTTTTATAAAGATGTAGACAAGGATGCATTAGAAATTGGTATCTACAAAGGACTATTTTCTGGTCTTGACGATGTATATTCCGCTTATATGACGAAAGATGAATACGAGGCATGGAAGGCCTCCGCCTTAGGCGAATTCGAAGGAATTGGCATTACCTTTGCGCAAGATGACAGTGGAGAATTTGTAATCTTAAATACCATAACTGGCAGCCCTGCACAAAAGTCAGGTTTATTGCCAGGTGATTTGATTCTAAGAGTCGATGGAAAAGAATTTACAGATTTAGAAACCTTAGGAACCGCAATTCGCGGAGATGCGGGAAGTAAAGTCGAAGTAACCTATCAGCGAGACAATAATGAATACACGATTTCATTAATCCGAGCAAAAATTGTCACGGAATCCATTAATTATGAACTCAGAAAAGACAACATCGGGTACATTCAAATTACGGGATTTGAAGATCAGACTTCCGAAGACTTTACCGCAGCATTGCGAGACTTGGAAATAAAAGGTGCTACGGGATTAATTATTGATTTGCGCAATAACGGTGGCGGATTAGTAGATGAAGGCGTTCAAATAGCTGATAAACTCATGGGAAAGGGTACGATCACCTATCTTCAATCACGAAATGGTGAAAAGGAATTTTATGAATCCGATGCTCAAAAAACCACTTTACCTTATGTGGTCCTGGTGAATGAAGGAACTGCCAGTACGTCAGAAATAGTCGCCGCTGCCATTAAGGATAGTGATGATGGGCAATTGGTTGGAATCACCACATTTGGTAAGGGAATCGTCCAATCCACATCCCAATTACCCGAAGGCGATGCAATTAAATTAACCATTAAGCAGTACTTTTCACCATTAGGAACTACTATTCATAAAATTGGCGTCACACCAGACTTTGTCATTGAGGATAATCCACAAACTACAGACGATGAACAAATGAACAAAGCCCTTGCGTTGCTTCAGTAGCATGATATAATTATACAGTAAAGTGCTAAAGCACCGGATGAAAGGAGTACACTCATGACATATGAATCCAGATTCAAACGGGACGACATTGATAAACTATTCAAGGCAATTTTAATGCTTGAGACTGAAGAAGATTGTTATCGATTTTTTGAGGACATTTGCACAATCAACGAAATACACGCCATTGCTCAAAGACTTGAAGTCGCTAAATTATTAAACGAAAAAAAGACCTACAGTGAAATTGAAGAAATGACAGGAGCTTCTACCGCAACAATCAGTAGAATTAATAAATGTTTGGTTTATGGAGCAGATGGCTATAAACTGATCTTGGCAAAAATGGAGAACAAATAATAGGTAAGAAGGCCGCGGACAATTCCTTTGCCGTGGCCCTTTTGATTTTATAGCAAAAACGGGAATTGAAATGCGGCGGAAAATACCATGATATTATATGTATTTGAACATTATACCGGAAATAAAAATAAAGACCAAAATACAGAAACTCTCGTTGCCTTGGCATTAAAGCAATATGTCATAGAAACAGGTTTTCAATATCCAATCAATAATAGTACCTTTTCCATTTGTAAAACCCAGAAGGGAAAACCGTATATTGAAGGTTATCCTTTACACTTTTCGGTTAGCCATTCAGATCATATGTGGGTTTGCTTGATAGGCAACGCGGAAAACGGTGTAGATATTCAAAATAAAAATCATTCAAATTATGAAGCCATTGCACGACGCTTCTTCCAACCAGAGGAACAAATAGCTGTGGCAACCGGTGGCATCATATCGTTTATCAGAATTTGGTGCCGCAAAGAAGCCTTTATCAAATTATTTGGACTTACCATCGGTGATACGATTGATTGGCTTAATGTAGCAGAAGATGAAACCCCAGCCTCATACATTAATTATTTGGACCGAAGGATTGCTTTTTCTGAAATCGATGTGCATCCGGAATATCTCTGCGTAGCCGCAATGGAAAAAAAGGAAGAAATATGGATCAGAAAAATTCAGGCAGAATAAAAGCGCATTTAGCTGGCATGGTATTTGCTGTTCTAGTAGGTTTTTCTTTTATGTCTTTAAAGATTACTGTGCCCATTGCGACACCTTTGCAAATCCTTAGTTTTCGCTATACTTTTGCATTTCTTGCAGCGATTGTGTTCCTGTTGCTTCGTATTAACAAAGTAACCTATCGAAATAAACCAATCATGAGAGTAGGATTGGTAGTTGTTTGCTATGTTGGATTTATGATTTTTCAAACATTAGGGATGGTGTTCACATCTTCTGTTGAGGGTGCCATCTTATTTGCAATCGTTCCGGTTTTTACAAAGATTATCGCCCGATTTGTGTTGGGAGAGAAGTCAACAGTGCTTCAAGAAATGTTTATGTGGGTTTCGATATCTGCCTTGGTTTTGATGATATTTATGGGTGCATCTACCATTTCATTCAGCGTCAAAGGAATTCTACTGCTGGCAATTTCCAGTGCTTTAATATCTGGTAGCAATGTAGTCATGCGGCAGATTAAAAACATTTTTACGCCGATTGAGATTACTTTTGCAATCGTTATAAGCGGATTTGTGTTCTTTAATACTGCAACACTTATTCATGGATTGGCCACAGATACATTAGACGATTACTTTGCACTTTTTGGAAATCCAAAATTTCTTCTCGCCACTGCATATTTAGGCATCTTCTGTATTATGTTCACTGCACAGTTGATGAGTTATATGATGGCGCATATGCCAGCGGTACAAGGAACTCTATATGGAAATGTTTCCACTGCAATATCAATCATTGCCGGAACCATATTTCTTTCGGAACCTTTGCAGGCATATCACATAATTTGCGCTGGGTTAATTGTAGCTGGCGTTGTTGGAATCAGTTTATCGGGTAACAAAAAAACAATACCGAAATTACCGAATCAAAATAAAGTGAATCACTGAGGTAATAATGAGGTACTAACATGGATGAAATTTGGGATGTGGCTTCTAGGTTCCTGGAAAACCGCATGAAAACAAAGGCTCAGCTTAAAAAGCATCTTCAAGTTAAGGGATACCCTGCTGATGAGATTGAAGCTGTCTTGTCAAACTTTGAGGAGTATGGATATATCAACGATTCCGATTATGCAGCAGTATATATCTCACATTGCATTCCAAAAGGGCAGGCTTTCTATAGAATACAACGCGAGCTGAAAGAGCGGGGGATATCTGAAAGCAATATTGATCAAGGATTAGAAAGATACATTGAAGAAACCAATCATGACCCTTTGTCAGATGAATATCAACGCGGGATGGTGCAGGCACAAAAAATCATCGGACAACAGACTCCTGTGGATAATAAACTATTAGCAAAAGCCGGGAGAAAACTTGTTTCCCTGGGATATCGCACTGAAACAGTATATGCCATTCTTGGTGAATTCATGAAAGGCAAAGGCAATGATAAAACAACATGAACGTACCGCTTTATTAATCGGTGAAATGGGCCTTGAAATTTTAAAAAATGCACGGGTTGCTGTATTTGGAATAGGTGGTGTCGGCGGGTATACGGTTGAGGCACTCGCCAGAGCCGGTATCGGAACTTTGGATCTCATTGATAAAGATGTAATAGATGAAACCAACATCAATCGTCAAATCATTGCGCTACACAATACAATCGGGATGGACAAAGTAGAAGTAATGGCTACCCGTATTCATCAGATAAACATGGATATTGTTGTAAACCCTCATAAATTATTTTATTTGCCTGAAAACGCAGCATCTTTTGATTTATCCGTGTATGATTACATTATTGATGCTATTGATAATGTTACTGCTAAAATTGAACTGGCATGCAGAGCAAAAGAGGAAGGAATTCCATTAATCTCTTCAATGGGAACCGGAAATAAGTTGGATGCAACAGGATTTAGAATCGCAGACATATCCCAAACTTCCGGATGCCCGCTGGCAAAGGTGATGCGCAAAGAATTGAAAGCCAAAGGTATCGAGCATCTTAAAGTAGTTTATTCGGATATTGTGCCATCAAGAAATAGGCCCCCAGGCAGTATATCATTTGTGCCCCCGGTGGCGGGACTACTAATGGCAGGCGAAGTAATAAGAGATATTTTAGTAGCAGGAGGACAATCATATGTCAGATAAGAAAAAACTGATTGAGAACATCGAAATATTCTATTCCGAAATAATTGAAGAGTATAAGGAGATTACGCTGGCGATTCGTAGCGAAGCTACCCCTTTATCAATTTTCAAAAAAAAGAATTACAAGCAACACATCGATAGACTTCGAGCTTGCAAAAAAGATATCGCACGTGTGAATCCTAAGGACATAAAGCTAGATCCTTCCGACGAAGCCGGCCTAGAGCTAAAAGAAGTTTTTGAACATTCCCTCTTCATGTTTGCCGGACTTTGTGACTGTCAAATCCAAGTACAGGTAGCATTCCAAAATACTGCCGAAAAAAAAGGCGGAAAGTATAGTGAATGCTCCGTTGCTACAAAGAAACTGAATGAACACAATAGAGAAACAGAAAAAGAATTTCATAAATTAGATGTATTATACGCCGATTATCTGGAGTAGGAGAGATGATGGACTATTTACTATTGGGTGGTATCGTTGCGGTTGTAGTTTTATTGATTGTTAATCTCATGGCGGTTGGATCATCAAGAAAAGAAACCATAAACAGTGTCCAACATACTATGAAGAATATGTCAGACGTTTTTTCTGACAACCAAAAATTTACCGTTGAGATACAAAGCCAACGTTTGATGGAATTAACCAGACAATTTGAATCAATGGCAAGAAGCAATGAACAAAAACTTGATAATATTCGCACAACGATGGAAACCAGGATTGCTTCGCTGCAGGAGGATAACAACAAGAAACTAGAGCAAATGCGAAACACAGTGGATGAAAAGTTACAGCAAACCTTAGAGGACCGAATTACCAAATCCTTCCAAATTGTCAATGAGCAACTGGATAAGGTCAATAAAAGCTTCGGGGAAATGCAGAATCTTGCTACCGGAGTTGGTGATCTGAAGCGGGTACTAACCAATGTTAAAACCCGGGGAAATCTAGGAGAACTTCAACTAGAAGCCATATTAGAACAAATTCTTGCACCTGAACAATACGAAAAGAACATTACAACTAAAAGTACTGGCGATGAAAAAGTCGAATTTGCAATCAAATTACCTGGAGACGGTGATAGAACTGTTTATTTGCCAATTGATGCGAAGTATCCGGGAGACACATACGAGAAACTTTTGGATGCATATGATAGCGGTGACAAAGATGAAATTAAGCGTTGTATAAAAGATTTGACTACACGAATTAAAGCAGAGGCGCGTGATATCAGAAACAAGTATCTTGAACCACCGTATACTACGGATTTTGCCATTATGTTTTTACCAATTGAAGGATTGTATGCAGAAGTGGTTAAGGCCGGTATGATTGAAGAACTTCAATCATCAGAATATAAAGTTAACATAGCAGGTCCCACGACCATGGCTGCATTATTGAACAGTTTGCAAATGGGATTTCGAACACTGGCTATTCAGAAGCATTCCAGCGAAGTATGGGATACTTTGGCAGCTGTTAAAACCGAATTCCGGAAATTTGGTGACGTTTTAGCCAAAACACGAGAAAATCTACGTAAAGCAGATGAAAATCTTGAGGAATTGGTAGGCGCAAGAACCAAAAAAATCAATGTGAAGTTAAAAAATGTTGAAGTTTTAACTGTTGGAAAAAATGAAGAAATAGCAGAATCCATTTTGGATTCGGATCTAGACATAGAAGAGGAGTAGGGAGCACGATGAGTATCTATGCACTTGGAGACCTACACCTATCTCTGGGTGAAGGAATTGATAAGCCAATGGACATTTACGGCGAGCAATGGATACGTCATGCAGAGCGGTTAAAAGAAAATTGGCTAGAGCAGATAAAAAATGAAGATACAATTATTTTGGCCGGTGATATTTCATGGGCGCTAAAATTTAATGAAGCAAAGGCTGACTTGGAATGGCTTCATCAACTACCCGGAAAAAAAGTAATCATCAAAGGAAATCATGATTTGTGGTGGACAGGCATTCAAAAGATGAATGCGATGTATGATGACATTATATTTTTGCATAACTTTTGCGTTTTGGCTGAAGACATTGCAATCTGTGGTAGCAGGGGGTGGATTTGTCCGGGTACGGATGGATTTACAGAGGCTGATAATAAAATATATCAACGTGAATTGCTTCGTATCCAACGATCCATTGAGGATGCAAAGGCCAAAGGTGCTAAGTACATACTTGGTGCATTGCATTTCCCACCGACCAACGACAAACTACAATCCTCCGGATTCACTGAAATATTTTCCGAAGCAGGTATTAAAACCGTAGTGTATGGACATTTGCATGGCTCTGAAACATATCACAAAGGATTGCAAGGAAATTTTAACGGCGTAGAATATAAGTTGGTGTCTTTGGACTATCTACAATGTAAACCATTTTTACTTTATAATGGAGGTACATCAAATGATAAATAGAGTGATTCTAATTGTAATGGATAGTCTTGGTATCGGCGCGTTGCCGGATGCAGAACAATTCGGTGACTTAGGTTCAGATACTTTAGGACATATTTTAGATCGTCATCCAAATCTAGTTATTCCCACACTACAGAAACTTGGGTTTGGGAATATTGATGGCGCAGCCAACGGCAGGCTGTCAATCCAAAATCCAATTGGTACCTTTGGAAGATCTGCAGAAGTATCCAGGGGCAAGGATACCATCACAGGTCATTGGGAAATTGCAGGGTTGCAAACCGAAGTCCCGTTTCAAACTTTTCCGGATGGTTTCCCAGATGCTTTTATTGAGCAATTTGAAAAAGCCATCGGTTCAAAAGTACTGGGCAATTATGCCGCATCGGGAACAGTGATTATTGACGAGCTTGGTCCCGAACACGAAAAAAGTGGTAAACCAATTGTATATACTTCAGCTGACAGTGTTTTTCAAATTGCAGCCAATACTGATGTCATACCACTAACTCGCTTATATGAGATCTGTGAAATCGCACGTAAAATGCTGCAGGGTGAATATGCCTGCGGAAGAGTCATTGCCAGGCCTTACATACTAGAAAACGGCAATAGAACCCGTACATCCGACCGTCGTGATTATGCTGTTTCGCCTCCAAAACCAACTTTATTGGACTTAATTCAAAGCACGGGCAAAACGGTTTGGGCTATCGGAAAAATTGGCGATATATTTAATCAGACAGGCATTTCCACATCAGTTCATACTGAAAGCAACGCAGATGGAGTCCAGAAAACCATAGAAGCAATTAAAATGGATTTTTCTGGATTGATTTTCACAAATCTTGTGGATTTCGACTCAAAGTATGGACATAGAAGAGATCCAGAGGGTTATGCCCTTGCCATTGAAGAGTTCGATCGAGGGCTTTCGGAAATCTTGAAAGCGCTGAAATCTAATGATTTGTTGATTTTGTGCGCAGACCATGGAAACGATCCTATCCACGCAGGGTGGGACCATACCCGCGAATATATTCCCATGGTATTCTATGGCACTCACATTAAGCCTGGAGTCAATTTGGGTACACGTCCGACCTTTGCGGATTTAGGGGCAACTATTTCAGACATCTTAGCAGCGGGAAAAACATCCATCGGCGAAAGTTTTAAAAACAAAATACTTTAGCTTATATGAATGGAGGAGGAGAACAATGAATAGTAAAAAACATGCATTGATCCTATCATGTATTGTATGTTCCTTACTTCTATTGGGAATCGTAACCATATCAGAAGTGTTTTTTCACGGTGCAGTATCAGCTACTGTAGTTCAAGACACCCAAAATGATAAATCCGTAACAGTAACGTCTTCAACAAGTAATGACTCCAACTCCAGTCTTGAAGCAGTTCCTACGAAAAGTTTGTATTATATTTATGTAACCAGCAAATGGTTGCGGATTAAATGGCATGGGAGTCCTGATTATTTGTCATCTCAATATGTGGTCCAAAACACAGCCGGTTCCATCATGAATAGATATTCAGTAAGTAGTTTTGGTAACACTAAAGTGGATACACCACTAAAGACCGGGCCCGGCGCATCATATAGCGATGTAGTACAGTTGCCAAGCGGAATGAAAATTGAGCTTTTAGGAGAAATTTCCAATCCTGCCGGTGAAAAATGGTTGATGTATAAATATGCTTATGCAATTTTTTATGTAGCTTCGAAGGATATTGACGTCATCCCTCCACCGGTAATCGTAGCAACTACACCAAAAGCGCCCACGAAAGCGCCAACAAAACCAGCAACACCAACACCCCCAAGTGTACCGGCAACTGCGAATGCCCAAAAAATAGTCTCGCTGGCGTATTCAAAGATAGGATCAGCCTACGTATATGGCGCTGCAGGGCCAAATTCCTTTGATTGCAGTGGCTTTGTGTACTGGGTCGTGAATAATAGCGGGGTACCAGGATTAAGTGTTCCTAGAACATCATCAGCTTTATATGACAAGTATAAGTCATATAATATTGGTACGAATATAACCAATGCACGTCCTGGCGATATCATCTTATTCAGCAGAGATGGTCGTATTGTACATTCAGCAATTTATTACACTGATAGCAAAATGATCCATGCCAGCGAACCGTCAACCGGAGTGATACTCACAACTGTTGCATATTCCACATCCAACAAAAGCGTCTTTGCAATCATCAGATTGCCGGGATGCTGATACAATGGTTGAATAATAATATTATGTTAACAAAAGAAAACGAGGGTCTCATATGAACATGAATGACATTATTTTAAAAAAAAGAATTGGTGAAGAACTTTCGAAACTCGAAATCCAATTTTTTATTGACGGTTATACAAATGGTGATATACCTGATTATCAGGCCTCCGCATTATTGATGGCCATCATGTTTCAGAAATTGTCCATGGAAGAAACAGTTTGCTTGACTGAAGCGATGAAGTCTTCAGGAGACATTGTGGACCTTTCCGCCATACATGGAATCAAAGTAGATAAGCATAGCACAGGTGGAGTAGGTGATAAAACTACATTGGTTGTGGGTCCCATTGCTGCAGCATGTGGTGTTCCTATCGCAAAAATGAGCGGCCGTGGTCTTGGCTTTACAGGGGGTACAGTGGATAAAATGGAGTCCATACCTGGGATGAAAACATCGATGGATTCTGATTCATTTATTAAGCAAGTCAATGATATTGGTCTCGCTGTAATAGGACAGACCGGGCATATCGCACCAGCCGACAAAAAATTGTACGCCTTAAGAGATGTCACCGCAACAATTGAGAACCTAAGTTTGATTTCAGCCAGTATCATGAGTAAGAAATTGGCTGCAGGTGCAGATGCAATTCTATTGGATGTGAAGTGTGGTAGTGGCGCATTCATGAAAACAAGGGCAGAAGCAGTGGCATTGGCTGAAATGATGGTTTCCATAGGAAAACTCAGTGGAAAAAAGACTGTTGCAGCAGTAACAGATATGTCTCAACCATTGGGTTTGGCTGTTGGAAACGCGCTGGAAGTAATGGAAGCCATCCATACTTTACAGGGAGAAGGACCTTCGGATATCACCGAATTGTCAATTGAATTGGCAGGAATCATGATTTATATGGGACAAAAAGCCGACTCTCCGGAGCATGGAAAACTCCTGGCCAATGAAGCAATTCAAAACGGAACAGCCCTAAAAAAATTCTCACAATTTATAAAATACCAAGGAGGTAACCCAAAAATTACTGAGGATGAAAAACTATTTCCCGGGGCAAAATTCAGTTTAGAGCTGAAGGCCAACCTGGATGGATATATCGGTTCTATCGATGCCAATATTATTGGTTTGGCATCACAGCATACAGGAGCCGGCAGAACAGTAATGGGAGAAGAAATCGATATGTCCGCTGGAATCCTCCTATACAAAAAAGTAGGAGATTATGTCAAAGCAGGGGACAGTCTGGCATGCATTCAGGGATCAATCAAAGCAAAAGTCGAAGCAGGCCGAAATGAATGCGAAAAAGCTTTTATAATTCAAGCTAATATACCGCAGAAGAATAAACTTATTTATGATATTATCGGGATATAATTAAAAAAAGCTCCCCATACGAATTGCGTATGGGGAGCTTTTTTTAATTGGTTAAGTTTTATTTTAAATTTTCCGGGTTTAAACATTCCAATTCGGGAATTACAAAAATTCCATCTTTTCTAATCAATACATCATCAAAATAAATTTCACCGCCGCCATAATCATCTCGCTGAATCATTACAAGATCCCAATGCACTGCTGATTTATTTCCGTTGAAAGCATCTTCATAAGAACTTCCCGGAGTCAGATGGAAACTACCGGCAATTTATACAAACATTATTGCTTGAATACTACGATCCATTATATGGATATGGTGAGG
>JBGSVW010000008.1:0-10171 GCA_041752735.1 Anaerovoracaceae bacterium | reverse complement strand
GACACACAATATCAATTTATTTACAGGAAAAGGGGCATGAAGTTATTGGTGTATCACGTAGGCCAATAACTTTTTGCCATTCTGTGTTGTGTGATGTTGAAAATACAGAGAAATTGAAGAGTATCATTGAACAAGGTGATTTTGATTCGGTGATTAATTGCGTAGGACTCTTAAATCAATTCGCTGAGGATGACAAAGCTGCTGCTGTTTTTCTGAACTCCTATCTACCCCACTATCTGGCAACGGTAACTCAAGACACCAACACGCAGGTTATCCATATGAGTACAGATTGTGTGTTTTCCGGTGAGCGTGGAGATTATACAGAGCATGATTTCACCGACGGCAAATCCTTTTATGACAGATCCAAAGCATTGGGTGAACTCAATGACCATAAAAATATAACCTTACGAAATTCGATTGTGGGTCCCGACATAAACCAAAATGGAATAGGTTTGCTGAACTGGTTTATGAGTCGGAATGGTGAAATCAACGGGTATACAAAAGCGATGTGGACCGGGCTAACCACGCTACAGCTGGCAAAGGCTATGGAAGCCGCTGCGACTACGAAAGCAAGTGGTTTGTATAATATGGTATATGACGAACCAATCAGTAAGTATGACCTTTTGCAGCTGTTTAACAAATATTTAAAGAATGATAAAATGATCATAAAGCCATACGACATGGTTGTTGCGGATAAATCCCTCAAACGAACCAACTTTGATTTCGACTACACCATACCCGACTATGAAATCATGGTAAGCGAAATGGCTTCGTGGATAAAAAACCACAGGGATTTGTATCCACATTATAGTTTTTAATTGATATGATAGGAGTCAAATTCATGAGTAAACTAAAAGTAATGACAATTATAGGAACACGCCCGGAAATAATTAAATTATCGGAGGTTATGAAGAAATGTGATACGTATTTTGACCATATCATTGTGCATACAGGTCAAAACTATGATTATACATTGAATGAAATATTCTTCCTGGATTTGGGGCTTAGAGCACCGGACTACTATTTGGGCGTTGCAGGAGATAACCTTGGACAGACGATTGGAAATGTCATCGCCAAATCATATGAATTGATGGAAGAAGTTAAGCCCGATGCGGTTCTAATCTTGGGCGATACAAACTCGTCCCTGGCAGCAATTTCCGCAAAGCGTTTAAAAGTACCGGTTTTTCATATGGAGGCTGGGAATCGATGCTTTGATGAAAATTTGCCGGAGGAAATTAACCGAAGACTTGTAGACCATATTTCAGACGTGAATCTACCATATTCCGAATACGCCAGACGCAACCTCCTTGCAGAAGGGTTAAGAAGAGAACACACTTTTGTAACAGGATCTCCAATGGCGGAAGTTCTTAAGGTTTATTCAGAAAAGATAGATAGTAGCGAAGTACTGATTGATTTGGGACTTGAAAAAAACAAATACATTCTTCTTTCAGCACATAGAGAAGAAAACATTGATAACGAAGCCAACTTCTTTGAACTTATGAATGCAATAAACACAATGGCTGAAAAATATAATTTGCCAATAGTATATTCTACTCATCCCAGAAGTGCCAAGTTCATTGAAAAAAGAAAATTCAAATTCAACCCATTGGTAAAGCAAATGAAACCTTTTGGATTTTCTGACTACAACGCGTTACAAAAAAATGCATTTTGCGTGGTATCCGATAGCGGTACGTTGGCAGAGGAAAGTGCTAATCTTCATTTCCCTTGTGTATCTATCAGAACGTCAACAGAAAGACAAGAAGCCGTGGATAAAGGGGACATGATTATAGGGAGCATTACATCGGATCAGGTATTACAAGCTGTTGATATGGCTGTGGAGATGAATAATCGAGGCGATTTGGGCGTAGCGGTTCCTGATTATGCCGATCAAAACACTTCTACGAAAGTCGTTAAAATCATTCAGAGTTATACTGCAATAATCAATAAAATGATTTGGAGGAAATAACATCGTGAGAATCCTCGTAGTTGATGTGGCGGCTGAATCAGGTGGCGCTTTAACAATTTTAAATCAATATTATGACAGCTTTGCTCATGACAAGGACAATGAATATATATTTTGCATCAGTGTGGTTGATGGGTTAAAGCCAACGGAGAACATCTCCATAGAGAAATATCCATGGGTGAAAAAATCGTGGTTTCACCGATTGTGGTTTGACTATTTTTATTGCCGTAAAATTATTAAAAAGTACAATATAGATCGAATTTTTTCTTTGCAGAATACATTAGTCCCTATGACAAAACTACCACAGATACTGTATCTTCATCAGCCATTGCCATTTTGCAACTACAAGTTTTCGTTCTGGGAACATAAAAAATTCTGGATTTATCAAAACCTAATTGGCTGGCTTATTAGAAAATCCATTAAGAAAGCAGAAAAGGTAATTGTTCAGACTGAATGGATGAAGAAAGCAATTATTGAGCAGTGTGGTATAGAGGAGAAAAAGGTAGAGAAAATACCTCCGATTGTATCCATACAAGCTAATTGTTCTTTTGATATCAATACGTGGCAGAACTTGTTTTTCTATCCCGCATCAAATCTGTCATACAAAAATCACAGGGTTATTTTTGAGGCCATCAAACTCCTCAAAGAACAGGGGATATCCACATTCAAGGTTGCCTTTACGCTAACGCGGGAAACCTTGCCTCAAGATTGTGCAGTGCTGTATGATGAGTTACACGAAAATATTGAGTTACTCGGAAATATTACACATGAACAGGTTATGGAATTATATAGTCAATCGATATTACTTTTTCCGTCATATATTGAGACATTTGGGCTTCCATTGCTTGAAGCAAGATGTTGCAAATCACCGGTTATTGCATCCGATATGCCATTTTCAAGAGAAATACTTGAAGGATATGACCATGCTGATTATTTTAACGCGTTTTCAGCGGTTGAATTAAAAAATATAATTCTTAAATATTTATAGTGTTTAGAGGGGGATTAATTCTTGACTGAAGCATTACCATATCTAGTAGTTATATTTGTTATGACGCTTCTTATTCAGCCGTTTGTGCAAAAATGCCCATCCATTGGAATAACAAAAACGTATTCCTATGGCTTTCAGCAGTTTAGTGGTAGGTACATTCTTGTTTTTGTTGCTTATATAATATATATCTTCTTTGCAGTTTTTAAAAAAATTGATATGGGGTTAGGAGCAACGGATGCATATTACTATATGACGTATTATGCGGATATTCCTGGTTCTCTTAAGTTTTATATGTCGGTAATAACGACCTTTGAACCTGGATATTCCTTAGTTACCTGGCTATTCAGGCAAGTTACTGAAGAATATAGAGTAATGCTTTTGTTTTGGCACACCCTGACTTTCTGTTTGACCATAAAGTTCTTGCGAAATATAAACCTTGAAAAATACTCATATCTATCAGTATTTTTAATATTACTGATACTTGTTTCTCAATTTAACACCCTCAGAATGTCAATTAGTATCACAATAGCCCTAATCGCGCTGGTTTATTTGTATGAAGAAAAATGGATTAAGTCATTCATTGTTATTCTGATAGCTATTAGTATGCAGATTGCAGCAGTAATCATGATCCCTGTCTGGATAGTCTATTTTTTGGTAATCAAACGAAAGAAATATCCCGTCAGGCAAATTGTTGTATATACCATAGCAGGAGTTGCCACAACAGTTGTTTTACTATTTCCGGTTATGAGTATTATGGCAAATTCCGTAAAAAACATATACTTGGGCGAGTCTTCGCTGGCGATAGGCACCTATCTGGCTGTCAGTGTAATATTTATTTTGTCCGTAATGAAATACAAAGAAATGATAGCACTAAACGGATTCAACAAAGTGCTTATTATCATGTTGCCAATTTGCTTTGTATGCGTGCCCCTTCAATATAAAGTCGCTATTATGTATAGGTTGACATTGTATTTCATTCCAGTAATGATGGCCTTAATACCGTCTTTATGCCAATGTTATTCCAAACAGAAGAATTCAGTGATGGGCATTGCAGTCATTATGGTTCTTTATTCATATATGCTATATCGTGCATATTCATTCTTCACTGAAGAAATCCCTAGTGTAGGGCCATACATTAATACACTTTGGAAATAAAACAATTTATGTCCGAATGTAATGGGACTATGCTACAGCGAACATAATCTAGGAAGGAAACCGAATGAGCAAGTTATATATTTCAATGTATCATTACATCAGGGATATTAAGCACAGTAGATACCCAGAAATCAGGGGACTGGAAGTATCAGCGTTTAGGCAGCAAATAGAATTTATGAAGAACAACTTCAGGATTGTGACAATGGAACAGGTGATAGATGCTATCACGACGAAGTCAGCATTGCCAGAGAAAGCATTGCTGTTGACTTTTGATGATGGTTATATTGATAACTATTGTACCTAATTACCTAGAGCCTTTTTTGCAAGCAAATGTTGATTTGGACTATGCATATAAAACTGTCGTGGAAGATTCAAAATTTGTTTTTTTTAAGGCAGATGCTGATCAGGATCGTCCAAATGTTCTATAAATTATTTAATTAGAAATAAAAACACCAACAAGGATTAAATGTTGGTTGACCACATCAAACGATAATACTGAGGAGTAACCATGATAAATATTCTATATGCACTCAACGGTGTGTTTCACAAGGGCGGAACTGAAACGGTAATATTGAATTATTTCAAAAATATTGATAGAACAGAATATCATGTTGATTTTTTGGTTCATGGAGATAAAGTGGCAAATCAAGAGAATGAAGCCCACAAGTATCTTGAATCCTGTGGAAGCCATATATTCTATGTTACACCAAGAGGGAAGAATTATTTTGCAAACAAAACGGAAATAAGGGGTATTCTCAGAAATAATCAATATGACATCGTGCATTCTCATATGGATGCGGCGGGGGCATTTCTGTTAAAGGAAGCAAAAGCTGCGGGGATAAAAGTCAGAGCCGCACATTCCCATAACACGAATCATCAAATCAATAAGCGGAATGTAATAAAAAACATAGCGTACAAATTTGTACTTAACAGCGCCATAAAAGGTGTAACCAAATATGGAAATTTGTTTATTGCATGCTCGAAAGAGGCAGGAAAGTGGCTTTTTGGAGATAAGGAGTTTATCGTACTAAACAACGCGATTGACGTTGAGAAATACATATACAATGAACAGACCAGATTACAGCAGAGGAATCAATATAATTTAAACAATAATTTAATAATTGGTCATGTAGGAAGGTTTAGCGAACAGAAAAATCATCAGTTTATCGTAGATATTTTTAACGAAATATACAAGCAGAGAAAAGATGCTATACTGATGCTTGTGGGGACAGGAGAGCTTGAACAAGTAGTGAAAGAAAAGATCCATTCTCTTGGCTTACAGAACAATACGGTTTTTATGGGAAATCGGTCAGATGTGAATGAACTGATGCAGGCGATGGATGTATTTATCCTTCCAAGTTTGTTCGAAGGCCTTCCCTTAGTTTGTATCGAGGCTCAGGCAACAGGATTGCCTTGTGTGGTGTCTGATACAGTTTCTAAGGATGTCAAAATAACGCCTAACGTATCCTTTTTGTCTTTGGAGAAAACGCCAAAGGAATGGGCAGAAAGCATATTGACTATATGTAAGAAAACGTTACGAGCAAATACGAAGAACGACATTGTAACATCCGGATACGACATTAAGTATGTTGTAAAACAATTGGAAAAAACGTATACTGACAAACTGGTTTCATTATCTTTATTGGAAGGAGAAGCGAAAACAGCCAGCCGAAAGTTAAGATTGAAAACCATCTTAAAAAAGATACCGGGGGTTCAATACTATACTTGGTTTCGATCATCAAAAGTAAGAGCACCCATTAAGTTTAGATGGAATGAACTCAAGATACAGGTGACAAAATATCGTAAGAAATGGGGTTATTCAACCGATAATGACAACGAATTAAAAAAGCTAAAAGGTATCCACTGCGGTGAAAGTTGTGTTATCATTGGTAATGGTCCAAGCTTGAGAATAGAAGACTTGGAAATGCTAAAAGAAAATAAAATTATCACCTTTGGATGCAACAGGATAAACGAGTTGTTTTCAAAAACAGTGTGGACTCCTGATTATTATTGTCTGAGCGATAGTTCGGTTTTTAAAGCAAGCTACATAGATATGGATAGCACAAAACTTGTTGAAGACTTATTGAATGCAAACGTGAAAAAGATTTTTTTTGTCGAGAGCATAAAAAAGGACTTGAATAATAAATATATAAATAATGAAAAAGTTTTGTTTTTTAGAATGAGTCATGTTCCGCCTTATTCATCAAAAATGAAATCGTTTTCTGATAACATCAGCGATAGCATCAGCGATTTAGGAACGGTTGCCGGAACATGTGTCCAGGTTGCGGCATACATGGGATTTGAAAACATATACCTATACGGTATTGACAATTCATTCAAGAGATATTTTGGCTCGGACGAAAAGTTTCATATAGATTTAGATTCTGATGATTATGCAGATGGAATCGCAGCGTTGTCACCAAACACAGTGCAAGGTGAAGAGGTGCCAAAAACTGAATATCAAGCGGCAATTCGGCAGAGCTTTGTTGATTTAAGAAAGTTTGATCTGGGATTCATGATATGTGCAGATTATGCCAATGACAATCATATTCATATTTATAATATAACCAGAGGGGGCAAGCTGGAAATATTTGAACGTAAAAATGTCGAAGAACTATTCAATGGCCATTAAAGATAAAGAGGATAAGGTATATGAAAAATAAGCCGCCAAGTATAAAAATTAATTTCATATATACATTGTCTTACCAGGTGCTGGCAGTCATTGTTCCGCTAATTACAACTCCTTATATTTCCAGAGTGCTTGCGCCAGAAAATATTGGAATTATAAGCTATACAACCTCAATATGCAATTACTTTCTACTGATTGGTAACCTGGGAATGGCAACATATGCACAACTAGAAATCGCGAAACATAGAGAAAGCAAACATGATACCAGCTCCTTGTTTTTTGAAATAAACATTGCCAGAACAACAACGATGGCCATAGCGATTATTTTGTATATGATTTTTATTTCTTTAACCGGCGAGTACAAACTCATGTATTGGTTCTTAAGTGCAAATCTTATTGCATCGTTGATAGATTGCAGTTGGTTTTACCAAGGCCTTGAAGAGTTTAAAAAGGTTACCCTCAGGAATGTGGCAGTCAAAATTCTATCTATTGTATTAATCTTTACATTAGTGAAGGACTCAGGTGACTCATATATTTATGTATTGATATTATACGGATCAACAATTGCTGCAAATGCCTATTTGTGGATAGGCCTAAAAAAATACATTGAAAAAGTGAACTTTAGAGAATTAAAAATAGTAAGGCATTTTAAGGGATGTGGAGTATATTTCATACCTACTATCGCAACTATTTTGAGCGTGTCTATTGGTAAAACTTTGCTAGGGTATATGGGTGGATCAAATTTAGAAAATGGCTTTTTTGAGCAGGCATTTAAAATACAATTTATTATTCTAGCAATCCCTTCATCTCTTAATTTGGTTATGCGGCCACGAATGGCATATTTGATGAGCAATAATCAGGCGGACGAGGTAAGTCGTAAAATGATTTACTCAATTAGATTTATTTTGTTTATAATGGTTGCAATCTCATTTGGGCTAATTGGTACTGCGGATAACATTGTACCGTGGTTTTTGGGGCCCGGCTGGGATAAGGTATCCATATTATTGCAGATATTTAGTATTTGTATCCTATTTACTTCAGTATCTTTATGCTTTTCTGAACTGTACTATTTGCCGTACAATAAGGTATCTTCATTATCTGCAATACTCTATGTGGGGACGGCGGTGAATGTTATTGTTAACATCATCTTGATACCTAAATATTTATCAATAGGTGCAACGATTGCAACAGTTGCTTCTCAATTTGTTGTGATGGCCTTATTATTGTTTTTTAGTAGAAAAGATGTTAAAGTATGGAACATAGCAAAAACTTCCATGAAATATTTCATATCAGGGAGCATCATGTTGGGGTCTTTATACTATCTCAACACATATATCCCTGCAACAGTATTTGGATTTTTAATATTGATAATCAGTGGGTTTACATTGTATATCGTGGTACTTATTGTGCTAAGAGATGCATTTTTATTGGATGCCATGAGACAAGTGAAAAGCTATTTTAAAAAGAAAAACAACAAATAATATTATATAGCAAAGTAAAAACGATATAGCATAAGGAGATGAGTGGTTTGAAAAAGATTTTAGTTACAGGTGCAGATGGTTTTATCGGAAGCCACCTAACAGAAGAGCTGATACAGCAAGGACACAAAGTAAAGGCTTTTGTGTACTATAATTCATTTAATACCTGGGGGTGGCTGGATACATTGCCCAAAGAAGTGCTTAACCAAATAGAAATCTTCCAGGGAGATGTGAGAGACCCCAATGGGGTAAAAGAGGCAATGAAGGGGGTTGAGGCTGTTTTTCATCTTGCTGCTTTGATAGCCATTCCTTTTAGTTATCATTCTCCGGATACGTATGTGGATACAAATATAAAGGGCACACTGAATGTTTTACAAGCTGCAAGAGAACTGCAAACGGAGAGGGTGTTGGTAACTTCTACTTCAGAAGTATATGGTACAGCTCAGTACGTTCCAATTGATGAGAACCATCCTTATCAAGGGCAATCTCCATATTCTGCAACAAAAATTGGCGCTGACAGATTGGCAGAATCATTCTATCGCAGCTTTTCTCTACCGGTAACAATTGTTCGGCCTTTTAACACTTACGGTCCACGCCAATCGGCAAGAGCAGTTATTCCAACAATAATCACCCAACTCCTTTCCGGAAAGCAAGAGATTGAATTAGGTTCGCTGACGCCGACAAGAGATTTTAATTATGTCAAGGATACAGCAAATGGATTTGTAGAAATTTTTAATTCAACAAAAACCATAGGTGAAGAGATCAATATCGCTACCCAAACGGAAATTTCAATTGGACAGTTGGCTGAAGAGCTCATTCGTCAAATCAATCCAAGTGCAAAAATCATTTGTGACGAACAACGACTCCGCCCTGAAATGAGCGAAGTGAACAGGTTGCTTGGCAGCAATGAAAAAATAAAGAGATTAACGGATTGGACTCCTCAATACACCTTTGAGGAAGGTATTGCAAGGACAATTGAGTTCTTCAAATCAAATATGGATATGTACAAGGCAAATATTTATAACCTTTAGTTTCAATATTATAAATAGCATCGTACAAAGCGATGAATGAAGAGGATCAAAATATGCACGAATCAACAATATTATTGGTTGGAGTAGGTGGAATTGGTTATAGACATTTTCAGTCCCTCACTGAAATAAGGGTTAGAGCAAAGTTAATCTTAGTTGATGTCAATCAAGACGCTTTAGATAAAGCAAAAGAGTATTACGAAACAATCAGCAATGATAATATCATAATTGAGTACAGCAAAGCCATTGAAAGTATTCCAGAAAATATTGACCTGGCAATCATTGCATCCTCCTCTTTGGTTCGAAGAGATATCATTGAAGATGTCCTTCAAAAGTCAACCGTAAAATATATGGTTTTGGAAAAATTTCTTTTTCCAAAAGAAGAGGATTATATTGCCGTTGGCACGTTGCTCAAGAAACACAAGATAGAAACATACGTGAATTGTCCGCGTAGAATGAATCCGGGTTTTGTTGAATTGAAAGAAAGATTACATGGAAAGACGCATATTGATGTTTTCGTTACAGGAAGCAACTGGGGGTTATCATGTAATGTTATCCATGCGATTGATATCATTGACTATATCATTGATGCAGCTGATGAGATACTCAGTTGCACAGGTGAACTTTTAGATGAGAAAATCATTGAGAGCAAAAGGAAAAACTATGTAGAATTTACCGGTAGCATTGTAGGGCATATTGGATCAAAGGCAAACTTCCTCATTGAATCTACGGTTGGTGGAGAAAAACCACTCTGTATATATATTATGGCTGGCGATACAACTTATTTAATCTGTGAAGCGGCTGGAAGCCTGGATATTTATGATAATGCAGGCAACAAAGAAATCCAAAGGGTTAAATTTCCCACCTTGTACCAAAGCCGACTAACATCGTTATTCGCAGAAAGTTTGATTCAGTACGGAAACTGTGAGA
>JBGSVW010000007.1:0-99885 GCA_041752735.1 Anaerovoracaceae bacterium | reverse complement strand
AACGCTAACTTTATGTTTTTGCGTTTTGTATTCGTTTCCGAATTATTGTTTTTTGTTTTAAGAAATTGTCGAAAACCTTACACGCTTGTTTTACCAATTGTGCTTAGTTTCGTTTAGTTTTTGAGCTATGGTTAGCTCTTTGACTAAATTTCTACATTATGAAGTTTTCAAGGTTCACTGCTGAGTCCGTAAGGCTTTTGGCCTTCTTTTCTCAACGGTCGGCTTTTGCGAGCCGTATGTTATTCTACTACCCTCGACCTATGTTGTCAACAATTATTTTGGTTATTTTCATTGTTTTTCTAAGGTGTTGGTTAATAGCTCACAAGGGGACATTATATACGATGTGACACGAATTGTCACCCCTGAGTCGTAAATAAATTGAACTATTTTTTACTACTATATATATCCCACATATTTGTCATTATTTGTGCCATTTTGAGAGCCGCTCGAAGCGTTCTATTTGTTCCTGGCGTTTAAATACTTGTCCATAGGAGGCATAGTCAATTAAATCAGCATCCTTTACCAACTCTTCAAGTGGCAAGCCTACTACGCCTTTCTTGCTGTGGTTTGCCACAGCGTGGGAAATCATGATAATTTCTGCCTCTGTAAACAAATCCATCTCACGTAGTAAGCGTTGCACCGGCATAGCACCAGCTGACCCATGGTTTTCTTGACTACCAGTTATAATTCGTCCGATATCATGAACCGCACAAGCACAAGCGGAAAGATCGGGATCAAGTCCGCGTTCCATCGCAAGTATGTACCCAACTTTCGCGCAACTGATCATATGAATCCGCTCCCAATCCAATGTGGGTGATCCGCTTCTGTCTACATCTTTATGTTCATCAATCATCTTTAATATGGCTTGCTGCAACTTAAATATTCTATTCATAAAATGCCTCCGTTATGGCTTGCATTGGGTTTCTTACTATGATATATTGTTTTTCAAGTAGAGTAAATATCGAGCGTCAAGTGTCATAAGATGGGATGTAGCTTATGAACGAAAAGCACTGCTTACGATTCGGTATTGCGTCCGCTACTACATTAAGGAAGCGAAAGCTCATTTCTCTTTAGTGTAGTGTCACTAAATATTGAAAGGAGTTTTTTATTTTGAACAAAAAATCATTTACAACCCAGTTGGTTGTCATGGCGCTGTTAATAGCGTTGGAAATTATCCTAACACGCTTCCTGTCTATTGAAACCCCAACTCTAAGGATTGGGTTCGGGTTCCTGCCAGTAGCTATTATGGCCATCCTGTACGGACCCTGGTGGACCGGTGCCGCCGGCATCGTTGGGGATCTGGTGGGCATGACCTTGATGCCCAAAGCCGCTTTTTTCCCCGGTTTTACACTTACAGCATTCCTTACAGGCGCAATATTTGGTCTCATACTGTATAAGAAGCCTGTCACCTGGAAGCGGACGATGATTGCCGCATTGGCAGTGAATATCATTTGTTCCCTGTTCCTGGACACTATTTGGCTTTCCATGATGTATGGGGACAGTTTTCTGGTCTTACTTCCTGCAAGGCTCATTAAGGTGATTATAATGATACCTCTGGAGACCATTCTGATTTATACCCTATGGAACCGGGCAATCAGTAAAACAGCCATAGCCGACTAAATCACTTCATACATATCTGTGGCATCTTCTTTGCGAGGAGACTCAATAACCTCGGTGACCCTTATATTCAATTCTTTATTTCCGAACTGAATATGAATGGTGTCACCGATTTTTATTTCCACACCAGGTTTAGCCACCCGTCCATTAACCATAATTCTCCCCTGCTCACAAGCTTCCTTAGCAATGGTTCGACGTTTGATGATTCTTGCATTTTTTAAATACTTGTCAATTCTCATATTTCCCCCTAAAAAACAAATAAGGGGCAACGATGTTGCCCCTTGATTGATTCGGATTATTTGTTTACAGAATCTTTCAAAGCCTTGCCTGCTTTGAATACAGGAGCTTTTGATGCTGCGATTTCAATGGTTTCGCCCGGTTTTCTGGGGTTTCTGCCAGTTCTGGCTTTTCTGCTTCTTACTTCAAAAGTTCCAAAACCGATCAGTTGGACTTTTTCGTCTTTTTTGAGTGCGTCTTCGATTGCACCCATGGTTGCATTGACAGCTGCCTCTGCATCCTTTTTGATGAAACCGGTTTTTTCTGCTACAGCAGCGATTAATTCAGCTTTGTTCATAGTAAAATTCCTCCTCAAAAAATAATTCTTTACTCTGCGTCACGCGCTTACTTGGTTAGTTGTTCAAGTCGTTTGGCCTCTTCCCAGATTTTATCCATTTCTTCCAGTTCCATCTCATCTAAAGACACACCCCTTGCTTTAACAGTTTCTTCAATGTGTCGGAACCTTCTGATGAATTTGTCAACGGTAGCCTCTAAAGCCGCCTCAGGATTAACCTTCATAAATCTTGAAACATTGACAACGGAAAATAGTAAATCTCCCAATTCCTCTGCAGTACGCTCTTGGTCCCCCGCTTCATAGGCTTCCTGCAATTCAATCAGCTCTTCGCTGAGTTTATTGAGTGCTCCGGATGTGTCCTTCCAGTCGAACCCGACGCGAGATGCTTTTTCCTGCACTTTTCGGCTTCTGATCAAAGCCGGTAATGCCTTCGGCACTCCTTCGAGTAGTTCTGAATGACTTGCCTCCAAGTACTCTTCACGCTTAATATTCTCCCATTTTTCAAGGACTTTGTCAACAGTTTTAGAATCAACGTCAGAAAAAACATGTGGATGGCGGCGAATCATTTTTTCGCATTCTTCGTTAGCTAAATCAGTATAATTGAAGATACCGGTCTCGCTTGCCAAGGAAGCGTGAAATATGATTTGGAGTAAAACATCACCAAGTTCCTCTTTAAGATTTCCCATATCCTGATTGTCTATTGCTTCTGCAACTTCATAAGCTTCTTCAATTATACAAGGACGAAGACTAGTATGTGTCTGTTCTCTGTCCCAAGGACACTCAACCCTTAATACTTCTATGATGTCCCGTAGCCTAATAAAAGCGTCAATGTCTGTTTCAGCAGTAAAACGAAGATGACTATGCTTTTGTTCATTACATAATTCTTGATCTTTACCCTTTTGTTTTTCTGATTTATTGCCCAGTTCAGTCATAATGCACCTATCTGATAAAACGCCCAAATACCTTAAGCAACTTATCACCTTTGGGCAATTTGCCCAATTCGTCTTTAGAAATGGTTTTTGTCAGGAGAATCATCACACCGTATAGTAAAACCCCGGTTAGCACCGCAATCAGAGTTGGTATGGTGTTACTGTCTATCCACAAACGCAGCAATTCATACACAGCTTTGCAAGTTAGTCCCATAACTCCGGCCGCCACAAATGGTCTACCGAATGTCTTGCCTATTCGAATTTCAGCGCCAGTGTATTTTCTGACGGCAAAAAGGTTCAGCACCCCTGCGATTGCAAATGCGACTACAGTGCCTATTGCTGCTCCTTGAATATTTATGGATGGAATTGCTGTCAGAAACCAAGTAATAATGATTTTGAAGGCAACGCCCAGCATTAGATTCCGGACTGGAATTGCCTGCTTGCCAATGCCTTGTAATACACCGGTTAATGTCTGAGATGCAGACAGGAAAAAGATTCCAGCTGACATAGTAAATAGGATTTCGGCTGCACTGATTGCACTTTCGGTTTGTGCCGGATAAATCAGCAACATAACCGGTTCTGACAATGCCATCAGACCTGCAGCACATGGGAATCCGATAATACAGGAAAGCCGAATACCTAAGGATACGTTATCTTTTAGTGCGACATTATCACCTATGCGATGGGCTGCAGAAATCAAGGGCACCAAACTGATTGCAACTGCATAAATCAACACCTGAGGCAAATACACCAGCGAGCCGACAAATCCACCAAGCTGGCCGTAAAGACTTTTGGCTTCTTCATAACCGATTCCCGCATCCTGGAGTCGACCAATGACGATGGTGACATCTACTAAGTTGGTAATAGGCATAATAGCAGCACCAATGGTGATAGGTACGGCAATAATCATAATCCGCTTTAGAATCAGTCCTGTTGGTTCATATGTCTCGTTGTGGCTATGATTAATTTTAAAGTGAATTGTTTTTTTACTTAATGCATATACAATTAGGATGATTGCTAGGCCTCCTATGGATCCAGCTGTTGCTCCAAAAGCAGCACCGGCTGCACCACGTTCAAATGCATCATATGTTGCTTCAAAATTAGTTCCACCTGAAAGATTAAATAGCACATATGCCAGTGACAATCCTACAGCAACGCGGAAAAATTGTTCAACGATTTGAGATACAGCAGTGGGTTTCATGTTTTGCATGCCCTGAAAATATCCTCTTAGGGCAGCCATCGTCGGAACAAAAATAAGACAAGGCGCAATGGCACGCATAGCCAATTCTGCTTGTGGGTTGTTCACCAGATTTGATATTTGTGGTGCAAATATGAAGAGCACTACAAATGATAATATGCCTATGGCGCCCATAAGCCCAAAAGAAATCTTATAAACTTTGTGCGCTTCTCCGTAATGACCCACTGCTATCCGCTCTGATACCATCTTTGAGATGGCAATAGGTATTCCCGCAGTTGCAAGCACCAGGAAAAAATTATAGATATAATAAGCTGGGTTATAATTGGCCATACCAATATCGCCAATCCAGTTCACCAGTGGAATTCGGAAAACCGCACCCAGCACTTTTACAACAAGTCCTGCCGCACCCAGCGTTGCCGCTCCTTTAATTAGGGTTCCTCTTGACATATTTCCTCCGTTATACTAGAGCATTTAGGATATCACGAACCGAGTTTTCTGCCTGGTAAATTACCTTTTCTATATCCAGTGTTAGATACTCGCCCGAGCTGTACAGGACCTTGCCGTCAACCATCGTCATAATCACATCACTCCCTGATGCTGCCAAGACAATATTGCTGATTAAGTCATGGGCAGGATGCATAGACGGGCTGCTGATGTCCAGCATGATTAAGTCAGCTTTGTAGCCTATTTTTAAAATCCCTGTATCAAATCTTCCTTGTGAAGCCGCACCATTTCTCGTGGCAACCTTCAACACTTCTTCCGGGGAGACTGCAGTCAGCCGATTGTGAATGCCTTTTGGCAGCAAAGCGAAGAATTTCATATCTTCCATATAATTCAAACTGTTATTGCTTGCTACCCCATCTGTGCCCAAGGCAACATTGATGCCTTCATCCAATAGCCTGGGTACATTACAAGTCCCACTGGCAAGTTTGATATTACTGATCGGATTGCATGCAACCGTCACATTTTTTTGTTTGAGAATATCAAAATCCGCGTCTTCCAACCAAACACAATGTGCTGCAGTAGCTGGACGGTCAAAAAAACCGCAATCGTTTAAATAGGCCGCTGGTGTTCGTCCACCATGCCTTTGCTTGCATTCTTCATGTTCCAACTTGGTTTCCGATACATGTACATGAACATTGCAACCCACTTCATTGGCATATTCCGCCAATTGACGTACTGTCCTCTCGTCAGATGTATATTCAGCATGTAAACTCATATCGATGTGTATTTTGCCATTTCCCGCTCCGTGATAATTCTCAAATAACGAACGGGATTCCTTACCAGAATCCAGTGCCCATAGGTCGCCGCCCACAAAATTTGTGACGCCTCGACCAATATTATTTTTGACCCCGGTATCAAGGATTGCCCGGGCCATGTCTTCACAAAAATAGTACATATCTGTGGTGGAAACGATGCCGAATCTGATGGACTCAGCAATTGCCAGCATCATGCCCCAATAGACTTTCTCAGCATCTAATTTGGCTTCAAATGGAAATATTTTTTTTGTCAGCCAGTCCTGCAAATTCAGGTTTTCGCCATAGCCACGCAAAAGTGTCATGGGCGAATGTGCATGGCAATTGAAAAAGCCAGGCATTAACAATCTATTTTTTCCATCGGTTTCATCCCCGAAATTTTCTAAGGGTGGTTTGTCGCCGATGTAGGCAATGACATCCCCTTTTGTTGCGACATACATATTCTTTTGGGTTTGCATTTGTTCATTGACTATGGTGATGTTTTTAAACAACATGGCATCCACCTATTCCTTCTCCAACAATATGGAAATGATTATATCATACTCTCGTTCTCTTTGACCAGCATCAGCAAATCTATCATCTGATCCAATGTTTTACCTCCATGTCTGGTAACCCGCTTCATGCCAAGAGTTTGACCAAGTGATTGAATTAGAGATATCCTAATCAAGTTTTCGGTCTCTTCAGGAATCTCTCCGAATCGATCAATCAGTTCGCTGCGGATCTCGTCCATGTTTTGACGGCTACTTATGGCAGAAATCTTTTTGTACATTTCCAGTTTTAAAACTTCGTCTTCAATATAAGTTGACGGGATATACGCTTCCACTCTGATGTCCACAACCGTTTCAACCATCTTCGTGGGAATATACTCTCCCTGAAGTCCCCGAACTGCCTGTTCTACCAGTTTGCAGTATAGTTCATATCCGATGTTTACTATATGACCATGTTGCTCGGTTCCCAGCAGGTTTCCTGCACCACGAATTTCAAGATCCCGCATGGCGATTTTGAACCCGGCACCGAACTCAGTAAACTCGCGGATGGCGCGCAAACGTTTATCGGCAACTTCGCTGAGAACTTTGTCTTTTCGATGCATCAGATATGCATACGCCAGTCTGTTGGAACGCCCAACACGACCCCTTAGCTGATATAGCTGGGATAATCCAAATTTATCCGCATCTAAAATAACCACTGTGTTGACGTTTGGTATATCAATACCATTCTCGATGATGGTTGTCGCAATGAGGATGTCTCCATTTCCTGCCATGAAATTCATCATCACGTCTTCCAGGGCATGTTCATTCATCCGCCCATGGCCGACTAAAATCTCTCTTCCCGGGACAAGTTTATTTATATGCTCTGCCACCCGATAAATTCCGCTGATTCGGTTGCAGATAACAAAAACCTGCCCGCCCCGGTCCATCTCACGTTGAATGGCCTCAGTAATAACATAGTCATCTTGCTCAAGTACATAGGTTTGCACTGGATATCGTTCTTCGGGAGGTTCTTCAATCAAGCTCATGTCCCTGATTCCCAATAATGACATATGAAGGGTTCTGGGAATCGGCGTTGCCGACAGTGTCAGCACATCCACATTTTCTCGAAGTCTTTTGATGGCTTCCTTGTGCTGTACCCCAAAACGCTGTTCTTCATCAATGATTAACAGTCCAAGATCTTTAAATGTCACATCTTGTGACAATAGCCGATGGGTTCCAATGACAATGTCCACCATGCCTGTTTTTAGTTTTGCAAGAATCTGGGTTTGTTGTGCTTCTGTCTTGAATCGGGAAAGCATCTCCACGGTAAATGGAAATTTCTCAAACCGATCCTTCAATGTATGATAATGTTGGCTAGCCAAGATTGTTGTAGGCACCAATAGTGCAACTTGTTTTCCTTCGGCAGCGCATTTAAACATTGCTCGTGCAGCAACCTCTGTTTTTCCGTATCCCACATCACCGCAGAGTAGCCTATCCATTGCAATGGGTCTTTCCATGTCCAATTTAATTTCTTCGATACATTGAAGTTGGTCATCTGTTTCTTCAAAAGGAAAACTGTCTTCAAATTCTCTTTGCCAGACCGTATCCTGGCCAAACTGGTATCCACCTCTTGCCTGTCTCGCAGCGGAGATTTCAAGTAGTTCTCTGGCCATATTCTCGATGGCTACCTTAGCTTTGGCACGGGTGTTTTTCCACTCGCTTCCAGCCAGTCTGTTTATCTTTGGGGTGACCGCATCGGCACCCATATACTTCTGAATCAGATTCATTTGATCGACAGGAACATAAAGGGTATCATTTCCGGCATATTCCACCTTCATGTAATCCTTGATCATCCCCTGGACTGTCAGTTGCTCGATACCAATGAATTTCCCAATGCCATGGCTATCGTGTACCACAAAATCCCCCTGACTGATGTCAGTGAAACTTTTAATTGGCTGTCCTTTAACATTTCCACGAAATCCCTTGCGCCGATATTTTTGATTGCCGAAAATATCTCCATCTGTGATGATGCATATTTTTTCTTCGGGGAAAACCATGCCAGAGGTAAGCACACCGCTCTTTACCCAGATCCGCTTAGCAAGACCTTCCCGATGTAGAAAATCCTCCATGTTTGACTTACGTTCATCAGACGAACAAACGATGGTGATTTTGTATCCTTCCTCAAGGCTTTTTTTAATCTCCCTTTCCAATAGGTCCAATTTGCCATTAAATGATATCCCTTGCCGGCTTGTAATGTTACGGGTTGTTGCCAGTGATTGTACTTCTTTTGGCACCACCGCGTAAGGTGATATTAAAAAGAGCCGATTGGTGCTGTATAACGCCAAATATTCTTTTCTGCCTGGAAAGCGGGTTAAATCTGATGGCACCACTTGTCCTTTTTCAAGAAAGATTTCAAAATCGCGATGAAATGACTGGGTATATCTTTCGACGGTTTCCAAACACTTGTTAGGATCTTCTATGATTACTATCCCTTGGCTCATATAATCAATCAATTGTTCCGGAGCATCATAGAAATCATCCATGTAGCTTTCTAAGAGCTGCAAATTGGTTCGCGTCTGAATCGCTTCAGCAAGTTCGTTCTGCCGATCCAATAAATTTTTGTATCGATGCCGAATGCTCTTTTCTGCATGTTGGAAGTTGTCGTCGTCACCCATGATCAATTCTGCCGGAACGATTCTGATTTCTGTCAACATACTGCCGGAACGTTGGCTTTCCGCGTCAAAGCTTCGAATCGTTTCTATTTCAGTATCAAAGAATTCAGCTCTGATTGGCATATCCCGGTTCGGTGGAAAAATATCCAACAGTCCGCCTCTGATACAAAACTGGCCTTTGGTATATACCATTGGAACTCGTTCATATCCCATATATACTAAGGATTTTGCCAAAGTATCTCGATCCAGATCAGTTCCTACTTTTAGGTTAACAATATTGGAAAGGAATAAATTCTTTGGTGGGAGTTTCTTGATGACTTGGTTGGCCGGTGCCACAATGATGCATGCCTCGCCTGATGCTAATGCAGCAAGAATGTTGATTCTTTCCAATAGTGTATCACGGTTCTTGGCTTCAAAATGGATTAAGGTTTCTTCGTCAGATGGCATCAAATATATTTTTTCGTTTACAAAAAAAGAAAGGTCTGCCGCCAGCCTTTTGGCATGAATAAAGGATGGGGCAACGACTAAACATTGCCCCTCATTATTTTTTGAAATTTCCGCGCAGACATAGGCTACCCTGCTGTCTGTCACGCCTGTAATATTATTGATTCCCATTATACCTGTTCATGGCAAGATCAATGCCATCTTCAATTAAGCAAATTGCTGCTTCAGCTGCTCTGTGGGCTGCTTTCATCAACGGTTCTTTCTCTTCTTTACCAAATCCCCCGGTGACATAATCCCTGATGTGAAGTTTACGGTCACCGCCAATGCCAATCCGGATTCTAGGAAAGTCTTCACTGCCAACTGCCGGCACAACAGAACGCATCCCATTGTGAGTACCCGCGCTTCCTTTCTTTCGGATTCGGATGAGACCCGTTTCAACATCGATGTCATCATAGATAAGAATCAGATTCTCGGTGGGTAATTTGTAAAAATCAACGATTTCTCTCACCGATTGGCCACTCAAATTCATGAAGGTTTGAGGTTTCATAAGTAGCACCCGTTCAGTTCCCAAAAACCCTTCACCCATCAAGGCTTTGAATTTCAGTTTATTAACGGTGATCCCAAGTTTTTCGGCCAGCAAATCAATGGTGATAAACCCCATATTGTGACGGGTCTTTTCGTATTTTTTGCCCGGATTACCCAAGCCGACGATGATATACATGGTTGGTTCCCCTTAATCGAACAGTTTGCTCACCGAATCATTGGTATGAATCCGAACCATAGCTTCGGCAAACAACGGTGCGACGGATAGGACTTTAATTCTGGAAAACATCTTTTCTTCCGGAATTGGAATAGTATTTAGTAGCACTATTTCTTCAAAAGGAGAATCTTTGAGACGTTCCATGGCCGGTCCGGAAAGAACCGGGTGGGTTGCACAGGCCCGAACACTCTTTGCGCCCATTTCCATAAGCGCTTTGCCTGCATTACAGATGGTACCTGCTGTATCGATAATGTCGTCCACCAGGACACAGTTTTTGCCTTCAATGTCTCCAATGATGTTCATGATTTCACTTTTATTCGGCTCCGGTCTACGTTTGTCAACAATGGCAATGGGTGCATTGAGAGGCTCTGCCATGCTTCTTGCCCGGGTAACAGATCCATGGTCAGGAGAGACAATAATCAAATCCTCCAGCGCTTTTTGTCTGAAATATTTCACCAGAATGGGCATTCCCACCAAATGGTCTACCGGGATTGAGAAATATCCTTGAATCTGCGAGGCATGAAGATCCATGGTAATGACCCGGTCTGCTCCGGCTGCCATGATTAAATCAGCGACCAGCTTCGCCGTAATGGGGTCTCTGGCTTTGGCTTTTCTGTCCTGTCTTGCATATCCATAGTATGGTATTACCGCATTAATTCTTCCGGCAGAAGCACGTTTCATGGCATCAATCATAATGAGCAACTCCATCAGATTATCATTGACCGGGTTGCTGGTAGACTGCACGATGTAGTTGTCTACACCACGCACGCTTTCCCAGATGTTCACGGAAATTTCGCCGTCGCTGAATTTTGCAACATTGGATTTACCTAAGGTTTTACCCATGATGGATGCGATTTCTTCTGCCAGCACCAAATGGGCATTGCCAGAAAAAATCTTATAATCTGAAAATGCTACGTTTTTCATTACTTTTGTTCCTCGCCTTTCTTGCTCTTCTTGAGAATACCTTTTCGCGCTACCCAACCTTCATATGTTTTGGACGGGCTACGTTCAACATACAACGCACCTTCCGGAACATTACCGGTCACCGTGCTCCCTGCTGCTACATAAGCATCTTTCTCCAAGACCACCGGAGAAATCAGGTTTACATTACATCCAACGAAGGCACCATCTTTCACCACAGTATGGTGTTTTTTGATGCCGTCATAATTAACAAAAACAACGCCACAACCAATGTTGACATCCCTTCCCACTTCAGCATCTCCGATATAGGACAAATGTGATGCTTTGGACCCATCTCCCATGGAGGCGTTTTTGATTTCAACAAAATCTCCTACTTTGCAACGATCACCGATGTGACTGTAAGGTCTGAGATATGCAAAAGGGCCAATGGTGGTGCTTGAACCCACCGAGCTATTAATGATGACTGAACTTTGTATTTCAGTTCCATCTCCGACTATGGAGTTGACAATTCGGGTGTTCTGACCAATGATGCAATTTTCACCAATTCGGACATCCCCTTCCAGCACAACGCAAGGATAAATCACAGTTCCCTTGCCAATTTGAGCTTTTTCGTCAATATATGCCTGGCGAATGTCTATGAAGCGGACACCTCGGCCGGCGTGCTCCAGATTTAATTTTATCCGCAGCTTTTCAATGGCTTCAAAATCTTCAAATTTCATTTTATTTTATCTCCTCGGAATGATTGTGCATCTTTTTCCAGCATCATTTCACCGGCTTTGTAAATGTCGCCGGCGCCCATGGTAATAATGAGATCCCCCGGACCCGCATTGTTGTAGACAAAGCTCGCGATTTCTTCAAGACTAGCGAAATAATAAACTTCTTTATCGGGATTACGTTCTTTCATTTTGGCAACCAAATCTCTGGAACTGATTCTGTAAACATTCTTTTCTCTTGCGCCGTAGATTTCAGCAATGACAACTTTGTCAGCCTGCTCAAAAGAAGCTGGGAACTCATCCATCAAAGCCAAAGTTCTGGTATATGTGTGAGGCTGGAACAAGCACCATATATCCCTATGGGGAGTGTTTTGGGCAGCCTTGAGGGTTGCTTTGATTTCGGTGGGATGGTGTGCATAATCATCAACAATCCGAACACCGTTATTGGTTTCACCCAATAAGTCAAAGCGACGTTGCGTGCCAGTGTAGCTCTTGAGAATCTCCAGAATATCCACATTATTGATATGTAACACATCGCAGCAGGCAATAGAGGCCAACGCATTTAATATGTTATGTTCCCCCGGCACGGAAAGCTGCAGTACACCTAAAGAAACCTCTCCCCGAAAAACTTCAAATCGAGGCATTCCCTCATGATTGAACACTACATCTTTCGCCACATAATCGCTGGAATGATTAAACCCAAACGTAAAGACATTAGGCATGTCTTTGATGATACGACTAACAAATGGATTGGCGTCGTAAGCCAATAAAATGCCATCATCTGGTAATAGTCTTGCAAATTTATCAAATGATCTGGCAATATGTTCAATGTCTTTGAAGTAATCGAGATGGTCCGAATCGATATTCAGGATAATCTCGATGCGAGGTTGCAGTTCAAGAAAGCTATCCATATACTCGCAAGCTTCCGTAACAAAATACTCACCGTGCCCGACGCGAACGTTACCGCCAATTTCCGAAAGATTTCCACCAATTAATATGGTGGGATCCAATCCTGCTTGCTGCAAAATCAAAGAAACCATAGAGGTCGTAGTTGTTTTGCCATGAGTACCTGCAATTGCAATGCTGTTTTTGCATTCTTTCATCAGCTGTCCTAAAACTTGAGCTCTGGACATTCTGGGAATGCCAAGTTCTTCTGCCTTTTTCATTTCAGGATTGTCTAAGGACACGGCAGCCGAATAAACGACCAAGTCAGCTCCAATTACATTCTTTTCTCTATGGCCCAAAAAAATGCTGGCGCCTCGCTCCATTAATCCCTCGGTTTTGTCATTTTGGTTCATATCCGAACCAGTCACCTTATACCCTCGTGACAAAAAAATATCTGCAATCGCGGAAAGGCCAATTCCGCCAATTCCGATGCAGTGTATCTGTTTGAGTTGCGTCAAGTCAATCATTATATTCCTCCGCGCATAATTCTGTTGTAATTATACCATATCTTGACTGGTTTTGGCTATGAATACACAAAAAACTGTGTGTTTACATACTATTTATGTAGTAGGCAGCAAAACAGCATTTCCATGGGTAATTCAAATTGACAAATACCCATATTACGAATAATATCATAGTATTACGAAATAATTGTTCAACTATTCCCGAACGGTATTCAGCGAGTATTGATACAAGGAGGTTTTATGAAAAAAACCGAACGCGTTGGCGCTATTATTAAAATCCTGTCAGATTCACCTAGCAAAACTTTTGGTCTCAACACCTTTTGCAGGCAGTTTGGTGCGGCCAAATCCAGTATCAGTGAAGATTTAAAAACCGCTCGTGAAGTGTTGAAGTCCATGGAACTTGGAATTATCGAAACCATACCAGGCGCCGGTGGTGGTGTTAAATTTGTTCCATACATTTATGACGCCCAAACACAAGAAGTTCAAAACAGGTTATGCACCTTAATCCAAGATCCATCCAGGATGTTGGGTGGTGGTTTCTTATACACCTCAGATATCATGTTCGACCCAATCATGACAAGGCAAATGGCCATGATTTTTGCACGTAAATTTAGGGATTACGGTGCGGAATATGTGGTTACCATCGAAACGAAGGGAATTCCCCTTGCTCACATGACCTCGTATTTGTTGAATCTGCCTACGGTTGTCATCAGGCGGGAATCCAAAATTTCAGAAGGACCGACGGTCAGCATTAACTATTTTTCTGGTTCAACCGGGAAAATACAGAAAATGTCCATGGCAAAGAGGGCTACACTCTCTGGTTCTAAGGCACTGGTCATTGACGACTTCATGCGAGCCGGCGGAAGTATTAAAGGGATTGTAGAACTTCTGGATGAATTTGATGCACAAGTTGTGGGCACCGGTGTAGCCATTGCAACAACCGACCCGGAGGTCAAAAAAATATCCGAATATACCCCCATCGTTTATTTGGGTAATGTCGATGAAAATCTGAAGCAAATTCAAGTCTTCCCGAATTGTCAGATTTTTTAAAATATTACTTGATAAGAATTTTTCATTATTGTATACTTAATTGGATGTATTAATTATTTTGATACGTTGGACTTATTATTCTTGCGCGAAAGGTTGGTGGCAAAATAATGAAAATTACAGATGTGAGAGTCAGAAAAATCAATGATGAGGGGAAGATGAAAGCCGTTGTTTCCATCACCTTCGATGACGAGTTCGTCGTTCACGATATCAAAATCATCGACGGACAAAATGGTTTGTTTATAGCAATGCCAAGTAGAAAAATGGGGGAAGGTGATTTCAGAGACATTGCCCACCCACTCCTGTCGGAGACAAGAAACAAGATCAAAGATGCCATTTTTGCTGAATATGAAAAAATGCTTGCGGAAAAGGATCTGGAAATGCCGGCCAAAGAGCCTGAAGTTGTTGCCGAAGAGGCAGAAACTGTTGCTGAAGAAGCTGAGGCTGTTGCTGAAGAAACCGAAGTTATCGAATAACGAAATTATATGAATTTTTAAGCAAAAACCGACGCAAATGCGTCGGTTTTTATGTTGTCTCGTAAAGTTGCTGCTAATTGAGTTCCAGCGTAGCAATGGCATTGTATTGATCCATATCCATGGATATCAATTGGTTGCCTGTAAATACATACAACACATTATCAATATACAGGCCTCGCATCGTGGAATAATACATGTTGGCGTTTTGCAACTTCAATTGTTTTAGAAGTGTGAATCCTATGCCTTTTTCATACTGATAAACGAAGTACGAGTCGTAGCTTGCGAAACCAATCAGCCCACGCACAGGGGATACCAGGATTGATTTGTGGTTATAAGAGGCTTCCGTCCATGTATAGTTTCCGGTGAGAATGGTTTTATCCAATTCAGCTACGTTTTTCTTGTCGGAGACATCAAACATGGATAACTTCAAACCCGTCATCACCCCATCTTCCGTCACTTCTTTACCAAGTCCAAAGAGAAGTCCTTCGCCGAATGGTTGCATATACTCAGAAAATCCCGGAATTTTAAGTGCGCTTAACACTGTAGGGTTCGATGGGTTGCTAAGGTCAATGGCAAATAGTGGATCGATTTGTTTGAAAGTGACCACATATCCGATTTCTCCATCAAAACGGACGGAATAAATCTGTTCGCCTTTTGCCAAACCCTCTATTTGACCGATTCTTTTCAGGTTATCATCCAAAACAAACAGTGCGCTGCTGGTTCCCCCTTCGTCGTTAGAAATACCGGTTGTGTCACCATCGGAGAATACTTTGTATTGGCTTTGGGTTGTGGCAATTCGGAAGTTTCCATCAAATTCATCCATGGAGAACTGGTTGATAATAGTTCCGTATACGCTTCCGGTTGCAAGCTGTTTCACATTGCCGGCTTCAATCCCGAACTTAATGATGGCTGTTTTATCTTTGTAATATCCATCTTCTGTCACGCCATCGTAGTTGGTGACATATAAGTTATCAAGGCTGGCATATACATTGGATGCACTGCCTAAAATAGCTTTGGTACTTACAAAGTCGCCACTGTTTTCTACATCGATTCCGGAGATTGTCACATAGCTGCTGGTTTCCGGGTTAGGCGCTATATAAATGTCTTCCGGTTTTACAGGTTGCTCCCCTTCACCTTCTTTTGCTGTCGTAGGAATATAACTACTTATGTCTTGTTTCTCCATTCCTGCCGGGTAGACATAGTAATTCGTGATTAAATATAAATAGTTGTCTACCATTCTTGAAGAAACATATCCGCCCTTTTGGCCCAATTGACTGATTTTCGTGGGGTTGCTTTGGTCGCTGATGTCAAATATGACGGCTGTCACATTACCGCTGTCGGTGGGGAAAATCGGCATGATATCAATCGGCAGAGGTTCCGGAGTCAGGCCTGGGTCCGGTTCAGTTCCGGGTTCAGTTCCGGGCTCAGTTCCGGGCTCAGTTCCGGGGCTGGGTTCTGTAGAACTGCCATCATTTCCAGGTTCTGTTCCTGAACCAGATTCATCCGGAGCCACAACATCAACTTTTTCTTCACCAATCAGTTGGTCATCATACATCAGATATTGATTTGTTTGCTTCAAAGCGATCAATTTATCGCCTGAGATATATAGCTCAAAGAAGCTGGCCATACCATTTTCGTCATCAGTCTGGTGCTTTATCTTAGAAACCAACGTCAGTATGCCATTCTCCGCCTTTACAATATATAGATACTCAGCGGATAATGCATAAATATATTCCCCATCTGTCTTGATGATATCGGCTTCCTGCACCCCGGCTACCTGAAGATTGGTTTCGGAGTAATCCGTTGTGCCATCCCCCGACATTTGGTCTTCCGCTCCTGCACCATCCAGGGCATTATCCTCTATTGCACTTTTGCTTCCAAACCAATCAAAATAACCATCCCGAGATCCCATTTGCCCCAGTAAGCGGTATACCTCGCCGTAGTCTTTTGGATTGCCATAAGCTGCACTTACGTCAATAGGCCTTTGTAGTATGGCGGTCACTGAGAATACACATAAAAGCAACACAAATGCTGTAACGAAAACTCTCTTTTTCATAAAACCAACTCCTTTATTCTCTCGCTTCAAAGAAGAGCCGGAAGAGATGGCTGCCATTCGAATATACTCTTTGTTCAAGAGGTTATCTTCGATAGACTTTTTGATTAAATCTTTTTCTTTCATTGTTCTATTCCGACCTTTCCGTACATGGCTCTTACTTCATGAACAGTTCGATGAATCTTACTTTTAACCGTAGATTCATTGAGATGTAAGTCGAGGGCGATTTGCGCCGAAGATTGTTCAAGCACATAGTACAGGTAAAAAATCCTTTGAACATCATCCGGTTTGGTCTTGATGAAATCAGCAATCTGCCTGAGTAAAATCCGGTCTGCCACGATGTCATCGAGTTCAGGCTCTTCATTTATTGGCTCAATGACCTCTGTGACTCTCTCTCCTTGTTTCCAATCCAATGTGGAAAAAGGAAGGATATTCTTGATCTTCTCACCAATAGAATAATGCCTGTATACTTTTGACTTGGCTAATTGCATAACAAATGCCTCCGGCATATGGATGTAGGATGTCCCCCTTCTGACCAGCACCCGGTAAAGCTCTGCGTAAATCTCCTGAAGAATATCTGAGATGTCCGAGGGATTTCCGCATCGAGCTGTAACGTAATGCAATATTTTTTTGTATGTCTGGTTATAAATTTGGTCAAAGGTTGATTCTAAATCCTGACTACCCACAGGTTCACCGCCTCTCAATAAGTAAGTGTACAATTAGGGAGAATAAGTTGCATAAATTGAAAGATTTTTTTGAAGTATGCTATTACTTGAGTTTTAATGGTAATATAATATCACCCAAAAAGAAAAATAGAAAGAAAAAAGGATTTTCGAAACTGCTTCCTGAAAATCCTTTTTGTTATTCATGATGTTCGATGAAATTGGTTTAGTCCTCCAAGATTTTCCCATCGGTGGAAATAGTAATCACCTGCCATGGAATCATTTTTCCACTGGCTTGAAGCGCTGTTTTCACGGCGTGTTCGATACCACCACAACAAGGCACATCCATTCGAACGACAGTCATAGATTTTATGTTATTATTCTGCAAAATAGCCGTTAATTTTTCTGAATAATCCCCTTCATCCAGTTTTGGGCAACCAATCAAAGTGATTTTGTTTTTCATAAACTTGTTATGAAAATCCCCGTAAGAAAACGCTGTGCAATCTGCAGCCACCAATAAGTTGGCATTGTTGAAGTACGGCGCATTGATTGGGACCAATTTAATCTGTACCGGCCATTGATTCAGTTGGGAATCCATCTGAGAAATACTTTGCGGTGAAGCAGCAGGTGCTGGGTCAGATCCAATCATATCATGTCGCAATGCTTTGGCTTGTGTGCCGGGGCAGCCACTGGCAACCGGTTCTGGTGTGGGCACACTCATGTTTTTTTCTACTTCTTCTTTGTTGAAGGCCATGGCTTCCCTCTCCTCAAAGGTAATTGCTCCTGTGGGGCAAGCCGGGAGGCAGTTTCCCAAACCGTCGCAATAATCTTCACGAAGTAGTTTTGCTTTTCCATCAATCATTCCGATGGCTCCCTCGTGGCATGCGCTAACGCATATGCCGCAACCGTTGCACTTGTCTTCGTCGATTGTGATGATTTGTCTTTTCATATTCATGACCTCTCTTAACTATAAAACACATTTATCCATGTTTATACCTTAATGAGTCAAGTTAAAACAGGTTATCCTTGATTGGCCACTCGATATTCTATCATTTTTCGAATCAGCTCCCATGGCATTGGTTTATCCAGCGGAAATTGTACGGCACCCTTTGAGTTTTTGTAAGTTGACAATTCTTCTTTGAATGCTTCGATGCCATCAGGCGTTGGATAAATTCCGATGTGCCTTTTGTATCCCGCAAAGTGGATCAGATTCTTTGTCATAGTATAAGTTGGCATACCGTACGCCATTCTTTCCGTGGCTGCAGGTGCCTCTTTCAGAATCATTTCTCGAAGTTTCTCTAGAATCGCTTGCACTTCATCGGGAAACGCACTGATATATGCATCAACTTCAGGATTTTTCTTGGAAACCGAAGATTCTTGTCTGTTATGGGTTTGATCACAATAAAAGTTAATTGCATCTCTCAAAAATTCCGCACAGTCTGGACCGATTTTTTCGTAGTAGTCCCGAAATCTGTCGTCCTGACAATACATTTCCGCCAGCCCTTTGTGGGCTTCCGGTCTGTAATACCCATCTGGCCAGTAAACGCAAAGCCACTTTTTATGCAACTCGCAGGCTTCCAGGGCTTCTGCGCTCTTAGGGTTCTTGGTGGACAGGGCCTTTGCGATTGCTTCATTAACTTCTATGGAAAGTTTTGCAGCATCTTCCATCTGCTGTTGTGTCATATTTTTAATCTTTTGGTTGGCAGCGTGTGCCACCTCATCTCCAAACTTTTGACGAACTTCTTCTCCATATTTGGCTTCATTTTCGTCAATCATTTTCTTCTTGAAGCCTTCAAATTTTTCATGGTCACTCATGGTCTGTTCTCCTTTCAAAGTTCCGATAGTCTTTTGGAGATTGGGAATATAGCTAATTTGTCTTCATTTTGCGGACACGCCAGATGCTCAATAGAATAAATACAATCGTCACAACGGATAAGTATAGGATCATCATCTGATCGCTTAGGGGTTCACCGCCTATATAAAATTCAACGCCAAAAACTTTGTTGTATTCTTCCAAAGCAGCTGCAGGCGCATTCTCAAATACACTAGCCAGTGGTGCTTCCATAAACAACTGTCTTAACAAGACTGCACCATGGGAAGTCGGGAAAATTTCAATAATATATTGAACCCCTTGGGGTAGTACACCTATTGGCACATAAATGCCTGCTAAGAATCCTATCATTGTGCCTACTATGGTGCTAACTGTTGAAAATGCAGTGGATGATCGAACAAAACTAGTAATGAAAAACAGCATCGCCGTGGAATTAATCACGCAAAGCAATAACACGCCAACGGTTTTGGCCATGGCAGAGATTGAAAGCATTTGCCCACCTGCTATGACGATGTACGCTTCCATTACGAAAAACCCCACCACTGTGATGACCACGCCAATGATAAATGCAGAGATGATGTAGCTAAGAACGATGGTCATGCGGCGAATTGGGGCCGTCATAAAGTCACGCATTGCTTTGGTTTCTTGATCTCGAACCATGACGGCCAAAGCCCCAAGACTAACTGTTACAGTGTTTACCGCAAGTAATCCCCCCATAATCCATGAGTCAACAAGAAAGCGGATATCGTCGGCATCCCCGACCATACTTTTCAGTGATTTCACCTGGGTGTCAGCCAGGAAGAGTGCGTAGAGCGCAATAATTATAATGACGGATAAAAACGAGAAAAATACTGCTGACCGGTCCCGAAAAAATACCCATAGATTCCTTTTGATTAAATTTTGCATTCCTGTCATGCCTGTTCGCCCCCCTCCCTGATTTCACGACCGGTTATGTTGATAAACACGTCATCCATGGTTCCCCCGATGACTTCAAAGTTTTCGATTAAGGGTTCAACTTTTTTAAGAATTTCAAGTGCTGCCATGCTGTTTTGTACAGGTACTTCGATATATCCTACACGCCTTTTAAACTTAATGTTTTCATTTTGTAAGAAAAGTAGCAATTTATCCTCTGCTTTTGGAATCATTCGAAGATGATCGTTGCTATACTTAGCTCGGAGCTCTGTTGGAGTGCCTGAAGCCACTATTTTTCCGTGGTCAATGATTGCCACATCGTCTGCCAGAGCCGCCTCCTCCATGTAGTGTGTGGTTAGGAAAACCGTCATGTTCTTCTCTTTCTGAAGTTTACGTACCGTCTCCCAAACTTGTAACCTTGTTTGGGGATCCAACCCTGTTGTGGGCTCATCTAGAATCAGAATTTTGGGGATGTTAATCAATGCCCTGGCAATATCTGCTCTCCGACGCTGTCCACCCGATAGTTTCCCGTATTTTTTGTCAGCATACTCTGCAATGCCAAGAACACCAGCGATTTCATCAAATCTCTTTTTAAATTCCTCCTGGTGAATTCCGTAAAACCCTGCCCGAACTTGTATGTTTTCTTTTACGCTAAGTAAATCGTCCAACAAAGAATCCTGAAAAACCACACCGATTTGGTTTCTGATGCTATCATTGTCTTGGGACAGCAAGTGTCCATCCACTCGGACTTCTCCTGCTGTTTTTTGTAGTAAAGTACAAATGATGTTTATTGTGGTGGATTTGCCGGCGCCATTGGGCCCTAAAAACGCAAAAAGCGAAGACTCTTCCACATCAAATGAAATCCGGTCTACAGCAGTAAAATCACCGTATTTTTTGGTTAGTCCTTTAATTTCAATGACTTTTGACATGTTACTCCCTTCCGTCCGGCTTAAAAGCCAACGCTGTTTATCATTAGGGTTTTTCATTTTGGCAAGGGATGCCTGCCTGACATAAGCCGCAACCTAGTATATAGTCACCTCTCTTAATGTCCTTCGGCCAGTATTTTTCTGCAAAGACGTCCTCATAATCCGCACAGGCATTTTTGTCGTGCCCACTTTCGGTAATCGCCTGAATGGGGCATCGGCTCATGCATACACCACAGCTTCCATCCTGAAAGTATAAGCACCATTCATGGTGGTCTTTATATGAACGTTCTTTTACCTCTAGCGGCGCTTCCACAATTAATGTGGTAAACCTAACCGCTTTGCCCTTTTCCGTAATGAGCCCCTCTGAAAGTCCAAAGGTCCCCAGTCCCGAAATATAGGCCGCATGACGATGAGACCATGTGGATGATAGTCCGAAGTTGCCATCCTTATGGACCATTAATCCCGGCAACAGTTCAATTGATGCAGCTCGTATTCCGAGTCCCTCCAGGGATTCTGTTAGTTTTTCCGAGAATTCCCGAATCAAGGGCTCCCATTCTCCTCGCGTGACAATCCATTCTCTGGACGGGCATACCGTCTCTTTAGCTTGGGTCTCTTTGGACTCCATGGTCTGTGGGAAACAGATGGAAACCACTCTGAGCTGCGTTTCGCTGCTTTCACCAGGATACTTCAGTCGAAAAGCTTCCAATGGACTCCAATGGAACTCGCCTATATGTTCCTTTAGAAAATTATAATACGAATCATCCCCATAGGAAACACCAAAAAAAGGCACATCCCACATCACGTGATCCGGCCTTCCCAAAGTTGAAAAGTGGTTTAATTCTAATGATTCATAAGTTTTCTGAATGATTTGATTCAGTTGTTGAAGGTTAATACTCATTTACAGCTCCAATCATAACCTAGATTTGAAAAACTCTCAAGACAGTTGCTGCCTTGAGAGTCCCTTTGTTGGAGGCGACACCCAGATTTGAACTGGGGAATAGAGGTTTTGCAGACCTCTGCCTTACCACTTGGCTATGTCGCCATATTGGCTAGGGTAGCAGGATTCGAACCTGCGAGTGATGGAATCAGAATCCACTGCCTTACCACTTGGCTATACCCCAAAGTAATGGGGTGGATGATGGGACTCGAACCCACGAATGACGGAGCCACAACCCGTTGTCTTAACCACTTGACTACATCCACCATATTGGCGATCCGGATCGGGCTCGAACCGACGACCTCCAGCGTGACAGGCTGGCATTCTAACCAACTGAACTACCGGACCACAGATAAAAAAATGGTGGGCGCTATAGGGCTCGAACCTATGACCCTCTGCTTGTAAGGCAGATGCTCTCCCAGCTGAGCTAAGCGCCCATGATTTTGGTAGCGGTGAGTGGACTCGAACCACCGACCTTCCGGGTATGAACCGGACGCTCTAGCCAACTAAGCTACACCGCCACACTTTGGTCAACAAAATGACCGCATTAGTTATACTACCATTTGAACAACTTCATGTCAAGGTCATTTTCACTGGAAAACAGCCCAATTTTATCATCAAGAAATAGATATTTGGACTTTGCATAATTCTAATCATCCCAACGAATGGAACGAATAATGGATGTTGTACTACATGATATCCCTTTGCAAAAATTCCTTACAAGAAAAGCCCATTATGCTAAGATGCGTAATGGGCTTTTAATAGTTTTTGACTTTAGGATGGCTGCATTGCACCAAACAGAACCAGCCAAGCGAGTATAGATTTTGCAACCAGACTCAGCACAATATAGACTCTTTCACCATAAAGGTAATCCTTCCACTTGCCGATGCCCTTGTATTGCAGAATCATATTTACCGGGAAAGTATTGAATGCTACAAAATAGGTTCCAACGATAGCCCAAACAAACCAAGGTACCATGCTAAAGTTCCCTGAGCCGAACATATACAGCAAAATGGCAATCCACGGTGCGATACCAGCCAGAGAGCCCCAAACAAATGGACCCCAATTTACACTTGTCTTTTCTTTACCTGCATTCAATTGTTCCATAACCAAACCAAAAAGGTTCATGGTCGCATTTACGATAAAAATCAAGGTCAATGAAGCAATGTCGTAAATACCAAACAAAGTACTAATCAGTACAATCATGATGGATGAACTGATGGAATACTCAAACCATCTGAATTTGTTGATTCCCTTTTCGAGATCACTGAAATAAGTTTTACTCTTTAAAACGATAATCCCATGGGCAATGGCAGAAACCAATAAAAAGCTTGCTACCAAGATGCCAAAAGGTAGTTCAAAGAGTGCCTTTGCTGCAGGCTCCAGACTTTGAGTAGCGGGGTTGAAGTACAAGTAATTCTGAGTGATTGTTGGTTGAAACTCTGCTATGGTCTGAATGACACTGGTTGCAAGTACAAACATGATCATAGCTTGTACCAGATGTAAAAATCCCATAATTAAGTTGAATTTTTTTAATTTCTCGAGTTTGATTCCCATAATTATCTCCTCCTATTGTGATATTTAATAAATTAATAGTACCCTATCCCGCAAGAATCAAACCGTAACCGGGTCACCATAAGAAAAGTTTATATCTGATACCATTTGCGCTTTGTTGAAAGCGTTTCAGGCGTTTCTTGTTCCTCTGGCGAATCCGAATCAGGCGCTTGCGTGTCTGGGATTGGCTCCGTAACCGGGAGAATTGGATCCTCTTTTTCATCCACTGCCGGAGGTGTGTTTTTTGCAATTTCAGCATCAAGCATAATTCTCAACTGCTTGACTTGCGTCTCAAGACCGGCAATGGTTTTTTTAGAACCCATTAGCCTTGATTTGTCTTTAACCCATCGAATAGTCCCAAACAACAACGCAATCAAAGCACCTGCTACTGCAGATATCAGGATTACCAAAGCCTGTGATACTTGTGTAAACTCAAAGGTTAAAAATCGAACATCCACTGCCTCTGCGTTTTGCATGGTAAATACTGCAACCAACAGTGAGAATATTAATACAAGTACAAATTTCCAGTCCATAATAAGACTCCTTTCATGTTACGCGGCAAGGATTACTATTTGTCAGATATGCCCGCAACCATTTATAACACTATTCTATCAGTATTAATTAGCGAAATCTACCTATCAATACATGTTGATCCCTCGACTGCACTATTTTATATATAGATAATACAATTGTCTATTTCCAAAAGATAGTATATACGGTAAAATGAAACGAGAAAAGGAGCGATATTGATGAGAAAAAGCATATTAGCGTTTGCAGGCATTTTATCAGCCGTGCTGCTCATACTGGGATTATGGGGTTTTATTGATAAATATAGTAGCGAATCCAACTCATGTCCTGATAATACAACTATTAATGGCGTGGACTGCTCAGCATTATCGGTTGAAGCTGTCAACCGTAAACTTACAACTGAGTGGAATAGTCATGATTTTGTTATTAATACAAGTGGACAGCATGCAGGAACATTGTCAAACATAAGTTTTGAATATCAGATTGACGATTCTATTGATGATGCCTTGGTTCATAGCAGCATAAACCCGCTCTTGTGGTGGATTGCCAAAGAATATCATTCGTTTCATGCGGATATGCATGTAATGAATGTAAATACCGAATTTTCCGATGAGTTTAACAACCTAAAATTCATAACCGACAGTAACAACGACAATATAAATAAAACAGCCAACGCATATATTGACATGGCTAACCCCCAGATGCCCATTGTCGCGGAGGTTTATGGTAGTAATATTGATTTGGACAAACTCTTCAAAGAGGTTCTGTCAGAAGTCGAGTCAGGCACATTTGCGATAAACATAAATGAGTCCGACTTTTATGTTACACCCACTATTTTTTCCGACGACCCAGATCTGCAAAAAAAACAAGCACTTTATCGAAAATACCTCGCGTTTGAAATAATATATGATTTTGGTTACAACCAAGAAGTAATCGCGCCAGAGGATTTAAACACATTAATCAGTTATAGTAATGGCGAAGTGGTTATTCACGATGATAAGGTTACGGCGTTTATAAAAGAACTGGCCAAGAAATATGATTCCGGAGGAATGTCCAGATCTTTTGTTGCAAATGGCGTAAAAGTATCTGTATATGGCGGGAATTATGGTTATTTGATTGATCAGGCTGCCGAAATAGAATGGTTAACCGATGCCTTGCAAAAGGGTGAGTCTACAACACGTGCTCCCAAATTCATACCAACCGAAAGAAGTCGTAGCAACAGTCAGTATGGAAGTACATATGTTGAAATAGATCTTACCAAACAGCACCTATGGATTTATAAGAATGATGCGTTGGTGCTTTCCACACCTGTTGTGACTGGAAATGTGCTCAAGGAGACCATAACACCTGCCGGGACATATCATGTTTTCTATATGCAAAGAAACAGAATTCTGCGGGGAGAGGATTGGGATGGTTCAATGTATGAGACACCTGTTGCCTATTGGATGGCTTTCAACCGAGGCGTTGGTCTTCACGATGCGCCGTGGCGGAGCTCCTTTGGAGGGACAATCTACAAGACCAATGGCAGTCATGGTTGTATTAACATGCCTCCCTATATGGCAAAAGCTGCTTATTCGCTGCTGAGCATTGGATACACGGTAATAGTCCATTATTAATGTGGGCAGCAACTGTTTTTTTCATTCAACATAATAACTAGTAACAGTACAAATAAAAAACCTTCTCATTCAGAGAAGGTTTTATTTGTTATGGTTGCGGAGGCAGGATTTGAACCTACGACCTTCGGGTTATGAGCCCGACGAGCTACCAGCTGCTCCACTCCGCGATATTTAGTCTTTGTTTCCTACCAAATCAATGGAAACTTGGTGCCGGAGACCGGGGTCGAACCGGTACGGGATTACTCCCACGGGATTTTAAGTCCCGGGCGTCTGCCAATTCCGCCACTCCGGCATGGGTCAGGGGCAATCCGGAAAAACGGCACGGAGACAGGCTAGGCCTGTCGCCGCTGCCAAGTTTTTGGCTCCAAGGGAGGGGCTCGAACCCTCAACCTATCGGTTAACAGCCGAGTGCTCTGCCATTGAGCTACCTTGGAATGCCAGCTGCCATAGTTTCGGCACGAGTTTGATTATACAACAGGACTCGCAACCATGTCAACATCTTATTGGTTTATTTCAGTCGTTTGATTTTTTTAGAGCCAGTCTCCTCTTTTTTTGGTACCGGATCTTTTTCTGTTGACACACCCTTTGTTGTCTCCGCCAAAGGTGCATCAAGTGCCGAAGAATTCTGGGCATGCCGGTCTTCTTCCACATAGTCGTCCAATTCTTTTTGTTCCCGTGCAAGGTCCGCACGTATCAGCTTGATTTTAGTTTCATATTTGGTGATATTTTCTTTGTCTCCCTGGCTACGGTAGATTACCAGTAACTCTTCCATGGTTTCCAAATGGGAAGCATTCATCGCTAGCACATTTTTGAATCTGGCGACTGCGTCACCGGTCTTACCGATTTGTTGATATGCCACACCCAAATAATAGTGAAGTGGCCACCAATCTTTGTACTTACGATCTAGGAAAGGTTCTAGAATATCGATGCCATCGTCATATCGTCCCGTCAGGATTAGTGTATAACCTTCTTCAATCCGGATGGGTTCCTTGATTTGATCGATTCTGTTCTTGATTTCTTTTATATCTTTGGCTGTCCGTGAGACACGGAGAAATATTTTCCATGTGGCCTCTGCTTTTGCATATAGGCCCATATTCAAATATGCATACCCTAAATAATAATATGCCTGAGCAAACCGAGGATGGATTTCTGTGATTAGTTCAAAATAATCCATGGACTCTGCTTTGAATCTGCCAACGTATTCTTTGTTATTGCTCTTTTCATACATGCTCCGGCAAACCTTCGCATAACTGTACATGGCGTGCAGATAGGTTGGGGTAACACAAAGACATGCACGAAAGTGAATGCAGGCATTATCATAATCCTGAATCTCAGCGGCATTTCTACCTAGTTTCAAAATCTGCTCAACGATTTTCTTGTTGAACATTTTAAGCATATATTGGACATATGCATCGTTGTGTTTGAATTGGGGGTCGCTACCCATCACCCATGCCATATTCTCGGCAATGTGGTTGGGCATAAGACCCTTTCCGCCTGCGAATGCACTGACATCTTTTTTTCGCAAGGGTACTGGCACACCACGCATAAAATCTTCGATTTTGGTGCCTTTGAGAAACTCATCTCCAAACTCTACAAATACAAATTTAGATAGATATTTCTTGAAGTACTTCCCGATTCTGTCTGGACGGTATTGCAACTCCGACTGCTCCGGTGGTAGCGTAACCGGTTTTGATTCGATGATCGCCTTCAAAAAAGCATTCTTTGGGGGTCTGCAAGTTTGACCATTCATGGCTGGAAGGGGTTTATTTTTTTTATTGTCTGACATCGTTTCCTCTTTCCTGCTAAAGCATCCGAAATCTTTCGTCTTTAAGCATACCTGTATTTTGTATTGCAGCCCGTAACTGGGCCATCATTTTTTCTTTATCCTGTGGTAGATCTCCCTTAAGAGATACATAGTTTGAGGCATGATTGCTTCGAAAAACGCATGTCTTAGACACTTTTATGTTTTCTAGCATAAGAAGTGTCTCTGCTAGCACTTCCTCACCGCTAAGTAGCTGAAAACGGCCTTCCAAGATGTCTTGATACAAAGGTGCTGAAGGCTCAGTCATCAATGTAAGTAGTCCCACATAAGAAGGCTGCATTTCACTAATCATGGTTCCTGTATCTATAGCATGTTGTTTCCACAATTCCTGACCGCCCAACCCTGAAATAAATGTTACAGATGCCATTATACCCGCTTCTTCGATTTTTTGCACGGCAAAAATAATCTCTTCTCTGCTGGCGCCTTTGCAAATTCTGCTGAGGACTTCCGGATTTCCGGATTCAGCTCCGATATAAATCATTTCAAGGCCATTTTCCTGCAAGAGTTGTAGCTCTGCCGGTGTTTTTCGCAGGACATCCTGTGGAGATCCATAAACTGAAACCCGCTGGCATTCCGGAAAAAGTTGACTGATGCGTTCTAAAATGGTGAGCAAATTTGCATTGGAAAGACAAAGCGCATCGCCATCACACAAGAAAATTTTATCCACAACCCTGTAGGTTTTCCTTGCGGTTTGCAGGTCTTCCATAATCTCCGTTAATGGTCTGATTCTAAAACTTTTATCGCGGAACATGGAACAAAATGTGCACTTGTTGTGTGCGCATCCGATGGTCGCTTGAATCAGCAGACTATGTGCCTCACTTGGCGGCCTGTATATACTTCCTTCGTATCTCATCATTACATCTTTTCCGGCGCTTCAATGCCAAGTAATCCCAGTCCATTTCGAATGGCGGTTTTGGCCGCATAGACTAAGGCGAGTTTTGCTGTCCGTTCTTCTTCATTATCAACCAAGATATGCTCATCATGGTAAAATTTGTTGAAGGCCTGTGCAATGTTAATCACATGTCGGGTTACCACAGAGGGTTCGTATTTTTCGCCGGCTTCTGCTACCGCTTCCGGCAATGCATAAATCAAACGTGCCAGTTGGTATGCCCTTTCTCCTGTGATAAAAGATGGATTTACTCCTTGGGTCATTGCCTTTGTCGTGGCGTCTGCACCGGCTTTTCGTAGCACGCTTGCAGCCCTGGCATGGGTATATTGTACGTAAGGACCTGTTTCACCTTCAAAATTCAGCACCCTTTCCCAAGAAAATACATAATCTTTGATTCGATTATTGGACAATTCTTGGAAAATCACTGCGCCAATGCCCACCTGTCTTGCTGTTTCTTCAATATTGTCTGTATTAACATTTTTTTCGACTATAATTTCTCGGGTTTGGTCCACAGCACGGCCTAAAACATCTTCTAGGAATACAACTCTCCCAGCCCGAGTTGACATGGTCCCATCCTCCAGACTAACCAGCCCGAAGGGAATATGAACACAATCTCTGGCCCATTCATATCCCAACAAATCGACAATTTGAATCCATTGTTGGAAATGCAAGTTTTGCCCGGATGAGACGATATATAGGTTTTTATAAAAATCGTAATGTTCCTTTCGGTAGACTGCAGCAGCAATATCCCTTGTAATATAAAGGGATGAACCGTCGGATTTAGTTACCAAAGCAGGAGATAAACCGTATTCCTCCAACTCGACAATCTGTGCGCCTCTGGACTCTACTAACAATCCTTTATCACTTAATTCCTGAATCATTCTGGGCATCTTGTCAGAATAGAAACTTTCACCGTCGTAGGAGTCGAAGTCAATCCCTAGCATTTTGTAAACCCGATTAAACTCTTTTAGGGATTCATCTCTGAACCACTGCCACAAAGCAACTTCTTCAGGATCCCCTTGTTCGAGTCTTGAAAAAATATCTCTTGCTTCTTGATCCAGTGACGGATTGCTCTCCACTTCCTGATGGAACTTCGTATAATATCCCAATAATGTTTTGATGGGTGCTTTGGTAACATCCTCTTTGTTTCCCCAATGTCGGTACGCACAAATCATTTTGCCGAATTGCGTGCCATAGTCTCCCAAGTGGTTGATCCGGACTGTGTCGTATCCAAGGAAATCATAAATTTTGTAGATTGAATTGCCGATCACGGTACTTCTTATGTGTCCAATATGGAAAGGTTTGGCGATATTCGGAGAAGAGAACTCTACGATGACTTTTTTGCCTTCGCCTAGATTGCTTCGTCCATAGCCGTCGCCTTTGCTCTGTACTTCTTCCACAATCGCGTTCATGAAATCTGCCCTGCTGATTCGCATGTTTACATAGGCGTTGACCGCCTCCACATTCTCAAAAATATCAGACACTGCAATCGCGTCACAAATATCTTTCGCAATCAGGGGTGGTGCTTTTTTTAAGGTTCTGGCCAAGCGGAAACAAGGGAATGCATAATCCCCCATCTTTTCGTCACCGGGAACTTCAATTAAGTCCTTGACTTCTTCTATGCTCATGGTTCCTGTAGCTTCTGCTATCAGCTGCGATATAATTTGTTTGTAGTCTTTCATGGGTTTCTCCTCTATTTCCTCCGCTTGGTGGAGGCATTTAGTTTTGCTTTATTTGAACGATGGTTACACCATCGCCACCTTCGTTGTAGCTTCCTTTACGATAGCTTTCCACATGTTTATGGCTTTTTAATATATTCCGAAGTCCGTTTAACAGTACCCCTTCACCTCTCCCGTGTATTATGGTGACCTGATTGAGTCCTGCAATGAAGGCATCGTCCAAATACTTATCGACCTCTTCTGTGGCATCGTCCAAATTCTGACCTTGGACATTGATAGAGATGGAAATGTTTCTGGATTTGGTTTTATAAATCTGACCGTAGGTTGTTTTACCTCCGGAAGGTAATTTACTTTTGCCATCGATAATCAGTTTCAAATCATCTACATTGGATTTCACCTTCATGCGACCTACCTGTACCATCAGGTCCCCCTTGTCGTCAGGCAATGTAATGATTTCACCGTTTTGGCTGAGGGTCAGTACTTTCACCCGGTCTCCAATCCTTAAGTCTTCCACACGAATCGGGTTATCGTTTACTTCTTTCATCAAACGTTCACGGTACTGTCCTGCTGCATCCTTAATCCGTTTCCGACTGGTATCGAAACGCTGTGTTCTTTCCCCCAAACTTTCAATTTTTGATAACTCTTTGAGTTCTGTCCGCACTTCTTCGGACAATTCTTTTGCGCCGGAAATAATATTTCGAGCTTCCTCCCTTGCCTGATTGAGGGTTTTCTCCTTTTGTTCTTCCGTCTTGCGGACAAGCAAATCCATAGCTTCCTTTTGTTTCTTCATTTCGATATTTAACGCAATGGCTTGATCTCGCTCTGCTTCAGCTGCTTTTCGGTCCGCTTCCATGGATGCAATGACTTCTTCAAATTTAATGTCTCCACCTTTCAATAGGTTTCTTGCTTTTTCAATGATTTCGCCTTTGAGTCCGAGCTTCGAGGAAATTTCAAAAGCATTGGACTTCCCGGGTATTCCAACAGTCAATTTGTAAGTTGGGCTAAGTGTTTCAACATCAAATTCCATGGAGGCATTCTCCACGCCCGTGGTGGAAATCGCATACTTTTTGAGTTCTGTATAGTGGGTGGTTGCCATGATGCTGGCATTTCTGCCTCGCAGGTGTTCCAATATGGCAATTGCCAATGCCGCACCTTCTGTGGGATCCGTTCCCGCGCCTAATTCATCCAGCAAAACCAAGGTTCCGGCTTCAGCTTTATCGATGATGGCCACAATATTGTTCATATGGGATGAGAAAGTGCTAAGACTTTGCTCAATGCTTTGTTCATCGCCAATGTCTGCAAATATATCATTGTAGATAGGTATTTTACTCAGGGATGACGCTGGAATATGTAGTCCTGTTTGCGCCATCATTGCCAAGAGACCCACCGTTTTCAAGGTAACGGTTTTGCCCCCTGTATTCGGACCGGTGATAATCAGTGCATGGTACGATTTGCCCAATGACACATTGATGGGTACAACTTTTGCCTTTTCAATCAATGGATGCCTGGCTTCAAGCAACATCAACGAGTGATCTTCATTCAAAGTGGGACGTTCGGCTTTCATATATACCGAAAGTTTCCCTTTGGCATTAATCACATCCATGGCCACCAATAGTTCCTGATTATTCATGAGCGGTTTGGCGTGCTCTCCGACTCTGCCGGATAGTTCCCAAAGAATTCGTTCAATCTCGGCCTTTTCCTGTGCTTCCAGTTGACGAAGTTCGTTGTTCATGTTGACAATTACCTGAGGTTCAATAAACAACGTTGCCCCGGAGGCGGATTGATCATGGACAATGCCGGAAAAATGAGTTCTATGCTCCTGCTTGACGGGTACCACATATCGTCCGTCCCGGATGGTGATAATGGTGTCTTGCAAGTATGTTTTATTTGTCTCTGAGTTCAGGATTTGATTGAGCCGTGCCTTGATGCTTTCGTTTTGGCGAACCATACTCCTTCTGATGTTGCGCAATTCAACGCTGGCATGATCCGACATCTCTTCTTCTGAGATGATACATCGGTCGATGTCTTCCTCTAAGTCTCGAAAGACCTCCAGCACTTCAGCCATTCCCTTTAGGATGGGAAGTGGAGGCAAATCCCCTTTTAGATATGACACCACGCTGCGGGTCACAGACATATTGTATAGAATCCGCAAGAGTTGTCTCATCGTCAGGCTGCCACCCTTTTGAGCCAACGCCAATTGGTCAGTGATATCGTACAAGTTACCCATTGGCAACGGACCCTTGTGCACAATCAGCGTAACCGCTTCGCTTGTCTCGTCCAGTCCTTCTTGTATAATCGTAGGATTATTGGAAGGTTGGAGCGTAGCAATCACCCCTCTGGCGCTTTCTGAGCCGGCCAGATTGGTTAGGGATTCAATTATTTTGCTATACTCCAGGACGCGAAGGGCTTTTTCGTTCATTGGGTCTCCTACTCGCTAATATTTCTCAATTTTTCTATTTCGCTCTTTAGCTGAATGTTCTCCATTTGGAGATCGAAAATGTTATTTTCAAGATCTTTGTATTTGGATTCACTTTCTTCTACAATCTGAGCGGAATTTTTTTCTGCCAGAGCTTCAACATTTTCTGAGCTTTGTGTCAGCTCTTCAATCATCAGTTCTTTCTCAAAAAGTGATTCTTGGTATTCTCGCTCCTTTTGGCGGAGGATTTCAGAAGCTTCCCGGTCTTTCAACCGAAGCGCTTCCTGGGAATCCTTTTCCTGTTGTCTTAAGGCTTCTTCCATTTCCCGTTCCATGGCATGGAAACGCTCCGAAAGAGCTTCTTTTTCTTCATAAATCCGACGACTTTCCTCTTTGTGCTCTGTAAGGCTTTTTTTTGCTTCTTCCCAGAGTTGTTCATACCGATGGATATCGCCTTCCATTTGTTCGTTGGTTATTTTGGATTCATTGACCCGATCCATGACGCTGAAATACTCATCTGCGATATTTACCGCGGATAAAACCGCCAAGGCTGTGGCCGATCCATTCTTGAATCCTCCCGAAACCTCATGAATCTTTGTATCTACATAGGCAGCAACTCGGATCATGTGATCCCTTGATTTGTCTCCTGTTAGTACATATTCATGTCCAAATATTCGAACACTTACTTTATTCGCTTCCATCGTATCCTCCAAACTATATCTCTCTTAACACAGCATTAAAGGTTCCTTTCAGTGCAAGTAGAATCTGATTATGCACTTTTGCTACATCTTCATCAGTCAAGGTTTTGTTAGCATCACGGTATGTTAGTGTGAATGCAACACTTTTTTTGCCGTCTGACACTTGGGCTCCCCTATAAATATCAAACAGCCTGACCTGTTCAAGAATGTCTGCGCCGTTATTGCGAATCACACTTTCCATATCACCAACTGACTGAGCTTCCTCTACAAGTAGAGCGATGTCTCTGGATGTGGAAGGATATTTTGGTAACGGTGAATAGGATGCTTCGGTCTTCGCTTGGCGCATGACTGCATCAAACATAAATTCTGCACAGTAGCAACGGGTTCCAATTTCAAACCGTTCAGCAACTTCAGGATGAACTTCACCCATAATCCCCAGTTCTTCCCCTTTGTAGGAAATACGGGCACATCGTCCGGGGTGATATACTCCATATTCTGATTCTGGTGTAAATACCACATCATGAATACCCATCACACGTAAAAGTTCAACAATCATTCCTTTCAGCAGGAAGAAATCAATGTTTTTTCCGTAGCAACCAATGGCCAGCGCATCCTGCTCATCCGGCAATCCATCGGGATCAAGCAAGTTTTTGCTAAAAGTTTTACCGATTTCAAATGCTTTGACGGTTTCTATGCTTCTTGAAAAATTCCTGCCCAGTGTTTCTAGCAGTGCAGGTGTTAGTATGGTGCGCATAACTGAGTTTTCTTCGCCTAGTGGATTTCTAAGAACCGCAAAGTTGCGTTCCCAGGAATCTTCGGCAATACCAATGTTGTCAACACCCTTAGGGCTGACAAACGAATATGTTTGAATCTCGTTGGCTCCCAACGCGCATAAGGTTTGGGTCGCCAAGCGACGCAGGGATTCATCCCGGCTCATTGTGGAGCGGCTACTTCCCCTTGGGATGGTCACAGGTAACAGGTCATACCCATAAAGACGTGCAACTTCTTCTATGAAATCCACCTCTTCCACCAAGTCCTGACGGACTGTTGGCGGCGTTACTTTCAGTACAGCACAGTCATGACAGTTGGGATCTGCGTAGCATACATCGTCCGTCAACTCGGCGTTCATTTCCAGGCGTTGGAAGATGTCTTTCATTTCAGCTGATGAAAGGGTAATGCCAAGTACATCGTTGACTCGTTTTACGCGGACACCAACGGTGACAGGAAAGGCTTCCTGAGGATACACATCAACAATACCTCCGACAATGGTACCTGCGCCTAGCTCTTCAATCAAACTACAAACCCGATTTGCTGTCGATTCGCATAGATTGGGATCGATGCCTTTTTCAAAACGGGAGGATGCTTCTGTTCGAAGACCTAACCTCTTGGACGTCGCACGTATATTGTCTCCGCTAAAGTTGGCCGATTCAATTAAAATGGTAGAGGTATCTGCCATGATTCCGGAATCCAGACCTCCCATGATTCCTGCGATGGCAACGGACTTTGAGCCGTCTTTGATCATCAGCATGGTATCATCCAGTTTTCTTTCGTTTCCGTCCAACGTGACAAACATTTCACCCTTTTGCGCTGTATCAACAACGATTTTTTGTCCGGTGATTTCGCGGATGTCAAAGGCGTGTATCGGTTGTCCAAACTCGAGCATCACATAATTGGTGATATCAACAATATTATTAATTGGTCGCATACCGGCATACATCAGTTTCTTTTGCATCCACCAGGGAGAAGGACCAATCTTCACATCAGTCACAATTCTTGCCGCATAACGTCTGCACAATTCGGGTTTTTCGATGGAAACAGCTATATATTCGGTTGCATTTCCAGTTTCATTCTGGCACTTTGTCTTAGGATACCGAAGTTCTTCTTGGAATGTGGCCGCTGATTCTCTGGCCATACCAATCATGGAAAGACAATCCGGTCTGTTTGGTGTGATTTCAAAATCCACGACAGCGGAAGCCAAGCCTAAAGCTGCTACCACATCCTGTCCGGGTTTCAGCCCCTCCGGGAGAATCCAAACCCCATCCCGATGTGACACCGGAATGACTTTGTCTTCATAACCAAGTTCGGAGGCTGCACAAATCATACCCATAGATTCCACGCCACGCAAAGCACCTTTGTGAATGGTTACCCCACCAGGCTGTTTGGGTTGCCCATGTAAGGGACCAGGGATTGTGCTGCCATCCAGCGCAACAGGAACCATGGCGCCTTCAAATATATTTTGTGCGCCACATACAATCTGAAGCGGTGTATTTCTGCCCACATCTACAGAGCAGACCGATAACTTCTGCGCATCGGGGTGTCTGTCTATTTTTATTAACTTGCCAACAACAACTTCATGGATACCCTGTCCAAGCATGGTGCAGGTCTCCAGATTGGATCCAGACATAATCATTCTTTCACAAAACTCGTCTGTGGATACATTCAAATCGGTATATTCTTTTAACCATTCAACAGGTACAAGCATATCCGTCCCTCCTATTTAAACTGATTGATGAATCGCATGTCGTTCTCATAGAACAACCGGATATCATCAATACCGTACTTCAACATCGCAATCCGCTCTACGCCCATACCAAATGCAAACCCAGTATACTTTTCGGTGTCAATTCCACCAACTTTCAGCACATTTGGATGAACCATTCCGCAGCCCAGTATTTCAATCCAGCCACTCCCCTTACAAATTCTGCAGCCCTTGCCACCGCATTTGAAGCAAGAGACATCCATTTCAGCACTTGGCTCCGTAAAAGGAAAATGATGTGGACGGAATTTTGTTTTCGTTTCGTTGCCAAAAAGCTGTTTGGCCATGGCGTCCAGGGTGCCTTTTAAATCAGCCATGGTAATTCCTTCATCGACGATGAGGCCTTCTACCTGATGAAACATGGGAGAATGTGTTGCATCCGGCGTATCGCAGCGGAAGCATCTGCCAGGAGAAATCACTTTGATGGGTGGTTCCTGGGTTTCAAGGGTTCTGATTTGGACCGATGAGGTATGAGGCCTTAGGACGATATCATCTGTAAAGTAGAATGTATCGGTCTCATCTCGCGATGGGTGGTTCGGCGGAGAATTTAGCGCATCGAAAGCATGAAATATCGTTTCTGCTTGTGGACCTTCCGCAATGGAATATCCCAGCGACATGAAAATCTTTGAGATTTCATCGATGGTGATGGTAATCGGATGTCTGACACCCAAGGTGCATTCCTGCCCCGGCTCTGTGACATCAATTCTTTCTAACTTGAATTTTTCAGCGATAGCAATGGCTTTCATTTCCGCAAATTTATCGTCCAAAAGCTGTTCAATTTTGGTTCGGACTGAATTTGCCTCCTGACCCAATGCCTTTCTGGCATCCGGTTCAAGGCTTCCCATGGTTTTTAGAATTTCTGTCACCTGGCCTTTTTTGCCAAGGAATTTCACTCTGAGATCTTCCGTTTCGGTCAGGCTTCTTGCTTCTGCCAACTGATTGATGGCATTTTCAAGAATCATTTTCAATTGTTCCTGCATGGTGATTACCTTTCTTTTATTGATTCATAAATGAGTATTCCGGCAGCGACGGCTGCATTCAAGGAATCCACATCTTTGCTCATTGGTATTTGTACGTTTCTATGGGTTGCGGCTTTGAAGGCTTCAGACAAACCGTTTCCTTCATTGCCAATGATTAATGCGATTCCGCCTGACCAATCTGCCTTGTCATAGACCACACCACTATCAGGAGTGGTTCCGACAATAACTTTTTTGGCATCGGATAATATCGCAAGGGCTTCTTCTTCACTTTCTGATTTGTAAAAAGGCATTCGCATCAAAGATCCTGAAGCGGCGCGAATAACTTTTGGAGAAAAAATATCTCCGCTACCTTTCATGACAATCATTCCAGTGTATCCGGCTGCATCCGCAGTACGGATAATGGTTCCAATGTTGCCGGGGTCTTGCAGTCTATCTAGTACAAGCACATTACTCTCTTTTGGTGAAATGGCTTTTATGAAGGAGTCTCTTTCAAAATAAGGTTCCTCTATAATGGCTAAAATCCCCTGGCTGGTTTCGGTTTGGGCAATCTTTGAGAAAAGACTGCCCTTCATAAAGACGAAGGCCGGATCCTCCCGGTCAAACGAACCTTTGAAATCATCCCTCATCACTACGGTCTTGGCCCGGCCAAGCTGTATGGCTTCACGAACCACTTTTTCGCCTTCTGCAATATAAAGCCCCAGCCGGTCTCTGTATTTTTTTTTGCCCAGCTGGATGCACAAGCGATATATTTTGTTGTCCTGCGAAATTATTGTTTTCATTTGCTCCTATATTGAGAAAAAGCCGGCATCACACCGGCTTATGAATTACCTATTCCATCTATCCATATTGGTTTCGGAATGCAACCTCCCGGACCTTATTTCAAAAATGATGGGATATTAAAAAAATCAGTTCCAGTCTTTTGGGCTTCCGCTGTTTCTTCTTCAGGCTCTTGCCCTTCCTCTTCGGAGAGATCTGTGGCCATAGCATCTATACCAAAAAACTTTCCGGTTTCTGAATAGTTGCCTGGCTTGTTTTCAAAACCTGTTGCAATGACGGTGATATGAATTTCATCGTGCATTTCTTCTCTGACAGCGGCGCCAAAAATTATAATTGCGTCTTTGTCGGATTCAGCTTGAATCAAATTGGCCGCGTCTGTGACATCCATCATCCCTAAATCATAGCCTCCGGTGATGTTCAGCAGAATTGCTTTGGCTCCGGAAACGGTGGTGTCCAGCAGGGGGCTATCGATGGCATTTCTTACCGCATCCTTAACCTTGTCTTCACCACGTCCTATGCCGATTCCCATGTGCGCAACGCCCCGATCTCGCATTACTGTTTCTACATCTGCAAAGTCAAGATTAATCAGTCCGGAATCACCGATTAAGTCCGTGATTCCCTGTACCCCTTGTCTTAAAACATTGTCAGCCATATCAAAGGCTTCAAGTAAAGTGGTTCTTTCTTCAGCAATCTGAAGAAGTTTATCATTGGGGACAACCACCATGGAGTCCACATATTTTCTTAAAAATTTGACACCCAAGTCTGCATGTTCCGCACGTTTGCGTCCTTCGAAGGAAAATGGCTTTGTTACAACGCCTACAGTTAGGATACCCAAATCTTTGGCAATTTTTGCGACGATTGGTGCAGCACCGGTTCCGGTTCCGCCACCCATGCCAGCCGTTACAAAAACCATTTCGGATCCGGCAATAAACTTGGCGATTTCGTCCATACTCTCTTCTGCTGACTTTTGGCCGATTTCTGGGTTTCCCCCTGCCCCCAACCCTTTGGTTAATTTCTCACCAATTTGGAGGGTGGTCTCAGCTTTACTGGCTGATAAAGCCTGTTTATCTGTATTGATGGCCAGATAGGTAATTCCTTGTAAGCCATCATCTATCATTCTATTAACTGCATTGCAGCCACCACCACCGACACCTATGACGATGATTTTGGCGCTTTGATCTTCTTTGATTTCAAACTGTAGCATCCTTAGATACCCTCCCATCCCGCAATGTACTTATGATATGCAGATATTATACCATAGAAAAATGGTAATGCACAATATTTTCAACGTTCCTTATTCGACTTTTGGGCTAAATGAGCAGACTTTATCCGCTCCAACATTAACAGTACCGTGACTAATCCCTTTCTTATATAGGTCGTACAAAATGATTTGTAAATTTCCCGTATTCATACTGCTTAGGATGTTTTCTGGTGTACCTTTGCAAATTAATTTGTCGTAAATGTAAGCCTTGATTATAACATCTGAAATGTCAATCCGTTTGAAAAACAAGTCACTACTTTCCATGGTGTTTAGCATTGTAAGCGTTTCGGTAAAAATGCTTTTCTGCTCAACCATAAGAGGTCTTCCCTCTTCCATTCCTGTAATCGTTAGCCCAACCAAAAGAGTCAATTTAGGCTCCACTTCTGTTGTTCGAAGCACATATCCTTCATTGTCAATCAAAATGTATTTGTCATCCAGTGGCACTGAGGCTACTTCCGCCCGTTCGTCCACGTCTAGGAGTACCGTATCGGGCAATTGAATGCTCACATTGACAGTATCAATATAGGAATCTCCTTCCATAGCATCACGGACATCTCCTTTATTTAGGTAAAACCAGAAAAGATTTCTACCTGTTTTGATTTCCGACATGGCTATAATTTCATCCTTTGTGTAGTTGTTGTTATGGATGACTGATATTTTATCAATGGCAAAAAAATCGGAAGATACAAACCAGGCCAGGCCGCCAATTAAAAGCAACACGATGAAAAAGTTTAGGAAAAAGTGACTCTTTTTTCGTCGTTTCTTTTTATTTGGTGTGTTCCCTTTTGACCGTTGGTTGGTTTTTATATTTTTTTGTGTCATTTCTTTATGCTCTCCCAAATGATTGAGGTGGCATCTTTGGTCGCTTCTTCCCTGCTGCATTGCGCCATTCGTTCTAATCGATGGTTGTCAGCCAATAGCTTCTGGATTTCGTAAAGCAGTCCATCATCGGTTAGGTTTTTTTCTTCAATCACCACTGCTCCTCCACGTTTACCCAACACATTCGCATTAAACAATTGGTGATCTCCTGTTACAATTGGTGATGGGATTAAAATAGCAGGCTTTCCGGTCACAGCAATCTCCGAAACAGTAAGGGCGCCACTTCGGCTAATGACTAAGTCTGCCGCCGGTAGATAACGTTCCATGTTTGTAATGTACTCCATAATCCGTATGTTGCCTTGCAATTGGATTTCTTTTTCTGACAGCTCTGTCATGACCGGTAAATAATAGTATTTTCCGGGAACAAAAATGACAGCAACGCCTGGCACGCCATTGTAGCGTTCTACTACTGAAATCATAGCTTTATTGATTCTTCCAGCTCCCTGACTTCCTCCAAAGGCTAAAATGACAAATACATCGGGATCAATTTTTAGCAATTCCCTACACTGTTTTTTGTCAGCCGTATAAAAAGCAGATCGAACCGGATTGCCCGAATAAATATGTTTCTGCGGATCTTTGAATCCATCGGAACTCTCTTGAAAGCCCAGAAACACTTTCTCGACGTCCTTTTCCAACAATCGATTAGTCAATCCAGGTATGGCATTTTGTTCCTGAATAAAAGTTCGAATTCCCCTTTTGGCAGCAGCCCGTATCAACGGAGCCGACACATAACCCCCAGTGCCAATCACAACATCCGGTCGGAATCGTTCTATGAGTTTGCCTGCCTCACGCAAAGCCACATTATAATCAATCATCACCTGCACATTTCGCAATATGTTTTTACGGTTGAAGCCAGTGACATGAAGAAATTCAATGGGATATCCGCTTTGAGGTACCAGCTCACTTTCTTTTCCGCGTTGGGTGCCCACAAATAAGATTGACCCATTTGGGTCTTCCTGTTTAATTTTATCTGCGATGGCAATCGCCGGATATATATGTCCGCCCGTACCACCACCGGTCATCATCACTTTCATATTCTGTCCACCTCCGAATTGCTCCTGGATATATTTAGCAGGATTCCCATGGAACCCATAAACAACCACATTGCATTTCCGCCATAACTGATGAAGGGCAGTGTCACCCCGGTTGGTGGCATAGAAGAAGATACTACTGCGACATTCAACAGCACCTGTACAGCAAGCATTATGGTGATTCCGGAAGCGACCAGCATCCCAAACCGGTCCGGCGCTTTTATCGCTGTAAGGATACCTCGATAAATCAAAACCATGAAGCAAATCATTAAACCGAGAATACCTAAAAATCCAAGCTCTTCACCAATAATTGCGAGAATGAAATCATTCTGAGGTTCAGGAAGATATAAGTTTTTTTGGATGCTTTTTCCCGGCCCTAAGCCGAAAAGCCCCCCGGATCCCAATGCCATCAGAGATTGAACCACCTGATAGCCGGTATCCAATGGATCTGCAAAAGGATCCAGGAAACTGACAACCCGTTTCATACGGTATCCCGTTTCATCCGAGAGTATCAAGAATGCAGCTCCAGCAACGCCTATCGCACTGAGGCCAAACAAATATCTCCACTTGAGTCCTGCAATAAACATCATTCCTAATATAATGAGACAAATGATAATCGCAGTTGACATATTTGGCTGCTTCATAACAAGACCGGCATATACCCCCATAATCACAAATAGGGGCAAAATACCACCGGTAAAAGATAGGATTGTATCCTCTTTTTTACTTAAAAGCCAAGCAACAAATATAATGGCACATATTTTAGCCACTTCCCCGGGCATGATGGTCATTTCACCAACGCCAAGCCATCGTTGCGCATTATTTCGTTCAAGACCTAGCGGAGTCAGGACCAAAATCAGCATCAATATGCTGACAGCCAAGAACAACCACCCGAACTTTTGATAAATATGATAATCGATCATTGCGCCAAGCCACATAAGTATGCCGCCTGAACCAACCCAAATCAGTTCACGAATCAAATACCGATACGGCGTTCCATCTTCATTGATTGAACTGTAATAGCTTGAGCTTGTAACCATCATGATACCAAAGACAACCAAAATAACGGTCACCAATATGATCACAAAGTCCACTTGCCCCCTTCTAGGGTTTTTTACTACAATTCGTTGGTTCTCAGCCATTTCTTATTTTTCCAATCCGGCGACACAATCTTTAAAGTGCCTGCCACGCTGCTCATAGTTGTCATACATATCCCAACTGGCACATGCCGGGGAAAGCAATACAGTGGTACCTGGTTTTGCCTGTCGGAAAGCCTCCTTCACACAGGCATCCATATCTTTAAGGATTATGGTTTTGGTAAATCCTTTGCTCTCAGCTACTTCTTTGATTTTCGAAGCCGTCTTGCCCATGAGTAATGCAATTTCAACTTTGCCCTCGAAAGAATCAATCAATTCTGCGTAATCTGAATCTTTGTCATATCCACCGGCAATCAGGAATATCGGTGCCGCAATAGATTCGATGGCTTTGATTGCCGCGTCTGGATTGGTTCCCTTGGAATCGTTGACAAATCGTACGCCATCGATTTCATTTACAAATTCAATCCGATGTTCGACTCCGGCAAATGTGCGAAGTGTACGGCGAATTATCTCGGCTGGAATACCTGAAAAATAGGCGATTGCCGTAGCTGCCAATGCATTCTCTAGATTATGTGTCCCTGGGATCATCAGCTCATCCTGATGGCAAAAAAGGGTTTGTACACCAGCCTGGTCCCGAATGGCAATCATTCCATCCAAGACAAATGCCCCAAAAGGCAACTCTTGTTTTCGACTAAAGGGAACAACCGTTGCCTTGGCTTGCTTTGCTAGCTGATAACATAGTTTATCGTCATAATTAATAACTAGGTAATCCGATTTTTTTTGGTTTTCGAATATTCTTGCTTTGACCCGACCGTATTCTTCCATTGATTTATGGCGGTCCATATGGTCCGGAGTAAGGTTTAAAATCGCCGAAACCTCAGGTCTGAAATGTCGAATGGTTTCCAGTTGGAAACTGCTTACTTCGGTAATCATCCAGGTATTTTCTGTGGCTGAAATGGCTTTGGTGGTCACGGCAACACCGATATTCCCCACCACAGCTGTATCTCGATCTGCACTTTTATACATCTCTCCCACCAGTGTTGTGGTTGTCGTTTTGCCATTGGTCCCTGTTATAGCTATATAATGGCCTGGACCCAATTGATAGGCCAATTCCAGCTCACCTGTCACCCATACACCCTTCTGACTCGCTTCCTTCACAAAAGGAATCTCCAAAGAAACCCCAGGGCTTAGTACGATAAGATCGAAACTTGAAGGGTCATCGGGTTCCGATGCAAAATAGCAAGTGATTTTTTCATTTTGTAAATATGTAATCAGTTGGGATTCAATTTCGTCCGGATTCTTTGCATCCTGAACAAAAACCTTTGCTCCACGTTTCGCCAACGCCTGAGCCGCGGCTATCCCGGATTTGCCCAATCCAACAACTAATATTTTTTTCCCTTTTATATCCCAAGGAACATGTTTCATTTTGTTTCCTACCTTTCAATTTTTTTATAATCTTCTATAGGGTAATCAACGCACCCAGACAACAAATCATAGTTACCAGCCAAAAGAGAAGCACAACTTTAGTTTCCTGCATGCCTGATTTTTCAAAATGATGATGAATGGGTGCCATTTTGAAAATCCTCTTTCCCTTGGTAGCCTTAAAATATCCAACCTGTAGCACAACCGATAACGCTTCAACCACATAAATAAAGCCAACAATCGGAAGAAAAAGCTCCATTTTCATGACAATTGCCGTCAATGCAACTGCACCACCCAAGGCAAGTGAGCCGGTATCTCCCATAAAGATTTTTGCCGGATATCGGTTATACACTAAAAATCCCAGGCAAGCACCTGTGATGCTTACATAAATCATTGCTTCCAATTCGTTTCCGGTCCTATATGCCAGAAAAACAAAAAACATTGTTACAATTGCTGTGACGCCTGTCGCCAGTCCATCCAAACCGTCCGTCAAGTTGATTGCATTGACCATCGCAAGAATAGTGAACACAATAAATGGAATATACCAGCCACCAAAATCGATTGTCTGATTCCAAAATGGTATAAAAACTTCAGTGCCTGAACTGGAAAGCAGAACCATATATATGGCGAATCCCAGGGAAATGACAAACTGCATTGAAAATTTCTGCCATGCCAATAATCCTTCATTTTGCTTTTTCACTACTTTCAGGTAATCATCAATAAACCCTATGGCTGCAAATAGCAAAAAACCCAGAAGTGCTGCAAAAGTATCAGGCGCCCAAGCACCGCCGGCAATTCCAGCCACAATAATCGCTCCGATGATTGCCAGTCCACCCATGCTTGGGGTGCCTGCTTTGATATGATGTGATGCCGGCCCCTCTTCTCTTATGTTTTGTCCGGCTTTTGCTTTTTTTAGAACGGGAATCAGAAATGCAGTCAGTAGCATTCCAATTGCGAAGGCAAAAACGCCAATTCCAAAAATATAATAGATGTTCATTGAATCTCCCTTGTATTGAGTAAATAATCGACCACTTCATCCAAGGCCATGCCTCTGGATGCTTTGATTAAGATGATGTCATTATTATGAATCAAACCTGGCAATTCCTTCATTAAGTCCTGTTTGGTTATAAAGTGTTTCGCGTTGGGTCCTGCGGCATCCACCAATTCTTTGGACAGGTCGCCGACGCCTAAAATCAAATCCACGCCTGCATCCGCAGCGAATTTTCCCACTTCCCGATGAAAAGCTATAGCCTGCGACCCCAGCTCAAACATGTCTCCCAGGATAGCAACTTTGCGTGGGCCTTCCATGGATAGTAGCGTTTGAATTCCTGCACGCATTGAGTCCGGGCTGGCGTTATACGCATCATCAATAATGACAGCGTTCCTCATCCCTTTTTCTGATTTAATATCCATTCTACCAGCTGTAATCTGAAAAGAAGAAAGTCCCTTTGCAGCCTCGGCAAGGGAGATACCCAACTCAACGCCCACCGCTACTGCTTGTGCTGCATTCATTGCATGATGTGAACCTAATACCGGCAACAAGAAGTGAACGGATTCTCCTAAGTATGTCAGGTCGAATTCAGTGCTTAACCTATTTGTGAGCTGAATGCCTGTTACGATAAAGTCATCTTCTTCCTCTTTCCCCACTGATTGAATCCGGTAAGAAGACTCCATTTGTTCCTTTCTAAGAAAATCAGCCCCTCGCTGAATAATGAGCAAGTCATTTGAGGTAAAATAATTCGTCATTTCCATTTTTGCCCGATAGATGCCTTCTCTTGTGCCGAAATGTTCCAGATGGGATTGGCCAATATTTGTGATCAATCCGATATGCGGTCGAAATACTCGTACGACCTGGTCGATTTCTCCGGGATGGTCAGTGCCCATCTCAAGTACCGCTACCTTTATGTCAGGATCAAAATCCAATATACACATTGAAATTCCAATGTTGGTATTTAAATTGGCCTGCGTCTTACCGGTTTTATATTGTTGACTGCAGACTGCATAAACCATGTCCTTTGTTGATGTTTTTCCGACGCTCCCGGTAACGCCAATTTTAATGGCTTGCATCTCATCCAAAACAAAAACCGCAAGCCTAATTAATGCCTCCTGGGTATCTTCAACTAATATGATATTGGCATTTTCAATCCCTTCAACGTGTAAAGCCTCCAGATTCGAAACAATCCAGTTACCGCATCCACCTGTAAGGACTTGAGGTAAAAATTCGTGAGCATCGTGATTCTGCCCGATTAATGCGAAAAACAAGGTGTCCAAAGTCACATCTCTGGAATCCTTGCTAACCCGCTGAACCAGCGCATTTTCTGTGCCCGAAATCAACCGGCCACCAGTCACTTCTGCGATTTCTCGCATGCTGAATGTTCTCATATTCTTTCCTCCGGCATAACCGTTATATTATACAACATCAGCTATTCTCTGTACAGATATACCACCTCATCAACTGTCACTTCTTCACCCGGTTTTGGGTACTGGTCTTTGATGATGAAGTCACTTCCGCTTGTCATTGCAGGAGATACTATATAATTGAGAGAGCTACCACCTAAAATGCCAATGGCCTCGCTAAAGCTTTCGCCAATGATGTTTGGAACTGTGGTGGTATGACTACTGTTTGTTTGTTTCTCTTCAGCAGTATACACCGGTTTTACATTCAGATAACGCAGTACATTTTCGAGGATTACCTTGGCACCCGGTGCCGCGGTGATACTTCCATACTTGACGCCTTTGGGGTTGTCAACAATAAATAAAATTGCCACTTGCGGGTCATCCATGGGGGCCATACCTACAAAAGAGGCGCATACTTCATTGGTATATGCTCCATTTAGAACTTTGTATGCGGTTCCAGTCTTTCCTCCGACCCGATAGCCGGATATTTTGGCATTGCCTCCCCCACCTTCTGCTACAACTGACTCCATCATAAGACTAATCTCTTTGGCTGTAGCTTCAGATACGGTTTGCCTTACTTCTACATTGGGATATTCTTTGATAAGCGTTCCGTCCTCAGCGACAATTTTGTCCACCAGTTTGGGCTGCATCAGCATTCCATTGTTCCCCAAAGAGCAGACTGCACTTAATAGCTGTATTGGCGTGACGGCAATACCTTGGCCATATGCCATTGTTGCCAGGCCCACAGGTCCAGCGGTATCGATGTCCTGAAGGATTGAATTTGCTTCACCTGGAAAATCTATGCCGGTCTTCTTAGTAATCCCAAACGTCTCCATGTACCCATAGTACTTCTCTAGTCCTATTCTGCCCCCAAGTTCGGCAAATACAGGGTTACAGGAGTTCCCAAGGGCTTCTGAAAGGGTTTCCACGCCATGGGGTTTCCCGATTCTCCAGCAATGCAAAGTTGTGCCGGCAATATCAATCGCACCAGTGCAAGTAAAGGTTTCATTTTTGGCTACAAGCCCTTCCTCTAAAACAATTGCAGTGGTCAGTAGCTTAGCGGTTGACCCTGGCTCATATGTATCCTGAACCAGTGGATTACGCCACATTTTATTCAAGAAATCCAGTTGGGCAGATCCTGTTAAAGAAGCCAGCGTTTTCTTGTCTTCCTCTGCTAATGGAGTTCGTGGATCATTGGAATCAAAAGAGGGAGAGACTGCCATCCCTAAGATTTCACCTGTTTTTGGGTTCATGACGATGCATTGGACACCATCCGCATCGGTATCTTCCATCACCTGATCAATGGATTGCTCCACATAATGCTGTATGACTTCATCGACTGTCAATTGTACCGTTGCTCCGTTTACCGGTTCAAAGTAACTCTTTTCCCCATACGAAAGGGGGTTTCCCGATGCATCGGTATTCAATACCCATCGTCCGGAAATGCCTTTGAGGTATTTGTTGTATTGCAGTTCCAAGCCGGTCAAACCTTGATTGTCATCGGTAACACTTCCAAGGAGTGAAGATGCGAAGTCACCCAAAGGGTAATATCTCTTCGTTTCTTCGGTGATTGAAACACCAGGTATCTGTGCCTCCCGTATGGCATCTGCGGTGTCCCGGTTCAAGTATTTTGCAATTTTAATAAGGGTTTTGTCCTGGATTAGGTCCGCAGAAACCTTTTCTTTCGGAAAGCTCAATAACTGACTGAGTGTTGTGGCTACTTCGTCCAGTTTGTCCTTACTGATGGCAGACGGCCTAATCCAAACACTGTAACAAATAGAGCTGACAGCCAGTTCTTTACCGTTTCGGTCGGTGATTACCCCACGCTTTGCTTCAAGCTCTTCATCATTGGTTTGCTGTATGATTGCTTTTTTTGTAAGCTCATCAGCATTTACAATTTGGAGATATCCCACGCGAATGCATAATGCCAAAAGCGCAATACAAAAGATACCAAAGAAAATGATAATTCTGCTTTTGCTTTTTCGATCAATGGGTCTCATGATTGCATTCCTCTCTGAAAAAAAGTCAGACACTTATGAAATTGATCATTCAGTTGTCTGACTTCAATATTATATATTTTATACGGTTGTACTCAATGTTGCAATCACAACTCTCAGTTAAATGCTGCCGCTTTCAGCAATAATGCAAAGTCGCTGCCCGGTGCTTCCTGTCCAGCGATTTGAACATATTGGTCATCTCTTGGATAAACCATTCCCAGTTCCTCTATTGCTCGCTTTTCGATGGTTTGCACATTGCTGGCACTTTCAATATCAATGGACAATGCATCCACTTCGCCTTGCAACATATTGATTTCGGTCTTTAATTCGTTATTGGAGTATGCAATTGATGCTGCATAAGCTGAGGCTACAATTGCCGCAATAAAGACAAATCCTACGACAAGAATGAAAAAGATCAGTTTACGGCGATCAATGACGGTTGTCCTGACGACGGTCTTTTTGGGTACAGCAACACGGGGTTTCATGTCAAACCCGTATTTCGAATAATTTCCCTGATATTCGTACCATTGTTCTGCTGTAATCATTATGCTCTCCGCCTTTTCTCAATCACGCGCAGTTTAGCGCTTCTAGATCGGGGGTTCTCTTCCAACTCGGTTTCTCCCGGAGTGGTAGGTTTTCTAGTTATTTTTACGATGTCCGGTTCTTTGCCACAGACGCACTGGGGAAAATCTTTGGGACAGGTGCAAGGATCCAGACGTTGCTGGAATATTTCTTTGACGATTCGGTCTTCCAGGGAATGAAATGTGATGACACAAAATCTCCCCCCCTCATTAAGCGCATCGCAGAATGCTGCAACGGCTTTCTCTAATTGTCCCAATTCATCATTAACTTCGATTCTGATAGCTTGAAAAGTTCTTTTTGCCGGGTGTGGTCCTTCCCTTCTGGCGGCGGCCGGAATGGCTGCCTTGATGATCTCCACCAGTTGGAAAGTGTTTTCAATGGGGCCTTTCTTTCGTTCCTTTTCAATGAATGCTGCGATTCGAGCCGCCCACCGCTCTTCACCGTATCGGGTGATGATTCTGGTTAATTCTTTTTGGCTGTATGTGTTGACCACCTCGTAGGCGGTAAACCCATCTTCCCTATTCATCCGCATATCCAGCGGCGCTTCTTGCATGTAGGAAAACCCACGACTTGGGTTATCAAGCTGAAAGGACGAAACCCCTAGGTCCAGTAATGCGCCATCGATGCCGGTCAACTGTAACTCTTTTAATATTTCACCAATCTCCGCATAATTGCTCTGTATGAATATTTTTTTGCACGGATATGGTTTCAGTCTTTCTTGCGCCGCATCCAGGGCATCTTGGTCCCTGTCTATGCCGATTAACGTTCCCTTTTCATTTAGTCGTTTGCATATTTCTTCGGCATGCCCGCCACCGCCAAGTGTTCCATCCACATAGATGCCATCAGACTTAATCTTCAGGCCTTCCAGTGATTCTGCCAGCAGCACCGAAGTATGCTTAAACGTATTCATATTCGCCATTGTCAGGAAGTTGCATGATTCGTTCGTACTCTTCCCTGCTCCAGATTTCGATTTTGTTGATGAATCCCACAGTGACCACTTCCTTTTGGATTGACACCAGTTCCCTTAATTTCTGTGGAATGGTGATCCTGTATTGGGAATCGACCTCGACTTCTACGGCGTTGGCAGTAAATTTTCTGATTCTGATTCTGGCTTCAGCGGATCCGGTTGGTAATGCCATTAATTCTCTGGCATGCCGCTCCCACTCTTCAAGAGTGAATAGATAGAGGCAATTATCATTGCTTTTGGTGATATAGCACTTACGGCCCAGTTCATCTCTGAACTTGGCTGGTACAATCAATCTGTACTTCGAATCTATGGAATTGTAGTATTCTCCTGAAAACATGAAGTACTCCTACACCACTCTGCCCCAAATGGGACACTTCTACATCCTATTTGAATACCACTTTACTCCACTTCCCTCCACTTTACAACCATTAGCAATAAAAAAATGGGCATAAGCGCCCACTTTTTTGGGAATTGTATTTTGTTTTTTCAGGGAAACCAATATTATGCCCCATATATAGTGGTTTGTCTGAAAACTCTCACAAGATGTCGGTCTATTTGCTATACAAATTATCAGTTAATTCAACGGTTACAGGTCCATACACCCCTAACGTGGACTCCGTCACTTCACAATCATAGGCAAGCACCACAACACCTGTGCTCGCAGCACTTCGAAGCGCCTTTCCAAAAGCCGGGTCCATTTCATCATTGGGTCGAAATGATATGACGCCTTTCATTTGCAGAATAAATACAACAAACCCTAAAAACCCTTCACCCACGGCCTTTTCCAGCTCTTCTAAATGCTTACGCCCCCTTAGGGTCGGTGCATCCGGAAATCTGCAATGTAGATCTTCTTCTAGGGTCACACCTTTCACCTCAAGGAAACCAATTCTGCCAAGGCTGTCTTCCAAGGAAAAATCCAGTCTTGATGTTCCATAGCTCTGTTCCCTCCTGAATCGAATCGGTGGTGTCATACCCGGCAAAATCAGGGCGCCAAGGGTAAGGGCTTCCGCTACAATGACGTTAGGCGCCTGGGAATCCATATTGACCAGCAGGTTGCCTTTTTCTACCGCAATCAAAGAATATCGGAGTTTTCTAGTCCCCATTCTGTGAATGTGGTCCTCAAGGTAAATTGTTGCTCCTGGGACCAGTAGTTCTTTACAGCGTCCGGTATTTTTTACATGTGCTAGTGCTTCTTCTCCATGGATGAGAACCCTGGCGATAAATCGGTTGGGCCTTTCCACGAAGATTCCTTTTATCATTGAATCATATTTCATAAATCCATTGTATCAAAGTTTTTGGGAAAAACAATGAAAGAATGTTGAGAAGTACTGGCTTGCAAGGTATAATACTCGGTGAGGCAGATTTGATTCTGCATCAGTAAAGGAGTGAAACCTATGCCCAATCCTGTGGCTTTTACATTATTTGATTTAGATATCCGATGGTACGGAATTCTGGTTGCAACCGGCATCGCCCTGGGCACCTTGGTGTTCTATATTCGTGGACCCAAACGTGGGATTTCAGGGGATACGGTATTGGATATTTTAATTATTAGTATTCCGGTGGGCGTGATATGCGCCAGACTGTATTATGTAGTCTTTAACTGGGATTATTTTTCCATTGATCCTGCACAAATACTAAATGTACGAGGTGGCGGCCTAGCTATACATGGCGGCTTGTTGGGAGGCCTCTTGGCTGCATGGTTCATGACTCGCTACAAACACATCAGTTTTGTAGATATGGTAGACGCTGTCGTCCCCGGCATTGCTCTGGCTCAGGCCATTGGCCGTTGGGGGAACTATTTCAATGCCGAAGCCCATGGAGGACCCACTGATTTGCCCTGGGGGATTATGGTAGATGGGGTGAAAGTCCATCCTACTTTTCTTTATGAATCCGTCTGGTGCTTCTTATTATTTTTATTCCTTATCTGGTTCGACAAACGACCACGGTTCGCAGGTCAAATTGCATGCCTTTACGGCATCCTGTATTCGGTGGAACGATTCGCTGTTGAGGCACTCAGGACTGACAGTCTGATGTTTGGGCCCTTTAAGCAAGCTCAATTGTTGAGTCTTACTGTCATCGTCGTCTGTGCATTATTATATTTTTACTTTCGCAAAAAATCCCTGCAGCTTCGGCCAACCGCCGAACAGCAAGTGAAAAAAGGAGAACATTCATGAAATTAGGTATTGTAGGTCTGCCCAATGTGGGCAAAAGCACCATGTTTAACGCCATCACCAAGTCCGCAGCTGAAGCAACCAACTATGCATTCAGCACCAAGGTGGCCAATGTTGGTGTGGTCACTGTTCCCGACCCTAGGCTGAAGATTCTCCACGAAATGTATCACTCAAAGAAAACCACCTATGCCGCCATCGAATTTTGCGACATAGCAGGACTTGTTCGCGGTGCATCCAAAGGGGAAGGTTTGGGAAATAAGTTTCTGGCTGACATCCGTCAGGTCGCAGCGATAGTTCATGTAGTCCGTTGTTTCGATGACGATAACGTTTTCCATGTGGACAACAAGATTGATCCCTTATCGGACATTGAAACCGTTAATCTGGAGTTGATTATTTCCGACATGGATATTCTGGAACGAAGACGTGACCGGAACGTCAAAGCGCTAAAGGGAGATAAAGACATTCAACGTGAAATTGATTTGCTTAACAAGATTATCGCTTGGCTGGAAGAAGGGAAACCCCTTCGCACCATGGAGGATCTCAACGACGAAGAACTGAACTTTATAAAAACTCTTGAAATGCTTTCTTTCAAACCGGTCATCTATGTTGCAAATGTGTCCGAAGACCATGCCGGTGATGAAGGAGAAGGCAGTGACTATGTAGCTGCGGTTCGGAAGTATGCCGCAGAAGAAGGCTCCGATGTTGTGGTCATTTGTGCGAAGTTGGAAGCGGAGCTTTCCCAACTGGAAGATGAAGAAAAAGCAATGTTTTTGGAGGAAATGGGCATCACCACCTCTGGGTTGGACAAGCTGGTTCGTGCTTCCTACCATTTGCTGGATTTGATTTCATTCCTCACAGCAGGCGAGGATGAAGTTCGAGCCTGGACAATACGACGAGGCACCAAAGCCCCCGGCGCTGCAGGCAAAATCCACTCCGATATCGAACGTGGATTTATCCGAGCAGAAACCATCCGTTTTGATACACTGGTGGAATGTGGCGGGAATCTGGCAACCGCCAAAGAAAAAGGATTGTTGAAGTTGGAAGGAAAAGAATACGAAGTAAAAGACGGAGACGTCATAAACTTCCTATTCAACGTGTAAAGGTCGAATCCCTTTCGAAAGGAGGATGCGGCAGGTGGAAAATATTCCAACTGTTGCAAAATAAAAATGAAAGCAATGAATTTATATATTGACCATACTCTGCTGAAACCGGAAGCAACTGAAGCGGATATCAAGCGACTCTGTGGGGAGGCGCGGGAATATCATTTTTATTCCGTATGCATCAACTCCAGTTACGTAGAGTTGGCCGCCATGGAATTATCCGGCTCCCAAACCAAAGTTTGTGCTGTAGTGGGATTCCCACTTGGTGCGATGGAATTGAATGCCAAAGCATTTGAGGCAGATCAGGCATGCCTTCACGGAGCAACCGAAATCGACATGGTCATCCATGTAGGTGCGCTCAAAGAAGGACGATATGACTATGTTTCCAATGATATTGCTGCGGTGGTTTCGGTAGCCGCAGACTATGACGCTAAAGTAAAAGTCATTTTGGAAACCTGTCTCTTGACCAAAGAAGAAATTGTGAAAGCCTGCGAATTGGCGGTTCAAGCCGGTGCAGACTTTGTCAAGACCTCCACTGGATTCAGCACTGGCGGAGCCACTGTAGAGGATGTTGCCCTGATGCGCGCCACAGTTGGCGAAAAGGCTCAGGTAAAAGCTTCAGGTGGAATCCGTGATATCGAAAAGGCCAAAGAAATGATAGCTGCCGGTGCAGATCGTTTGGGCACCAGTGCATCTATTGCCATTGTACAAGCCACAGATGTTTCCATTCTATAGTGTTTGTTTAGGACAATTCACAAATATATTAACAATTGTTGGATCAAACTGAGTGCCTGCGCATCTCTTTATTTCTTCTATTGCCTCTTCTTCCGAGAGCACCTCTCTATATGTCCTTGCCCTTGTCATTGCATCATAAGAATCCGCAATGGCGATTATTCTTGCAGGAAGTGATATTTCTCCTCCTTTTAGGCCCTTTGGATAGCCTTGCCCATCCCATCTTTCATGATGGTCTAAGGCAAACGTTGCAATCTCGGAAAATTCATTGGCTGAACTTAAAATACGATATCCCACCTCTGGATGTCTCTTGATTTCTTTCCATTCACTTTCATTGAGTTTGCCTTTCCTATTTAATACTTTTTCATCTATACCAATTTTACCAATATCATGCATTAAACCTGCGATTTTTATTTGGGAAATAAGTTCTTGTTCCAAATTCATTTTTCTTGCAATGCTTTCGCAAATTTCACTAACACGTTTTGAGTGTAGTTGTTCTTCATTATTCTTTTCATACAATGAACTCATTATCAAATTAATCATCTTACTCTTGATACTAGAGCTTTCGTATAATTTATTCCTGTACATATGATCTTCCGCTTCTTTATATACGTCTTGAATTCTTTGCTTCTTGGTGGTTTTAATTCCATATCCAAAAGAAACTGAAAGATTAATTGAACCAACTTTGTTGTTCAATGAAAGTTGCGTCATTCGAGAAATAACCTTATCTGTTTCAATAGCATCCGCCTTTGGCAGTATGATTACAAACTCATCCCCACCAACCCTTGCGACAATATCATCCGCTCGGCAACCTTCTCTCAAGACTTCCGCCACTTTTTTTAGTAGCTCGTCACCAATGCGATGTCCGAATGAATCATTGATTAATTTCAGCCCATTCAAGTCCCCCATTATAATTGTAAGGGGTAGATTTCTTTCAGTGTCTAACCTTCTTAGTTCTTCTTCATAAAATCTGCGGTTATATAGACCTGTTAGTTGGTCACAAAAGGCCAAATGTTCAATTTCCTCTTCTTCTTTCTTTTGCTTTGTCATATCTGTATGAGTTCCACTCATGATTAGTGGTTTGCCATCATCGGTCCAACTTGTCACTTTTCCACGATCGCTAACCCAAATCCAACTACCATTCTTATGCTTCATACGACATGCACACTCGTAATAATCAAGTTCTTTGGAAAATATTTTTTTCAGTTGCTCTTCTGATTGTTGTAAGTCTTCAGGATTTGTATGCTTAATCCATGTATCGATAGTAGTTGGTGATAGTTCATGCAGGGTATACCCAATCATCTCTGCCCATCTTTCGTTGAAAACGGTTTCTCCGGTTTGTACGCTCCATTCCCATGTTCCCACATTAGTACCTAAAAGAATACTTGCCATGCTTTGATTGGATTTCTCCAGTTTAATCTCTGCAATTCTTCTATCTCTTAGATTTTTTAATAAAAGTATTATTAAAAACATTTCGGAAATAATCACAAGAAAAGAAAGTATGATTTGCATTCTATATTGTTCCCAAAAACTTAATTCTTTATTGACTATGATACTGCCGGTTGGTAAGTTGTTTGGATGAATCCCCCACCTTTTCATCTCATTCCAATCGAAATAGTTTTTATTGTTACTGGCGACGATATCAATATCTGACGCTTCCTCACCATTTAGAATCCTTAGCACAATTTCAGCCGCATTGGTACTGATATCTGCATAGCTAATCAAGTTTCCCCCTAAGATTCCCTTGCCAATGAATGTTTCATACATTCCATATAATGGTGCTTTTGATGCTTTGCTTATAAGTGGTATTACTTCCAGTGGAATATAAGCTTTGCCAATGCCATCCTGGTTGAATGAAACAAAAAACAGTGCGGATTGTTCCGGTAGTTTCGCTACTTTTTCTAAGATTGAATTGAGACTTAGATTTTCAAGATAGGTGACTTTCACCTTCAAAGAATATTCGTTTAGAACTTTTTGAGCCATCGCTTTATAGATTAAATCTTGTTCACTTGTTCCTGTAATTACAACAATCTCCTTAATGTCAGGCTGGACCTTCAGGATGAGTTCAATATTACTCTTAATATCCAGTATTTTAAAATTGCCTGTCATATTTGATTTGATTTTGTCCGTATTGATTTTACCTTCAGTAATGCTACAAAGGACTACTGGAACTTTAGGAAATAATTCATCCCCATATTGAACAATAAAATCCAATGCAATATCATCCATAACCATAATTACGTCAAGGTTTCCTTTTGAATATTTTTCTTTTATTATTTCTCTCATTTTTGACTGAATAGATTCCGATTTGAAACGATCAATTTCTAGATACTCGCTATAAATAGATATTTGTGATGGGTTAGACTTTTTTAGAACTTTCTCGACTGTCTGATTCATAATAGCATTCACTGGTAAAAATTGATTCCCACTATAAAGCATCAGCACATTTTGGGGATTATCTTGTGATTCAGCAGATACTTGAATCGTAAACAATGGCATCAATATGATAAAAAACAAAAGAATGCATAAATTCTTAAGCATTGTTGTTTTCAATATATTACCCATTGTTACACAACCTTCCCTGTTTTGGGATTATGAAATATTAAATTCTAAGATAGCAGCAAACGTAAGTCATTGTTAATGTTTCTATTCTACTCCATATTTATGAAAACACAACTGTAATTAGGTTTATTATAGATATAAGACATGTATTCGGCAAATAATGTATCACTAATAAAAAAAAGGCCATATTCAGAATCGAATATGGCCTAATTTGGTTTATTTGGGTGCTATAAATATGATTTTCTTTTGTTTTTTATTTAATGATTGTACCTACTGCATCAGGGCCTAGTCCTGCTGCATTACCTTCATCGGTATCAAAGTGGATTTCGCCAAAGTAGGCATCTCCTGCACGAACCAATACGTTTTGGAAAATCAGGCCTCTTTCACCTTCTACTTTGACGCTGACAATGTCCTTGTCTTTGACGCCCAAAGCTTCAGCTTGAGCCCCAGACAAGTGTACATGTCGAAGGGCTGCGATGACACCCTGTTCCAGATCGACTTCACCTGCCGGTCCAATCAGTTTACAGCCAGGAGTTCCATCCAGTTTGCCTGATTCTCTGACAGGCACTTTGATTCCAATGGCTCTGGCATCAGTTAACGCCATTTCAACCTGTGTTTCCGGTCTGGCTGGACCTAACACACGAACACCTTTGAGAACCCCTTTGGGTCCGACGATGTCCACCTTCTCATCACAGGCATATTGTCCCGGTTGAAGTAGGTCTTTTGTATGAGTCAGACAATGACCCTTTCCAAATAATGTGTCCACATCCTCCTGCCTCAGGTGCAGGTGTTTGTTGGATAGTCCGATTTGTACCTCATTACTCATTTGTTGCAGTCCTCCTTATATTAATCCTCGGCTAAGCAGCTGATATATGGCAGCTGTCTGTACTTTTGGTTAAAGTCCAGGCCGTATCCTACAATGAACTTGTCTTCTACTGTGAAACCGATATAATCGCCGTAGACTTCCGCCCGCCTTCTGGCAGGTTTGTCCAATAGCGCACAGATTTTGATGCTTTTAGGTTGTCTGTTTTCTAGGTAACCGGTCAGGTACTGGAGGGTGATGCCCGTATCCACGATATCTTCTACAATGATGATGTGCTTCCCTTCAATATCCGAATCCAGATCTTTATTGATCTTGACGACACCGGTGCTTTTGGTTGCTGCACCGTAGCTGCTGACCGCCATAAAATCAATTTCTACATCCAAATCGATATGTTTCATCACATCCACCATCCATGGCACAGCACCTCGAAGAATTCCAACGAGCAATATGCTCTCTCCTTCATAATCTTTGGTGATTTGAGCTGCTATTTCTTTGGCCCTTTGCTGAATTTCTTCCTGGCTGATCATGATTTCGCCGATGACCTGACTCTTATTCATTCTTTTCTCCTTGGTTTTTTGGCTCCTCTTTGACTTCGTATTCAACGTCGTCAATTACTTCTTTGTTCTTATATTTTTTGGAATAATCCTCAGTTTCCCCCATCCAATACTTGTCCAGGGTTTTTCGAAGAACCCAGAGAATCCAGATCCATAGAACTAAATCATCCATCCATGCAATCGGAAAGAGCACCGGTGGAATCAGGTCAATCGGAAGAAAGAGATAAATCAAACCCGCAACAATCAGGGCTTTTTTCCAAAGCTGTACCTCTTTATCCATTAATAGAAATCGGATTGCTTTAATCCGCTTGAATATGATGTTGAATGCAACGATAAACTGCATTGGTGCTCCTTATTCCTGGGCGTTCAGTATTACTTCCATTGCTGCTAGTAAATCTTCATGCCCTTTTTTGTTTAGTGCTGAAACTGGTATAACCAAATCGTCCGGTTCCATTCTTAAGCACTTCCGTATTTGTGCAATTGATTTGGTGGTCTCATTTTTAGAAATTTTGTCGGATTTGGTGGCGGCCACAAGGCCGTCCAATCCATAGTGCTTCAAGTACTCATACATCTGTATGTCCAGAGCTGATGGCGCATGGCGGATATCCACCAATTGTACCACTTTAATCAATTTAGTCCTGTCTTTGAGGTACGTGTCTATCATCCCACTCCATGTGGCACTAATACTCTTTGATACCTTAGCATAGCCATATCCGGGCAAGTCGGCGATCCGAAATTCACCATTGACCTCATAAAAATTGATGGTCCTGGTTTTACCGGGGTTGCCACTGACTCTTGCCAGTGCTTTTCGGTTGGTCAGCAGATTCAGCAAAGAGGACTTGCCCACATTGGAGCGTCCTACAAATGCGATTTCATACATGTCTTCGGGTGGATACTGTTCCCGCTTGGCTGTTACTGCAACCAGTTCCGCTTTTTTTATTAGCATTTTTTGATTCCAATCAATACGTGTTTGATGGCATCGTCCACATTTCGAATCAGTACAAACTTCATTGCCTTTCTGACTTTGACAGGAATATCTTCAATATCCCGTTCATTGTCTGCGGGAAGAAGAACCATCCTGATACCTGCCCGATGGGCTGCCAGAACCTTTTCACGGATGCCGCCTACAGGTAGCACATTCCCGCGCAAGGTAATTTCGCCTGTCATGGCAACATCTTTTCGCGCAGGTGTTTTTGTTAAGGTGGAAATCATGGCTACACACATGGTCACGCCTGCGGAAGGTCCATCTTTTGGTGTGGCACCTTCCGGAATATGCAAATGGATGTCCATCGTTTTATAAAAGTCTTCATCAATACCAAACTTATCGGTCACAGAACGTATGTAGCTGATACCCGCTTTGGCGGATTCCTGCATCACATCGCCTAGCTGTCCTGTCAATTGGAGTTTGCCGGTTCCGGGAACAGCCGAAGTCTCGATGAACAGCGTATCTCCGCCCACAATCGTCCAGGCCAATCCAGTGGTAACACCGATTTCTGACTCATTTTCTATTTTATCATATCTGTATTTCTTTTTGCCCAAATATTCTTCTAAATTTGCCGCATTGATGGAAAACTTCTTTCGACGACCAGAAACGGTTTTGCGTGCCACTTTTCTGCAGAGGTTGGCAATTTCCCGCTCCAAATTTCGGACGCCGGATTCCCTGGTGTAATAGTTAATCAAGTCTCGGATGGCATCTTCGGAAATTTGAATATTCTCCGGTTGAAGGCCATGTTCCGTGACTTTTTTTGGCACTAGGTATTTTTGTGCGATGTTCAGTTTTTCTTCTTCTGTGTACCCCATCACTTCTATGACTTCCATTCGGTCCAGAAGCGGTCTTGGAATGGTTTCGGTTGTATTGGCTGTTGCGATAAACATTACCTTGGAAAGATCGAATGGAGTTTCCAGATAATGGTCAGTAAAATCTTTGTTTTGTTCGGGGTCTAAAACCTCCAACAGCGCAGAAGCCGGATCGCCTTTGAAGTCTGCGCCAATTTTGTCCACCTCGTCGAAGAGGAAAACAGGATTCTTGGAACCTGCGTCTTTAATGGCGTTAATAACTCTTCCAGGAATCGCCCCAATATAGGTTCTGCGATGTCCGCGGATTTCCGCCTCATCACGAACGCCACCCAAGGACATTCGTACAAATTCTCGGTTGACTGCACGAGCCACCGATTTGGCAATGGAAGTTTTGCCGGTTCCCGGAGGGCCTACCAGACAAAGAATAGGCCCTTTGATTTTATGGGAAAGTTCAACGACTGCCAGATACTCCAACACGCGCTCTTTCACCTTTTCAAGCCCGTAATGATCCTCTTCCAGGATTTCCTCGGCATGCTTTAAGTCAATGTTGCTTTCGGTTTCTTTGTTCCATGGTAAGGACAGAATGGTTTCAATATAAGTCCGGATGACCGAACTTTCGGCGGAGGACGCCTGCATTTTTGACATCCTTTTAATTTCTTTTTCTACTTTTTGACGGGTCTTTTCAGGCAGGTTCAATTCTTCCAGCTGTTTGTACCACTGGTTGACTTCGCCTTCCACATCTTCATCAGTGCCCAATTCATCCTGAATGGCGCGCATTTGCTCTCGCAAATAATACTCCCGCTGATTCTGATTGATTTGAGTTTTTACCTTGCTGCTGATATCGTGTTCGATGTTGAGAATTTCAATCTCACGTACCATTATGGTATTCAGTTTGTCCAAACGTTCTGTGATATCTAGGGTCTCCAGGAGTTCCTGTTTCTCTTCAACTTTGAGGTCCATATGGCCTGCAATCAGGTCAGCAAAACGGCCTGGTTGACCGATGGTGGCTACGGTTGGAAAGATTTCGGAAGAAAGCTTCTGGTTTAAGGCCAGGTAACTATCAAAGTTGCCAAGCACAGAACGCATCAGCGCTTCCATCCTGGCCGGAATCGGATCCGGTTCTTCATCGATGATTTGGGAAACTGCGCACTTAAAATAAGGTACCTCGAATAAAATTTCTTCAATTCGCCCTCGGCTCACGCCCTCAACAAGCACCCGGATGGAATCACCGGGGAGTTTGAGCATTTGTTTAATCTTAGCGACAGTACCCATATGATAAAAATCATTGTTGGTTGGTAAGTCGGTGGTTTCATCTGTCTGGGCTGCCAAAAAAATATATTGGTTCTTAATCATTGCCTTTTCTAGGGCATTGATGGATTTTTCTCTTCCGATGTCGAAATGCAGAACCATATTAGGGAAAATTGTCATTCCCCGAAGCGGAATCATGGGTAAAACCATCAAGCCGTCTTCTCTTACTTCGATTTTATCTTCTGCCATTGTGTTCTCCTTGGTTATGGGGTTAGGGTTAGGTTGATTTGCATCATTCTAGTGAAAGAATAAGGCGACCTAGGAAGCCGCCTTTTTATCTGAGTCTAAAAGGACCAAAGTCGGCCTCACTTCCTCGTCTACTGTTGCCTTGGTGATAATGCATTTCGCAACATCTTTGCGAGAAGGAATCTCGTACATGATGTCCGTCATGATGGTTTCCATGATATTTCGAAGACCTCTGGCCCCGGTTTTCTTTTCGAGGGCTTTGTGTGCAATCCTGCGGATGGCATCTTCTTCTATTTCAAGTTCCACATTATCCATGGAAAAAAGTTTTTTGTATTGTTTCAGCAAGGCATTTTTGGGCTTGGTGATAATCTCCACTAAGGCATCTTCTGTTAAAGGGTCCAGCGTGACAATTACTGGCAAACGCCCAATAAACTCTGGTATCAAGCCGTATCGGAGTAAATCTTCCGGTTGAACCATTTTTAGGGTTTCCGGCACATCTTTATCGTTTTTCTTTTGAGTGGCATTGAATCCGATGACCTTTTCGCCCAACCTTTTGCGGATGATTTTTTCAAGACCGTCAAAGGCTCCGCCACAAATGAACATGACATTTGTCGTGTCAAACTGGATGAACTCCTGATGGGGATGCTTTCGTCCTCCTTGGGGTGGAACATTGGCAACGGTTCCTTCCAGAATCTTGAGTAGGGCCTGTTGTACCCCTTCTCCACTCACGTCCCTAGTGATGGAAACGTTGTCGGATTTTTTGGATATTTTATCGATTTCATCCACATAAATGATGCCGCGCTGGGCTTTCTCCACATCGAAATCAGCAGCTTGTAGCAGACGCAGTAGAATGTTTTCTACGTCTTCTCCCACATAACCGGCTTCTGTCAGTGCGGTAGCATCAGCAATGGCAAATGGCACCTGTAGAATCTTGGCCAGAGTCTGAGCCAGTAAAGTTTTGCCGGACCCGGTGGGACCAATCATGACGATGTTGCTCTTTTGGAGTTCAACACCATCCTGCTCTAGGGCAGTCATGCTCTTGACCCGTTTATAGTGGTTATACACTGCAACGGAAAGCGCTTTTTTAGCTTCATCTTGTCCTATGACATATTCGGAAAGGAATTTGGCCAGCTCACGTGGGGTGGGCAGCACAAATTCACCGCTTTCTTCCAGTTCCTTGGGCTCCTCCAGTCCTTCTTTGATAATGTCCAGACAAAGGTCTACGCATTCATTGCAAATATAAACTTCAGGTCCCGCCACCAGTCGTTTGACCTGGCTTTGGGGTCTGCCGCAAAATGAACACTTTATTTCAAAATTTTCGTCGTATTTGGTCATAAGGTTGGTTTTCTCCTAATTTTGGGGTTGTGGGGTCTAAATATTTATGAGTTATGAGTTATGAGTTATGAGTTAAAGAATTGATTTATCGGGATGTAATGACTTTGTCCACCAAACCATAAGCTGCTGCTTCAGGTGCACTCATGAAGTTGTCCCGATCCGTGTCTTTTTCGATGGTAGTCAGTGGCTGTCCGGTATTTTTGCTGAGAATGACATTGAGTTTTTCTCTGGTTTTAATGATCCACTCTGCATGGATTCTAATGTCCTCTGCCTGCCCATTGATTCCGCCCAAGGGCTGATGAATCATAATTTCAGCATTGGGCAAGGCAAAGCGTTTGCCTTTGGTTCCAGCGGATAGCAGGAATGCTCCCATACTGGCAGCCATGCCCACACAAATAGTGGAAATGTCCGGTTTGACATATTGCATGGTATCATAGATAGCCATACCAGCCGTTACTGAGCCACCGGGGCTATTGATATAGATACAGATATCCTTTTCGGGGTCTTCTGCTTCCAGAAACAGAAGCTGTGCAACAACCAAGCTAGCCAAATGTTCATCGATGGCCTCACCAATGAATATAATTCGGTCTTTTAGCATTCTGGAATAGATGTCATAGGAGCGTTCGCCCCTTCCGTCCTGTTCAATTACATATGGAATTAAAGCCATATTGCCTCTCCTTCCTGTGGTCTTTGGCATCTCATTATTTGATGATTGCCTTATCGAAAACGAAGTCCATTGCTTTACGCATTTTAATGTCCTTCTCAAGGAATGCAAGATTTTCAGCACCTAGCATTTCTTTGATTTTTGCCGGTTCGATTTTGTACTGCGCAGCCATCATGTCAATATCCGCTTCCAGTTCTTCCGGTGTGACGGTAATCCCTTCAGCCTGAGCAATGGCGGAAACGATCATCCGGGTTTTCACCTTTCGGAACGCATCGTCTCTTAGTTCAGTTCTAAATTCAGCTTGATCCTTCTGAAGATATTCGAAATATTTCTCGAGATCCAAACCTTGGGATCGCAACTGCTGGTCAAATTCCTGCATCATAGAGGTGATTTCATCTTCTACCAATACTTCGGGAATGTCAATTTCGTTGGCTTCATATACTTTTGCAAGAACTGAATCCTTCATCTTGAGCAATGCTTGTGCTTCTTTTGCTTCCTTCAATTTAGTTTTGGTGTCGGCTTTCAAATCTGCAAGAGTGTCGAATTCGCTGACATCTTTTGCAAAATCATCATCTAGTACAGGCTTTTCTTCGGCTTTGATTTCATTGACACTGCATTTGAAGATGGCTTCTTTGCCTGCCAGTTCTTCTGAATGATACTCTTCGGGGAAGGTTACCTTCACGTCACGGTCTTCGTTGATACAAATTCCAACCAGTTGCTCCTCAAATCCGGGAATGAATGTGTTTGAACCCAGCTTCAAAGGCTGTTGTTCGGCGGTGCCACCTTCAAACTGGTGATCGCCTACAAATCCTTTGTAATTTAATAGTACCGTGTCTCCATTTTCAGCAGGTCGCTCAACGACAACCATACGTGCATTCCGTTGCTGCATTTTTTCGATTTCGGCATCAACGTCGGCATCCAGTACTTCAACACTTATTTTTTCGGACTTGACGCCCAAGTAATCTTTTACGGATACTTCGGGATAAACATCCACTGAAACGGTAATCGTAAAGCCCTTGCCTTTTTCAACATCCCCGAAATCCACGGTAGGTCTGTCAATGACTTCCAGTCCCAGCTCGTCGGCTGCTTTTGGGTAAGCGTCATTAATCATTGTATTGATAGCGCCTTCCAAGAAAATCCCTTCTCCAAAATGCTTTTCCAATATGCTTCGGGGGGCTTTACCTTTTCGAAAGCCATCAATCTGGTACTTGTCTTTGGTGTCTTGGTATTCCTTAATCATTGCCTGTTCCAGCTCTTCCGCTGTGAATTCTACGCTGAATTTTGCGTTGTTCTTTTCTTTTGAAATAAATGTTGCTTTCATGAATTGTTTCTCCTTCAAAATATTTTGCTAAATTTTACCAAGCAGGGCCAGGCCCCGTGCGAATTTACTTCTTGTTTCCGGCACCAGTGCATATTTCTGTGCCAGACGTTCTCCTAAAGAGATGAGTTCATCTGCTTTTCCGGAGTATAGTTCAATTTCTGCTTCAGATATGAAACACCTTCCGTTTTTGGTCACAACCGACCCGGAATCCAGTGCGATTTCAAATATAGCCTCATTGTTATCTACCCTTAGCTTTCGTCTTGAAACATGAACTTCGATGAAGCCATAAAGGGTCTTTTCACCGATTAGTTCAAGGAGTTCCGCCCCGATTTCACTCTGGGAAAACACTGTGGGATCTGGTATGTCCGTGCATTTGCCTTCTCCCAGATTCACGTTTAGCTCTTCTCTGGTATGAAGTGCGCCAACGGTTTTGCCATTCCATTTGAGTGTAGCGATGACACGGGTTCCTTCTTCTCTGATTCGAAACGCGATGTCATGTTTCAGAAGGTCGAATTCATCTGTGTCATAGTAGATGGCACTTAATTCTTCCCGACATCGAGATCCGTCCTCTTCCATCAGTCTTATTTCATCATCTTCCCATATGGCGTCAGCGATTTCGACCGTCCCAATGGAGTACTTTAGTTCTATTTCCATAAGGTTCCTTTCTTTCGTTGCGAACTCAAATATTTTACCATTAATATGTGAAAAATACAACCAAAAATCCCCAACTATCCCAAGCTTTCATGTGGTTATCCAAACAAAAACAGCACTTACATCGGGGGATTCCGTTGTAAGTGCTGTCTTATCTGTATTTCTGCAAAAGAAACGGGTTTCAGTTCACAGTTACGCGTTGGTGATGATGGTTCCGGTCTTGCCCTCGAGTGCCAAAACGGCTTTGTCCAGGGAAGTGATGATGGCTTTTTTGCTAGGATTTTTTTCGATGAATTTCATGGCGGCTTGAACCTTTGGCAACATGCTTCCCGGTGCAAACTGTCCGTCGGCAACATGCTTGTTGGCTTCGGCCAAATTCATAGTTGATAGATTTTCTTGGTTTGGTTTGTTGTAATTGATGGCCACCTTTTCAACCTCGGTAAGAATCATCAATACGTCAGCGTCCACGCTTTCAGCCAGCAATTCTGCTGCGAAATCCTTGTCTATGACTGCAGCAACGCCTTCCAACCTTCCATCTTCATGTTCAATGACAGGAATGCCGCCTCCACCGCAACTGATTACCACTGTTGTATCCCATAATGTTTTTACGGCTTCGATTTCGACGATTCTAGTGGGTATGGGAGAAGCAACCACTCGGCGCCAGCCTCTGCCGGCATCTTCTTTCATGGTAAATCCCTGCTTGTCAGCGATACTTTTGGCTTCTGCCTCAGAATAAAAAGGTCCGATGGGTTTACTTGGCTTTTGGAAACCGGGATCGTCTTTGTCGACGACCATTTGTGTTGCAACCGTAGCTACAGGAATGTCCAACCCTCTTTTGTTTAAAGAGTATTTGAGGCATTGCTGCAAATGGTATCCAATATATCCTTGTGACATTGCTCCGCAGACATCAAACGGCATGGGAGGTGTGACATTCTTAGCGGTTTCTGATGCTAAAAGAATTCTTCCCACTTGGGGACCATTACCATGAACGATACCCATTTCATATCCCATAGAGCTGATTTCTGCAATGAATTCACAGGTTGTTTTTACGACTTCCAGCTGGGCCTCAGCGGTGGCTGGACCGTCTCCGGATTGCAAAGCGTTACCGCCTAAAGCAACAATGATTCTTGGTTTACTCATACATTTCTCCTTGTATTTTGACAGTTTGATAATATTTTGCCGGTGGGAATGGTTGTTACTATATGTCTTCCCTTGATACCGGGCAACTCATGCATCTGGGGCCACCACGACCTCTTGAAAGTTCTGAGCTGGGCATTGTGATGACTTTGACGCCTTTTTTGTCCATCAGGTCATTGGTCACATAATTTCGTTCGTAGGTGATGACAACGCCCGGTGCAATAGCAAGGGTATTGGAGCCGTCGTTCCACTGTTCCCTCTGGGCTGCAATGGCATCGTCTCCGCCACATCGAATCAGTTCTACTGCGGGAAGTCTCAATTCAGTGCTCAAAATGTGCTGGAGTCCATCCTGCAGGCTTTCGAAACGGATTTGCTTGTTTGGACCCAATGTGATTGCATAAATCTGTAAAGGTCCTTCAATTTCCGGATGGATTGTAAACTTGTCATAATCCACCATTGTAAATACCGTATCCAAATGCATAAAAGCTCTGGTCTTTGGAATATCAAATACTAGAATTTTTTTGAAAGTGGATTTGCTCAGTATATTTTCTGCAAAGCGCTCAATGCCACAGGCCGTTGTTCGTTCACTTAATCCAATTCCAATGATGTCTTTGGAAAGTACCAACACATCGCCACCTTCAATAGAATAATCCTGGTTGTAGTCATACCAGAGGTTTGTGCCTTCCGGTGCAAAATCTTTATTTTGCATATACATATACTTTAGCAGTAATGCTTCACGCCTTCTGGCTTTGGTGCTCATGTGATGCACGTTAAGCCCATCAGCCAGGCAAGCGCCTGGATCTCTTGTAAAGTATAAGTTGGGCATGGGGTCTGTATAATACGGATATGCCGAGGCGATGAAGTCCGCCAAGGAAGCAATGTGGGATACTTCAACATCGTTCTTCTTGATGCCTGAGATAACAGTTTCAACCATTTCTCTGGCGGGTTTTTTCAGCAGAAAATCCGTCAAGGATTCACGCATGCCGGGAGATGTGATGTTGCTCTCCGTTAGGAAATCTTCAACAAAACTTTTTCTGACCGTTATGTCTTTTAGGGCTTTCTCAGTTTCATCCACATAATAGACTACTTCTGTGCCGTTATCGCGAAGTAGTTTGGCGAACAAATCGTGCTCCTGTTGCGCCACTTTTAGATACGGGATATCATCAAAAAGCAGTCTTTCAAAATTGGCCGGTACCAGGGCTTCAATTTCATTGCCTAAACGATGAAGTAGCACTTTCTTTAACTTTCCTATTTCTGAATAATTGTGTATTCCTCCGGACATGATGGTCCTCCTTCCGGTATAAGAAAAATGTTCTGCTATATTAAATTGTGTTTGTTACGCAATCGTAGCGACGATGACTGCCTTAATGGAATGAAGTCTGTTTTCTGCTTCATCAAATACTTTTGAATGTCGACTTCTGAATACTTCATCGGTGACTTCCCGAATGTCATATCCCTCTTCCTTTTGGGTTTTGGCCATTTTGGTTTCGAAATCATGGAAGGATGGGAGGCAATGCAGGAAAACCACATCGCTGTTTCCAGTCGCATTTAGCATTTCCATGGTGACTCGATAAGGTGTCAAGAGTTTGACTCGTTCGGGGATTTGTGCTTCTTCACCCATGGATGCCCAAATATCAGTATAAATAACATCTGCGCCTTTAAGAATATCCGGGTTTGAAGATACTTCGATGGTTGCACCGGTCTTTGCCGCAACTTCCTGAACTTTCTTAAGTACTTCTTTGTCCAATTCAGCAGCCATCACATCCGGTCCGTAAGCGACATAGTGCATACCCAGTTTTGCACAACCATACATCCATGCATAGCTCATATTGTTTCGAATGTCTCCGCAAAATACCACTTTGACTTTGTTTAGAGGTTTGGCAACGTGCTCTTCAATGGTCATCAGATCGGCTAAAATTTGTGTGGGATGGTCGATGTCTGTCAGACCGTTCCAAATAGGCACACCTGCGTGCTTCGCCAACTCTTCCACAACCGATTGCTCGTAGCCACGGTATTCGATTCCATCAAAGAACCTTCCTAGAACCTTAGCGGTATCTTCAAGGGATTCTTTTTTGCCCATCTGTGAGCTTCCGGAATCCAGAAATGTTACGTGGGCGCCTTCGTCCAGGCAAGCAACTTCAAATGCACAACGAGTTCGTGTGGAAGTCTTTTCAAACAGCAAGACAATGTTTTTGCCTTTCAGTACTTCGTTGTGAATCCCTGCGCGTTTTTTTGCCTTTAAATCGTGGGCAAGATCCAGCATATATCGAATTTCTTCCGGACTAAAGTCCATCAATGTTAAAAAGCTTCTTCCTTTTAAATTTACACCCATTTTTGAATCCTCCTTATTACATTACCATTTGAAAATTTATATTTAATCTATTTACAAAACAGAGTTGTCCTAACATCATAATACTCTTAAATGTTGAAAATAAAAGTGCCAGTTATAATCTTTTTTAATGTGCCAGTACATAATCGTAAATAATCTTCATTCCCCGTTCAATTTGTTCCGGTGTCGGATATGAAAAATTGAGGCGAATGTATGAACTGCCTCGGTGCTTTTCGGGGTAGAACACATTTCCCGGCACAAAGGAAACTCCCTGTTGTTCGATGTCGTGAAAGAACTGCTTCATGTCCATGTCATCAGGCATTTTGCACCAGATATAAACACCGCCGTCAGGTTTCCGATATGTAACGCCTCTGCTTTTCAACCGATCCAAGTAACCGCACATCCGTTCTAATTTCTTGCGGTATTCTTCCTGGAAGATTTTAAGTTTGTCATAATACAGGTGTGTTTCAAATGATTGGGCCAACATCTTTTGAGACAGCCAATCCAAAGAGACAAGTCTGACAGATACCAAATTTGCCAGGCTATCTATCAGGGTTTTCGGTCCAGCTACAAAGGCAATGCTAACCCCCGGAACAAAGGTCAGGGAGAAAGAAAAGATATAGACCACGTTGTTCCCTCGATCCATGGCTTTTAGTCTGGGGATATTAGGTCCGTTATAACATAAATCAGATGCGGCATCTTCCTCAATCAGAGGAATTCTGTATTGATAGGATAGTGCCAATAACTGTTGTCTTCTGGCGAGGGAAAGGCAAGTTCCTGTGGGATCTTGATAACTTGAGTTCACATAAATAAATCTGGGTTGATGTTTTTCAATCAGTGGAGCCAAATGGTCACATAACATACCTTCTTCGTCAACAGGCACAGACACAATCTTGCCTCCGGCCAGTTTGATTGTTCGATATACGTCCGGCGAAAGGGGTTCTTCCGTTATGACTGTGTCCCCTGGTTTGAGCATCAGTGTGATAAGGAAGTCCAGCGCTTGATTCATCTCAGAAAAGACTTGGATTCCGGCTGCATCCACAGAAATCCCTTTTCCATGTAAAAAAGACGCCAGATGTTTGCGTAAAGTCAAATCTCCTGCATATGGCGTATGAAAATAGGACATGCCCTTGCTATGAGATAGCATTTGATGAATACTGGTTGAAATGTCTTTTTTCAGATAGATGCTGGGAGAAGAAATCCCCCCGGCAAAAGATATAGAGCCTGTATCATAGGATTTGGAATAAAGGTCGTCAAAGTCACTCTCCAAATTTAGGTATTCTTCTTTAATCAACGAGTCCCAATGAACTCTCTTTTGTTTCGAGAGTTTTTGGGTGCCCTTGCTGTTTTCTCCAAAAGAGCCTTCGGCGACACCATACTGAACACGGTAACCAACACCTTGGGCGGAACCTACCAATCCTTCGGACTTCAGCTCATTATATGCTTTGGTCACAGTATTACGATGAACACCAATGAATGTTGCAAGTTCCCGCTCAGAAGGCAAAGGAAACCCGTCCAGCAACTCCCCTTCCAGGATTTTTTTCTTCATGGCAAGGGAAATCTGCAAGTAATATGGGGTTTTGTCTGCCTTATTGATGGGAATAATCATTATTTCTCTCCGTGAAACTGGTAATAACATACTTCCAGCCTACCGTTGTATAACTTTCTTCTTCTATCCGCAGGGCGTTCTGCTACAGCTTGCTCCACGTCTTTGTCAGTGGTCACCAAGAATAATGACCAATCGGGGTGCGCTTTTTTAAAATGGTTCAAAGCAACATAGATTTTATCGATTGCCTTTTGGTCCCCAATCCGCTCGCCATATGGTGGGTTGGAAATAATAATCCCCCTAGGCACATCTGACTCCAACGATGTCACATCATCGATCCGAAATGTGATCACATCTGCCACACCGGCTTCCAGTGCATTTTGTCTTGCAGCAGCGATTGCAATAGGATCTATATCCGCTCCAATGATTTGGATATCCGCGTCATTATTAATGGCATCGAAGGCGATTTTTTTTTCTTCTTTCCACTGAACGGCATCAATCATGTTCCAGGTTTCTGCGGAGAAATTCCGATTTAGCCCCGGTGCGATGCCCATGCCTATCATGGCAGCTTCTATGGGAATCGTTCCCGAACCACAGCAAGGATCAATCAGGAGCCTGCCCTCTCGCCAAAAGGAAAGCTGAACCAGTGCGGCTGCCAAGGTTTCCTTGATGGGTGCTCGCACATCCTTGACACGATATCCACGCTTATGTAGCCCCGGTCCGGTGGTATCTACGGTCAATGTGACTCGATCCTTCAGCAATGTTACCTTGATTTCGTAGTCCCCTTGGGTTTCTTCAAAGGTTTTTAAACCATATGCATCTGTCAGCCGATCAACCACAGCTTTTTTAACAATACTTTGACAAGCTGGTACACTATGTAAAGTAGATTTTACAGAAGACCCATTTACGGGAAATTTTCCGTCAGGGGGAATCAGGTTTTCCCATGGGATACCACGAGTTTGCTGATAAAGCTCTTCGAATGTTTTTGCCTCGAATTCGGCCATTTTTAGTAGTACACGATCCGCGCATCTAAGCCAGAGATTTGAACGGATAATGGCACGCTCGTCTCCTAAAAATGTAATTTTGCCATCTTCGCTTTTTATAATTTTGTATCCCAGGGCTTCAATCTCTCTTTTGACCAGTGCCTCTAACCCAAAAGTGGCTGTGGCAATCAGTTCTAGTTTCATTCTTAATACTCCTTGCCGGGGAGGATCCCCCCGATTCCTTTGGATTCAACAAAGGCTATCTCACTTGAGATAGCCAATGAATGTTAAATATAGGATTGACGCTTATTCAAGCGGCTGCTTTCGATGACTCGTAAATTATCAAGTGCCATTCCGGTTCCCTTGGCCACACAGGTTGTCGGCTCTTCAGCGATGGTGACTTTGATTCCTGTACGCTGCTTGATTCGTTTGTCAATGCCCCATAGAAGTGCACCGCCACCGGTGAGAACAATTCCAGAATCACTGATATCTGCTGCCAATTCAGGTGGTGTCTTTTCAAGGACACTATGAGCAGCTTCACAAATTTGTTGTAGTGGTTCATCCAGTGCTTCCAGCATATCATTACTGGTCATGGTGACCTCTCTTGGAAGACCAGTGACCAGGTCACGCCCACTGCAGTGCATACTGACTTCTTTTGTTCTAGTGAAGGCAGTGCCAATGGATTTTTTTAATTCTTCGGCGGTTCGTTCACCAACGTACAATTTATGTTTTTTGCGCATATATTTGATAATCGCTTCATCAAATTTGTCTCCTGCCACCTTAATGGAGGTGCTGGCGACAATCCCACCTAGTGCGATTAAAGCGATATCAGTCGTTCCTCCCCCAATGTCCATGACCATGATACCTCCCGGTTGAGAAATATCAAGGCCTGCACCGATGGCGGCTGCGATTGGCTCTTCGATTAAATTTACATCTCTTCCACCTGCTTGTGTGGCAGCTTCCCGGACGGCTCGTTTTTCTACTTCGGTAACGCCACTGGGGACGCATACCATAATCCTAGGCCGAAAGAATCGGCTGTTCCCACACGTTTTTCGGATAAAATACTTCAACATCCGTTCAGTAATATCATAATCCGAAATGACACCATCCCTTAAAGGACGGACTGCAATGATATTAGCAGGGGTTCTGCCTAGCATTTGTCTGGCATCTTCACCAACAGCCAGAATCTCATTTGTGTCTGTATTGATGGCAACGACGGAAGGCTCATTCAGGACTATTCCTTTCCCCTTCATATATACAAGAACATTTGCTGTTCCAAGGTCAATTCCAACATATTCTGTGAATCCCATTCTCGATTCTCCTCTCGTTTACGGTTGTTAGCCCGTTAAAGTATTATATACAAATGCAGCTTGTTTTTCAATCCTTTTTTCTTTCATGATTCTATTCTTTTATGATATAATAAATCAAAATTACCATGGAGGTGTATGATGCTTTTCTTAAAGAACGATTACAGTCTTGGCGCGCATCCCGCTGTTTTGGATGCGTTGGTTAAGACCAATATGATTTATACCGATGGATATGGCATGGATGAATTTTGTGAGGCTGCTTCAACCCAAATTCTAAATAGAATCGGTTGTCCTAACGCTGAAGTTCACTTCCTAGCTGGGGGTACTCAAACCAACATGACTGCCATTGCAGCATTTTTACGACCCCATGAAGCGGCGATCGCACCGGAAACCGGTCATATTTGTGTTCATGAAACCGGTGCCATTGAAGCCACCGGTCATAAAATCATTCACGTCCCCTCTGAGGACGGAAAAATCAGGCCGGATCAGATTGATGAAGTCATGCGATTTCACGAAGATGAACACTATGTCAAACCCAGGCTATTATATATTTCCGACAGCACCGAGACAGGCGCGTTCTACCTAAAGGCTGAGCTGCAAGAGCTTCGGAAAGCATGTGATCGCAATCACTTACTCCTTTACCTCGATGGTGCCCGCTTGGCTATGGCACTGACCGCCTCAGGTAATGATGTTGTTATAGAGGATTTGCCGGAAATTGCAGATGCTTTCTATATTGGCGGAACAAAATGTGGTGCGCTTTTTGGCGAAGCATTGATACTAGTTAATGACAGCTTAAAGTCTGATTTCCGGTTTTTACTCAAACAGCGAGGTGGGCTCATGGCCAAAGGTCGGCTGATGGGTGTTCAGTTCCAGGCACTAATGGAAGATGATTTAATTTTTCGTTTAGGCGCACATTCAAATCAGATGGCTACCAAACTGGCAGAAGGAATAAAAAAAGCCGGCTACCGTTTTGCGGTGGAACCGGCCACAAATCTTATTTTTCCTGTTTTCCCAAATTCACTAATCAAAGAGCTCCAAAAGAAAGTGATGTTCGAAGGGTGGCGTCCCTATCCTGATGGCACATCGGCAATACGCTTAGTCACATCCTGGGGAAGTACTGAAGAAGAAGTAAATGATTTTTTAAAGTTGATATAACCCCATTCGATATTACAGGGGTTCTAAGGCTGAATTATTGGACTGATATAATTGACTCTGTCATCGCTTTTAGCACATCAGGGGATGACTTTTCTGAAATCAACAAGGTACATGCGACCTTGTTGTTTTTGTCGTACCAGTACGATACGCCAACACCCTCTTTTTCGTATGCCATCTTGTAAGTAGCATTATCCGTTAGTAACGTCTCCTGTGTTGGAAGGCTTTCTGCCATTCCGGTCGCATCCACTTCTATATCAGATGATTCAACATAATAAGTATAACTGACTCCCTCGATATCAAACGTAATCATACCGACTTTTTCATTGATGATGCTACAAGTTTCATTTTCAATGATTGCCGGCAACACGACTTTTATGCCAAGTTCCTCTTCGATCTGTACAGTATTTACTACATCAACAGTATCTTGTTTGGCCATCATTGTATTTTCAGCTTGCTCCTGTTCGTCGTCGGTACAATTAACAGTGGCTCCAATAATTAGCATAAGACCAATCAGAAGGATAAATAGTTTTCTCTTCATAGTTGAATTACTCCTCGTCTTTGAAAAATATCCGAAAAACAAAAGGGGCAATAGCCCCATGTTTCATGGTGGAGATGGCGAGAATCGAACTCGCGTCCAAAAATGCTTCCACAAGAGTTTCTCCGAGCGCAGCCTTTGTTAGTTTATTTCGCGTTCAGTGGACCTCAAAGGCAAGTTCCTCCGTCTGCTATCCCGTAATTCCCTTATGCTACCGGGAGCTTACATAAGGTTGTCCTACATTGTCGACGCCGGTGATCGGGCCTGTAGGGGAACCCGGACCGACGCGCGGGCAGCGAATTAAGCTGCGTATGCGAATGTGTTGTTATTTTTAGCGTTTATATTTAACGTGCCTTTTTTACGCAGACTTGCAAACTGCGGCTCGCTTTTCTTGGTTCTGCACCCCTGTCGAAACCTGTACATCCCCATTCAACTGGTGTAATTATACCCCCAGCAACACAAATATAACAATAATTTTGTGTTGCTGGGTGAACGTTTGGTGAATTTATCTGCCTTCGTCTTTAATTTTTTGAATCATGTCATCTAATTCAACAATTTCTGCCTCTTTGTCGGTTATTTCTTTGATGTACTCGGCAATGTCCGCATCAACATTTTCATCGTCCCGATATTTTTCATAATAATATCGTCCGATTTTCTTTTCGGCGTTATTGATGTCTGATTTCAAAGATACGATTTTGCCTTTGTTCTTTCCCATTTCGACCACGTCGCCGGTTTTGTCGGCAGCCATATTGGCCATTTTTTTTGCTTTGTCGAAAAAATCTCCCATATTGATCTCCTTCCTACTGCACCACATACAATCCGCTACAGGGGCAATTGCCCTTTGGCTTGGTGGATACGCCTATCAGCATCCCGCTTGGCAATATCATGGCGCTTATCGTATAACTTCTTACCTTTGGCAACTGCCAACTCCATCTTGGCTCTGCCTCTTTCATCAATAAATAATTTAAGTGGTATCAGGGTTAATCCCTGAAGCGTTGTGTACCCAATTAGCTTATTAATCTCACGTTTATGGAGTAACAGCTTTCTTGGACGCAACGGATCCACGTTAAAAATATTTCCAAATTCATAGGGACTAATATTCATCCCATAGATAAACACTTCATTCCCTTCAATTTTTGCATAGCTTTCGGTGATACTGGCTTTGCCCTGACGCAACGATTTAATTTCTGTTCCAGTCAATACAATACCCGCTTCATAAACCTCTTCAATGAAGTAATCATATCTCGCTCTTCTATTATTGGCAACGGTCTTTTCGCCCATCAAACAAATCCAAACTTGCCAAAGGGGAACACCCTAAGTACAGCCTTTCCTGTTATTTCGTCTATGTCAACACAACCAACCGCTTCGCTTCGGCTGTCAACGCTTACTTCCCGATTATCGCCCAGTACATATAATTTGCCTGCTGGTACAACGTAATCATTCACTTCTCCCCGTGTGATTCCATCTTTGGTATATTCTTCTCTCAGTGGTTCTCCATTCACGTAAACAAGCCCGTCCGTGATGGCTATTGTGTCCCCGGGAATTCCAATCACTCGTTTAATATATAATTCCGTGACGTTTCCTTCCACATGTGGAAATACAACAATATCGCCTCGCTCCGGCTCACCAAAAATGGTATATGCCTGCTTGCTGATCATCAGATAGTCGTTTTCATACAACGTTGGTTCCATGGATGTCTTTTTGACGATAATCGGTTTCACCAATGTAATAATGCAAACAGCCACCAGAACAACGATAATTATGTCACGTATTAACTCCTTCATGAATTAAATGCCTCCTATTTGGTCAAAGGGATATAATCTGAAAAATGCTTTCCCAATAATGTCGGATATGCGCACAGGACCGACTTCTTCAGCTCTGCTATCAAGGCTTACTTCCCGATTGTCCCCCATGACAAAAACAAAGTTGTCCGGCACCACATAGTTATGGAGATTACCACCGGTTTCACCCTCGATGCCTCCCATGATATAAGGTTCTTGAATGAGGTTACCGTTTCGATATACTTTGCCCTCTGAAATGGTGAGTACATCTCCGGGAAGTCCAATGATTCGTTTAATCAATAATTTTTCTTTGCCTTCGTCATCAACCAGACTAGAGTGGAAAACAATAATATCATCTCTTTCCACATCTCCAAATCGATAGGCTTGTTTATATATCATCAGATAATTGTTTTCTTCGAGAGTTGGCACCATGGAAATTTCTTTCACAATGGTTGGTCTGATTAAAAGAGAGATTACTAGAGCCAGTAGTAACGCAAGTAAAATATCCCGTACAATTGCTTTCATTTATTTTATCCTTCCGATTTCCGAGAATGGCCATAGAATGAAGCGGGCATTGCCGCGGATTGTTTCCATATCGACAGGTCCCAATTTTGACGATCTGCTGTCCATTAGCAAATCCCTGTTGTCGCATAGCAGAAACACTTCTTCCTCACCCAATGTCACTTCCATATCGATTCCCAAGTCACCCTCTGCTCCTTTGACAAGATAGACTTCATCATCGCGGAGCAATTGACCGTCTATTATGGCAATGGTTTCACCCGGTAATCCAACCACTCTGGCAATTAAATTATCCTCAGAAATCTCAGTCGCCTCGTCCTTTTCAAGAACAACAACGGTGCCAATTTCAGGAATCCCTCGTTTTACTGAATAGTGTTCTTTTGTGATGACCACGAGGTTGCCGTTTTCGATGGTTGGAGACATGGCATTCCCCTCCTGGATTTCAGGCGCTACAAACATGGTCAATATTAATGCTAATGCGGCCGCATAGATATAAGGCCTGTTTTTGTACTTCCATGACCTATCGTCATCGTGATTCTTTGCCATCAATCAACACCCCTGTAATACGTTGAAATTCTTCGGGGATGGGCGCTTCCACCACATTCCCGTCAATAACTAATTTATATGCATGAAGCAATTGGGTGGTCAACCCAAATTTCGCCTTCATCAGCCGGTTGCTCTGAGCATTCCCATATTTAGTATCACCGATAATTGGAAACCCTGCAGCTGCAAGTTGGGCCCTAATTTGGTGACTTCTGCCTGTAATCAACTGTACTTCCACCAACGTGTATGCCGGTGATTTATCCGGTTTGTCGCCTGGTGATTTGGAGATATGGGGAGAATGCCTAATGGGCTTCACTCTGCTTTCCATCCATTTGCCATCACTGTCGGGTTCTTCCTGTATTGTTACGGTGTTGGTTTTTCCGTCTTTGACCATAGTATCACGAAGAATCATTGATTCCTTGAGATTGCCGCATACAATGGTCATATAGAATTTTTCGATCAGATCTCTTTCTCTTATCTTTTGATTCAACCGTTTTAGGGTTTCGGCGTCTTTGCCAAAAATCACAAGTCCGGTAGTGTTTCTGTCCAGACGGTTGACCGGAGAAGGTACAAATGTTTTTTCGATTCTTGGAAGGTAGTCACCCTTCTCTGTCAAATAGCCAAGCACCTGATTGGCCAGGGTGTTTTTCTTTTCGTTGGCGTCCCCGTGAGTCAAAAGACCATATGGCTTTGAAACCACAAGCATCTGAGAATCTTCGTAGGCAATTGCAAACTGCCTGAGGGCACGGACGGTTTTTTTGGTCTCCCTATAACTTTCCGCTTCTTCGTCAGACATGAAAATTTCCACCAGATCGCCTTCTGTCAAAAATGTCTCTATGGCCACCCGTTTGCCGTTCACACGAATATCTTTGCGGATCATTTTATATATACGTCCAAGAGAAGCTTTCCTGAAATACTTCCTAAGGAAGCGGTCCAATCGCTGTTCTTCTTCGTTTTTTCCGATTTCTAGTCTAATCATAAACTTTATTATACATCAATACAGGGTCGAAATACACAGAATAAATGAAATAATTCACAAAAAAAACACCGGCATTCGGTTGGTTTTTCATCTCAATTTATGTTAAAGTGTAAAGAGAAGGAGAACGATTATGAAAACATTAAAAGATTTCATCTATGACAAAAGCGACATCGCAGTGGCACTTTTAATTTTATTCGTTGCAGCTGCAATCATTTTCAACCGGGTAGATGCCATTATGGATTATCCTTCTACCTTTGGCTCTGCACAATAAACCAACCATCACCACAAGAGACATAAGGAGGAATATTAAATGGCTTTGGTAACAAGCAAGGAGATGTTTCAAAAGGCATTGAAGCAGGATTATGCCGTTGGTGCTTTCAATGTAAACAACATGGAAATAATTCAGGGAATCGTTGATGCGGCAAAAGTTGAGCAAGCAGCACTGATTCTTCAAGTTTCAGCTGGGGCAAGGAAGTATGCACGACCGGCATATCTGATCAAACTGGTTGAAGCCGCTGTTTTGGATACAGACTTGGATATCTGCCTCCATTTGGATCATGGCGAAGATTTCGAAATCTGCAAAAAATGTGTCGATGACGGGTTTACCTCAGTTATGATTGACGGTTCTAGATTCCCTCTTGAACAGAACATCGCACTGACCAAACAAGTTGTTGAATACGCCCACAGTAAAGGGGTCGTTGTTGAGGCGGAATTGGGCAAGTTGGCTGGTATTGAGGATGATGTCAATGTGGACATCCGTGCAGCCACTTTTACAGATCCAGAAGAAGCAGCAGAATTCGTTGCCAAAACCGGTGTGGATTCATTGGCAATTGCAATAGGCACCAGCCACGGAGCATATAAATTTAAAGGCGATCCATATCTGGATTTTGACCGACTAAAAAAAATACATTCCCTGATTCCCAATACCCCCTTGGTTCTGCATGGCGCGTCCACGGTACTACCGGAATTCGTTGCCATCTGCAATGAATATGGAGGTAATATCCCCGGAGCCCAGGGCGTACCTGAAGCGATGATTCTTGAAGCGGCCAAACATGGTGTCTGCAAAGTCAACATCGATACCGATCTTCGTCTGGCCATGACCGCAGAAATCCGCAAGTATCTGGCCGAGCATCCGGCAGAGTTTGACCCAAGAAAATATTTAGGACCTGCAAGAGATGCAATCCAGGCAATGGTGCAGCACAAGATTAAGAATGTTCTAAACGCTTCCGGATCCCGATAATCAATTGGCTCTTCATGTCCCAAAGCTTTTGGGATAAATCCACATAATATGTTTGAGGATTATCAAATCGGAGCATTTCGTCCCATAGTGTATAAATCTGTGAGGCGCAATGCTCTTTTATTTCTTCTATTGTCGGCGAGTCATAAACACGTCTGCCTTTTTCGAAAAGTTGCACCCGCAGGTTTTCAACTATGTAGTCTTTTAAGACTTTCGTCTTCCAAGGTGCAATTTCATCGAAGATGGTAAATTGTTCGCCGGATGGCACCGGCTCATCATCCAGGGTAATCAAATCCGCCAGGCAGCGATGAGTTGTTTTGTCATAAAAGCGATACAATGTTTTGAATCCGGGATTTGTTATTTTTTCGATGTTCTCGCTGAGTTTCATCTTTGGAATCATGACGCCATCTTTTTCTACGGCAGCAAGTTTATATACACCGCCGAATACCGGTTCGGATTTTGCGGTAATCAAGCGTTCTCCTACACCAAAGGAATCTATGCAAGCGCCTTCTGAGATTACATCTCTGATGATGTATTCATCCAGAGAGTTTGATACGACAATTTTGCAATCCCAAAGACCCGCTTCATCCAGCATTTTCCTGGCTTGCTTCGTCAGATACGTGACGTCTCCGCTATCAATTCGGATTCCCATACGAATGGGAGTCAAAGCCTTAAATACTGCAATGGCGTTGGGAACACCTGATTTCAACACATCATATGTGTCCACCAAAAGCACACAATTTTCGGGATAGATTTCGGCATATTTCTGAAATGCATCAAGTTCACTATCAAACATCTGTACCCAGCTGTGCGCCATGGTACCCATGGCTTTGATACCAAAATCCCGTTCAGATACCGTGCAGGCAGTTCCGGCGCAACCACCAATATATGCTGCCCTGGCTCCATATACCGCCGCAGAGATCCCATGTGCTCTCCTGGTCCCAAACTCCATGACAGGCCTACCCTTTGCCGATCTGACAATTCGATTGGCCTTGGTGGCAATCAGGCACTGATGGTTGATGAGTAGAAGTACCATGGTCTCTACGAATTGGGCCTGGATAACCGGACCCCTTACCGTCACCAGGGGTTCACCCGGAAAAATCGGTGTGCCTTCCGGGACAGCCCATACATCGCAAATGAATTTGAAATCTCTTAGATAATTTAAAAACCGTTGGTCAAAATTCATCTTATTTTTTAAGAATTCTATATCTTCTTCCGAAAATGACAAGCCTTCCATATATTCCATCAACTGTTCCACACCAGCCATAATGGCAAAGCCACCTCCGTCAGGAATTTTTCGGAAAAACATATCAAAGTATCCAATATCCTCAGTCATGTCGGCCTCAAAATAGCCGTTTGCCATGGTGACTTCATAAAAGTCGGTCAGCATGGAGAGGTTCGCTTTCTCAAACATTGTACCGTTCCTCCAATCTCCCTTTTTCCCGAATAACGAAGTATCCGGCGGCAATGACAATTACTCCGCCAAACATTTGCATTCCGGTAATCGTTTCACTCAATAATACCCAGCCAAAAAAAGTGGCTGTGATGGGCATAAAGTTGGCATATACCGATACGGTTGTCGGTCCTAGCGTGTAGAGTGCTGAAACATAAATCACAAAGCCAATTCCACCACTGACAATCCCAAGATACAAGACTTCGCCCACAATCAACATGCTGATTTCAGAAGGCTCCGGAAAGTTTGCTAACGCAAGGGGCCAGGTCAATAGTACAGTGCAAGTCAGCTGATTAAAAGTCAGTGTCAGGGGTTGATACCGCCCTCCCAGGTTAGATGTAATGAAATTATATATATTCCATGAGACAATCGCTCCAATGCATAATAAATATCCGATGAGTCTTCCCTCAAGAATTGTGCTGACATCTACCCCGACGATGATTGCTATACCACACAAACTGACCAGCACACCAACCATCAACGAGACAGAAGGCTTGATCTTAAATGCCACCCATTCCACAAGAATGGACAAAACGGGTACGAAGGTCAACAGAATGGTAATCAATGAAACCGGCATATAATTCATGGCTTCATATTCCATGTAAAAATACAAGACCTCTCCAGTGGCTGCGCAAAGCATGAACAAAAATATGTCCGCCCGCCTCATCCATGTTTTTCCTTCCAGTTTAAATTTCACTATAGCTATAACAAACAATGCCACCGTGTACTTAAAACAAACCAGTGTTATGGGCTCAATGGCGATCATAGCATCTTTGGCCAATGCATATTCAAACCCCCAAGAAGTCACAGTGAAAACCATCAAAATATGAGCCACTTTGCGGTTCATTTTTTTGATGGTGATGCCAGTTTGGTTGTGTAGTTTATCCATTTTTTGTTTCATTTTTACTTTAATACTTTTCTCAAGTATTCCCCCGTATATGAGTTCTCCACCAAAGCAACTTCCTCCGGTGTACCCGTCGCAATAATCTGTCCACCCCGGTTTCCACCGTCTGGTCCCAAATCAATGATATAATCCGCTCTTTTGATCACGTCCAGATTGTGCTCTATGACCACCACGGTGTTTCCTGCATCAGTGAGTTTGTCCAATACCTGAAGCAGCTTGTCCACATCAGCAAAATGCAGGCCTGTGGTTGGCTCATCCAATATATATAGGGTCTTGCCTGTGCTCCGTTTGGAAAGTTCTGTAGCCAGTTTGACACGCTGCGCTTCGCCACCGGAAAGCTGTGTGGATGGCTGCCCAAGTTTGATATATCCAAGTCCCACCTCTTCAAGGGTGTTTAATTGCCTTGAAATCGATGGAAGGTGTTTGAAAAACTCCACCGCTTCACTAACATTCATATCTAGCACTTGATATATATTTTTACCTTTGTATTTGACTTCCAGCGTCTCCCGGTTGTATCTCTTCCCTTTGCATACTTCACAAGGCACATACACATCCGGAAGAAAGTGCATTTCAATTTTAATGATTCCGTCTCCATTGCAGGCTTCGCACCGTCCACCTTTGACGTTAAAGCTGAATCTCCCTTTTTCGTAACCCCGGATTTTGGATTCCGGCAGGCTTGCGAACAAATCCCGAATGGCTCCAAACATTCCTGTGTAGGTTGCCGGATTTGATCTTGGGGTTCTACCGATGGGCGATTGGTCTATATCAATAACCTTGTCAATATATTCAATGCCCGTAATATCTTCGTGCTCTCCGGCTTTTGTCTTAGCCCGGTTGATTTTGGCTGCCAGGCTTTTGTATAGGATTTCATTGATGAGTGTACTCTTGCCGGATCCGGACACCCCTGTGACGCAAACAAATTTGCCAATGGGTATGTCCACATCAATATGCTGAAGGTTGTTTTCGTAAGCACCAAGAATTCTTAAAACTTCTCCGCTACCTGCTCTTCGGTTTTCAGGTACTTCCACTCTACGTTTTCCACTTAGGAACTGTCCGGTGATGGATTCTTCACAATTCTTGATGTCCTCCACCGTTCCCTGTGCCACCAATTCTCCACCATGAATGCCTGCACCAGGTCCAATGTCAATCAAATGATCCGCCGCATACATGGTCTCTTCGTCGTGCTCAACAATCAACAGGGTGTTCCCCAAATCCGTCAATTCCCGCAACGTAGCCAGTAATTTACTGTTGTCCTTTTGATGAAGACCGATGCTGGGTTCGTCCAAAATATAAAGGACGCCCACAAGGCTGGATCCTATTTGAGTAGCCAGTCGTATCCGTTGAGATTCTCCACCGGAGAGGCTACCTGCAGATCTGGACAGGGTCAAATAGTCCAATCCTACATTTACAAGAAAGTTGAGCCGTTCATATATTTCTTTTAGTATCTGAGCTGCAATCAGTTCTTCCTTTTGGGTCAGTTTTCTGCGTTTCATAAACCCTATTGCTTCCCCAACCGGCATTTCGGTCATCTGGGAAATATTCAACCCGCCCACAGTTACTGCAAGGACTTCGGGTTTTAGTCGTTTACCACCACAGGTTTCACATGGGGTGACGCTTAAATATTTTTGCATTTTGTCTTTGATATAGTCGGAGGTGGTCTCTCTGTATCTTCGCTCCAGGTTTTTAATGACTCCCTCAAACGGATGTTTTAGCATGCTTTCAGTGCCCCGGGTTCTGCTTTTGTAAAGGAAATTAATCGTTCGGTCTCCGGTGCCATAAAGCAATTCATTCACAAACACTTGCGGCAGATCTTTGTATGGAATCGACAGACTGGTGCCATGCTCCTTAGCTAAAGCCTCAATGGTCTGTCTGTAATACCCTTCCACTTCCATGGACGCGAAAACGTTGCTCAGCGCACCACCGATGATGCTCAGCTCTTTATCTTCAATAATCAAATCAGGATCTATCCGCTGAAGAAAGCCTAATCCGTTGCATGCAGGGCATGCGCCAAATGGGCTGTTAAAGGAAAACATCCTCGGTTCCATCTCTTCAATGCCGATGCCGTGTTCCGGACAAGCTAATTTAGTGCTATAGGTGCGGTCGTTGGCCATGACCAAGCCTTCCCCCTGATGGATGGCCAGTTCGCAAGCCTCCGTCAAACGGCTTTCGATACCTTCTTTGATGATAATCCGATCAACAACAATTTCGATGGTGTGTTTATGGGTTTTTTCGAGAACGATTTTTTCTTCTGTTAGATTGTGCACCTCACCATCAATCCGAGCGCGGGTAAAGCCTTCCCGGACAATTCGCTCCATGACTTTTTCGTAGGTGCCTTTTCGCTCCCGAATGACAGGTGCCAAAATCATCACCTTCGTCCCCTCGGGTAGCTCCATGATGCTGTCAACAATTTGATCGATGGATTGGCTCTCGATGACTCGTCCACAGATGGGACAATGAGGTATACCAATTCTCGCATACAGTAGTCGCATATAGTCATAGATTTCTGTCACAGTGCCTACGGTGGAACGGGGGTTTTTGCTGGTAGTCTTTTGGTCAATGGAAATTGCAGGTGACAGTCCTTCAATGGATTCTACGTTGGGTTTTTCCATCTGTCCTAGAAATTGTCTGGCGTACGAGGATAGACTTTCGACATAGCGCCGCTGCCCTTCCGCATAAATGGTATCAAAAGCCAAAGACGATTTGCCTGAACCGGAAAGGCCGGTCAAAACCACCATTTTGTCTCTTGGAATGGTAACATTAATATTTTTTAGGTTGTTTTCTTTTGCACCTTTGATAATCAGTTGGCTTGTCATATGATTTCCTATTCTTTTATCCTACTAGTGTTTTTTGTTGTTATTGGTCGATATGTTGCATTGCTTCATAATCGTGCCTTGTATTCGAACACCTGATCCCGAAGAATCGCTGCCCGTTCAAATTGCAAATCGGAAGCAGCCTGTTTCATTTCTTTTTCAAGTGCTTTGACAAAATCATGCAACTCTTTTTTTGTGAGTTCCAATGGGTTTTTGCCCTTGAATTGGTCCGTGTCATCCGGAACAACGGTGGCTTCCATAATAGCGCGTACCGACTTCTCCACCGATTTGGGGGTGATACCATGTTCTTTGTTATAGGCTTCCTGAATCAACCGCCTCCGGTCTGTTTCTTCCAAAGTCCTCTCCATAGCAGGGCTGATGCCGTCCGCATACATAATGACCCGGCCACTTAGGTTGCGAGCGGCACGGCCAACGGTTTGAATCAGAGAGGTTTCGGTTCTGAGGAATCCTTGGCGATCTGCATCCAAAATAGCCACAAGGGCTACTTCCGGCAAGTCCAAACCTTCCCGTAGCAAGTTGATTCCGACCAGGACATCAAACACCCCAAGACGTAAGTCCCTGATAATTTGAAGCCGTTCCAGTGTGTCTATGTCCGAATGAAGGTATTGCACTTTGATTCCGGTATTTTTTAGGTATTCTGTCAGATTTTCTGACATTTTTTTGGTTAGTGTGGTGACCAATACCCGGTAACCTTCTGCAGTAACTTTGTTTATTTCACCAATCAAATGGTCGATTTGGCCATCCGACCCATGAATTTCTATAGGGGGATCAATCAGCCCTGTGGGACGGATTAACTGCTCGGCGGTGACTCCCCCACTTTTTTCTTTCTCATAATCCGTAGGGGTCGCACTAACGTAAACGATGGGACCAGCAAGCTGATTGAACTCGTCAAACTTCAATGGTCTATTATCCAAGGCCGATGGCAGCCGAAAACCATACTCTACAAGGGCTTCTTTCCTCGAACGGTCTCCTGCATACATGGCGCGTAATTGTGGTACCATCACATGGGATTCATCAATAATAATCATATAATCATCAGGAAAGTAATCCATCAGCGTATAAGGACGATTGCCCGCCGACAATCCGTTCAAATGTCGGGAGTAATTCTCAATCCCTTTGCATCGTCCAATCTCACGGAGCATTTCAAGATCATAGCGGGTTCGCTGCTCGATTCTTTGAGCCTCAATCAGTTTCCCTCGGTCTTTGAACCAGGTAATACGCTGATCCAACTCACTTTCGATGGAAGCCAGGGCACGTTCAATGTTTTCGTCGGTGGTGACGTAGTGGGAGGCAGGATAGATGGCAACATGGTTGCGCAATCCAAGGATTTCGCCAGTCACCGGGTTGATCTCTTTGATGGTTTCTATCTCATCGCCAAACATCTCCACCCGTAATGCCACTTCCGAACCGGCAGGAAAAATGTCCACGATATCACCACGAACTCGAAACGCACCGCGCTCGAAAGCTAAATCGTTCCTGTCGTATTGAATGTCTACGAGTTTTCGAAGGATTTCATTTCTTGGTTTCTCCATGCCCGGACGCAGGGATAACATTTGATTTTCATAATCAAACGGACTACCAAGGCCATAGATACAAGAAACGCTGGCCACAATAATCACATCCCGTCGCTCCGCAAGGGCGGCAGTGGCCGAATGTCTAAGTTTCTCGATTTCAGCATTGATTTCGGAATCTTTTTCGATATAGGTGTCTGTGGTGGGCATATATGCTTCCGGTTGATAATAGTCATAATAACTGACAAAATACTCCACTGCGTTGTCAGGAAAAAATTCCTTGAACTCACCATGAAGCTGGGCTGCCAGCGTTTTGTTATGAGAAATGACCAAGGTTGGCCGCTGGGCTTTCTGTATGACATTCGCCATAGTAAAAGTCTTTCCGGACCCTGTTACCCCCATCAATGTTTGATGTTTTTTGCCAACAGAAATACCCTGTGCAAGGGTGTTGACTGCACTGGGTTGGTCTCCGGTCATATGAAAATCAGATTTAATTTTGAATTCACCCATAATAACAGAATTATACATGAATCTCAGTATTTGTGCAATCTAAATGTCGTACATATGTTCTTTTTTGTGCTCCTGTAATTCGATATATTTCGTTACGAAATTCACAATCCATAGCAGAACTATCTTGCTATTTAACACTTTATTGTGATATAATACATCAACTGTCACAAAAAAAATAAGGAGGAAGAAGACATGTTTAACTTTTGGAAAAAAATAACCGCCGGCGAGCTTACAGCCTCCGGAATACCCGAGACATACTTGCACAAAATGTCTTCAACACTAGTTGAAAAGAACGAAATTGCGGCAGAGTTTTACACCAAATATAATGTCAAACGAGGGCTTCGGAACGCCAACGGCACCGGTGTCATTGTAGGTCTGACACAAATCAGTGAAGTCAACGGCTACCGGGTCAATGAGCAAGGCGAAAAGATCCCGGAACAAGGTTCGCTATTTTATAGAGGATACAATATTGAAGATTTGGTGGCAAGCTATGTTTCAGAAAACCGGTTCGGATTCGAGGAAGTAACTTATTTGCTGCTTTTTGGTGAGTTGCCAACCCGAGCAGAACTGACTGAATTCATCGAACTAATCTCTGCGAAGCGTGAATTGCCTCCCGGATTCGCTCGGGATATGATTCTGACGACGCCATCCAAAAGCATTATGAACAAATTGGCCAGAAGCGTTCTTGCTTTGTATTGCTATGACGAGGATCCCGACAACACAGCTATCGAAAACGTGCTGCGGCAGTCCATCGATCTGATGGGATATTTTCCCGCATTGATTGCATATGCATACCAAGCAAAAAGTTCGTTTTTTGACAATCAAAGCCTTCATCTTCACAATCCCCTTCCCACACTCAGCACCGCAGAAAACATTCTACGGATGATCAGGCCAACTGGGGAATATACAGAAATGGAAGCTAAGGTTCTGGACATTTCTCTGGTTCTGCATGCGGAACATGGCGGTGGTAATAATTCAACCTTTACCACCCATGTCATCTCGTCTTCAGGATCGGATACCTATTCTACTATTTCAGCTGCCGTAGGCTCTCTCAAAGGGCCAAAGCATGGTGGCGCGAATCTAGCTGTGATAAGCATGTTGGATGATTTGAAGAAGCATGTCAAGGATATTACAAATCCCAATGAAGTAGAAGAATATCTGATAAAAGTCCTTAAAGGAGAGGCCAATGATGGCACCGGTCTTGTTTATGGCATGGGACATGCGATTTATACCCTGTCGGATCCCAGAGCAGTATTGCTTCGAGGAATGGCTAAAGAACTAGCTAAAAACAAAGGTTTGGAAGCGGATTTCCAACTATGCGAATACATTGAAGAGATGACGCCGCGCCTTTATACCAAGGTTACAGGCATTGATAAACCTCTTTCTGCAAATGTTGATTTGTATTCAGGCTTTGTCTATAATGCACTGGATATACCAATGGATATCGCCACGCCACTGTTTGCGGTTGCAAGACTTTCAGGTTGGGCAGCTCATAGAATGGAAGAATTGATTGCAGGCAAAAGATTGATTCGTCCGGCGTATGTCAATGTGCTTCCACATCGTGAATTCGTAGATCTGAAGGAACGCAAAGAACACATTGTTGTCAACACAAACGGGAATGGCAACGGCAAAGTCCCAAAAGCAAAAGCCGCAGCCAAAGCACCTAAAGCCCGCAGAACCCATACTACCAAGCAGGCGTAACCCTCTTCACCTTTTAGAATCAATAAAAGCCCCGACTCATTGAGTCGGGGCTTTTTTGTCATAGACGAGGCACTGTCCAAAGTGGCGATGCCATTGACATTATCGAATAATTTCTTCCAACATAGGTCTGTATTCAAACAAGATATTTTTTATCTCTTCAATTTTTTCCAGGTAATTATCCTGTCTGAAGAAAGATACAGCAACCACGTTGTTGTATTTTTTTTCTTGTCCTCTAATTGGAATACCGACACCAATCACATAGGACAGGTTTTCATCTATACTGATTGCAAATCCCTGCTCCCTGATTTTTTTGTATTCCGCCAGTATTTCTTCCGGTTTTGTCAGGGTGTTGGGCGTGGTTTTTTCAAACTTCATATCTCTTAACTTATCAGCGGTAATGGGTTTTTCATGGAATGCCATCAGACACTTCCCATACGTTCCTTTATTCATGGGATAAAAAGTGCCAGGGCGATCGTTCATTTTAATTGACTGGTGCGTTTCTACCGAATAGATGGAAACCACCTTGTCTCCATCCCTTCGAGCAAGTCCAACAGACTCTTTGGTTTTTGCCGCAATTTCCTCCAACACATTGTACACCCTCTCCTCATAACTGCCACTGCTGAGGTAAAGATTGCCAAACATAAAAGTGGTTGGCCCCAATCGATAGGTTTTCGTTTTTTCATCCTTTGTGATAAATCCACGTGCTTCCAATGTGCAAATGTTCCGGTAGACTGTTGTGCGATTCATTGCTGTCTTTTCTACTATCGCATTCAGTGAAAACCGATGTGGTGGCTCTTGAAAAACGTCCAGGATTGTGAGGCCTTTTTCAAAGCTAGTCATGCTAGCCAATTTTTTCTTTTTTTCGATATCGGTTGCAGTTTGGATTAGGTAATTTGCATACAGTTTTGTGGCCTGCATCATAGATGCGATGGAAAGTCTTTCATTCTCCTCGTGGGCCCCACTTTCATCTCCGGGGAATACAGGCCCCCAAGACACACAATTTCGCATGGATTTCGCATAAGATGTGCCTTCCCCTACCCGGAAGCTTCCATCCACACCACACTCCTGTGAAACCTGTTTCATCAGTTGTAAATGCTCCAGCTTTTCATCCACCATCATGGGCGCAAGGCATTCATTCATCTCCACGGTGTAGGAATACTGTTTGCTGTATCGGTTGAAAGCATCCAGAATATCGTGGTTTTCCACCGGATATTTTTGACGGATGTTGATGTTCATAAAGACACCGGTATCGGTTAATTTTAGGATCGTCGGAGTCGCAGTTGTTCTTCCTACAAAACGACCATTAAAAAACTCGCTTCCATCATCAATTTCCAGCGCCACACCGGTTTGTTCGGCAAAAAATCGCCGTACAAATTCTGCAAAATGGAAGTTCTCCTCTTCACTAAGTCCTTTGCAGAGTTTTACGATAGCATTGTCCGCATTCCAGGGCAAGGAACTATGGGCAGAGATACCATCCACAGACACCGGTTCTTTTCCCTGCAACTGAATGGTTGCTTTTGAAGGAATCGTGTTGGGGCTGTCTCCGGATGCCAATACAATCAAGCGGCTCCGTTCCGGCTCATTAAAATATAGCTCAATATCCGCATATCCTTTTTCAATATTGTAAATAGGAAAGTCGCCATCGGGGGAAAATCCGTAATCCGGCATATCAAACTCTGCAATGAAGTTTTTCATATCAGTCCAAGATTGCTCTTCCGAGGTTCCTATGATCAGCCAAATTTTCTTTTTAGGTATGATGTTCAGATCCTTCATTGCCTTGAGGGCATACAGGCTCATGATGACCGGCCCTTTATCGTCGATGGTTCCTCTGCCCCACAGATATCCGTCTTTTTCATAGCAGTAAAAAGGATCCTCGTCCCATTTGTCAGGATCTCCAATCCCTACCACATCTACGTGCACCAGCACGCCAACGGTTTCCTTTCCTTCCCCATATTCCACAATACCAACATCATCTGTTGTGGTTTTCATGGTGCGAAACCCCATCTTTTCAGCCATATTCAAGACCAGGTTCAATGCCTCCCGCACTTCTTTGGTATGTCCCGAGAAACTTCGCACGGCAACCAACTGCTTGATATCCTCAATCATTTGGTCTTTATATTTATCCAGTAGTTCTTCTGTCTGTTTTTTCATTGTTTGGGCTCTCCTCCAACGAAATTCAATGCAATCCCACTATAAAGCAAAACTGCTTGCTTCAGTTGGTCTATGGGGATAGATTCGTTTGCCGTATGTGCAAGGCTCAAAGATCCCGGTCCAAAGATGATACAATCTGCATTGGTTTGACTGTGAATCATTCCTGCATCCGTCCAAGCGGATAGTCCCCGAATCTTAGCTTCCTTGCCAAGTTGCGTATGGATGGTGTCCTTTATGGCTTTTACGATAGGTCGGTCCTCATCCGTACAAAATGGTAAATGGGGCAAGAGTTCTCCCTCAACAAAGAAGTTGGAAACCTTGGCGGAAAATCCCGGATACTTGACCTTCATTGCTTCTGTTGCCATGACCAGTTCACGGTACACCTGTTCCCAGGTTTCTTCCGGTACAAATCGCCGATCAATAGTCAGTTGGCAAAAGTCTGCGACTGTACTGGGTTGATCACCACCGGTAATTGTCCCGATGTTAATGCTGGACTCACCAAGAATAGGATGAATTCTGGCATCCAGAATCAGTTTATATTCATCGGCTAGGTAGGTAATCAATCGGCCAGCCATGGTGATGGCATTAATCCCGGCTTTGGCGTTTCCGCTATGGGTTTTTTTGCCTGCCACTTCAATTTTTATCCATTCCAATCCTTTATGACCCAAACATATATCCAAGTCTGTGCCTTCGCCCACAATGACTGCATCCACCTTCGGCCAATCACGAATCAAGGCTTCCACACCGATTCCTTTTTCTTCTTCATCCACGACTGCAGAGAAATAGATGTCTCCACCCGGGGTTACTCCCGACAGTTTGATGGCTGCCATTGCGGTCATCATAGCCGCAATAGGACCCTTCATATCGCAAGCACCACGTCCGATCATTTTGCCATTTTCAATTCTTCCTACAAAAGGATCCTTCATATCATAAGGCGGTACGGTATCAATATGGCCGTTCAACATAATAGCAGGCCCCCCATTACCTGGAATCCTTGCAATCACATTGGGTCGGCCCTCATCAACAATCTGTCTTTTCACGTCAATACCATATTTCTCAAAGTAGGACACGATATAATCCGCAACCTTTTCTTCTTGCCTTGGGGTATGGGAATAGCTGGGTATGCGAATCAGGTCGAGGGCCAGTGTTTCCACATCCAGTGTTGCTGCAATTGTCATAACGTCCTTCATTTTTGATCTCCTTTTGGTCAATTTATTTTTAACTTTGTCAATGTTTAGCTTGGCTCAGGGTTGGATTAAATGGCAAGCGGCGAAATGCCCGGGTTCCACTTGTTTCATTTCAGGTTCTACTGTACTGCACATCTCAATGGCGATCGGACATCGGTTGTAAAACTTACAACCGGCGATGACTTCTGTCGGGTTGGGCGTCTCCCCTTCCAGTACTTCACGAGGTCCCATGCGTTTTTGTCCCGGCTTTGGCATCACTTGGAGCAGGGCTTTCGTGTAGGGATGAACTGCGTGATGAATAATGGCGTCTCCTCCCCCAATTTCCATCATTTTTCCCAAATACAAAATACCAATTCGATCAGAAATCAGCCAGGCCAAGGAAAGGTCATGGGTGATAAACAGGTATGACAGTGAAATCCGATCCTTTAGGTCCATCATTAATCTTAGAATTCCGGTGCGTATGGAGGCGTCCAACATAGAGACTGGCTCATCGGCCACAATAAAGCGTGGATTCATAATCATGGCACTGGCAATGACAACTCTTTGTCGTTGACCACCGGACAGTTCATAAGGATATCGGAAGAAAAAATCTTCTCCGGGATTCAGTCCTGCCAGTTCCAGGGCTTCCTTTCCCCTTTGGAGCCGTTCTTCTTCAGTCTTGACCAGTTGATTTACGACCAAAGGCTCAGTGACGATATCCAATATTTGATCTCTTGGATTCAGCGATTGGTAAGGATCCTGATAAATCATCTGGACCTTCTGCCTGAATTGTTTCATGCCATCCCGGTCATTCTTATCAATGGGCTTGCCATCAAAAAGCATGACGTCTGATTCGCTGGGCACAAGCTGAAGCAAGGCCTTGCCGGTTGTGGTTTTACCGCTACCGGACTCTCCCACCAAAGATAGGATTTCTCCCTCTTTGATTTCAAGATCAATGCCATCCACTGCCTTGAGTATTTTGGCAGGCCCTTTTCCAAAAGTTTTTTTCATTTTGAAAATGACTTTCAGGTTTTTTACTTCAAAAATATTATGATTCACTCTGAATTTCCTCCCATCGGTGGCAGGCCACATAATGACCGGGAGCGATTTCGACTCCAGGTGGCAATGCTTCTTTGCATTTTGAAATGCAGTAATCGCAACGAGGGGCAAAGGGACACCCTGGAGGCAACTCCAGCATATTGGGTGGTACTCCAGGAATTCCTTCCGGAATCGTTTTATTTCCTTCTATGTTGGGGAAACAACCTATTAGTTTTTTTGTGTAAGGATGTGCCGGTTGTTTAAACAAGGTTGCTGACGTGGCTTTTTCTACAATTTTACCGGCATACATGACAGCTATTTTATCACAGGTTTCAGATAAAATGGAAAGATCATGTGTGATTAAAATAAATCCCATTCGAAACTCTTTTTGTAATTTTTCAATGATATTCAATATCTGCGCCTGCACCATAACATCCAAAGCCGTTGTTGGTTCATCACCAATGATGATTTTTGGATTGCAGGCCAGCGCCATGGCAATCATAACTCGCTGTTTCATGCCTCCGCTGAATTCATGAGGATATTGTTTAATCCGTTCGCCTGGAATTTCCATCAGTTCCAACAGTTCCGCGGCACGGACCAATGCTTCTGATTGAGTGGTTTTTTGGTGTAGCATCATAGCCTCTGCAATTTGATCCCCAATGCGCATCACTGGATTTAAAGCATTCATAGCGCCCTGAAAGACGATGGAAATGTCATTCCACCGGTAATGCTGCATCTGCTCGTCTGATAGCTGGGCCAGGTCCTCACCTTCCAGCAAGATTTCTCCTCCGACGATTTTCCCCTCTTTAGGCAAAAGCTGAGCAATAGACAACGCACTTGTCGTTTTTCCGCAGCCGGATTCACCCACAAGACCAAGGGTTTCCCCGTATTCCAAGTCAAAACTGACCCCATCCACAGCCTTTACCACGCCCTGGGAAATCGTAAAATAAGTTTGTAGATTTTTTACTTCTAATAATTTCATTTTATCTTTCCTTAAATTTCGGATTCATAATCTCATCAAATGCATAGCCCATCAACGCAAAGGACATAACCACCATCACGACGCAGATGCCGGGGGGCAAATAATACCAATACGCATTGGAGCTGGCGGCACCGCTTTCAAAGGCATAATGGAGCATCATCCCCCAACTTGCTTGGGTTGGGTCTCCAAGTCCCAGAAAACTCAAGGTGGTTTCAGATAATATGGCGGTTGCTGCGATTAGCACCGTATTGGCAAATATTAGTGGGAACACGTTAGGTAGAATATGTCTCACCATAATATGCCAGCTACCTGCACCAAGGGAAACCGTCCGTTCTACGAATTGTCTTTCTTTCACGGATAGGGTTTGAGCCCGTACAACTCTTGCTGTACCTGCCCAGCTTGTAATTCCGATAACAAAGATAATATTCCAGATGCTGGTTCCCAAGATAGCGGCTAATACCATCATCAACGGCAACCAGGGGATTACTAGAAAAAAGTCAGTCAGACGCATTAAAATGGTATCAATGGCTTTTCCAAAATAACCGGAAGCGATTCCCACCAACGTGCCAATGCCCATGGATATCAAAGTAGCCAGACTACCAATCAAGAGGGAAATCCTTGCCCCCGACATCAGGTTGGCCAAGACGTCCCGACCCATATCATCGGTGCCAAGGAAGTGTTCTTTACTGGGTGGTTGTAGCATGTCCTCTACTTCGCCAAAATCTAAAGATGAAAATGGCATAAACATAGGGCCAAATATGGCAACCAATATGATGAATGAAAGAATCATTGTACCGGCAAGTGCCATTTTGTTCCTGTAGATACTGCCCAGGAAAGCTTTGATTTTGCGTTTTCGCATTTGTGTTTTAATGCTGCTCATTTCGCCGCCTCCTATTCTTTCACTCTGGGATCAATATATGTATAAGTTAGATCTGCAATATAATTTGCGATCACCACACTGACTGTAATCAGCAGGAACAATCCCTGCAACAGCGGGTAATCTCTGGCAGTCAGAGCCGCATACATTAATGTGCCAAGCCCGGGCCAGGAAAAAATCGTTTCAATCTGAATGGCGCCGCCAACCACCAGCCCTAAATTCATCGCCACGATGGTGACCATTGGCAGCATGGCATTGGGTACAGCATGTTTGCGTAGGATGTATTTTTCTCCAAATCCCTTTGCCTTGGCAGTAGTGATGTAATCCTCCGACAAAACATCCATCAACGTATTTCGCATGGTTAAAGCGTACTCCCCAATGAGCAAAATGCTCATAGTTATAATTGGTAGGATGCTGTGATGCAGGATATCTACAAGCCTGGAACCTAAGTCCGCAAAGGCCATCCCGGGGCTTTCCATACCTCCAACCGGAAACCAATGCAAACCCACAGAAAATATGGAGACCATAATCATACCTAGCCAAAATGAAGGCATCGCATAGGTAACCAAGGAAAATCCAAGAGTCCCCACATCGATTCGTGTCCCCCTCCTAGAAGCTGCGATAATCCCAAGCAAAACGCCAATTGCAATTGCCAGAATTTCAGCCAGCCCCAATAAATATACAGTCGGTAGAATTCTTGGCACAATGACTGCGGTCACGTCCTTCTTATAAATAAAGGACATGCCCAGATCACCTTGGAATAAGTTTTGGAAATAGATGACAAACTGAGTGTACCAAGGCTGATCTAAGCCATAAAAAATACGGATGGTTTCAATCATTTCCGGTGTCGCTTTGGGATTACGCATAATCATAGCCAGCGGATCGCCGGGCAACACCCGAAACAGAACGTAATTGAACACCAACACAATTAATATTGTGATGACGGCATATAGGGTCTTTTTTAAAATATAATTTCGTCTCATTTTTGCCTCATTATAGTTTGAAGGCAAGGCGGATGCCTTGCCTTCGCATCAAAAAGGTGTTTATTTTGCTTGCATATTCATATAATTTACGATGGACATATTCAGGAAATAGCATCCGTTTTGTGGGATTTGAATGTAACCTTCCCACTTATCGGAGCGGATTGCCTGAATGCTATTATCATAAAGCAGCACAATATACGGCGCTTCTTCATAAGCAATCTGTTGCATTTCCTGTACCATCGCTGTTCTTTCGGCTTGATCCATGGTGATAGCCTGCTCTAAGAATAGTTCATCATATCTTGCATTGGACCAACCCGGTTCATTACCGTAGTCTGTGGTCAATACGGCTAGAATAGCCCCCGGATCCACATCTGCTCCCCAACCCCAGATGAACAAATCATAATCATATGCATAGATTTTGTCGCTTAAGGCACCGCTGTCCATGGTTACACAATCAATGCCTATGCCTGCTTCTGCACAACCTGCTTTTATGATTTGGCCATATTTTACATCTTCTGTATTGTCAGCAATACTAATGAGTTCAAAGCTAAGTGGATTACCGGCAGCGTCTTCACGAATGCCGTCATCATCGGTATCTTTGTATCCGGCATCATCCAATATCTGCTGAGCCTTTTCCAAATCATATCCCCGGAACAAACTGGCTGTCGGTTCCCAATGATAGGGATCTGAGGCGTTGATTAGCGTGGTTCCCAAAGTACCCGCACCGGAAAATGCCATGTCCAGACCCTTTTGCTTGTCGATGCAAAATTCAATAGCATGTCGAACTCGAACGTCCTGTAGCAACGGATCCCCTGTCGCGTCCGATTCCGTGGAAACATTGACGCTCACTTGCATGAATCCCGGTATTTGTCCGGAAATCACATCGATTCCGTCTTCCTCTTCCAGTTGGGATAATTGTGCCGCGTTAAGAGACAATGCCGCATCAATTTCACCGGTTTTCAAAGCCTGTGCAGCGCTGTCGCTGTTTTTATATTCCACAAAAGAATATGCGGGGACTTTCCCCGGTGTGGAAAAGTAATCTTCATTCAATAGCAGTGTTAGCGTACCATCACCCATTTCCCCAAAGAGATAAGGGCCGGTTCCCACAGGCGAATCATTGGTATAAGTCTGAATGCCGTCTTCTCCAACCTCTTTCCAAATGTGTTCAGGCAGAATTGGTGTTGTGTTTTGGAGCATATTGGCTTTTGGCTCTGTTGTTGTAATCACCACTGTTCGGTCATCTGGGCACTCTATGGTTTCTATACCTGTTAGATAGCTGCCATAAAAGGAGGCCGCGCCTGCTTCTGTCATAAAAAGTTCGTAGGTGTATTTCACATCCTCGGAAGTGAAATCCTCGCCGTCATGCCATTTGGCTTCGGCAAGTGAAAATGTCCAAGTCAGTTGGTCATCACTGACTTCCCAGCTTTCCGCCAGACAAGGCACACTGGCCAGGTTTTCATCGTAACGGACCAATGGGTCATAGATTAAATTGAAAACCTCTGAGCTCGTCATGGCCCAGGCCGTAAATGGATTCAGCGTATCTACAAATTCACCGGTTCCAATGACCATCCCAGTTTTTTCTGTCCCGCAGCCCCCAAAACCGACACCGATGGTGAACACCATGACTGTAGATAGAATCACAGCTGTTAGTTTCTTTTTCATTCTTTTCCTCTCTTCCCTTCAGGGTTGACTCACGTCTCCCTGAATCAACAGGTTAAATGACACCACTCTCCAGAACATCAAAGGTTTTTTTATCAGCATCCAGCCGAACCTTGACACCAAGAGGCAACGTCGCCAAATCTTTGGTGTGTCCAAGGGGTAATCCGGAAAGCACCGGAATCCCCAGCGGTGTAAGATAGTATTCCAGCACATCTTCCAGTCCTGTATCGCATAAATAACCGGGATTGTATTTGAATGGAACGCAATCCTTACATTCCCCCACCACAATACCGGCTACATCAGCCAGTTTTCCACTATTTCTTAAATGTGAAAGCATATGGTCAATGTTCCATGGTTCAGCTTCCACCTCTTCAATCAATAAAATCTTACCTTTACAGTCCAGCTCGAAAGGAGTTCCCAGACTAGCACACAGTAATGTTAAATTCCCCCCGATCAGCGTGCCTTCTACGGCACCCTTTCCGAAGGTGTTCAACCATTTTTTTTCGTCTGCTAATGGGATTCTGCCTAACGACGAGCCGGATTCAACAGCTTTGAAAAATTGCGTCATAGTATAATCGGTTAGTTCTTCAGAATTGAAACGGGCTATGCCGGGGCCATGAAAGGTAACAAAATTACAAAATTTATTAAACATAAGATGTAAAGAAGTAATATCGCTGAATCCTGTAAAGATTTTGGGATTCTTGCGTATCAGTTGGAAATCCAGATGCCTATATAGTTGGGCAGCGCCATAGCCGCCCTGGGTGCAAAATACAGCATCCACATCTGGTCGGGCAAACATTTCATTTAGATCTTCGGCACGTTCTTCTTCGGAAGCTGCGGTAAACCCTTTGGTTTTGTTTACATTTTTGCCGACAACTGCGTTGTATCCGTGTTGATCCAACCATTGAATACACCTGACCAACTCGCTTTTGTTTTCGGATGGGCTGGCGGGTGATACGATTCCAATGGTATCACCTTTTTTTAGCCCTTTTGGTTTATTCATGTTCAGCCTCCTTAGGTTCATATTTTGAACACTTTGTTGATATTATGAACATTATTTACTGCATTATATTCCGCTCCATTTTCGTTGTCAAGCAACTCGGGACGTTTTTTTATATAAAAAAAGGGCTTCCCCCAACGGGTTGCCCTTTTGATAAAACTTTATTTGTCATTGGCAATTTTCTTAATAAATGTACGAAAATCTCCAATGATTTTATCCATATCGGCGGAAGCATCATCCAACGCCAATCCATAGAACGGAGGCATTGGGATTCCCCTAGAAGTGATTTCTTTTTTTAACTCTTCCATATAAACGCCTTCCCCTTCAATAAGGGCAGCGCCATAATCCAAATCTACTGGACTGCCACCCCATTCTTTATCCCAACTGGTAATGGTTACACCACAAGTCGGGGATCCATCACAGCTGAGCACGGCTACGGTCTGATAGCCTTCCCGGATATATTCTTCCATATAGGTGACTACATCTACGGCAAGACTCCGGCAAAAAGTGCGAAATCCATGACTATCATAAAGATTTTTCGTTTGCCACCATCTTGCAATACCCAGGTAAAGAGTTTCTGGGCAATGCATCTGTTGAATACCCAAGTCGTTGTCGTAGAGCGTATCAAAAACCTCTTTACACATCCCCGGGTATCTGGCTAAACCCTTCACCTTGTTGTTGGTATTTAGCAGGCAGCTTGCTACAAAAATAATTTTTTTGCCTCTGGCATCCTCGTGTCGATTCATTTTTTAACCTCCCAATTACATTGTTAAAAATATATTGTTATAAATGTGACAAAGTTACAGAGTGTCCAATGTTGCATCGTTATACTAATGAGTATAAGATTAGTATATAATAAAACCAATACATAGAAAGAGGTAACAATATGGCAACATTAAAAATCACAAAGGCAAATTTTGAAGCAGAAGTTATGAATTCCGACAAACCGGTATTAGTAGACTTTTGGGCAGCTTGGTGCGGTCCCTGTAGAATGGTTGGTCCGGTTGTGGAAGAAATTTCAGAGGAAGTCACTGATGCCAAAGTGGGCAAAATCAACGTGGATGAAGAGCAGGAACTTGCAATGAAATATGGCGTTATGAGCATCCCGACTTTGATCGTATTCGAAAATGGTCAAGTTCGAGATAAAATTGTTGGCGCTCACCCAAAAGCATCCATTCTAAAAATGCTCAACAAATAAGAAATCGCCGGACTAAATTAGTTTCCGAAGCCCAGCCTTATCGGTGATGGTCAATCCACCCCGATGTAGCGTGACAAGTTTTTCTTTTTCGAAATACTTGATCATACGGGAAACTACTTCCCTGGCACTGGCCATATATTTTGCGATTTGCTCGTGGGTCAGGTCAATGCGATCCGACCCACGTTTTGCAGATTCATCCAGCAAAAATGTGGCCAATCTACTATCAAAACTTTTAAAAAGGATTTGTTCCATAGCCCACATTACATCTGAAAATTTGTCCACCATGACGGAAAGGGCAAAATTTTCTACGTATATGTTGGAATCCTGTAATTTTGCAAAGACGCCTGCGCCAACAAGCAGGATTTCACTATCAATCTCAGCATCTATAAACACATCAAACGTAATGTTATGCATCAGGCAGGAAGCTGACAAAATGCAGACATCACCGGGATAAAGCCGATACAGGGTGGCTTCCTTTCCTCCTTCGGAAAGAATATAAGCTCGAAGTTCACCGGATTTAACTAAGAGCACACCAATGCAGTCGTTTTCAGCGCTATGAATGTTCTGCGCCTTCTTATATGAGATCTGAGAAGTGTTAGCAAATAACTCTTCTTGTTCCGCCTTACTGAGGCGGGAAATAAAGGCAAATTTACTTTTCAGAAACGAAATATTATCATGTTGGATCATCATGGCCTCCCTGGTCTTGTTGATTGATAGATATACTATAACATTGTAAGCTAGTTTTGAGTAGATGTAATTCTTCTCAAACGATAGTATAAATTAATTCGAAATCATTTTACAACATCATTTCAGGAATGCAAAGCATTCAGACAGGAGCAGCTATGAGCAAAAAAATTGTCATTATCGGTGGTGTGGCAGGCGGTGCAAGTACTGCAGCCCGATTGAGGCGGTTGGATGAAACCGCAAACATCATTCTGCTGGAACGGGGCGATTACATTTCATATGCCAATTGCGGTCTTCCGTACCATGTTGGTGATGTCATCTCGGATCGGGATGCATTGCTTCTGCAAACGCCCGAAAAAATGAAGGGGCGCTTTAACGTTGACGTTCGTATTAAAAATGAAGTGACCTCCATTGACCGAAGCGCAAAAACTGTAACCATCAAAAAAGTTGATACCGGCGAAGTATATACTGAGGGTTATGACACCTTGGTAATTTCCACCGGTTCTTCTCCAATCCGCCCGGCATTGCCTGGCATTGATTCTGATAAGGTGATGACCCTTTGGACTATTCCCGACACAGATTTAATCCGAGAAAAGATTCAAAAGGAAAATATTCGAGAAACGGTTGTCATCGGTGGAGGTTTCATTGGTCTGGAAATGGCCGAGAACTTACAGTTGGCTGGAAGCCGTGTGACAGTTGTTGAGATGCTCAATCAGGTCATGGCACCGCTGGATTATGAAATGGCGCAACTGGTTCAGGAACACCTGATTCTCAGCGGCACAGAATTAATCCTGGAGGATGGTGTCGCCGGATTTGAAGATACAGCCAGTGGGATAAAAATCAAGCTTAGCTCCGGCAAAGAGATTGAAACCCAATTGGTGCTACTTTCTATCGGAGTTCGGCCCAACAGCATATTAGCTAAAGAGGCAGGGCTTACACTCAATGCCCGCGGTGGCATTGTGGTGGATGAAAACCTACTCACATCAGATCCTGACATTTACGCCATTGGGGATGTTATTGAAGTTACCGACTTCATCAGTAAAGAAAAAA
>JBGSVW010000006.1:0-109041 GCA_041752735.1 Anaerovoracaceae bacterium | reverse complement strand
TCACGAATGTTGTATAGTCCGGTGAAATAATATTCAAAACCGGAAGCAGTACCGCCAGGAATATGAAAGCCATCAGGAGTCCTTTGAAAAGCCCGAAGATGAGGCCAAACAGCCCATCGAAGAAATTTATAAATCCATCGTTATAATCCTTAGACAACAAACGGAGGACCAACCACAAAATGATTTTGATTACGGCAACCAATCCGACAAACACTATAATGGTGAAAGCCAACCCGGCAAAAGCCGTCGCAGTTTGTTGCACAACGCTTTCGGTCAACTGGGTGACTTTATCTCCAATGGCATCTCCGATGTTGGCCGGCAAGCTTTCAAAAGAAGATTGCGTTGTGGGGAGAGATTCTCTGAATCGTTGAGCAAAGTCAGCCCTCATAGAATCGTATAGGGTTGTCTCCCCCATTAAGAGTCTTTTCACAAATGGGGTCGCAATATATGCAAGCACCAAAGCCAAAATCCATCCGATGGTGTGGATAAAGGTATGGATGAATCCTTTTCGTAATCCATGCACCATGGCGCCGACCAGAATCAGGCCGACTAAAATATCCATTATCATAAAGGTTCCCCTCGCTGTTCCTATTGGAATTATCATACTAAACAAGGGTTCAAATTGCAAGTATCCGTGCACATAAATGTTGAATGATGGACAAAAGTATGATAATATCATACGGTATATGGAAAAGATGATGAAACATGCCTTGGCAGAGGCTCAACTGGCCTTAAACATGGGAGAAGTGCCCATTGGGGCGGTAATCGAAAAAGACGGGGAAATCGTCGGCCGGGGCCATAACCGGACTGAAAGTTCGAAGGACCCCACAGCCCATGCGGAAATCCTGGCAATCCAGGATGCTGCTAAAAATTTGGGCGGTTGGCGTCTTTTAGGTTGTACCCTATATGTAACCACAGAGCCTTGCAGCATGTGCGCCGGTGCCATCATATTGGCTCGGCTGACCAAAGTTGTGATCGGAACAAGGGACTCCAAAGCGGGGGCCTGCGGAACGGTGCTGGATGTCACAGGAAATCCCAAACTGAATCACCACCCGGTGGTGGAATTCGGTATGATGGAAGAACTATGCAGATCCATGATGCAGGACTTTTTCATTACACTAAGAAACAAGAAATCGGAGGACACGATATTATGAAAAAAATAGGCGCACTGTTCAGCCTTGTATTGTTGCTCATCATAGTAAGCACAAGCTTTGCTTTTGCAGCACCTTTCTCAGTTGACGCCACCTCTCCCAAAGATGGCGAGACCGGCATGGCCATCGACAACATGGGAGTTAAAGTCGAGTTTACACAAAGTGTTTACTCGGACAAATATGAATCTGATAATATGAAGCAGTTTAAACTGGTTGATGCCAAAGGCAAAGAAGTGCCGATTCGTGTTGTGTTCAATCCAAAAGACACACATATCGTACTGGTGCTAGCGGATACGGCCAACGGTGCGGTCATAAAAGGCAGCACCAAATATACTTTAACCATTGGCGCTGATGTTTCTGCTGCCGACGGCACATTGCTTGGCAAAGAAGAAAAAGTCACCTTCGAAACGCTGAATCCGTCCACCAGCATGACTTCAAGTATGGTCATGATGGGCGTCATGGTAGTGGGTATGGTTTACTTCAGCTCAAGGACAGCCAAAAAAGAAGCCGAAAAAGCAAAGGTTAAAAAAGAAGAAGTGATTAATCCATATAAGGTTGCCAAAGAAACCGGCAAGACAGTAGAAGAAATTGTCGCTATGGAACAAAAGAAAAAAGAAAAACAAACCCAAAAAGAGGCTAAGAAACAGAGACATGTTGTAGAAAACAAAGTAGAAATTATCTCCAACAACATGAGAGTTTCAAAGGCAAGACCCATTTCTACAGGTGGTGGGAAATACAAGACAGGCAAAGCTGCCATCGCCGCCAAAAAAGCCGCCGCTGAAAAAGCCAGACAGGAAAGAAAGCAGCAGCAAGGTGCCAAAAAGGGTAAGAAAAAGAAATAAGTAATATACTAAAATGGGCGGCTTTCCGCCCATTTTGTTTACAGGGAAGCATTGCTAAGAGGTTCGCGCATGAAAATGATTGCCATTCAATCCTATGGAAAAATCAACCTGTCCATCGATGTGCTGGAAAAGTTGCCATCCGGATACCACCGGGTGGAAATGGTCATGCAACAAGTCGCTCTACACGATGATGTGGCAGTGAAATGGATTCCCAATAACCGCGGTGAAATATCCATAGAGTGCTCAACAAATCGGCATTATTTACCGGTGGATGACCGAAATCTGGCCACCAAGGCTGCCCGATTAATGGCAGAAAGTTTTTCCAAAAATAGGCAAGGATTAATCAGGATTGACATAAAAAAACGACTTCCTGTTGCAGCAGGATTGGCGGGGGGGAGCAGCAATGGTGCAGCGGTGCTCCATGCCATAAACCAGCTATGGAACCTGGGGCTTACGGTTGGAGAACTGTGCCGTATTGGACAGGAACTGGGGGCTGATGTTCCTTTCTGCATCATGGGGCAGGCCGCCCATGATCCACGGTTGAAAGATAAATTTGAAGGAGATCCATTGGCAGCGGGGTGCGCCCTGGCAACAGGCATCGGAACGGAACTGAGGCCATTAAAAGGATTGCAGGCCTTTGTTGTACTTAGCAAGCCGCCCATCAGCGTGTCTACGCGGGAAGTATACCAAAGGCTACGCCAAGAAGAAATTTTACAACGTCCCGACACAAGCCAGCTGATATCCGGCCTTCAGAATGAAAACTGGGAATTGATTGAAAAAAATATGTTGAATGTGCTTGAATTTTATACTTTAAAAATGTATGATATGGTCGTGTATACAAAGAACAAAATGACGGAGACTTGTCCAGGCACTGCCGTGCTAATGAGTGGCAGCGGTCCCACTGTATTTGGTTTTTATAAGACAGAAGCGGATGCTTCAAAAGTATACGCTGAAATGAAAACCATCAATCGGGAGACGTTTCTCACAGAGACGACACCATAAGGAGAAAATATCATGCTTAACCTAGATATTCAAAATCACAGACCCCTTCGGGAGATCGTATATGAAGAACTTAAAATGCAAATTCTTAAAGGGCAGATTGTTCCGGGAACGCGTATGATGGAAGTTGAAATGGCCGAAGAAATGGGTGTCAGCAGAACCCCCATTCGTGAAGCCATCCGCAAGCTTGAAAAAGAAGGTCTTGTGACCATTGAACCCAGAAAGGGTGCATATGCTTCCCAAATTTCCACCAAAGACATGGTGGACATATTGGAAGTTAGACAGAATATGGAGGGGCTTGCAGCACATTATGCCGCCCTGCGAATGACCAATGAACAAAAAAAGAAATTGGCCGAGATTGCCGACTCATACAATAAGGCAGTCGTCGAGAACAACACGCCGGATATGATCAAATACGACACTGCATTTCATCACCTGATTGTAGAAGGCAGTGGTAACAAAATGCTGGTTCATATGATAGAACAGCTGCAAGAGCTGGTTCTACGCTTCCGCTACCTTTACTATGACGACTTCAAACGGGCAGAGAAAATGCCTAGGGAACACAAAGTCATCTACGACGCAATTGTGACAGGAGATACCGAAAAAGCCAGAAAAGCAGCGGATGTGCACATTGACCGACTCAAAAAATTAGTAGAAGAAGACAACATATAGCACCAAGAGCCCTCCTTCCCCTTCGGATAGAGGGTTTTTTTTTAAGTGCTTCTGTGATAAAATGGTACGGTGTTTTGGAGGAAAAAATATGAATGATAAGTACCGAATAACATATGACAATTGGTTAAATAGACCAGAGATGGAGCCGATTATCAAAGAAGATTTGATTAAAATGGGGGCCAACGAGGAAGAAGTATATGAAGCTTTCTACCGGGACCTTGAATTTGGCACTGCCGGATTGCGTGGTATCATGGGACCGGGAACCAACCGGATGAATGAAGTCGTCATAAGACGTGTGACCCAAGGTATTGCCAATTACCTGAAGGAACGTTCGGCCACAGCTACAACAGACAGTACCATCGTTGCGGCAGCTGCTGCAGAAGCCCCTGCTACTGATTCCCCTGCTGTGGCAATCAGTTATGATAGCCGTAGAAACTCCAGACTTTTCGCTGAGGTCACAGCCTCGGTTTTGGCAGCCAACGGAATTCGCGTTTGGATTTTCAGGCAGATGATGCCGGTGCCTGCATTGTCGTTTGTAACCAGGCATCTGGAATGCCAAATGGGCATCATGATTACAGCAAGTCACAATGCAAAAGAATATAATGGATTCAAGGTTTACGGATCTGATGGTGGACAAATCCTTTCTGTCACCGCTGATGAAATCCTTGCTGAAATCAATAGGGTTGATTATTTCAATGGCCCCAAAGCCGTTCCATTTGAAGAGGCACTGACAGGCACTTGCCAATATATTCCTGAGACAATAGAAGAAGCTTACCTCCAGGCAGTCATGGACTTGTCAACCGGAGAAGATTTGTCGATGTTGAACCTAGTGTATACACCGCTGAATGGTGCCGGACTGGGACCGGTTTGGACCACACTTTCCCGTGGGGGTCTAAGCAACATCCATGTGGTGACTGAGCAAAAGAAACCGGACGGAGACTTTCCCACCTGCCCCAACCCCAACCCTGAACTTCCCGAGGTTTACCATCTTGCAATGCGTCTTGCCGACGAGGTGAAGGCGGACCTGATTCTTGCAACAGATCCCGATTCTGACAGAGTAGGCATGGCCATACCCTATGAGCTAGTTGGAGCAAGTCAGAATGAACCGCTGGGATACAGAGTGCTGACAGGGAATGAAATGGCAGCACTCCTATTGGACTATATGATGAAGACCAAAAAAATGCCACCCAATCCTCTTGTGATAAGAACCATAGTAAGCACACCTTTGGTGGACGCCATGGTGGAACCGATTGGGGGAGAAATTAAAAAAACGCTGATAGGATTTAAGTACATTGGGAATATCATGACACAACTAGAAAAGGATGGCGAAATCGACCGATTCCTCTTTGGATTTGAAGAGGGTAATGGATTTTTGGCCAATCCGTATGTACGAGACAAGGATGCAGTTGGCGCTGTATTGCTACTTTGTCAGATGGCGGCGTATCACAAACGCAAAGGTGTTTCGCTTACCAAGGCACTGGAGGGAATCTATCTCAAGTACGGCATATTCCGAGAAAAAGTGATTAGCTTTGAATTTGAAGGAGCCAAAGGTATCGACATCATGAAAGCTATCATGGAGCGGTTTCGCGATGAGCAAAGGGAAGAATTTCTGGACAAAAAAGCAATTCGAGTCACAGATTATCTTGAAGGCTATATTCATTTTTTGGGGAATGGTACAAGTTGCTCCATGTCAGTCGGCATGAAACCAACCGGGTTGCCCAAAGAAAATATTATGGAGTTTGCCTATGGCGACAGCACGAGCTTTGTGATTCGACCTTCTGGGACAGAACCGAAACTCAAAATTTATCTGTTCGCCAAAGGTGAAGAGGCAGGTATGGTAGAAGCCCAGCTGGCACAATTGGAAGCTGGGATAAGAAAATATATTGAGAAAGGAGAACAACATGTGGAAGGACTTTAAAGCTTTTGCATTCAAAGGAAATTTGGTGGACCTGGCCATTGCCGTGGTCATCGGCGGGGCATTCGGCAAGATTGTAACTTCACTTGTTGCAGATATTATTATGCCGTTGGTTGGTGTTATCATTGGTGGAACCAACTTGGTAGATATGAAAGCAACTGTAGGGGAGGCATCCATAACGTACGGCAATTTCCTCCAAACGTGCATCGACTTTCTTATCATCGCTTTTTCCATTTTTATGGTGGTTAAAATTGGTACCAAAGCCGGTTTGTTTGCAAAAAAAGAAGAACCGGTTGTTGTGGAGGGCCCCAGCGAGATTGAACTTCTGGCTGAAATAAGAGACTTGTTGAAGGAGAAAGAATGAAAGACATCACCCTGAAAATTACAGGAAAACAGCTTTATAGCAACAGTGAAAACGAACAATCCCAGGAGGAACAGGTTCAGTTCATCACAGAAGGAAAACTAACAACCCGTGGAGATACGCTTGTGCTGTCCTATGAGGAGTCGGAACTTTCAGGCATGCCAGGTTGCATCACCCAGATGTCTGTGACCGGAGACGTGGTCAGAATGACCCGAAAAGGGGCGGGCCTTGCAGAAGGAACCGAAATCCTTTTCGAAAAGGGAAAAAGATATTCCGGATCGTTTGACACCCCATACGGGCCGGTCAAAATGGAAGTCCTTACAACACAAGTCGAAAACAAACTCAATAAGGATAAAAAGGGTCATTTGGCCATTGATTATGACATTAGCCTGGCAGGCATAAGTGAAGGAAGAAGCAGGCTGGAACTAGAAATTGTATAGGAGGAAAACATGCACACCAACCAAAAATGGGTACAAGTAGTGGCGTTGGTTTTAATCGGCGCACTGCTAGTCACATCGCTGATCATGATTGGCGGAATATTTTAAACTTGATTCGTTATTTTTTATTGTAATAAATGGAGGTGAACAATGAAGCAAAAAATCGGCTTCGACGCAGACAAGTACATCGAGGAGCAGTCGAGGTACATCATCGAGAGAATCAACCAGGGTAACAGCGAACGGCTTTACCTGGAATTCGGAGGCAAACTGGTTCACGACAGACATGCCATGAGAATCCTGCCGGGCTTTGATGAGAACGCCAAAATCAAACTGCTTCAAAAGCTTAGAGACCAGGCAGAAATCATTCTCTGCATTTATGCCGGAGATATTGCTACCAGCAAAACCCGGCAGGACTTCGGGATTACCTACGATTTGGAAGTGCTTCGGTTGATTGACGTGTTTCGAAGATATGACCTATCCATCAATAGCGTAGTTGTCACCCGATATCAGGACGTCCCGTCGGTGAATATGTTCATCAACAAGTTGGAACGACGTGGAATTAGAACATACAAACATACTTTTACAAAAGGATATCCCACAGATGTGGACACCATCGTCAGCGAAGAGGGCTATGGCGCAAATCCTTATGTGGAAGTAACCAAACCCCTTGTAGTGGTCACCGGTCCGGGGGGCGGCAGCGGTAAGCTAGCCACCTGCCTTTCCCAGCTTTACCACGACAACCAACGGGGAATCAAAATTCGTTATGCCAAATTTGAAACATTTCCTATATGGAATCTGCCCTTGAAGCATCCTGTCAATGTGGCCTATGAGGCTGCAACTGCAGATCTTCGGGACGTGAACATGATCGACTCCTTCCACCTGGAAGCGTATGGTGAAACCGCCATCAACTATAACCGGGACCTGGAAGTTTTTCCTGTCATCAAACGTATCATCGAAAAAATCACCGGACAGGAATCCGAATATATGTCTCCCACGGATATGGGAGTCAATCGCGCAGGCTTCAGCATCATCGATGACGAAGCTTGCAGAGATGCCGCCAAACAGGAGATTATCCGTCGTTATTTGATTGCGCTTTGTGACTACAAAAAAGGCAAGATTGACGAAGGATCGGTGGAACGATCCAAGCTACTGATGGATGAATTGAACCTGCATACTGAAGACCGCAAAGTGGTTGCATTTGCGAGAGAATACGCGGAACACAAAAGAGGACTAGACAGCAAATATGAGAATGTTGTGGTCATGGCGCTGGAACTTCCCGATGGAAGAACCATCACAGGTAGGAGCTCAAGAAGAATGGTGGCCGCAGCTGCAGTCATACTCAATGGCATTAAACTGCTTTCCGGCATGTCTGATGAGGTTCATCTTATTTCACCTCATGTGCTGACCGGCATTCAGGACCTAAAAAAAGAAGTCCTGTGCCAGGAACGGTTTAGCCTGAGCGCTGAAGAAATCCTCAATGCCCTGACAGTGTCTGCAATCAATAACCCCTCCGCTGAAATGGCGGCAAAAAAACTCCCGCTACTGCGTGGATGCCGTGCGCATTGCTCCGCAATCCTCAGCGACCGGGATGAGCAGATATTGAATGCCATGGGCATTGATGTGACCTGCGACCCAGAATACGTTACCACCAATTTATACTTTGGATAACAACATGTACGGACAGTTTTTTGTATTATTTGCATTGGTCTTCTCGGGATATTTCCTGAGAAAGGTTAAGGTCATAAATCAGGGAATGGCAGACGGATTGCATACATTTATATCCTATTTTGCTTTTCCGTGTCTTTTGGTTTACAAAATTGGCACACTTGACATGACATCCGGATTAGCCGTCCAACTTCTCTTAATTACATTACTGTCCTGTGGGCTCTTTGTATTGTATGCCCTTTGCGCAAGATTGTTTGTGAAGGGCCTGAAATACCCACACCGGGTGGCAGCCGTGGCAGAATTGTCCATGGCCGCCCCCAACAATGGGTTTATGGGATTCCCTATCGCACTTCTGTTTTTCGGCCAGGAAGGACTCTTCCTTATTATGGGACACAACATCGCCCTAAACCTGTACGCATTCACCTACGGACTATACAACCTTCGTCGCAAACCGACCAACTCCGGTGAACAAAAAGAACATAAAAGTAAAAGTGAACGTTTCCAAGAAATTAGAATCAAGGCATGGTCTGTAACCATCAGACTTATCATCAACCCAAATATTTTGGCCATGGTAGCAGGTTTTATTATTTGCTTCAGCCACATATCACTGAATAATCCGGTAGGAGTCTACCTTGAATATATGGCAAACATCGCAACGCCTATGGCTATGATGTTTATCGGTGCCACCCTCGCGGGAACCAATTTTTTAGATTTATTTCGAAATCGAATTGTCTGGGAATCCGCAGTAGCTAAATTGCTATTGATCCCGGCGATTTCAATGCTTGCAGTGGTTTTCCTGCCCATTGACCCGGTCATGAAGGGAATCCTGATTATCGCCAGCGCACTGCCCACCGCGGCGATTGTCTCGGTGCTTGTTCAGCAGGAAGGCCAAGATGCACTGATGGCAAGTAAAATCATTTTCTTTACAACAGTAATGTCCATGGGAACGATTCCCATCTGGATGCAGATAATAAATTGGGTACTGCCTATTTAATGCATAATGAGGTGAAAAATGGGGATACAGATTGACACATCCAAAACCGGATTGTCGGAAGAATGCCTAAGAAAAAAACGAAACCAAGCTGAAGAGGCCATGGATCGGCTCTGGTCCGGAGAAGAACCTTTTACCGGGTGGGTTCGTTTACCGCTGGAGCAAGACCAAGAGGCCATTGAGACAATGCTTAATATTGCAGCGGAAGTCTGGGCCAAATGCGACCTGTTTGTGGTTCTTGGAATTGGAGGTTCTTCTTTAGGCGCGAAAGCGGTGCTAGATGCCCTTAACCCGATGCCCCATGGATTTCCAAGAGTAGTTTTTGCAGGATTCAATCTGGATGCCGCAACCTTGCTGGACATTTCGGAACAGGTACGAAAAGAGGAAACCTGTATATGCACCATTTCCAAATCTGGTGCTACAGTAGAGACCTTGATAGCATTCAGCGTGCTTAAAGAAGTCATGCATGAAAAATATGGACCTGCAGCAAATAGCCGGATTTATGCTATTACAGATGAAAAAGAAGGAGAACTTCGTAAAGAGACTGATGAAAAGGGGTATGTTTCTTTCTCGGTTCCGAATAACATCGGGGGAAGATACTCTGTGCTGACGCCTGTTGGGCTATTTCCCTTAGCGGTTGCCGGAGTGGATATCAAAGCACTGCTATCTGGCGCTGAAGCCATGGCCATTGATCCCGCATGGGATCGGGAAGCCATTCTTTATGCCATTTCTCGCGTCTGCCTGCATGAGGCCGGAAAAACCATTGAAGCGCTGGAGAGTTTTGACCCGGCCATGGAGACTTTTGGCCAATGGCTCAAGCAGTTGTTTGGCGAAAGTGAAGGAAAAGACGGGAAAGGCATCTACCCAACCGTGCTGTCATTTACCAGAGACCTTCATTCGGTGGGGCAATATCTGCAGGAAGGAACCCCCAATGTTTTTGAGACAATGATTCTTTTCGAAGCGGTTGAAAACGATATATTAATTCCTGAATCTGCCGGTGCCGACTTAAACGGTCTGACGATGCATCAGGTAAATAATTGTCTTGTCAAGGGAGTGATTGCAGCTCACACCAAAGCGGGAATTCCCATGACCATCATAACAGCAGCGAAAAAGGATGCGTTCCACATGGGTAGACTGATTTATTTCTTTGAATTATCCTGCGGCGTTTCCGCAACCATGTTTGGGGTAAATCCTTTCGATCAACCCGGTGTGGAACGATACAAAAAAGAATCCATCGAAGAAATCAGAAAATTGAGAGTGGGAAAATAGATTTTCAAAGGCAAAGATTACTGATATAATACCGTTGACAATTACAATAATCAAATTTCATTAGTAGCAAATCAAAAGCCTTATATATGTTAACAATATCAATTTAATATATTTCTTTTTACAAGGAGGAAAACAAATGAAAAAAATCGGCGTATTAGGCACCGGCACAATGGGCGCAGGGATCATCCAAGTACTGGCTCAGAACGGTTATGAAGTTGTACTTCGCGCCAGAAGACAAGAGTCCGTTGACAAAGGACTGGCCACAGTAACCAAGAATCTGGATAAGTTGGTAGCAAAAGAGAAGATTACTGCTGACGACAAATTGGCAGTGCTCAGCAGAATTCATGGTTCAACTGACATCAGCATTGTTGCTGATGCAGACCTGATTATTGAAGCTGCCACCGAAGACATGGTCGCAAAGAAAGCATTATTTGCAGAGCTGGACGCGCTGTGCAAACCAGGCACCATCATTGCAACCAACACGTCTTCCCTTTCCATTACAGAAATCGCAACCGCAACCGGAAGAGCAGACAAAATTATTGGCATGCACTTCTTCAATCCGGTTCCCGCAATGAAATTGGTTGAAATCATCAAAGGACTTGCAACTTCTGAAGAAACCAAGACAACGATTCTGGCCTTGACCGAATCCTTGGGCAAAACTCCGGTGGAAGTAGCCGAAGCACCCGGATTCGTTGTGAACAGAATTCTAATCCCAATGATCAATGAAGCCATCGGCATCCTGGCTGACGGTGTTGCAGACGCAGAAGGTATTGATAATGCCATGAAACTTGGCGCCAATCACCCCATGGGGCCTTTGGCATTGGGCGACCTGGTTGGACTGGACGTTTGCCTGGCTATCATGGATGTGTTGTATGCTGAGTTCGGCGACCCCAAATACCGTGCCCATCCCCTGCTTCGCAAGATGGTTCGCGGCAACAAGCTTGGCATGAAAACCGGTATCGGTTTCTACAACTACAGTAAATAAACAAAACAATTCAAAAAAATAAAGAGGCTGACGCCAACCAATGAAAACAGGTTGGAATCAGCCTTTTTCTTTTTAAGAATGAGGCTATTTCACAATACGCTTAATAGCCGTAGTCACTCATCATCGCAAACATCGCTGCACCGAAAATTGTATAGAAGATGATGGTCAAAATAATTCCAATAGCCATCCAAATCAGGGTTGCTTTGGCAAAGTTAGACTTGCTTGGGTTTGCTCCACCACCGAAACCCCAAACAAAAAGCATCACAAGATTGACGATTGGAATTGCAAGCAGCAGAATAGTAATTACCCATTCTCCGACGCGTACGACAGGCGCATTGTTCTGATCCATAAATGAAACCCTCCTATTAGCTTATATAATACCAGTGGAATATTCCACTAAAGACAGTATAAAAGTTCTGGGGGAGTCGTGTCAAGAAGAATCGCCTATTGCAAAAATCCATAAAAAAGGTTATATTACATCTATTATCAAACACTCTATCAGGTGCTCACACCTGTCTGATACACATTCCTAATGTTATCGTCATTATATCTCTTAAGAAGAAAGACAAATCTATGGAAGAGCAAGTATTAAAGTCTAAGAAAATTGCCGAACTAAAACAGGTTGCGGCTGCTTTTGGTATTTCTGGCTTGGAAAAAATGAAGAAGGCGGAAATCATTGACGCCTTACTGGCATTGAGGGAAACCCAGAGCACAGAACCGGTTACGGTGGTCAGACGATCCGCAGCGGATATTCGTGCGAAAGCCGTAGCTCAAGAAGAACGAATAGCAGATGTTTTTCAAGAACCCGATTATTTTGAGGACATGACTCTGGAATCACAGGATAGCCAGTCATCCCAAGAAAACCAGGTATTGCAAGACCTTCAGCAGATGCCAGACGCTCAATTGACGCAGGAAACAAAGGAATATTCTGAAGAGGAAAGACCGGAAGTAGAAGGAATTCTGGACCTGGCTGAAGGAGGATTTGGTTTTCTCCGTTTTGATAACTTTCTGACCAGCGATAAGGATATTTATGTGTCACCTTCCCAAATCAGACGGTTCAATCTGAAAACAGGGGATAAGATAAAGGGAATCAGTAGGATTCCCAATCCCGGAGAAAAATTCGGCGCATTGCTTTTTGTAACCACGGTCAACGGAGATGAGCCAGGGGTTGCCAGAAGACGTCCCGACTTTGACAGTTTGACCCCCATCTTTCCCAATCAGCGGCTGACCTTAGAAGGAAGAAGCCAGGATTTGGCCACCCGGGTTATTGACTTGGTTGCACCTATCGGTAAAGGCCAAAGAGGCCTTATTGTTGCCGCCCCCAAGGCTGGCAAGACAGTACTCTTGAAAAAAATTGCCAACAGCATTGAAAAAAAATATCCTGAAGTGGAAATGATAGTGCTGTTGGTGGACGAGCGCCCAGAAGAAGTCACAGACATGAAGCGGTCTCTGGTAGGTGGCGAAGTAATATACTCAACTTTTGACGAACAACCGCAACATCATGTGAAAGTGGCGGAAATGGTTTTGGCCAGAGCACAAAGACTGGTTGAACATGGCAAAGACGTGGTAATATTACTAGACAGTATTACAAGGCTGGCTCGGGCATATAACCTGGTGGTTCCCTCATCCGGCAGAACACTTTCCGGAGGGCTGGATCCAGCGGCGCTGTACAAGCCTAAAAAGTTCTTTGGCGCAGCTCGAAAGATGGAAGAAGGCGGCAGTATCACCATTTTGGCCACCGCGTTGATTGAGACAGGAAGCAGAATGGATGATGTCATTTTTGAAGAATTCAAAGGCACCGGCAACATGGAACTTCACTTGGACAGAAAGTTGTCCGAGAAGAGAATTTTCCCGGCCATCAACCTGAATAAATCGGGAACAAGAAGGGAAGACCTTCTCATGTCCCCGGCTGAAATGGAAGCCATTTGGTATATGCGTCGCGCTCTTGGCAACGGGGACACCCAGGAGGTGACCGAGGCCATCATTGAGCATTTAGCACACACAAGAAATAACGCTGAGTTCATTCAGCTAATCAAAAAAATTAAGTTAGAGGGGTAATATGGATTTAAAAAAGATATTTCTCAAGGATGCCTGTCCCACCAAAACCGGTGGGCAAGCCGTCATGGAAGGCATTATGATGAAGAGCGAAAAGCGCTCGGCCGTCGTGGTGCGTCTTCCTGACGGGTCCTTATTTATGAAAAACGAAACACTGCCACCCGCATCTCCCTGGGCTAAATATCCCATTATCCGTGGCGTTGTAATTTTCGTAGCCTCCTTGGTGCAAGGGGTCAAAACCCTCATGTATTCAGCGGACGTGCTGGAAAAGTACGAGGGGGAAGGTGGCATGGAATCCGACCGGTTCACCCTGTGGTTGGAAGCAAAATTCGGAAAAAAAGGCGCATGGAATATAATGATTTACCTGTCCGTGATCTTGGCAATCGCATTTACGGTAGGAATTTTCATTATCGGTCCCACCGCAGCGATTTCCTGGCTCAAGTTTTTCACTGAAAATGAAATCCTACTGAATCTAGCTGAAGGGGTGCTTCGAATTGTGCTCTTTGTGCTATACGTGCTCTTGATTTCCCGCATGGAAGAAATCCATAGAGTTTTCCAATATCACGGGGCGGAACATAAATGCATCCACTGTCTGGAAAAAGGCGAGGAGCTGACTGTAGAGAACTGCCAGAAGTATTACACACTGCATCCTAGATGTGGAACTAGTTTTCTCATGTTCGTCATGGTCATCAGCCTGGTGTTGTTTTCTTTATTGGGCTGGCCGGACCTGCTTTGGCGAATCCTTTCCAGATTACTTTTGATTCCTTTCATCGCCGGACTTTCTTACGAACTGCTAAGATGGGCGGGGAGAAGCGATGGCTGGCTAGTCAAGCTACTGAGTCTGCCGGGGCTATATTTGCAAAAATTGACAACCGCGGCGCCGGATGACAAACAACTGGAAGTGGCCATTGCCGCCATCAAAGCGGTGACCGATGAATCCTTGCCTTTGGGAGAAGGACCTTGTGATTTAGGAGGTCGGATTATTGATGAGGAAAAACCGACCAATGAACTACAAGAGATGGAAATAGAAGCACAAGCAATTGAAATGGAAACAGAAAAGGAATAAAAATGAGTTTAATCGTAAAAGACCTAGTGAAAATGGGAGAAACCCAATTAAAAAAAGCCGGCTGCCCGGAACCCAAACTGGATGCCGAGTTGCTATACTGTTTTATGAAAAACATCGATCGTACTACATTTATTATGGATTGGTCTGACATTGTGGAAGACCGGATTTGCGAACAATACTTTGACTTAATTGCAGTCCGAGGAACCCGTAGGCCCCTGCAACACATTACTGGCACCCAGGACTTCATGGGGTTGACCTTTGGTGTACGGGAGGACGTATTGATCCCACGTCACGACACAGAGACTGTTGTAGAAAAGGCGGAGGAAATCATCCGCACCAACAAAGTGAAGACGGTGCTGGATTTGTGCTGTGGAAGTGGTGTCATCGGTATTTCTCTGGCCAAGCGAAATCCTGGGCTGAAAGTCACAGCCACCGATAACAGCGCAGCAGCAAAAGCCCTGACCCAATCCAACATCAAGCGCAACAATGTCAAAATGGATGTCCAGATTGGGGACCTATTTGTACCCCTGGGACATAAAAAATATGAGATGATTGTCAGCAATCCTCCTTACATTCCAAGGGAGATTATTGGTACCTTGGCAGATGAGGTGCGTCGATTTGAGCCTCAGCAAGCCCTGGATGGCGGACCCACCGGACTGGATTTTTACCAGAAGATTATTGCCGGTGCTCCCGGGCACTTAAAAAAAGCTGGATGGCTGGTGCTGGAGATTGGCCATGACCAAGCAAAGGCCGTTGTCAAATTGTTAGTGGAGCAGGGCGTCTTCGACGAAATCGTCGTATATAAGGATCTGGCAAAGAATGATCGGACTGTTGTAGCCCAGTTGGCTGGACGCAAAAAACCACTTGCCAGCAAAGGGTGAATATGATATATTAAACAGGCTGCAATAGAACTTGCGGTAATTATGCAAGGGGCAACCCTGAGCAGGAAAGAGGTGATATGCATGAAGGAAGGAATCCATCCTAAGTACCAGGAATGTAAAGTAACTTGCGCATGCGGTAACGAGTTCGTCACAAAATCAATGGAAAGTGACTTAAGGCTCGACGTTTGCTCAGCGTGCCACCCGTTCTTTACAGGACAGCAAAAGTTTGTGAACCGTGGCGGACGTGTCGAAAAGTTCAAAAACAAGTACAACATCGACTAGGAATACAGAAACCGGAAAGCAATTTCCGGTTTTTTTATATATCAAAGCATGATATAATATACGATTGAGATACAACATTAAGGAGATATAAATGTTTGATAAATTAGAGTTCATTTCTGACAAATATGAGGAGCTGTCAGCCAAGGTTTCCGACCCCGAAATCATTGCGGATCAGAACCTGTGGCGGAAGCATATCAAAGAGATGGCTGAGATGGAACCCATCGTAAATAAATACAAAGAATACCGAAAAGTCAAAGAAGATTTAAAGGGTGCCAAGGAGATGCTGGACGAAGGTGGCATGGATGATGAACTGAAGGAAATGGCCAAAGAAGAACTATATTCCCTTCAGGATCAACTGACGCCGTTGGAAGAGGATCTCCAAAAATTACTGTTGCCCAAAGATCCCAACGATGACAAAAACGTTATTTTAGAAATCCGTGCCGGTACCGGTGGCGATGAGGCCGCACTATTTGGCATGGAGCTTTTGCGTATGTATCGGATGTACGCCGAAAAAATGCGCTGGAAGTCTGAAATCATCGAAATAAATGATACCGAAATCGGTGGAATCAAAGAAGTTGTTGTCTTGATCAAAGGGAAAGGTGCTTTCTCCAGATTGAAATACGAAAGCGGCGTCCACCGGGTCCAGCGAGTTCCTGAAACGGAAGCCAGTGGTAGAATCCATACCTCAGCGGCCACAGTGGCAGTTTTGCCTGAAGTGGAAGATGTTGAAGTGGACCTGAATCCCAATGACGTTCGAGTGGACGTGTATCGGGCTTCCGGCAACGGAGGACAGAGCGTCAATACCACCGACTCCGCGGTTCGTTTGACCCATGTACCCACTGGACTGGTGGTCACCTGCCAGGATGAAAAGTCTCAGATCAAAAACAAAGACAAGGCCTTCAAGGTATTGAAGTCCCGCCTATATGACTTGATGATCAATGAACAAAACAAAGAAATATCCGAGCAACGTAAAAGTCAAGTCGGCTCCGGAGACCGAAGTGAGCGAATTCGTACCTATAACTACCCGCAAGGCAGAATTTCGGATCACCGTACCGGCGTTACCCTATATAAACTGGACAGTTTCCTTAAGGGAGACATGGACGAAATCATAGATGGCCTGACGACACACGACCAGGCAGAAAAGATGAAAAATTTCTAATGAACACAAAGATATTCGAAAGCACAAAAGAAAATATTGAGGCTGCAGCCCTGATTATACGAGAGGGAGGCCTGGTGGCATTCCCCACCGAAACCGTTTATGGTCTTGGGGCGGATGCCTTAAACCCAGAAGCGGTGGCTCGGATTTATGAGGCCAAAGGAAGACCCAGTGACAATCCTATGATTGTCCATATTTCCCGTGCCAGCGAAATAGGGCAGCTAACGCCGTTTATTACTCAGGATATGATCAAACTTATTGACCATTTTTGGCCGGGACCCCTGACGCTTGTGGTCAAAAAAAAGGACAACGTACCTTTGCGCACTACTGGCGGTCTTGAAACTGTAGCCGTTCGAATGCCGGACCACCCGGTAGCACTGGAGCTGATTCGACTTTCTGGTGTACCCATTGCAGCTCCCAGCGCTAATCTTTCCGGCAAACCCAGTCCTACCAAAGCAGATCATGTCAAAGACGACCTGATGGGCAAGGTAGACGCCATTTTGATGGGCAGCGACTGCAGAGTGGGCATTGAATCCACAGTGTTGGATCTGACGGGAGAAATGCCAATGATTCTACGTCCGGGCATTATCACAGCGGACAACATCGAAGCGGTTCTCGAAAAACCCGTGCACTTGGATCCTTCACTCAAAGGACTTCCGGAGGAAGAACTGGTGGCCAAGTCCCCCGGCATGAAATATAAACACTACGCCCCGAAAGCACAAATGTTGGTTGTGGAAGGAAGTCGTGACAAAGTCAAAACCGAAATAGAGCGGCTCCGGATTGCCAACGAAAAGATAGGAAACAAAGTTGGCGTTATCCTATTTGAAGAAAAAGCCTTTGTAGAGGCAGCGCACAACTTTTTCGCCCAGCTGAGAGACCTGGACGCGCAGGACGTGGATTTGATTCTTGCCGGCGCTTTAAGCGATACCGATGGCGTTGGATTTGCGGTAATGAACAGAATGTTCAAATCCGCAGGATATAACATAGTGAGGGTTTAACATGAAAATTGTATTGGCAAGCGATCACGGCGGGTACGACCTAAAAGAGGTCATCAAGAAGCACCTGACTGAAAAGGGCTATGATATGATGGATTTAGGTACCACCTCCGAAGAATCAGTGGATTATCCGGATTTTGGTTATGCAGCCGGAGAAATTGTAGCACAAGGAAAGGCAGATGCCGGCATCGTATTTTGTGGTTCGGGCATTGGCATTTGCATTGCCGCAAATAAAGTCAAAGGTGTGCGATGCGCACTCTTGACCAGCGTTGAAATGGCTGTTTTGGCCAAGAGCCATAACGATGCCAACGTTATTTCTTTGGGTGGCAGACTGACGCCGCCGGACTTGGCTATTGAAATCGTCGATACCTGGCTCACTACGGATGCTGAGGGCGGCCGCCACCAGCGACGTATCGATAAATTAAATCAACTTTAATCATTCATCAAGCAACCATCGTATAGTAAAATTGGAGGGAAACAATGGGTAAAGTATATGTATTCGATCATCCGCTAATTCAACACAAGACTGCTATGATTCGAAAAACCGAAACCAGCGTGAAGGATTTCCGGGAATTGGTTCGAGAGATAGCCATGCTGATGGGTTACGAGGCAACCAGAGATTTGCCTTTACAGGAAGTTGAAATCGAAACACCCATTTGCTCAGCAAAAATGAACATGCTCAAAGGGGAAGACATCGCCATCGTGCCAATTCTCCGAGCAGGCTTAGGATTAGTAGATGGTCTTCTGGCACTTGTCCCCAACGCAAAGGTGGGGCATGTGGGCTTATACAGAGATCCAGAAACCCATAAGCCGGTTGAATACTATTGCAAACTTCCACAGGATTTGGACAAGCGAAAAATCTTCGTGGTGGATCCCATGCTTGCTACAGGTGGAAGTGCTTCGGCAGCCATTGATTTTATCAAAGAGAAGGGTGGCAAAAACATCGTATTTATGTGTCTTATTGCAGCACCCGAAGGAATTGAAGTGCTCCAGCGGGAACATCCTGATGTGGACATCTATATTGCGGCCAAAGATGAAAAGCTCAACGAGCATGCGTATATTGTTCCCGGACTAGGAGATGCCGGCGACCGTCTATACGGAACCAAATAGTCAATAATAATTACAGTGGAGGAAAATCGAATGACAGCTACATTTGGGAAGGACAATCCCATCACCGGCAACGCACATATGCTTAAGTGGGTTGACAGAATCGCAAAAATTGCGAGACCATCATCCGTTATTTGGATTACGGGAGACCAGGATCAATTGGAGTCCCTTCGTCAAGAAGGATATGAACTAGGCATCCTTGAAAAACTTAACGAAGAAAAACTCCCTGGGTGTGTATTACATCGAAGCCATCCAAACGACGTTGCCAGAGTAGAGGACCGTACTTTTATTTGCACCCGCAAGGAGGAGGACGCAGGTCCCACCAATAATTGGATGGATCCAAAAGAAATGTACGCCAAACTGGACGGTATTTTGGATGGTGCCATGGAAGGAAGGGAAATGTATATCATCCCATTTTCCATGGGCGTGGTTGGATCTCCCTTTGCAAAGTATGGTGTCGAAATAACGGACTCCATTTATGTCGTCATATCTATGGCAATTATGACCCGAATGGGCAAATCCGTTTTGGATGCCATTGGAGATTCCAAAGAATTTACCAGAGGTGTCCATTCTAAAGTGAAACTGGACCCAGAAAATCGTTACATCGCACATTTCCCGGAAGACAACACCATCATGTCCCTAAATTCCGGTTACGGCGGGAACGTTCTTTTGGGTAAAAAATGTTTAGCCCTTAGGCTGGCATCCTTCTACGGAAGAAGAGAAGGATGGCTGGCTGAGCATATGCTGATTCTGGGCATCGAAAACCCTAGAGGAGAAGTTCGCTATGTAGCAGCAGCATTCCCATCAGCTTGTGGTAAAACAAACTTGGCCATGTTGATTCCACCGGCTCATTACGTGAAGTCCGGCTGGAAAGTATACTGCGTTGGAGATGACATAGCCTGGCTTCGGGTCGGTGATGACGGGCGGCTTTGGGCTGTGAATCCGGAATATGGATTCTTCGGCGTTGCGCCGGGTACCAATGCCAAGACCAATCCCAATGCACTTGAGACCACAAAAAAGAACACCATCTTTACCAATGTGGTGAAGAATCTGGATGACAATACAGTTTGGTGGGAAGGGTTGACGGATACTCCGCCCACCCATGCTCTCGACTGGAAAGGGGAACCCTGGACCGCTGCTTCCGGTGAAAAAGGCGCGCACCCCAATTCAAGGTTTACCGCACCGGCTGAAAATTGCCCCTGCATTTCATCAGAATTCAACAGCGCCAAAGGCGTACCCATCTCAGCAATTATTTTTGGAGGCAGAAGAGCGAAAACCGCACCACTGGTTTATCAGGCTAGAGATTGGAATCACGGTGTTTTCGTGGGATCCATCATGGCTTCTGAAACCACTGCGGCCAAAGAAGGTGCAGTGGGCGTTGTTCGACGCGATCCCATGGCGATGCTGCCATTTTGCGGATATCACATGGGTGACTACTGGGCACATTGGTTGGAGATGGGAAGGAAAATCGAACACAAACCTAAGATTTTCAATGTGAACTGGTTCCGCACCAACGATGCAGGCAAGTTTATCTGGCCTGGATTCGGCGATAACCTTCGAGTTCTGGAATGGATTTTGACACGTTGCCATGATGGCCTTGAGGCTGTCGAAACACCCATCGGAATGATGCCGTATCCCGAGGACATCGACATCGACCACTTGGATGATGTGAACGATGATATCATGAAAGATTTACTGACCGTGGACAACGATCTTTGGAAGGTGGAAATGGAAAACGTCAAAAAATTCTACGATGAATTCGGCGAACATTTACCTAAAAAATTAATGGATGAACTCATTGCCACCCAAGAGCGACTAAATAAATAACAAGCCGGCGACCCTCGGGTCGCCGCAACAATATCCCCGCTCCCGGGGCAACAGGAGGGAAAGATGAATTTAATCAGAGATGATGTCAGTAAGCATACCAATGTGTTTGATGTGCTGAAAGAAAGAGGCTTTATAGAGCAATGCACCCATGAGGAGGAAATCCGGGATCTTTTGGGAAGCGAAAAAATCCGTTTTTATATCGGCTTTGATCCTACTGCGGACTCTCTTCACGTAGGCCATTTCATGCAGGTCATCATCATGATGTATATGCAAAAATTCGGGCATACACCCATTGTTCTCATCGGTGCCGGAACCACCATGGTGGGAGACCCTTCGGGCAGAACAGATATGCGGCAGATGATGACGGAAGAAACCATTGCGGAAAACGGCCGGAAATTTAAACATCTCTTTGACCGTTACCTGGAATTTGACGACGAATATCAATACAAAGGCGGCGCTTTTGGACAAAAAGCTCCGGCAAACAAAGAACCGGATCCGGGCAAAGCCATTTGTGTCAACAATGCCAGCTGGCTAATGCCTTTGAACTACATTGATTTCATTCGGGACATCGGTAGGCATTTCAGCGTCAACGCCATGCTAAGAGCTGAGTGCTTCAAGCAGCGGCTGGAAACCGGTTTGTCTTTCCTTGAATTCAATTACATGTTGATGCAATCCTATGATTTTATGGTCATGGCCAGAGACATTGACTGCAAAATGCAGTTTGGTGGAAACGACCAGTGGTCCAACATTTTATTTGGTGTTGATCTATCCAGACGTGAGCTGGGTAAGCAAGTCTACGGAATGACCTTTGCGCTGCTCACAAACAGTGAAGGCAACAAAATGGGCAAGACCCAAAAGGGCGCGCTGTGGCTGGACAAAGAAAAGACCTCACCTTATGAATTTTTCCAATACTGGCGGAATGTGGAGGATGCGGACGTAGCCAAATGCCTGCGTATGCTGACTTTCTTGCCCATGGAAGAAGTCGAGCGGTTGTCTTCCTTGCCTGATGCGGAAATCAACAAGGCCAAAGAAATTCTTGCCTTCGAAGTAACCAAGTTGGTGCACGGAGAAGAGGAAGCTCAAAAGGCTTTGGACGGAGCAAAAGCAGCCTTCGGCGGTGGTGGCGATTTGGAGAACATCCCAACGACCAAGTTGGACGAGGCGCTGTTTGCCGGAGAAGGCATGGGTATTGTGAACCTAATCCGGGAAATCGGATTGGTGCCCAGCAATGCGGAAGGCTTCCGAACGATTCAACAGGGCGGGCTGCTGGTGAAGGGAGAAAAAGTCACCGATGCCAAGAGGATGGTCGCAGTCTCCGACTTTGAAGAGGGCAAACTGCTAATCCAAAAGGGCAAAAAAATATTCCACCTGGTGGAAATTAAATAATAGGATAAAATATAATGATAAAACAGAAAAGCAGGATACTTAGTTTATACGACTTCGTACCCTGCTTCTTCAATTGCTTTTTTCATATTGTCGAAGGTTGTTGTATCACTATGCTCTACAGTAGCTGTTTTGGACTGCAAATCCACGTCTACGGCGACGACACCTTCTACTTCCCTCAACGCGCGATTCACGGCATTGACGCAATGGGCGCACGACATTCCTTCGACATTTATCACGGTTTTCATTGGACCGTCCTCCAATTTCTATCTTTCGATTGATACCTTTATTATACCACTCGGTATAAATTTGTAACGGGGGTTAGGCAAAAAAACAAAAAAGAACTAGAGAAAGCCAGCCTCGTTTTTGCAACCCAGAAGACAAACACAGCACTACTCTATTGGTATGTAAATATCTGTTAAACTCTTATCTTTTGCGTTTTTTGGTGGCGCTGTAATGTACATTTCAAAGGGGAAAGAATCTCTAGGTTTTTCATTGCTTTTAAATAACCATTCTTGATATGCGTAATTCCAAGCGTCACCGTACTCTCTTCTAGATAGATTATAATGAAGGATTGCATAATTTCCAGAAATATTCATTGTACATATTTTATCATCTTCTTCATATTTAGAATCTAAAGATACTGTCATTGCCATACTTGTTCTCAAATCAGTTTCTTTGGTTATAAATGGATTGTCATGATAAATAGTAAGTATTTTTGTAACATCAGGAATTATTAAGTTGTTCTTTTCAGCAAAAGCAACTAATTCTTTATGCATTTTTAAAGCGTTTTTTCTGAATTCTAAATAAGTTCCTCTAAATCTAATATAGATTACTTTTATATTTAAAACTTCTTTTGTTATTGTAGGCTTTTCCATAATTTCATCTCCTTTAATAATATTATAATTGTAGTTTGAAATTATTACTTGTCATTTCTTGCTTTTTTATACTGTGTTGGATTAATTCCAAAAAACTTTTTGAACGTTTTATTGTACGAACTAGAATCACTATATCCATACTTAAATGCAATATCTGTAATAGTAATTGATTGATTAACAACTAAATAAATTGCCGATCTTTCCATTTTAATTCTAGTAGTAAACTCTTTAATTGTTTCATTACTATTAGCACTAAAGATATGACCACATTACAAAAGGAACGAATAATTCTTCTGCGCTCGCAAGGCGAAAGCTATGCGAGAATTTCAGACACACTTGGAATATCGGAAAACACTATCAAATCTTACTGCCGCAGAAACAATGTCGGTGTTGGCACAAAACAGGAACAGCACACCGCTAAGGATGTCTGCGCCAACTGCGGATGTCCGCTCATACACACGCCGGGGGCGAAGCACAAACGTTTCTGCTCCGATGGATGCCGCATGACTTGGTGGAAGGCACACCCCGAAGCCGTGAACCGCAAGGCGGTCTACCGTTTTGTCTGCCCGATTTGCAGCAGGTCGTTTGAAGCCTACGGGAACGCCCACCGCAAATACTGCTCGCGGGCTTGCTCCGTGGCGGCGAGGAGGGCTTTGCTATGAGCAAGAAAGAAGCACTCCTCCGCTACAAAGCTGCTATGGCAGTGTTTAAAAATTGGCTTGCTGAAGGCGTGATTTCAAACGCCGACCTGCTGGAAATAGACACAATGCTTGCCCATAAATACGGTTTATCATCGTGTAGCATATACCTCGAAAATGACTTGCTTTGTAAGGAAAACAGAGTGATATATGGTACTGCGAAAGGAGGCCATTATGGGCAGAAAAATAACTAAACTACAGAAACCGACACCGTTACCGACCCGCCAAAGGGTAGCAGCATACGCCCGCGTTTCCTGCGGAAAAGATGAAATGCTCCACTCCCTTGCCGCTCAGGTCAGCTTTTACAGTAACCTGATACAGGGCAATCCCGAATGGGAGTATGTTGGTGTGTATGCAGACGAAGCTGAAACCGGCACAAAGGGTTCAAGACCCGAATTTCAGAGACTGCTTTCCGACTGCCGAACGGGGCGCATCGACCTTATCCTCACGAAGTCAATCAGCCGCTTTGCAAGGAACACGGTCACGCTGCTTGAAACCGTCCGAGAACTCAAAGACCTTGGTGTTGGCGTGTTTTTCGAAGAGCAGAACTTGCATTCACTTTCAGGTGACGGAGAGTTGATGCTCACCATCCTCGCATCGTATGCACAGGAGGAAAGCCGCAGCGTTTCAGAAAATTGCAAATGGCGTATTCGAAAAGACTTCAAGGAAGGAAAGTCAGCAGGCAACATCCGTATTTACGGTTATGAGTACAACGCAGGTAAGTTTACTGTCATACCTGAAGAAGCAGAGGTCGTACGGATGATATACGCCGACTATTTATCGGGGCTTGGCAGGAATGCCATTATGAAAAAGCTGAGACGGCTCGGCGTTCCGACCAAGTGTGGCGGCCAGTGGGCTGAAAGCACAGTAGGTTCAATCCTTACAAACGAAAAGTACATCGGCGATATGTGCCTGCAAAAAGGCTTTATTGCCGACCACATCACAAAGAACTGGAAGCCGAACAACGGCGAGTTGGAAAAGTATTATGTTGAGGGCAACCATGAAGCGATTATCGGCCGTGAGACCTTTGAGGCTGTTCAGGCTGAAATGGTACGACGGGCAGAAAAGGCAAACCACCCTCGCAAGCTGACATTCAGCGAGTTTTCAGGACTTATCACCTGTGGTCGGTGCGGAGCAAAATTTCGCAAGAAGATAAACGCTATCAACACAAAATATGCTGCTGTGACATGGGCTTGCGCTACTTTCACTTATAAGGGCAAGCACGAATGCGCCGCCAAGCGTATACGCGAAGACATCCTTAAAGAAAAGTGCGCCGAGGCTTTGGGAATTTACGAGTACGACCCCGCTGTGTTTACGGCAAAGGTCGCCGCAATAACAATCCCCGACGACGGCATTCTGGTGTTTACATTCAAGGATGGCTCAGAGCGGACACTTAATTGGGAGAACCGCTCACGCCGTGAAAGTTGGACGGATGAGATGAAGCAAGCCGCCCGTGAGTTTGCTTTGAAGGGAGGCGGTAAAAATGGCTAACATAAGAGTAATCCCCGCCACCGCTCCCGTTCTTTCGGCACAGGGCAAAAGTTCCGAATTCAAACGTCGTGTCGCAGCCTACGCAAGGGTCAGCACGGACAGTGATGAACAGCTTACCAGTTATGAAGCCCAAGTGGACTACTATACCAAGCTAATTCAGGGGCGGGCTGATTGGGAATTCGTCACCATATACACGGACGAGGGCATTTCGGCGGTCAACACCAAACGACGAGAAGGTTTCAAGCAGATGGTCGCCGATGGATTGGCGGGCAAATTCGACCTTCTCGTTACAAAGTCCGTGAGTCGTTTTGCCCGAAACACCGTGGACAGCCTTACCACCGTCCGCAAACTGAAAGAAGTCGGCTGCGAGGTGTGGTTCGAAAAAGAAAACATATACACCCTCGACAGCAAGGGCGAATTGCTCATAACGATTATGTCCTCCTTGGCACAGGAAGAAAGCCGCTCCATTTCGGAGAACGTGACTTGGGGTCAGCGCAAGCGTATGGCTGACGGTAAGGTCAGCCTGCCTTACGCACAGTTTCTCGGCTACGAAAAGGGCGAAGACGGCTTACCGAAAGTAGTCCCCGCTGAAGCCGAGATTGTACGGCTGATATTTCGGCTGTATATGGAGGGCAAGACATTCTCGGCAATTGCCACATACCTTGAGCGTCACGGCATTCCATCACCTGCGGGCAAGAAAACATGGCAGACGGGCGTGGTACAGTCCATACTGACCAATGAGAAGTATAAAGGTCATGCCCTAATGCAAAAGACCTACTGCACCGACTTCCTCACCAAAAAGATGGTCAAGAACACGGGGCAAGTGCAGCAATACTATGTTGAGGACAGCCACCCAGCCATCATCGAGCCTGACGAGTTTGACGCCGTTCAGCTTGAGATTGAACGTCGAAAAAGCCTCGGTCACCCCATAAGTACCACAAGCATATTCGCATCAAGGCTTGTCTGCGCCGACTGCGGCGGGCATTTCGGCAAGAAGGTCTGGGGCAGTTACAAGAGCGATAAGACCTACCGCAAAGAGGTCTGGCGGTGTAATGATAAGTATAAAAGACTTGATAAGCCCGGCAACGGCTGCCAAACGCCCCACATCACCGAGGAGGAAATTAAGGCGAGGTTCTTACACGCTTTCAACCGCTTGATGAGCAATCGAGATGGGTTAATCGAAGACTGCAAATTGGCACAAGGTGTCCTCTGCGACACCACGGCGATTGATGCCCAACTTACTGAATTGTGTAACGAGATTGAGGTTGTCACCGAGTTATCCCGAAAGACCATCTTTGAGAACGCCCATAATGTAGTCAACCAAACAGAATGGGCGGAGCGAAACAGCGCCTACCTTGACCGCCACCGTAAAGCCTCGGGGCGTGTGGACGAGTTGGAAGCCACCAAGCGGGAACGGCTCGGCAAGTCGAAAATCATAGAGGGCTTCATAAAGGACATAGAGAGCCGCCCGCTTGTCATCACCGAGTTTGACGATAAGCTGTGGCTTGCGGTCGTCGATACAGCCACGGTGGGCAGGGATGGCACAATGACATTCAGGTTCAGGAACGGCACGGAAATTACAACATAGCATTTGAGAATTAACTGCTCGCCTTCGGGTGGGCTGTTTTTTGTATCATGATTCAATGACACATGCAATGGTGTGAACAGATTCTATCCCTTTAAGAAAAAAGCCTCAGACAGCAATGTTCATCACACCATTGCCTGCGGCATAAGTCTTTCTTCAGTCCCTTATTAATGTGTGTAATCCAAAATAGTAATTGAATCACCTAATTTCTTTGCTATTGCTTCTTTCATCTGTTCTGCATGAGGACATTTAAAACCAATCGGATTTCCTCTTGTAATGCACGATGCCAAGACTATTGTGTCAGCACCTCTTTTAACCATTTCAGCTGCTCTTGTTACTGCTTTTTTACCGGGACAACCGCCGCAAGTGTTAAGGCCAATAATATCAATTTCCCCTTCCACACCTTCAAATGCACATTTCTTTTCTCTCATTACTTTGAAATCTGTTGTCGCAGGACACATATCCTCTGTCTGCATGCACCTAATCAATCCAACCTTCATTTAATTCACCCTTTCAATATAAAATATAATAATATCACAAATCCTAAAAAAAACCGATAGTATGCAAAAGGCTTTAGTGAATGCTTCGTTAAAAAAACTAAAAATTTATCAATTACTAACAATGCCGTAATGAATGATACAAAAAATCCAACAGCTAATACAATCCAATTTAGCATAGTTAAGTCAGATGCGCCATTCCACAATGAAAGTGTAGTTGCCGATAGCATTGTAGGAATGGCAAGAAAAAACGAGAATTCGGCAGCACTCTTTAATGTCATTCCTATGATTATACCCCCAATAATCGTTGAAGCAGATCGAGACATTCCCGGAAACAATGCCATACACTGTGCAATACCAATTATTAATGCATACCTATATGTGACATCTTCTATCCTTTGAATTTTTACCGTTGATGATATAGAACGCCATTTTTCGACAATGAGTATTAAAAGAGCTCCAAGCAATAAAGCAACTCCCACAGTAGTTGTTGTAAAGAGCTTTCCCTCAATAAAATCTTTTAGCAGTAATCCCAGAATTGCTGACGGCAAAAATGCAATTATCACTTTTGACCATAACTCAAATCCACTTTGACCCGGCTTTAATTCTTTAATTGAGCTAAAAATCTTACTTCTGTAAAAATAAATGACCGCTAAAATTGCACCCAGTTGGATTACAACTTCAAACAAGACCGCAAAATCTCCTTTGAAATTTAAAATGTCACCTGCAATAATAAGATGTCCAGTTGAAGAAATCGGTAAAAACTCAGTTAACCCTTCTATGATACCTAATATTATAGCTTTTATAAAATCCAAAACGTTATCACTCCTACCAATCTATTTATTATCAGTCAAGTTCTTGTCCTTTCCAAACAGTATAAATACAGTTGTTCCAATTACTCCAAATAATGCTGCCGTTAGAAAGTTTGTTTCCGGTGATATGTTCCATAAGGATGCACTTGATAATGCAGCAATTGAAACAATAACATCCCTTACGAGGTAATAAGTACCAAACACTGAAGCTTTGTTTCCTTCCGGAGCTAACTTTACTATGAGAGCTTTTCTTGTTGGTTCTCCAAATTCTTTCAGTCCTCTAATTACAAAAGCAAAAATTAGTGCAGGAATAGTTGTTGAAAATAACAAAACCAGTGGAAATAATGTGAAGAAAACAAAGGTTATAGATATGCATAATTTGCTTGAGGTCTTTTCAGATAAATATGCCACCGGAATATATATCAACATCGCTGTTATCATTTCAACTACAGTCAACATGCTGAAAGTTGTCGCAGACGCACCAATATTCTGCATAACCCATACAACTACAAAAGCATATGGTATCTGCTCGGCAAACCTTATGAGAATATCACTTACAAGTAATATTCTCAGTTCTTTTGACATTTTAACAAATGAGTCTTTAAATTTTGGAGGTTTACACTTTTCTTTACTTTTTTCTTCAATGAACTTATTTATAAACCACAATGCAAATATTCCAAGCAAAAAAGCTATTGCAAATGATATTCTTGCTCCGGTTTTTATACCGTATAAAGCAATAAAAATACTTCCTATTACGGGTCCCAGTGCCATTGGAATCCTTCTCGTCAAAGAATGAAGAGAGACGCCCATAATCTGTTTTTCTTTCTTCACAGTGGCTGATATCAATGCCAATATAGCAGGAAGCGAAAGTGCAGTCCATGAAATAAAAAATATAGCCCCAATTAATACTGCCTGCCATACTGGGAATGCAATAATTATGGCATATCCAAACATAGCAATACATGTATAGACGAATAATGCTTTTTTATACCCTAACCAGTCAGATATGTATCCACCAATGTAGGAGTATATTGCACTTAAAAAATTATCCATTGAATTCAAAAATCCTACTGCGAATGTTGTTCCTCCAATTGCGAGAATATATACAGGAAGAAATCTTTCTCCCATTTTTTCACCCAAGCCCAAAACAATTGCCATCAAAAGCATTGAAATCATGCTTGTGTTAATTCCAAAAAAAGCCTTAGCTTTATTAATTTTTGATGTCTTATTTTCCAATTTTGCCACCTCACAGTTTGATTTCTTTAACAAGTTCTGATAAATAAGCTTTTGCCTCTTCCAATTCCGATCTTCCTTCATTTGTTATTTCATAGTTTTTTCTGATTTTCCCTCCAACTGTTTCTTCAAAGCTTTTAAGCAAAGTCTCTTTCTCAAGGCTGTGCAGTATTGGGTATAATGTTCCGGGACTTAGCTTATACCCATGTTCAGCCAATTCTTCTATTAACCAATTTCCATATACAGGTTCAATACTCGCATGATGAAGAATATGCAAACATATAAAACCTTGAAACAATCGCTTCGTAACATATTTATTCATTCAATCACCACTTTACGATTATCGTAATCGATTTTCGTTATCGATTTTCGTTACATATATAATACTACGTCATACTATTACCTGTCAAGATAGAAAAAGAAAAAGCCCCAGACAACAATGTTTATCACACCTTTGCCTGCGACTCCAATCCAAGCATCATCAAAATCTGTCAGCGGTTGGCTGCCGTCTCCAATAATTCCCCTGACCGTCTGCATTTTGCTTGTATCCTCTATGCAAGCTATGATTGCTGCTCATCGACACCGCCGCGGCAGGGCGGGACAGCACAGAAATTACAGCGTAAAATTGCAACTCAACGGCTCGCCTTCGGGTGGGCTGTTTTTTTGTCAAAATGAAATCGTTAAATTATGCACACCCCTAACCCTAAAAGGGGGGTTCAATTTTAACGATTTGAAAGCCTTCATAGAGGAAAACCGCAATGGTTCAGGTCAAGTATCCTCCGAAACAGCCTACTTTAAACCACCAACTATTGCTACAAGCTAAAAAGTACAAAGCCCAAAAGTGGCTCAAATACGGCACTTTCGGGCAAAACAAAAACCGCCTATCCGACAAACAAAGTTTATCAATAGATGGTGTTTGATTTGGTCGGGACGACAGGATTTGAACCTGCGGCCTATTACTCCCGAAGCAATCGCGCTACCAAGCTGCGCTACGTCCCGCGGACAATAAGTATATTATACACATGACAGCGAGAAAAAAAAGATATATAATAAAATAATTGTAAAAAAGATTTGTAAATGTATGTACAATATAAACAAAACAACAGTGTAAGGAGACTTGACTATGGCAAAGATAACCACCCTTAAATTACAGGAAATGAAGGACAAGGGCGAGAAGATCAGTATGACCACCGCCTATGATTTTCCCACCGCCTGCATGGTGGAACAATCAGGCATCGAAATCATTTTGGTTGGAGACTCTCTGATGATGACGGTTCTGGGCGACGATTCAACCGTTGCATGCACCATGGAACAAATGATCCACCACATAAAACCGGTGGTTCTGGGTGCGCCAAGTCCTATGATTGTCGGTGATATGCCATTTGGCTCCTATAATATATCCAAAGAACAGGCCATCGAAAACGCCACCCGACTCATGAAAGAAGGACGTTGTGATGTTATTAAACTGGAAGGCGGCAAAATCATTGCGAACACCGTCAAGGCCATCGTAGATGCGGGTGTGCCCGTCATGGGACACATCGGACTGACGCCCCAAACCGTATCTAAGCTGGGGGGCTTCAAGATTCAAGGAAAAGGAGATGCAGCCAAAGACGTGTTGGATGATGCACTGGCTCTTCAGGAAGCAGGCGCCTTCGCCATCGTGCTGGAATGCGTTCCGGAAGAATTGGGCAAACTGATCACCGAAAAACTCACTATACCCACCATCGGCATCGGCGGTGGACGGTATACCGACGGACAGGTCCTTGTTTTCCATGACATGGTAGGACTCTTCGAGAAGTTCCTCCCCAAGTTTGTCAAACAATATATGAATCTGGCACCGGAAATCGTCAAAGCGTTGGAAACTTATAAAGAAGAAGTCAAGACAGGAGCTTTCCCTGAAGCGAAACACACCTTCGGCGGTGTCACAGAAGAAGAGCTAAAAAGACTTTACTAAAATCAACACCGGCTAATTATGTTTGCCGGAAAGGAGAGACTATGAAAATTGCCATCGTTGGTGCGGGAGCCATGGGCTGTCTGTATGGTGCCAGACTTTCCACCTTACCGCAAAATCAAATATATTTACTTGACGTTTGGCAGGATCACTTGGATACCATCAACCGCGATGGCGTTCAAATGGAAGAGGACGGTTCCTTTCAGACTTACAGCAATCTGAAAGCGTGCCGACATGCCTACGAGGTAGGTCCCGTGGATTTGGCCATCGTCTTTGTAAAATCAACCATGACCAGCCAAGCCATGCTGGATAATAAAGCATTGATTAAGGATTCCACAACTGTGTTAACACTACAAAACGGACTGGGCAATGTGGATGCCATTTGTGAAACCGTTTCCACTAGCAATGTGTTGGCAGGAACCACCGCCCATGGTGCTACTATGCTAGGTGCCGGGAGAATGAAACACGCAGGCAAAGGAAAAACCGTCATCGGTGAACTTTCCGGAGAAATTACTGATAGGGTAGAGCAGATTGCCAGCATGTTCACTCGAGCAGGACTAGAGACAGAAACATCCAACAATGCGCTGGGCTTGATTTGGGGCAAACTCCTGAGTAATGTGGGGCTTAACGCCCTAACAGCAATCACCGGCTTGCTCAATGGACAGATCTTGGACTATCCGGAAACGGAAGAATTAATGACCTTGGCTGTCTTGGAGGCAAAAGCAGTTGCTGATGCCAAAGGAATAAGGTTAAGCTACGAAGATGCGGTGGAACATACCCGAGCCTTATGCAAGGCCACAGCACCCAACCGATCCTCCATGCTACAGGACGTTTCCAATGGAAGAAAAACTGAAATCGATATGATCAACGGTGCCATCGTCCGGGAAGGGCGAGCGCTGGGAATTTCAACACCCATCAACCTTGCATTGACCAATCTGATTAAAACCATGGAGTATAAATAAATCTATAATTTGGCGATAGACTGAACGCGAAAGCATAAGCGAAATCAAGCCAATGGGTAATACAACTAAATATCGACAAACATGCAAAACACAATAACCAAAGCCGACACCACAAATGGAGTGCGACAAATGGAAAAAGAAATGCAAAGCCAAAGGCCAATGACAGATCTTGTTTTTGTCAATGGTCAGGTCATCACCATGGACGCCGATAACCGGATATGCCAGGGTGTGGCCATAAGTGGCAATCAAATTATTTGCGTCGGAACTTCGGAAGAAGCCATCCTGACTGCGGGGCACGACACAAGAGTTGTAGACCTGCAGGGAAAAACCCTTCTCCCGGGATTTATCGACAGCCATTACCATCCGATTTTGAATGGGCTCTTTGGCTTGGATGAAGAGGCTGCCATTATTGATATCTCTTACGAAAACTGCCCTTCCGTCGACGATATCCTGACCCTGGTTCGAAAGGCTGCAGACAAGTGGCCCCCGGGCACTTGGATTTCCATGATGGGGTACAATCAAAACAGTATCGCCGAGAAACGGCATCTAATCCGGGAGGAACTGGACAAAGCAGCCCCCAATCACCCGGTTCAATGCATGCATGTCAGTGGCCATATTTCCATTTATAATAGTCAAGCCCTTGCCACTATTGGCGTGTTTTCGCCTATCGATGCGGCAAGATACCCCGAAAACGAAATTGAAGTACATAGCGGACGACTGACCGGGTTGGTTTATGACCACACCCACTTTTTGCTGTGGAGCAAAGTCGGCTACACGGAGCAACAGCAATATGATGCGGCTATGAAATCCAATGACCTGCTCCTTAAAAACGGCATTACCTCTGTTCACGACCCCGGAGAGTGTGGTGAAATTTCATACCGCCTCATGCAGGATCTTTGCACTCGGCGAATTTTTAAACCGAGGTCCTACATGATGATACACAGTATTTTTGGCAAAACATTTTCTCTGGCAGACAATAAGGCCTTCATTGAAGGAGGCCATGTCAGTGGAGAAGGGGATGCTTATTTCCGGTATGGATGCTGCAAATTTATGATTGACGGAGGCACCAGCGCTCCTTCCTGCGCCACAATGGAGCCATATTCCCATGACCCAGGCTTGCCGGGGATTCTTGGTTGGAATCGGGAAGAAACTGCGGAATATATAGAAGAATTGCACCGTGCCGGCTGCCAGGTCACTGCTCACGCGGTGGGAGATCTGGCGGTGGAATTTATGGTGGAAGGCTATGAAAAAGTCATGAATGCTTTTCCCAGACAAGACCCGAGACACCGTATTGAACATTGCGCCATCGTGAATCAGGATTTGATAGACCGAATGGCCGAACTGGGAATTTGCCCCAGCTGCAACCCTGGTTTTATCGCCTGGAACGGCAGCAACTATACAGATTACTATGGGGAACGGATGAAGTATTTCATCGCCCTGCGATCTATGATTGACGCCGGCGTTCGGGTTTCTATTTCCAGCGACGCACCCTCCGGTCCCATTGAGCCCATGGCCGTGCTGGATGCCGCGGTTAACCGGATAGACCGAATCACAGGAGAATCGGTGGACCAGACACAATGCATTACCCTAGAGGAGGCATTGCGGCTTTACACCATAAACGGAGCCATCGCATCCAAAGAGGAGGAAATCAAAGGCAGCATCGAAGTGGGGAAACTGGCAGACCTGGTCGTATTATCCGACAATTTGTTAAACACTTTACCACATCAAATCAGAGAGGTAAAGATTGAAATGACAGTAATAGATGGTATAATCGAATATGAAGATTCATCTTCGTAACGGTGCCGTTTTGCATTGTATAAAAAGAAGAGAATTATTTGTAATGATGAAAGGGAGGAAAAATGGAAAAAGAAACTAAAGGCATTAAATATGCCGCTTCTTTCAGAGAACAATTCACTCTGCGTGGAATGTTAATCGGTTCCGCAGGCTCAATGATTCTCACCTGCAGCTCCATGTATGTGGCGCTGAAGTTGGGTGCGTTGCCTTTTCCGATTATCTTTGTCGCGCTGATTTCAATGTTCTTCCTGAAAGCCTTGGGTAAGACAAACATCAACGAGATTAACGTCACCCATACTGCGATGTCTGCGGGCGCAATGACAGCCGGGGGTTTGGCTTTTACCATCCCAGGCATCTACATGCTGGACCCGGGTGCAGACGTTAGCTTCTTAGACCTACTACTAGTCGTTTTGGGCGGCGTACTTCTTGGTTTGATTTTTACAGCACTTATCCGTAAATATTTTGTCGAAACCAAGCAGCTATCCTATCCCATGGGCCAAGCAGCAGCAGAAACCCTGATTGTTGGAGACGAGGGAGGCAAGAAAGCCATCACCTTGTTTACATCATTGGGCGTCGCTGCATTGTGGACATTCCTACGGGACAAAGCGTTACTCATTCCGGCATTGCTTCCCGGCAATGCAGTTGCATCCAACCTGACCGCGACATACGGAATCATTCCGGCCATCTGGGCATCTCCCATGCTGATGTCGGTTGGTTACATTGTCGGACCGATTTTCATCGGTGTTTGGTTCCTAGGCGCAATCCTGGGCAACTTTGGTATCGTCTTCGGTGGAGTTGAAATGGGCTGGTGGGACCTGACCGCTGCCAATGATATTAAGTCTTCCTTGGGTATTGGCCTGATGGTCGGTACCGGGGTTGGCATCATCGTTAAGGGCATCCTGCCAAAAGCAAAAGAAATATTTGGACCTATGTTCAGCAAGAGCAATTATGATAACAACGGTAGCATCGTCAATTTGCGATGGGCACCGATTCTCATGATTCTTCTGGTTGTACTTTATACCTTTGTAACCGACATGCCTTTCTTTGCAAGTGTCGTTGCGATTTTAGGTGTTTGGCTGGCTACCGCCATGTCCGCTCAGACTGTTGGTCAATCCGGTATCAACCCCATGGAAGTCTTCGGCATCATCGTACTGATTGCCGCCAAAGCGGTTTCCGATATCGGACAAACTGAGGCCTTCTTTGTGGCAGCCATCGTTGCCATCGCTTGCGGTTTGGTAGGCGATGTTATGAATGACTTCAAAGCCGGTTACATCCTGAAATCCAACCCCAAAGCCCAGTGGCTGGGCGAATGCATTGGCGGAATCGTCGGCGCATTCTCCGCTGTTGCTGTATTTTATGTCATCCTGGTTGCTTACGGCCCGGAAGCATTCGGATCAGCCGAAGGCTTCATTGCGCCACAAGCAGGTATGGTTGCTGCCATGGTTGGCGGTATTCCAAACCTGACCTGGTTCCTGATCGGCCTAGTTGCCGCGGTCATCCTGTACGTTATTAACTTCCCTGTGATGACACTGGGACTTGGCGTATACCTACCATTCTATCTGTCCGCCACGGCATTTGTCGGCGGCTTGGTCAGATTCATCGTGATGAAAGCCTTTCCGAAATATGAAGAAAGAGGAACAGGCAGCATCATTGCATCCGGACTTCTGGGCGGCGAAGCCGTCGTCGGCGTTATCATCGCATTGACACAGGCCATTCCGGCCCTGCTTTCAATCTAATTGAAACAAACATAAGAGGTAAGGGCACCCTGCAAGCCGGGCGTGCCCTTCACTTTTTAGGCAAGGGGAACAAAATGAAAGAGATCAAAATGAAAGAGATTAATCTTTCCGAAATCAACGGAATTAAAATAGGACACGCACAGGACCTGGAAGGCGCCACCGGATGCACGGCCATCATCTGTGAAAAAGGAGCCTGGGCAGGCGTGGATGTGAGAGGCGGAGGCCCGGCATCCCGGGAGACGGAGCTACTCAAACCGGTCAATCTTGTAGAACAAATTCATTGCGTCATGCTGTCCGGCGGAAGTGCTTATGGTTTGGCAGCGGGAGACGGTGCCATGACTTATCTGGAAGAAAAAGGCGTCGGCTTTGATGTAGGCGTGGGTGTGGTACCCATCGTTTGCGGGGCATCCCTGTTCGACCTGGTAGTGGGAAATCCCAAATCCAGACCGGACCATGCCATGGGATATGAGGCCTGTGCCAATTCAGATAAGATGGAGCCGGGCAAACCCATCCCCGAAGGCAATGTTGGCGCTGGAACCGGTGCCGCCATTGGTAAATATCTGGGCGTGGACAATATGATGAAAAGCGGAACCGGAATCTACTGCGTGGAAGTAGGTGGGGTACAATGCGGTGCAATCGTTGCCGTCAATGCTCTGGGTGATGTGATTGACACTGAAACAGGCAAGATAATCGCTGGGATACTGACCGCAGATAAAACAGCCCTTTCCGACACAGTGGAAACCATGCTTGGCGAGATGTCATCCAACCGTAACGTGTTCAGCGGCAACACCACCATCAGCTGCCTGATCACCAATGCAAAGCTAACCAAAACCCAATGTAACAAGCTGGCCTCTATTGTACACAACGGATATGCCCTGGCAATTCGACCGGTACATACATCTTTTGATGGAGATACGGTTTTTGTCATGGCAACCGGAGAAGTGGAAGTTTCCCCCGATGCGCTGGGTGCACTGGCAACAAGGGTGATGGCCAAGGCCATCACCCGCGCAGCTCTTGCAGCAGAACCTGCGTACGGACTCAAAGCTGCCAGCGATTTCATAAACAAGTAGAAGGAGCAAATTGTGAATCAATCAAAAAATTCCCTAACGGGATTTGGTATTTTAGGCGGGTCGTTGCTATTGTTTTGCATCATTGCCTATTTTGTGATAACAGGCAATGCCACAGGATTTGATGATCCTATCAGGGAATTTATCTATAGTCTACAGATGAATGGATTAAACACCTTGTTGGAAGGCATCACCTATTTGGGCAATTGGCAGTCCATTGTGATAATTTGTCTGTTGTTGCTAGCTTATGACAAAACCAGAATTCCGTATGGGGTGCTGGGTTCGACAGTGGCCATCGCCGATACCCTGCTGAACAAAGGCTTGAAGCAATTATTTCAGCGTGCCAGACCCGAGGACATCGTACCATTGATTGAGCAGGGCGGATATGCGTTCCCAAGTGGCCATTCGGTTACTAGCATGGCGTTTTATGGCATGCTGCTGTTCCTGGTGCAAACCAGAATGGAAGATAGAAAAAAGGCCAAGGCCTTGTCGGTGGTTCTGGTCTTATTGATTGCACTCATCGGTCCCAGTCGAATCTACTTAGGTGTCCATTATCCCACAGATGTGCTGGCGGGTTGGGCAGAAGGAATTTTTGTGGCAACGGCGGTTTATATGCTTGGGACAAAATTCGTGCCGAAAAAGTTCCTGCAACCCAGCGATGCGCTGGAAATTGAGGACCACGAATAAACAAAATTGAATAAGAAAAAAGAGAGGCGTATGTAGTGTAACATTACATATGCCTCTCTTTTGTTTATGGCTATATTAGTATTTCAAGATGCTTTCCATCAGCCGGAAATCACCCAGGCTGACGTTGCGCACCCGGTGGTTCGCATAGGTTGGCGCGGCCATGATGCTGACCAACACACTGGTGATGTTCTTGCGTTTCTTGGAAAGGGAGGCGTGCTCCCGGATGGACTCCACCTTGGCGGTTAGGAGCGTTACCTCGCTTTGGGTGTATCCGCCGTAGGTCAGGGAAACATTTTCATCTCCACTGTAGATTCCTGTGTGTCGATATTCCAATATCACAGAGCAGATGGTAAACACCAGTACGGCCAGACCCACCATCCACAGATACTCGCTAAAAGCGATAATTGGGGCTGCCGGTGCGCCTTGAAAACATCCGATGGCGACACATGCTGCCAGGAATAACACGGAGAAAACAAACCGTGGACAAATGAAGAAATACGGCAATGCCTTTTTTTCGGGCGTATGGTATTCCGGTTGCACCGTGATGCCCGGAATATGCTGCTCAAGAAATGGCTGCAATTCGTGGCGGCGCATCAATGGGAAGAGCATGGCATCTTTTGGGGCATTATCATCTTCCAGACTGAACCCGGCAACGAATACATAAAGCGTGCCCATATTGAAAGGTTTCATTAGGAAGGGTTGTTTGTAATTCACCCCGCTGATTTTATTCTTCATGATGGTGTGAGTTTTGCGGGTCAGAAGGCCATATTCCACAAAAATGGAATCGGATCGGTTGGTAACGCAAAAGCCGAAATATTTTAGGCTGGACATAAAGACGCTGACAAGTATACCGGCGGCATATAATACCACCACGGCGATAATGATTACCTGAAGACCCTTCAGATTCAGGAACCAATCCAACAGGTATTGATCCCCGTCGATGTTTTCTTTAAAAAACAGTTGAGATCCGAAGGTGATGACCACCGCAGCAACAGACAAGACCTGGAAAATCACCAGGGCTTTGGCCTGAAGTAATCCCAGCAGTATTATTTCTCCAAAGGAAGCGGCCCGTCGAGACAAAATGGTTTCATCGTTTTGCAGGGTATTGCCGATGGGCAATCCCTCTTCGTCCACTTGTTGTTTTCCTTCATTTTCTTTCCCCAACAGAAATGACTTGGCCTCCAGAGCGGATGCGGATTTCAAGGCAAACTGCACTTTAGTTTGGTTGCTTTGAAGGCTGGCGGAATTCTCCACATTGACCAGATAAATCCCGGTTGCTTGAAAAAGTAGACTTTGAGAGAAATCCACGCTGGTGATGGTGTTCAAAGGAAGCTCTATTTTTTGACGGTTAAATAGACCTTTTTCGATAAAGAGTTTTTCGTCGTCGATGGTGTATTGAGTAAACAAATAATTGAACAATCGGGTAATCGGGCCAACCAGAACGATGACTGGCAAAGCCAGATTGTCGTACAACATGCTAAAATCGCCTATAAAAAGGCAAAAGGCCAGCAGGGCAATTAAAAGTCCAAAACTCTTAAAGAAGTTATTAAAAATAATCAACGGGTGACTGCGCTTGGGACCAAAACGGATCATGCGGACACCTCCCCGGTATCCGGTGAAGTCTGCGCATCCACCTGTGCACCCACTTGTGCATCCAGTCGGGTATACAGTCTGGCACGAAGGGTCTCACTGATTTCCCTGGCACGCTCATCTCTGAGGCCGACGATTTCGAAGGTACCACTAGCCAAAGCGATGGTCACCTTAAAGAGCCCAAGCTTGCGATAGATGGGACCTTGTCCCACAGTGATATGCTGTATTCGCACGATGGGTACGATGCTGGTTGTCACAAAGAAAATGCCATGGACGATCTCGACCTTTTCGTCGGTAATCAGATATTTCCATTGACGGTATTCAATTCCGGGAAGAATCAGTAATCCAAGCAGGTTGAGCAGCACAATGCCACCACTGATTAGATAAACCCAAAGAGTTGCCGGTGACAATTCGTCCACCACTGTGACAACAATGCTCGCGGCAATCCCCAAGACCAAAAAAATAATCAGGCCGATGAGACGGCCTATGCGCCAGCCGGTGATGGCCTTGAGATCCGGCTTTTCGTAGTTCATTTTGATATCCTCCTATAAATAGGCATTCGTACATCATATAGCGCCAAATACCTTTGATACTGTTCGGCTTCGTCTTCTTCAGATAAAAATGCAGACAAGAAAGCGTAAGCTGGATTTGGGTCTAATTTGGCCTGTTCCCAAAGCTTTTCGGGCGTTTGTGTTTCATCGGCAATGACAACCTGACCTTGACAAAGCAAAGAGAGGCACTCGTCATCTAAGATGATGCCGTCGCTGCAGGCAACCACAAATCCACGCCATTCAGATTCGCCACTCAGGTCAGCGGTTGCTGTCCGTTCCAATAAATCATTTAACGCTTCGTATTCTTTGTTGCGGACTTCGTGCTCTCCCATGGACATGACAATACGTCGGACACTGCGACCATCTTTGGCCTCGATTTCTTGGTCCAATAGGACAAATTCCAATCCTTTTTCATCCGCCAATTGGCGGGCCAGACCGACTCGACCACTTCCGATGAAGCCGGTGACAAAAATGATATTCTTTTTCATATAGACGATTATATCATCAAAACCATTGTGCTTCACGGAAAATTATTATAAAATTGAGCAAAAGTAAAAGGGGAACGGGTAGAAAGAAGGGATACACATGAAAGAACCAACCTTAATTATAATGGCAGCAGGCATGGGCTCCCGCTATGGGGGCATGAAACAAATCGACGCAGTGACGGACCAGGGCGAAATCATCATGGACTTTTCATTATATGACGCCATGATGGCTGGATTTAAACGGGTCGTTTTTGTCATCAAAGAAGAAATGGAAGAAGACTTCCGCAAACATATGGATGAGCGGGTAGGCAGACACATGGAAACCGCCTATGCCATCCAACGGCTTGACGATTTGCCGAAGGGGTTTTCGGTGCCCAATGGTCGGGAAAAACCTTGGGGAACGGGACACGCGATTTTGTGCTGCAAAGACCTGGTTCCTGACACCTTTGCGGTGATCAATGCGGACGACTACTATGGGCCTTATGGGTTCCAGGCAGTCTACGGTGTTTTAGCCGGAGAGCGGGAAGTGGGCTGGTCTGACTTTTGCATGGTTGGATACCATCTGAAGAACACCATCAGCGATGCCGGCCATGTGGCTCGTGGCGTCTGTGATGTTTCTAAAGATGGATATCTGCGCCACATCGTGGAACGAACCCGAATCATGCGGGTGGAAGGTGAAATCTGTTATTCCGAGGACGATGGTGCAACCTGGCATGCCATGCCGGAAGACACACCTGTTTCCATGAATTTCTGGGGTTATACCCATTCCATGATGGATGCACTTGAAGAGGGATTCCCTGCATTTTTGGAAAGTGCCATGAAGGACAATCCACTGAAAGCGGAGTATCTGATTCCCACCATCACCGGACACCTGATTCACGACGGCAAGGTTACAGTCAAGGTATTGCCAACACCTGACAAATGGTACGGTATGACCTACAAAGAGGACAAACCTATCGTGGCAGCTGCCCTGCAGTCTCTGAAGGACAAAGGACTTTACCCTCACAATTTATGGTAGCCATTGGCAAACTGAGGCAGCAAATTAGTATAATGAGCAAGGATTCCGTGGACATCGTGGAATCCTTTTTCAAGCAAAAAACCCCTTGCAATTATACATAAGTAATGTATAATAAATAGGCACGTGCATTTGCAGTGCACCCCTGCGATGGTACGAGCCATCGCCATTTAGTCCACAGGGAGGTGAAAGTATGATTAATTATGAAGTAATGTTCATCGTAGATCCTATCTTGGATGATGAGAAAAGAGCTGTTGCCGTTGATAACGTGAAAGCGATCATCGAAACAGAAGGCACCATCGAAAAGGTAGACATCTGGGGCATGAGAAAACTGGCGTACCCAATCCGCAAGAAAAATGAAGGCTACTATGTCGTCATCGGATTCCAAGCCGGTCCGGATCTGCCAAAAGAGCTTGACCGAAAGTTAAAGATCTTTGATGATATCATGAGACATTTGATTATCAACAAAGACGATAAGTAAACAGGAGGTCGACATGAACAGTGTAGTATTGATAGGGAGATTAACAAAAGATCCCGAGGTTAGATACACCGGAGAACAGATGGCAGTTGCAAGTTTCACTGTAGCCATTGATCTCCCCCAGAGAGCTGACAAAGAGAAGGTAACGGATTTTCCAAGAGTCACAGTATTTGGCAAGCAAGCCGAAAACTGCGAACGCTTTCTCAAAAAAGGCAGACTGGTAGCCATCGAAGGAAGAATACAGACAGGCAGCTATACCAACAAAGACGGCCAGAAAGTTTATACGACCGATGTTGTAGCAAACAGAGTTGAATTCCTCGAATGGGGAGACAAATCTGAATTTAAGTCCGGTTCAGACCCAGTACGGGTCGAGGAAGGAATTCCATCCGGCTTCCAGGTCATCGATGACGATGATATCCCATTCTAAATTGAAAGGAGAACCTACACATGATAGATAATAAAAGACGTGGCGGCGGCTTCAGAAAAAAGAAGGTATGTCAATTCTGTGCCGACAAATCAGAGACCATAGATTACAAAGAAGTTGACAAGCTGAAGAAGTACATCACCGAAAGAGGCAAGATTCTTCCCAAGAGAATTACAGGCACTTGCGCAATGCATCAAAGAGATGTGACAAGAGCTATCAAAAGAGCAAGAATCGTAGCACTTTTGCCGTACACAGCCGACTGAGAATTTTCTCGAGAAATGGCCATAACAGAGAAATCTGTTGTGGCTTTTTTAATATTATAGTGTTATAATGTTGGCAACTTAAGGTATAATAATTTAAATCCAAGACATTGTATCTGTACAGTTTATTTCTATTTCATGCAAGTGAATGGTTGTAAACAAAGGGAAACAAAGAATTGAATTTATACTGTTTTATCGATTTATTTCCTTACCAATGGGAGATAGAAACGTAATAAACATATTATGCCTTCGAGTAATATTAAATTATAGGAGGTATTTTTTATGCGGAAAAATGATTTAACATTTGTTCAGGATCAAATAGGATATGAATTTAAAAACAAGGACTTGTTACAACAGGCATTTATCAGACGATCATACTCAGAAGAAAACGGAGGCGAAAACAATGAGGTTTTAGAGTTTGTAGGAGATAAAGTCTTGGATTTAGTTGTTGTTAAACTGCTAACGGACATGTATGGATGTTTTACTGAAGATTGTAATGAGTTTATATCCGATTATCAGGAGGACAGATTAACAGAAATTAAAACAGGACTGGTAAAAAAGGAAACGCTGGCTAATTGCATTGACAATCTGGGTTTGGCCGATTATCTGATATTAGGAAAAGGTGACCTAAAAAACAATGTACAAAATGAACCAGCAGTAAAAGAAGACTTATTTGAAGCTATTTTAGGTGCTGTTGCGCTTGACGCTAACTGGAATCTTGAAGAAATGCAAAGTGTTGTTGAAATAATGCTGGATATGGACAGTTTGCTTGAGAGCGGAGAAAATATTAACTATATACAGGAAATTCAGGAATGGGTATCAAGGTACAATGGTTCGATCCCACGATTTCATTTTAAAAAGAGTAGTTATGAAAGTACATTTTATTTATCGTTTAATGGTGTTTCTCAAGGGTTCAATATATTGGGAGATAGTAGAATTAATAAAGTGAAATATCATTGCCTTCTAAAAATTGATGATAGTATGCCGATTTTCAGAGGTTTTGGTGAATCAAAAAAAGAGGCAAGAAGTGCAGTTTGTGAAGTTGCATATAACTATTTAGAGAATAATAATAAGCTATTTTCTATTAGGGATGAAATTGAAAATCCCAGATGGGAGCAAGCAATTAACCAATTAGAAATTCTTGCCAGAAGAGATTATTTTTCAATACCGATTTATAATTTTATAGAGCAGCATGATAAAAATGGAAACCCTGTTTGGAGTTGTGAATGCCATATTAAAGAGGAAAAATATAGCTTTTCGGGGATATCTTCATCAAAAAAAGATGCAAAAAAAGATGCAGCATACAGTGCTTTGAAATATGTTTTAGGCATTGAGGAGGAATAGCTATGACAAAATGGTGTTATAATTATGAGTCGGGTAATTATGAATATATAGAAAAAGATGGATACAGTGTAACCCGTGGAGAATGTGTTTGTAATTGGGATGACAGTGAATATAGCCGTGAGGAAGAAGAGCAAAATCGTTCAATGTGGGATGATGAGGATGAGTAATGATTTTTAGCGAGATGTAGAATGAAATCAAAAACGGCCACAATAGAGCAATCTGTTGTGGCTGTTTTAATGGAAAAATATTATGTCAAAAACCCCATAAATCCGATTTTGCATCGTTTGTGACTTAGTAGAAAAAGACAATTATGACAAATCGGCGAAAATTTAGCAAAAAACATAATTGCGCTTATCGGTGTTTTTCACGGACCTGTAATTGCAACGGTTATAGTTCGTACAATCTGTTATAGCTGTCTTTCAGTTTATGCATTCCTATTCAAAAACAATGAAATTATGCCAAACTCAGTTTTTCTTCGTTATAGGCATAATATCCGACTCAAAAATGGAAAAGAATATGCAAAAATGCAAAAAAAGCCGGTTTTGTCATAATCGCGAAAGAGTAATAGAGCCTCCAATTAAAGTTTGACCACCAAGATCCAAAACCGACCACCCCGTTTGCGAATTCTATTAAAATTTCGCACACTACTGCAGTGATGATTAGTGGATATGCCAATTCTGATATGTTATACTATTAGGGCATATAATTAGGGCAAATTCCAAACAAAAAGGAGCTTTCATGTACACAACGCTAATCTTATTAGGCATTCTCGTTTTCCCGATTCCATCGCTGGTGATTTGTATCAGGCGAGGATTAAATCCTTACAATGGCGTGCTGAATGCCACGGTTTCAGTGGGATTGAGCAGCGTGCTGATTTTTATTTTTGCAGCTGCATCCGGAAGTAGTGTAGCCGCCGAGCTAGAAGCAAGTTATGAGGCAGCCATGCCTATGCTTTTACAAAGTCTTCCTGATCAGGAGGAAGCACTCCGACAAATCATTGACATTGCCATTTCGGATTTTCCATCCACGATATTATTGATGGGCGCAGTAGTGGCCTATTTGGAATATTTGATTCTCAGTAAGTTTGTACGAAACGGAGACCGGGGCGCCTGGCAGATGGCACGACTTCGGGAATTTTCATGGCCTAGAACTGGCATTTACGGCTGGCTATTGATTTTTGTGATGTCCTGGATTGTTGGTCTAACCGGTTTTCCTGACGGGGACCTGGTGATGCTCAATGTCCAGAATATCTTTGAAGCTGCCTTTGCATTACAGGGCACATCACTGTTATTGATGTTTTTTTTCATGAAGAAAGTCCCAAGGGGTTTGGGGCCTTTGCTGGCCATCGTAGCATGGATATTACCCATGGGAAAATCGGTATTGTTCCTCCTGGGGATTGCTGATATCATGTTCGGATTACGCACAAGGATATCACAAAGATAACACAATAAGGTGTTAGAATAACTCGTAAAACAGAGAAGGAAAAGGGATATGATTGTCATCTTATTAAAAGACCTAAAGGGCACCGGCAAGGCCGGAGAAGTGGTGAAAGTCAGTGACGGCTACGCACGAAATGTATTGATACCTAAGGGTGTTGCCCGAGAAGCAACTGACGGAAATGTGAGAAGCCTGGAGAAACAAAAGGCCCTTGCAATCCAGAAGGAAGAAGAGAGCAAAGCCAAGGCCCTTGAGGCTGCAGCGCACATAAACGAACTAACGGTACAGATTGAAACAAAAGGTGGAGAAGGCGGACGGCTGTTCGGCTCCATCACCTCCAAGGATATCGCAGAAGCCCTAATGGCGCAGCACCAAATCGAGGTGGACAAAAAGAAAATCGTTTTAGACAACCCCATCAAAGTAGCAGGGGAATCGGAGGTCCATATCAAAATGTATCCTGAGATTTCAGCGAAACTTCGCGTCGTCGTATCCGTCAAATAATGTCGTAGCCGGCAACGCCGGCCAGGAGAAACACCATGGAAAGAATCCCTCCCCATAATGAGGAAGCCGAACGGTCGGTATTAGGCGCAGCCATGCTGGACAAGGATGCGCTTTATGATGTGCTGGAGTTGGTCAGACCTCGAGACTTTTATAACCAAAACCACAAAGAGATTTTTGAAGGCATCAGCGAACTGGCACGGCGAAATGTTGCAGTGGACGTGTTGACAGTTTCGGAAGAACTCAAAAAACGCAATGTACTGGAGATGGTAGGTGGCCGAGGATATATTGCAACCCTTTCCGGAGAAGTGCCAACCACTTCTAATGCCGGAGAATATGCCAAAATCGTCGCAGAGAAAGCCGCGCTCCGAAACTTGATCACCACTGCAGGAGATATCCTGGAGAAAAGTTACGAGGACAAACTGGAAGCAGAGCAAGTGCTGGACTTCGCCGAAAAAGCTATTTTCGAAGTGGCTCAAAACCGGCAGGCAAAAGACATGACGCCTTTACGAGAAATCCTCATGGAGAACCTGAATCTGATTGATGAGCGCTCCAAGATGAAGGGGGATCTCACCGGTGTCACCAGTGGGCTTATAGATCTGGACTCCAGAACCAATGGATTTCAACCCTCTGACCTGGTCATCATCGCGGCTAGACCCTCCATGGGCAAAACCGCTTTTTCCCTTAGTGTTGCCCAACAGGCGGCCATCAAAGCCGATGCTAAGATTTTGTTTTTCAGCTTGGAAATGTCCAAAGAACAGCTTGGCCAAAGGCTATTATCCATGGAAGCCCGAGTGGATTCCCAAAAACTCAAAACCGGCCAATTGGAACGGGAAGAGTGGGACCGGATTACCATGGCCTTAGATACCCTGGGCAAAGGCGACATCACCATTGATGCCACCCCCGGCATCCGACTGATGGAAATCAAGAATAAATGCCGCAGGCTCAAAGCCGAACGCGGTTTGGATATGATTATATTGGACTATCTACAGTTAATGGAGCACGAAGGTCGCTCCGAAAGCAGACAGCAGGAAATCACAGCTATGTCTCGGGGACTGAAACAGCTTGCCCGGGAAATGAATTGCCCTATCCTGGTGCTTTCCCAGTTGAGCCGTGCCCCGGAGCAGCGGACTGAACATCGACCGATTCTGTCGGATCTGCGTGAATCCGGTGCCATCGAGCAAGACGCGGATATGGTCCTATTCCTTTATCGAGACGAAGTATATAACGCGGAGACCACCGAAAAACCGGGTATCTGCGAAGTCATTATTGCCAAGAACAGAAACGGCCCCATCGGAACCGTCGAAATCACCTGGCAAGCCAATTACACCAGATTCGCCAATAAGAGCAAAGGAGGATGAAGCCGTGAAAATCACACCTGATATGAATGTATGTGAATTGCTGGATCGCTATCCGCAATTGGAAGATGTCTTCCTGAACCACGGATTGCCTTGTCGAGGATGCCCCGGAGCGGACAACGAATCGGTTGAAGAGGCGGCGGCAGCCCATGGGGTTTCCGTAGACAAATTAATGGAAAGCCTGAATTTGGCAGTGGAGCAAATCTAGATGAAGTTTCGGAAAGAACCGGTCCAAAGCTGCTATCTTCTTGATACCGGCGTGGAAAACATCTTTATTCATGAATATATGGTTTCGGCACCGGGGGATTACGTCAAAATCTATCTGGTCGCTTTGATGTATACCAACATGGGGCAAGACATCGAAAACGAAGCCATCGCCAAGATGCTTTCCCTTCCCGAAGAAGAAGTAGAGAAGGCCTGGATGTACTGGGAAGGATTGGGCGTGGTCCGGAAGGCTGATGACACCATTGAATTTTCCGTATTGAAGGAATGCCTTTACGGCAAAAAACCGGTCAAAGAATCAGAGACCCGAGTAGCAAAGCCAAGCGCCATCCTGGAAAACAAACCCCTAAAAGGGATGTACAAATCCATAGAACGGACCATCGGTAGAATGCTGAGTGGAACAGAAACCACAGAGATGATCAACTGGATGGACGACTATGGTGCGACACCGGAACTCATTGCGTATGCCTATGCATACTGCATGACAAAAAAGAAAGACAATGTAAGATATGTTGGTGCCGTGGTCAAAGGCTGGACAGCCATAGGTCTTACCAACTCCACCGAAATCGAAAAATACCTGGCCGACAATGACCAGCGCCATTATGCCTATAAACGCATCATGCAAGCTTTGGGATTTTCACGCAATGCCACAGAGGAAGAGAAGCGACTAATCAACAATTGGTTTGATGGGCTAGGCTGTGACATGGAAGACATCCTCAGCGCTTGCGGAAAAACCAGCGGTATCCCTAATCCAAACATCAACTATGTCAGCAAAATCCTGACCAACCGCCATAGCGGTGTAGCGGCACCCGGAGGCCAAAGCCCTGCGGTCACCGTTTCCGCATATTATCAATACCTTCGTGAAAAGTCTATTGCAGATGCCGCGTTAAGACGTGATGAGGTTTACGCAAAAATCCCAGCCATGGATAAACTGGAAGAATCCATGCGTCAATGCAGCGTGGGACTGTCTAGAGTCATGGTATCCGGCGGCACCGACAAAGAAGCCCAGATAGAGCGACTGAAACAAGAAATGGACAACCTAACCAGGCAAAAGGCAAATATACTGACTGAGTATAACCTGCCTATTGACTATATGGATGTAAAATATACGTGTAGCCTGTGTAACGACACAGGAACCAAAGATTCGGGAGAACAATGCGAATGCTTTCTCCAAAGAACCAAAGAGGCGAAAGAAAAACAATGGGAAAGAATCTAATAAAAAGGCAAAAGCAAGTCATCACCTTTAGTTGGCGGAAACTCATCCGTTTTTTTGGGCAGTCCAAAAGAACGGTGGTCAGGAAATGCCGAATTCAATACAAACGTAGCGTAAAGGCAATCCTTACTGCCTTTACAGTGAGCAATAGGGCTTTTATTCACTATTTTAATGTGTTCATGATTAAAGAAAACAAAGTTTCAACCAAAGTTGCTGATTTTGTAGATCGATTTGACGTATCCCATGAGCGGCTTGCCACTAAAACTGAAAAGGCAGCATCAGAAGGAAATCGTCTATTCCGGTTCGTCCGGATTATGATCGACCGCAGACGTGCCCAGCTATTGAAGCACTTTGCAATCATTGTAATGGTTGCGGTTGCCGTGCTTTCTTTATTTAACTACGCCACTGGGTATGAGTACTCCTATCATGGCAAAGTTCTTGGTGTTGTGGAAGATCAGTCAGATGTTTTTAGTGTGCTGGAGGTTGCCAGTGCCCAACTGTCCGAAGAGCACGATGTAAATATTTCAATTGACGAAACCAGCGACATTGAGTTCCGTAAAGTTGTCACCGTGAATCGGGATATTGACAATATGGAAGAAGTCCTAAGTCGATTGACTTACATGAAAGATATCAACGTTGCCGCGTATGGCATTTTTGTAGATGGAAAGCGTGCTGCTGTGCTCTATAGTCAAGCTGAGGCTAATGGTGTTCTTGCAGGCCTACTCGAAAAATTCTCTACGACCAAGGAAGGCGTTCGCTATGAAAGCGTTACCTTCCAGGAGGAAGTGGAGACTCAAGAGGTGGCTACCAAACTGGGGAACCTTCAACGTGCCGCAGAGGTATCTGAGAACCTACTTGTTGGTGAAGTTTCTGAAAAAGTACATGTGGTTGCCATTGGTGAATCCTGGGATTCAATCGCCACCTCATATGGACTGCCTGTTGCAAAACTAAAGGCTGATAATCCTTCCATCCAGGGGCGAGAACCTAGCGCAGATGAAAAGCTTTCGATTTTACAAGCTTCCCCTGTTCTTCATATTGCTACTGTAGAAAAAGCAACCTATAATGTTGCCATCGCATACAGTACAGAACGAAAAAACAACGCCAACGCCTATAAAGGGATTAACACCGTACAGACGAAAGGCAAAAATGGAACAACACAGGTTGTTGCCCGGGTTACGCGAGTCAATGGTACAGAGATAGCAAGAGAGATCCTGAATGAAACAATTATGGCTCAACCGGTGACCGAAGTAATTCTGGTGGGGACCAAACCCATACCTCCAACCATGGGGGACGGACAATTTACCAACCCATGTCCTGCCGGACGGTTGACCTCAACCTTTGGTTACAGATGGGGAAGAATGCACTGGGGCATTGACTTGGCTTGTGCTACAGGAAATATCATTCGCGCTGCGGATGGTGGCACCGTGATTTTCGCAGGCTGGAATGGCGCCCAGGGATATACTGTCAAGATAAATCACCAAAACGGATTTGTCACCGTTTATGCCCATTGCAGTGCGATGCTTGTCCATGTGGGAGATAAGGTTTATGAAGGGCAAACTATTGCTCGTGTTGGAAATACAGGCTATAGTACCGGATCGCATCTCCATTTTGAAGTTTTAAAGAACGGAGTCAATGTCAATCCACTGAACTACATCTAGTGAGGGAGGACCAATGGCCACAAAAAGAAAGCTTAAGAAAGTATCCCGAAACATTATCGTTTATTTGATGATGGCTTTCATTGTGCTTTCAGCAGCAGGCTTATCGATTTTTCGGATTATTGACTTGAAGATGGAGGAACATCAACTCTTGGCACAACAGGAGGCATTGCTCCAAGAAAAAGAAAAACTAAAGGAACAGTTGGCCAACGTCAACAACCCTGAATTCATTGAGCAGGAAGCGAGAAAACAACTGAAGCTGATTATGCCGGGAGAGACATTATACATTCTGAAAGATGAGACCGATGAGAATTAAAGAGACCATTGTAGTGGAAGGCCGAGATGATACAGCGGCCATCAACCGGGCTTTGGAGGCACATACCATAGAAACCCACGGATTTGGTATTTCAGAGGTTACCTGGCAACTGATTCAAAAGGCTTATGATACCACTGGAATCATCGTATTTACAGATCCGGACTTTGCAGGAGAGCAAATCCGAAAACGGCTGACGGACAGGTTTCCTGATGCTGGACACGCATACCTGGATCGACTGGATGCATCTGCATCTGGGGATGTAGGAATCGAAAACGGGTCGCCGGAAGCCATACGGAAAGCCATTTCAAAATGCAAATATAGGAACCGAACTGAGCCGGAAGTCTTTGCCCGGGAAGATCTAATTGTTGCAGGTCTTTGGGGCGGACCCAATTCAGCCGAAAAGCGGAGGCAGACAGGCAAAATTCTGGGCATAGGATATGGCAACTGTAACAGTTTTCTCAAAAAGCTGAATCAGTTTCTGATCAGCAAGGATGAATTTAATGAAGCTATACACCACATCGTCAATACATGATATTGAACAACAATTTGGCTTCAGACTTTCCAAAAGTCTGGGGCAAAATTTTCTAATAGACAAAAATATACGGGATAAAATCGTGGAGGGCTCTTTGATAGGACCAGAGGATTTGGTCATTGAAATCGGTCCGGGCGTAGGGGTATTGACACAGCTGCTTGCAGAACAGGCACAGCAGGTCGTTGCTATCGAAATTGATAAAGCCTTGATACCCATCCTGAAGGAGACGCTAGAAGATTATCCAAATGCGAAAGTCGTCAATGAAGATGTACTCCGATGCGACCTGAACAATCTAATCGCCACCCATCAGCCGAAAGGTGCCGTGCGATTTGTAGGAAATTTACCCTACTACATCACAACGCCCATTATTATGAAAATTTTGGAGGACCGGATTCCTGCTGATAGCATAACAGTTATGGTTCAGAAGGAAGTGGCAGATAGACTATCGGCAACCCCGGGAAACAAGACATACGGTGCCATTACCGTTGCGGTTCGATATTATTGTACAGTGACTAAAGTGATATCTGCGCCCAGAGAAGTTTTTTATCCCAGACCAAATGTTGACTCCACCGTCATACGACTGGATATCCGAAAAGAGTGTCCGGTCAAACTGCTGGATGAGGCGGCATTTTTTGCGGTAGTAAAAGCTGGCTTCGGCCAAAGAAGGAAGACCTTGCATAATGCGTTGACCGGCATCTATGGCTTGGACAAGGCACAAACCGGTTTCATTTTGGAAAAAGCAGGCATTGATGCGGGACGTCGGGCGGAAACACTGGATATGGATGAATTTGCATTGATAGCAAATACCATAGTTAAGGAAGTAAAAGAATGAACAAAGCGAAAGAATTTTACCTGAAATATTTTCATAACGCCCTGGGCTTTAGTGTTGCGCTGGCATTGGTGTTAAACTTTGCCATCGAGGCTTTTTCTCGAAAAGGAATAGCCCCGGCGGTTATATTTATGAATGACCACACGCTTGTGTTTCTCTACAATGCATTTATCATTTTTGCGATACTATCCATCTCCATTCTTTTTCGTCGCCGGGTGTTTATGTTTTCCTTGTTGGGAACCATTCTTTTGACCGGAGGCATCGCTAATTTTGTCATTGTGTCCAAGAGAATGACACCGTTTACGGTTTACGATATAATGGTTGTCAAAGAAGGACTATCCATTGCTACGAATTATTTATCCAAAGTGCAAATCGGCTTTCTAATCGGGGGGCTGATTTTGTTGGTTGCCGGAATTGTATTCTTATGGCTAAAGGGCCCTAAGAAAAAAGACAAGATTAACTGGATTAGAAATCTTGTAATCTATTTTATTATTATCACATCGGCGGCAGGGGTAACCAATCTTGCGGCTAAAGCCAATATTGTGGACACGTATTTCCCCAACCTGGCCTATGGATACAGGGACAATGGATTTGTTTATTGTTTCTTAAACACCTGGCTGAATACAGGAATTTCCAAACCTGATAACTATTCAACTGAGTCCATCCAATCCATCTTTTCTGAGGAGGATTTCGCTAATCTTGTTGCAGCAAAAGGAGAAGACGGGACTGGAGATCAACCGAATATCATTTTTCTACAATTAGAGTCCTTTATGGATCCGGAAACGGTTCAGGGTCTGGGCTTTTCAGGTGATGCGATTCCAAATTTCCGAAAACTGATGGAAAACTATTCTTCCGGAACCCTTGAAACACCAGTAGTGGGAGCGGGTACGGCAAACGTTGAGTTTGAAGTAATGACAGGGATGAGCGTAAAGTTTTTCGGACCGGGAGAATACCCACATAAAGGGGTTTTATTGGAAGAAACTTGCGAAAGCGTACCTTATGATTTGAAGCAAGCCGGGTATTCCACCCATGCCATTCATAATCATAGAGGTGCATTTTATGAGAGAAATATTGTATTTGGGAATTTGGGATTTGACACCTTCACATCTCTTGAGTACATGAATAATGTGAGCAAGACACCAAAAAACTGGGCAAAAGACTTTGTACTCACACAACAGATTATGGATTCTCTTAACTCCAGTGAAGGACCGGATTACATCTATACCATTTCGGTACAGGGCCATGGAGACTATCCCACAGAGCAGTTGCTGGAAAACCCAGTTATTACGGTCACAAATGCAGCAACGCCTGAACTAAAATGGACATGGGAGTATTACATCAACCAGCTCTACGAAATGGATGAATTTGTCGGGCAGCTTATTGAAGAAATGGAAGCATTTAATGAGGATGTCGTAGTTGTCCTTTATGGGGACCATTTGCCGGCTATCAGTGCCATCAGCGATGAGACACTTAGCGGTCGAAATATGTATCAAACGGACTATGTAATCTGGAGCAACTTCCGTATGAAGGAAGAAGATAAAGCGCTAACTACTTACCAACTTTCCTCCTATGTGCTGGACAAAATTGACATGCATCAGGGAACCATGGTGGCCTATCATCAGAAATACAGGGACAGCAGCACCTATTTGAAGGACATGGAAGCGCTCCAGTACGATATGCTTTATGGAAGCAAATATATTTATGATGGCAAATCACCTTTTCAAAGAATCAACATGAAAATGGGTGTCAAGCCAATTACCGTGGATGAAATCATTCAGATTGGTGATAAATATTATCTGAAAGGCAAAAACTTTACAGAGTACAGCAAAATCAACCTGGAAGGTAAAATACTAAAAACCATATACCTTTCTCCAACTGTACTGGGGCTATTAGAAGAAGTGGATCCCACTTCCATTGACAGGATGAAGGTCAGCCAGGTAGAAAAGAATGAAGAAATCCTAAGCACATCCGAATAGTGGAGGGTGAATCATGAAAACCCTTGAAACCAAAAGATTGATTCTCAAAGGCTGGTCAGAAGAGGACGCAACTGAACTTTTTCAATTGGCTAAGAACCCCAACGTGGGTCCCCATGCCGGCTGGAAACCTCATGCGGATGTAGCTGAATCCCTTGAGATTATACAAACCTTATTCTTGCCTGGCATAGTATGGAAAATCACAGATAAATCAACGGGTGCAATGATGGGGAGTTTGGGCCTTGAAATTGACCGATTCCGACCGGGTATCGCCAGCAAAGAGCTGGGTTACTGGGTTGCTGAAGAATTTTGGGGACAGGGCTTCGCGACAGAAGCGTCAGAAGCGGCACTAAAATATGGATTTGAAGAACTCAATTTGGAGATTGTAGGAATCTGCACCGGACCGAATAATCTGCGTTCCCAGCGGGTCATTGAGAAGCTGGGATTTACCTATGAAGGCACCCATCGCCATTGTTATAAAATCTATGATGGCTCGATTCGGGACTCCCTGTCCTTTAGCATGACCAAGGAAGAGTGGGCACATCAATAAACGGAGGAAACTAAAGTGGTACCAGAAATATTATTGTTGATTTTTTTGATTTTGTTGAATGCATACTTTGCAGCATCAGAAATCGCGCTGATCACACTGAATGACAACAAAATAAGAATGATGGCAGAGGCGGGGGATCGGAAAGCCAAGAAGCTCATGGATCTTCTGAAAGAGCCAAGCCGTTTTTTGGCTACCATTCAAATTGGAATTACGTTGGCAGGTTTTATGGCAAGCGCTTTTGCAGCAGAATCCTTTGTAGACCCTCTAGTGTCCTGGCTAAATGATTATGACCTGCCAATTTCGGATATTGCGTTGAAAGGGATTATGCTTGTTGGAATCACAGTAATCTTGTCATATTTCACACTAGTGTTTGGAGAGTTGGTACCAAAGAGGGTTGCAATGAAAAAAGCGGAAGCCATCGCATTCCGTGTGGTAGGACCGCTGACGTTTATTTCAAAAGCAACTGCACCGTTTGTACATTTGTTGACGCTTTCTACCAATTTCTTTGCCCGATTCTTTGGAGTGAACCCCGGTGAGCAGGATGATAATGTTACCGAAGAAGAGATACGGATGATGATTGATCTTGGAGAAGAACGGGGAACCATTCACTGTTATGAAAAAGAAATGATCAACAATGTATTTGAGTTTAACAATAAGGTATTAGAAGAAATTATGACCCATAGGGTCAACATCAAAGCATTGCCGTTGGATGCGAAACTTGATGAAGCAATTGACCTCATACTCGAAGCAAGGTATTCAAAAATTCCAGTATACAAAAAGAATCTGGACAATATTATTGGCATACTGCATACCTGGGATTTGCTGCACTTGGTTGGGAAGCCATTTAGTGGCACATTTAATCTGGACCAATATGTCAGAACCCCAATTTATTTGCCGATCATGAAGAAAACAGATGAAGCGTTAAGATCTATGCAGTTAGCCAAGGCTCAAATCGCTGTGGTGGTTGACGAATACGGCGGAACCGCCGGTATTGTAACACTCGAGGATTTAATTGAAGAGGTTGTGGGAGAAATTGAAGACGAGAAGAGCATGACCGATGATATCCTTCAACTAAATGATTACTCCTATGATATCAGCGGAAAAGTAACATTGGAGGAACTGAAAGAGCATCTTGATATAGAATTACCTGAGGGAGAATATGAAACGCTGAATGGATTTGCAATCAGTAGACTGGGCATCATACCCGACACCATTAGTTCGATAGAGATCGTAGAAGGAAATATAACCTTACGCCCTCTTCGAATTACAGAAAAAAGAATTGACAGGTTTCTTCTCATTTTAGCACAAGAATAGGAAGGAAAATAATCTGTACACATGCAATGTCGAGTATCTGATAATAAGAAAGCACCGTGAGGTGCTTTTTTGATGCGGGATAGTATGGATAAGCTGAATTTGATTATGTTGATAGCTTTTCCAATTCTAATAACACCTGGATAAAAGATCCATGGTTCACTAAAGTAGCATCCTGATATTTCGCATAAAGGGGTTTCCGGATTCTTTCCATGTCAGCCAGCGCTGCCTGATTTGTAGACAAAGGCCGCCCATCCGTCTCCAATTGGGCGATAGGTCGGTCTATGAAAATCAATTTGCCGTTTTGCTTTAGCGCCAGGGCATTGACCGAATCCAGCAGAATCCCGCCGCCTGTGGAAATTACCAGGCTGTTCTGTTTACCAAATTCTAAGGCAATCTGTGTTTCGAGTGATCGAAAGTGGGGTTCTCCATCTTGCAAAAAAATTTCGGGGATGGATTTGCCAGCCAGTTTGACTATTTCTTTGTCAAGATCTACAAAGGTTCTGTTCAATTTCTTTGCCAACTTCTTTCCGAAGGTGCTTTTACCGCTGCCAGGCATTCCGATCAGGACTACATTACGAAGCTCGGTTTCCAATTCAGAGATGATTCGCTCCGTCTCCTTTTGCAGTCCGGTTCGGCCAGTGAAAAACTCGGCAGCACGTGTCGCCTGGGCAACCAGCATGGGCAATCCGCCCGAGCACGGAATTCCCATTTCTCGAGCTTCCATGACAAGCTTGGTAGAAAACGGGTTATAAATCACGTCCAGCACGCCGATGCATTTGGGAAAGTCGGTAAGCTGGATGAGGGCTTTTATGTTGTCGGGAAACATGCCAACAGGCGTGGTGTTGACAATGATTTCAGCATCGTGGGGAAGATTAGAATATGCCACGGACTTCACCCCATCAATAATATCTGGATTACGTTCCGCCACAACGATTTCAGCAGCGCCTGAATCGTGGCATAGCGTTCTTGCCGTTCGGCTAGTTCCGCCACCGCCTAGAATCAGAACTTTTTTGCCTTTAAAAGAAATACCTGCCCGGTTGGCCGCATAGGACAATCCGTGATAGTCCGTATTGGCGCCATGTAGAGTATTATCCTTGAAGTACAATGTGTTGATGGAGCCGATTGCCTTCGCTTCCGCGTCGATGATATCGCAATATTTCCCAACTATGGTTTTGTACGGAATGGTGACATTCAAACCGGCGAAGCTGCGACCGGCTAAGAGAGAATCGAGCTGTTCCGGAGGCATAGGGAATAAATCATAGGGGTAAAGCCCTAATTTTTCGTGGATAAGCTTGGAATAACTATGGGAAAGATGTTCGCCAATCAAACCGTATTTCATGGGTTAGTCCTTTCCATGAGCAAATCCAGAAGCCCAATGGCAATGGCAGCTTCCACCACCGGGACTGCACGCAGGACAATGCAGGGATCATGACGGCCGGTCACCTGAAGCGTTTCAGCCTCAAGGGTGGCTAAGTTCACTGACTGTTGTTCCATGGCAATGGAAGGAGTTGGCTTGAATGCAACCCGCAATACCAGAGGCATGCCAGAGGTGATTCCTCCCAGAATGCCCCCGTGATGGTTTGTCACAGTACGTACCTTGTAGTTTTCTACAATAAATGGGTCATTATTTTCAGAACCATGTAACATGCTGGCGGCAAACCCGGTTCCGAATTCGACGCCCTTGACGCCAGGGATTCCGAAGAGAATAGGGGAAAGAACACTTTCAACCCCATCAAACATCGCACCGCCTAGTCCGGCAGGGACCCCGACGGCACAGGCTTCCACAATGCCACCTACAGAATCGCCACTGATTTTAGCATTCAATATTATATGCTGCATTTCTTCACCGGCTTCTGTTGAAATTACCGGAAATTTCGATTCACCTAAGGACTTTAGCAAGGCTTCCGGAATGTTAGTGGGATTAAAGTACGTATCCTGTTTGTCTGCAATGGAAGAAATATGAGCGCCCACGCGGATGCCGTATTGTGCCAGAATCTGCATGGCTAGTCCGCCGGCAATACAAAGGGGTGCGGTCATTCTTCCGGAAAAGGGACCGCCACCTGCCATGTTGATAGAGTCACCATATTTAATCTGTGCAGTAAAATCCGCATGACCGGGTCGTGGCACTTGTCGTAACTTTACATAGTCTCCGGAATGGACATTGGTGTTCCGTATGAATATCGTCAGAGGGCTTGAGGATTCCAATTCCACCAAGTCCGCTTCTTTGCGTGGGGTGGAAAAGGGGCTGTTCCCCGGTGCCCTGCGGTTCATGAATTGCTGAAGTTTTTCAAAATCAGGGGTAAACCCTTCAGGAAATCCTTCCAAGGTAACACCAATCCGATCTTCATGGGAGCCACCAAAGATGGTGACCTTGCAATTTTTCCCAAAGCTAGATTTCATTGATTTTCCCTCCCAACCCTTTGAAATCCCGGAAAAAACCGGGATAGGACTTATTGACGGCTTCAGCACCGGTTATGATGACGGGCTCGGTGCAGACGGTAGATGCAATGGCAGCAGACATAACGATTCGATGATCTCCACATCCGTCCACTGTACCGCCTCGAAGCAGAGGCCTTCCTCGGATGACCATCCCGTCAGGTAACTCCTCCGCATCTCCACCTAGATCGCGGATGAGTCGGACTGTGGTTTCCAATCGGTCGCTTTCTTTCAAGCGGAGCCGCTCCGCATGTTTGATGGTGGTGATTCCCGGTCGCACCGATGCCACAACGGCAAGGATGGGAATCAAGTCTGGAATCTGGGAACCATCGATGACATTGGGGAAATCACGGAGCAAGTCTGAGATAATCCGGTCGCCTTGCAGGGAATCTTCAGAAAGCCCGTTGCAGGTAACCCGATTGCCAAAACCCACATAATTGGCAGCTAGCCAAAAGGCGCCGTTGGACCAGTCGCCTTCGGGAATCGCCAACTCGGGACTCTGGTAATGCTGCCCCCCTGGGATATTGTATTTGAGAAGTGCCTCACGATGAGGCCCGAATGTTCCTTCCTGTGTTGATATGTTCACTTGAATCCCTGCATCCGTCAGTACTTGCACGGTCATATCTACATAACCACAGGATTCCAAAGGGGTAGTAAGGAGTATTTCACTATCTCCTGCCAGCAAAGGGAGCGCAAATAAAAGACCTGTGACATACTGTGAGCTGATGTCTCCTCGTAAATGGTAAGAGCCGCTTTGGAGCAATCCTTTGACCTCCAGCTCACCCTTACCCATATGAAAACGACACCCATGTCGCTCCATCTCTTCTTTGAGAGGAGAAAGGGGCCGTTTCAAGAGCCTGCCTTCCCCCAGGAATCTGACATGAGATTGATGTGCCATGGCGACAGGCAAAAGAAACCGAAGGGTGGACCCGCTTTCCCTACATGGGAGAACTGGATCGCTTTCATGCAAAGCAGACAGGCATGTGCGAGTGGCTTCAAGATCCTCAGAAGTTTCGGTGAGCTGTACCTGCCCTTGTGGGCTGGACAATGCAGCAGCAATCAAGAGTCGATGCCCGTGGGACTTGGAAGGGATGGCGGATAAAGTTCCACTTAAGGGTCCGGGTTGTATGATCATTTTCATGGTTGTAACCCCGTTTCTATAAAGTCACTTAAGTCGTCAACATCAATGGGCTTCAAGACGCCTTCTCCCTGACGGATTGGGATTACCAGATTGATGGTCTTGCCTTTTCTTTTTTTGTCCCGAAGGGCAATCTCTGCCAGGCTTTCGGCAGTGTATGGCACATCCAATAAAAACCCAAACTTATCCAAGGCATTTAGCAAAGGAGTTAGACAGTCTTCTTTGGTCCACCCTTTGATCATTGCTGCCCGGGTGACGATGACCATTCCTTTTGCTACAGCCTGGCCGTGGGAAACAGTATATCTACTGGATAGCTCAATGGCGTGTCCAATGGTGTGACCGAAATTCAATAATTGGCGCTGTGCCAAATCTTTTTCGTCTTCTTCTACCAGCTTTTGCTTGACACCAATGGCACCGATGGCACATCGCTGGACAAAATCGTAAAGTGCTTTGTCGGTGGGCAACCCATTCCAAGGTGTGTCTTTTATAAAGTCCAACAGATTTTTATCCGCTATCATGCCACATTTTATGGTTTCTGCCAAGCCGTCCAAAATCATTGACTCCGCCAGGGTGTCCATTGTCATAGGATCAAAGACTACTAGAGTTGGTTGCCAGAAGGTGCCTGCTAAATTTTTGCCGGAGGCCAGATTGACTCCGGTTTTTCCGCCAACAGAAGAGTCAACAGCCGCCAGAAAGGTGGTTGGGACTTGAATATATCGGATTCCTCGGAGATAAACGGATGCAGCGAACCCGGAGAGGTCCCCCATGACACCGCCACCCAGGGCAATCACCACATCGGTTCTGGTGAATTCTTTTTCTGAAAGAAAATCCAACAGTAAACCGACGGAAACCAGACTCTTTGTGTGTTCGCCGGGAGAGAATACAATTTTGTGTACGCAAAATCCGGCTTTTTCCAATGAGCCCGTTACAGTATCGGAATAAAGAATATCCACGTTGTCTTCTGTGACAACACATATTTTGCAGGGTTTCAAAATATCGGCACATATGGTGCCCAATTGGGTCAAAGCACCGGGTTCCGAAATCACTTTATAGGGTTGATGTGTATTGATTGTCAGAGGAATCATTGTTTTCTCCTTTGCAATACCGTGAAATGTCATTACGTGTTTAGAAAAATTCTTTATCAATGGTCTCTTTCTTTATTCTACCATCTCGAAGAAGCTGCCGCAATGTCTCTTGATCTCCACGGGCAATGGCATCACTGTACTCGGTTAGGCGTTTGGCCATAGCCGAAAGCTCATTGACCAGAAATTCGGGATTGTCCATAAACAATTCGGTCCACATATCTTCGTTGAGCTTTGCAACACGGGACATATCCCAATAACTACCGGCGGAATACCCCTGATGACCTTTTGCGGCATCGCTGCGGATGTAAGCACCGGAGATTACATGGGGAAGTTGGGATGTGAAGGCGATCATCCGGTCGTGTTCCTTTGGAGTGGACATCTGAATCATGGTGAAGCCAATTGCTTTGCAAAGGTTTCGAATCAATTCGATGTCCTCAATCCGGGTATCCTTTGCAGGCACAAGAATCATTGAAGCCTTGTCAAACAAAGCTTTCTTGGAATACTCAAATCCGGAGTGTTCGATGCCTGCCATGGGATGACCGCCCATAAAGACAAATCCATTTTCCCGGGCGATGGGTTCCAATGCTGAACATACTACTTCCTTGACGCCGCAGCAGTCTAATACAATGGATCCTTTCTTGAAGAGACCCGCATGGGACTTGACATATTCAATGGTTGCTTCCGGATACAAGGCAACTACCACTACGTCGCACTCGGGTAGCATTTCATCAGTCAGCACATCTTCAATGGCGTTGACCAGTTTGGCCTTTTGGCTGATGGTTTCATTGATGTCATATCCGTAAACCGTATGATCCGTATTTTGATTCAGAGCTTTGGCCATGGATCCGCCGACCAGCCCCAGTCCGATGACTCCTATCATTTTGTTTCTCCTTTATATGCCAGTGGCAAAATCTGCATCACAGCGTTCATCACATCCTGAAAAGCGGCCGGAGTCAATGACTGAGCTCCGTCGCAGAGTGCGTGAACCGGGTCGTTGTGCACCTCGATCATCAGACCATCCGCGCCTGCCGCTACAGCGGCCATGGACATGGGCTTCACCAGGGAAGCAATGCCTGTGGCATGGCTGGGGTCCACAATGATGGGCAGATGGGAAAGACTTTTAATCAAGGGAATACAGGACAAGTCCAAGGTATTGCGCATGGCGGTTTCAAAGGTTCGGATGCCTCGTTCGCATAGGATGACCTTATGGTTTCCGCCGGCCATGATGTACTCGGCGCTCATGAGAAATTCGCTGATGGTGCTGGAAAGCCCACGTTTCAAGAGAATCGGTTTATCCAACTTGCCCAGCTCCTTGAGTAGCTCGAAGTTTTGCATATTTCTTGCGCCTACCTGAATCACATCCACGTCCTCAAAGAGGGGCAGGTGGGACACGTCCATAACTTCCGTGACCACCGGTAGCCCGGAACGTCGCTTGGCTTCCAATAAGAATTCAATACCGGTTTCACGCATGCCCTGGAAGGCATAGGGAGAGGTCCGCGGTTTGAATGCACCACCTCTGTATAATAGGGCACCAGCTGCTTTGACTTCTTCCGCAATGGAGCAAACCTGATTCATGGATTCGATGGAGCAAGGACCGGCGATGACAGCAAAATGGCCGCCCCCCAGCTTAACCGGACCAATATCAATGATGGTGTCTTTGGGGTGAAATTTCCGGTTGGCGTTTTTGTAGGGTTCAGTAATCCGTTTGACGCTTTCCACAATATCCAAAGCTTCAATCAGCTCTGTGTCCACCATGGCTGTCTCCCCGATAATCCCCATAATCGTGGTGGTGCCGTATTGACTGTAATGGATCTCCATGTCCATACTTTTGAGCCATGCCACCAGGTTGTCCAACTGTTTTTGTTCCGGATTTTCTTTTAATACGATAATCATTGGGTGTTCCTCCGCTTTTCTACGATGATTCCTGATTTACCCCCGGCCAGATTACCTTTGGGGTAAAAAAAACTCCACAGGTATATTTTGCCTGTGGAGAAAGGTTTCGAGTGATTTCCAAAAGGAAAGTTATCTCTCAGCAGCAAAATACACCTTACCGTAGGTAAAGTAGTAATAAAAGTATTTTGCTACCACTGCTGAATGTTTCAATGGACTAGTTCCTTTCGTTTTGTCTTTGTTAGAGTTTACCACGTTAAACCGATTCTGTAAAGGGTAGATTATTCATACTAACCCAGAAGATGCTCTATAAGAATTTTGGTGCCGATGGCAATCAAGACCAAACCACCCGCCAATTCTGCCCTGGATTTGAATCGGGTGCCGAAAAAACAGCCCACCTGGACGCCGATTGCCGACAAGAGAAAGGTGGTTGCCGCAATGATGGAGGAAGCTTCAACAATGTTAACCTTTAGGAAAGCGAACGAGACCCCCACAGCCAACGCGTCAATACTAGTTGCCACGGCCAAAGGCAGCATGGTCATAGGCTTGAATGATGGGTTGGGACATGAATCCGCTTCCCGGGACTCCTTAATCATCTTGCCTCCAATGAGGAGCAAGAGCAGAAAAACAATCCAGTGGTCGAAGCCGCTGACCAATGTGCTGAATTTGGCCCCGACAAAGTAACCAATGAGAGGCATTGCACCTTGGAATATGCCAAACCACAAACCGGTATAAATGGATTGTGAGGCAGATCGCTTCTGATGTTCTTGTTGTATGGAAAGGCCCTTGCATATGGCCACGGCGAAGGCATCCATGGAGAGACCGACTGCTACCAGCAGTAATTCTAATAAACTCATGAAAAGAGTATATCTTTGGGAAAACGTGAAGTCAAGGAAAACGCAGATGGATTTTGCAGTCAATCCTGTCTGATGCTGCCTGCGACGGCCTGTTTTCATTGACAAAGGAAGGCCTTGCCAATTACAATAAAGCATAACATCCACCATTAAAGAAAAGAGTAGGTAGCAAGCATGAAAACCATGAAACAAGCAATGCCCCGTTCCTTGGCAGACTCGGCTGAGTTGGCCGGACGGGTTGCAAACATCATCGAAGAAGTCAGCGCTCGGGGAGACCAGGCACTGCGCACATATAATTCGGATTTTGATCAGTGCCATAGGGAATCCCTTCGGGTCAGTGATCAGGAAATCGCAGATGCATATCAACAAGTGGAAGCCTCAGACATTAAAAAAATGGAGCAGGCCGCAGCCAATATCCGAGCATTTGCCCAAGCGCAAAAGACATTGTTCACATCATTGGAAGGGGTTACGCCCATGCCGGGTATTACCTTAGGACACCGAGTTATTCCCGTTGACGGGTGTTGCTGTTACGTGCCAGGAGGAAGCTACCCCCTCTATTCCACCGCCTTGATGTTGGGAATTCCGGCAAAGGTTGCCGGGGTGCCACGTGTCATCGGATGCTCTCCGGCTATGAAAGGAACGCCCAACATTCACCCAAAAACCCTTGTGGCCATGAATATGGCGGGAATGGATGAAATTTATGTGGTCGGCGGCGCACAAGCCGTTGCCGCAGCCACATACGGCACCGCGTCCATCAAACCAGTGGACCTGATTGTGGGGCCGGGCAATAGTTATGTTACGGAGGCAAAAAGGCAGTGTTTCGGCCAGATTGGCATTGACTTTCTCGCCGGACCCAGCGAAGTGCTGGTCATCGCAGACGGCACAGCCAATCCAAGAATTATCGCAGCAGATTTGCTGGCCCAGTCGGAGCATGACAAAGTCGCTAAGGGAATTCTGGTAACTACAGATTTTGCTTTGGGCGAGGCGGTGCTGGCACAGGTTGAGAATCAACTGGAGGACTTGTCTACACGAGCCATTGCAGCTCAATCCTGGAAAGATTATGGGGAAATCCTGCTGGCAGCGGATTTGACCGAGGCAATTGAATATGCCAACAGTTATGCGCCGGAGCATTTGGAAATTATGGTTGAAGAAAAACTAGAATCGTCTTTAACTGCGCAACTTCGGAATTACGGTTCCCTATTTATTGGGCAAAGGACCGCAGAAGTCTTTGGAGACTATGCCACAGGAACCAATCATACACTCCCAACTTTGGGTGCCGCTCGGTATACAGGTGGACTGTGGGTTGGGACCTTCCTAAAGGTATGCACCCATCAGAAGCTGGATGCCAAAGGAGTGAAAACCATATTGCCCATCGTATCCACTCTTGCAAGAGGAGAAGGGCTGGAAGCCCATGCCCGTGCTGCGGAAGCCAGACAGCTGCTGGACGAAAAATGAAGACAAACCTAAAGGCGATTTATGATCATCCCAATCTGCTGTCTTTGTATGAGAGTATCGGCCGGCAGGACCACCGGACATTGGTCTTATGGGCACTGGACACCGGGAAAGAGATTCTGGAGATTTACATGGCCGCATTTCCGGAAGATCCTCGACCCGCTCAAGCCTTTGAAGCCGCCGATGCTTGGTCTCGCGGTGAAATAAAAATGCCCCAGGCAAAAAAAGCCGCCCGGGAAACCCATGAGGCAGCAAGAGATGCAAAATTGGCGAAGAGAAATCCGGAAATAGATGATATAAAATTAGATGCTGCAGTTGCGGCGGCCCATGCCATGGGGCAGATCATCGGCGTGGTTCATGTTGCCACCCATTCGCCTGCTTATGTAGCATATGCCGTGCAAGCTGCGGTGATTCTAAATTCTCAAGGTGACCAGGAAAAGACGCTATCAGAAGCTGCCAATCTTTTATCGGTGCGGCTAGCATACTGGGCATCGGTGGACAAAGAAAATCGCCCTTGGGCCAACTTTTTATAGCTTTTCAAAAAAGAATGAACTAAATTAGAAAATAAACGCAAAGACAAAGGGTAGATAATTCTATTGAATTCATCTACCCTTTAGTTGAGGGTATACCACAATGGAGTATATCCTCCTTTCTTTTACTACTCCTATTCGGTTTCGATATGCTGTACTAAGACTATCATATCTCTCAGATTCATGTACCATATCGGCACAAAACGCTGAATCCCGACTTCATCGACTGTTCCTTATTCCTTCGAATGTAATCTCTCGATTAGCTCTTAGTGAACAGGATTTCAACCTTGTTTCGAACTTCGCTTTTCACGGCGTTCATTCGTTTTATGGCTACGATTTTTCGGAGCGGCCCGCCTACTTGACATTCCTTTTGGGGAACTCTTCTTCGGTGAGTAAGGTAATAATACTCCCGGTAAATTGATTTGTCAATAGATATTATCAGAAAATTGAAAAAATTTTTTAAACAAATAGGAACGTTGTAATATCAACGTTTTTGGCCATGAAAGAATGGATGCGTGACCATGATTTACCTGTGGTATAATAAAAATATAAAAAAATTTTTTAGAGGGAGAATAAATTATGAAGAAGCGGACAAAGAATGTACTTCTATCGATTATGACAATCCTGATAATACTCATTGGCGGTTTCTTTGTCTATGCCTCCGACTATTCCCACGCCGATCAAACTGCCATGGCGTTGGCGGAAGACAAGACCCAAGTCACCACACAAGGGGATCTGATGATTTTGGATCCGGTGGTGCCGGGAGATACGGGACTGATTTTTTATCCGGGTGGCAAAGTAGAAGCGGAAGCTTATCTGCCCTTATTGGATCAGTTGCGGGAACAAGGGATAACCTGCGTGCTGGTGAAGATGCCTTTCAACCTGGCAGTGTTCAACAAAAATGGAGGCGAAGCAGTTTTCGACGCCAGACCGGAAATCACCCATTGGCTCATTGGGGGACATTCCCTGGGCGGGGTCATGGCCAGTAGCTTTGCGGTGGACCACTCTGATCAAATTGAAAATGTCATTCTTCTTGGAGCGTATGTCTATGGCGGATGGAGCCCGGACAAGGCGCTGACCATTTATGGCAGTCAGGACCTGGTGCTTGACCAAACCAAAGTAGACTATGACACAAACGTGCTTATCATTGACGGTGGCAACCACGCCAACTATGGAGACTACGGCAAACAAAAAGGAGATGGAACCGCCACAATCTCTAAAGCTGAACAACAGAAGCAGACGGTTGAGGCAATTCTCGATTTCATCGGTAAATCGGAGTAATCCAAGCATAATGGATTTGATGATTTGAAAGGATAGAGGAATGGACTGGAAGTCTCGGGCCAAGCAACTGAAAAAAGAGCTCCCAGCAATCTATATTGCCATGCATAAAAAAGAGACGCCCAGGGCAGCCAAGATTCTGGCGATCCTAATTGTCGCCTATGCCCTGTCGCCCATTGATATCATCCCGGATTTTATACCAGTGCTGGGGTTGCTGGATGACCTGATTTTGTTGCCGATTTTGGTAGCCTTACTGATTAAAATAATTCCGACTGACCTGATGAACCGATGCCGGATTGAGGCGGAAGGCTTGTGGGCCGACAAAAAACCACAGAAATGGGGTTGTGCCATTACTGTGGTCATCCTCTGGGTTGGGGGGCTATTGCTCCTTTGGTTATTGTTCCGTGTAGCAACCTAAGAAAGCAAATTGCTTGGTGGAGTCTTCCAGCTGTGCAAACAACGAGGCTAGTGCCTCATCATAAATCGAAATTTCAAAATCAAAGAAGAAACTGAAATCAAAGTCGCTATCCGGAATGGGGCGACTTTCTATTTTTGTCAGGTTGACATCATAGGCCGCAAACTTGGACATGAAATGATACAGCGCACCTGGCCTATGGGATAAGATTACCATAATGCTGATTTTGTTGGAACCCGGATAGATTTCCGGCTTCTTGGAAATACAGATGAACTTGGTGTAGTTGTTATCGCTGTTTTGAATGTCTTCTTTGACCACTTCTAGGTTATACAGATCCGCACAGTATGCGGAGGAAATGGCAGCCACTCCTTTTTCGTCGGAAGCAGCCACGTGTTTTGCTGCCATGGCCGTGTTTTCACAGGGCTCTACGGTTGCCTTGAGGTTTTTTAGGAAGTTTCCGCATTGAGCCAGGGCTTGCTCGTGGGAATATATTTTTTTGATGTCAGAAAGCTTGGTTCCCGGTTTGGCTAAAAGCACATGATTGATTTTGAGCTTCAGGCTCTTGGCTATGTAGAACCGGTACTGATGCATCAGGTCATAAATTTCCGTCACTGAACCGTGGAGATTATTTTCAAGGGGCAGAATACCATATTGGCACATCCCTTTTTCCACAGCCGAAAAAACACCTTCAAAGGTATTAAAATACATAATGGATGGATGGCTAAAGAACTTCTCGGAAGCCTGGGTTGAATTGGCCCCTTCTGCGCCTTGACAGGCAATTACCGCATCCTTTGGGAACATCTGGGGCGTCTCCTTGAGAGCCGTCGCCATGACTTCTGCGGTTTTGGAGTCGGTGTGAATGGCACGTAGTTGATGAGATCTGGACATATCAAAGAGTGTATGGAAGAATATCTTCAGGTAACCCCGCATTTCCTCGTTGTCGCCGCTGGAAAGTCGGTTGATGATATCCCGTTCCCGGCTACTATCTGCCACAGGTAGATTCTGTTCTTTTTTGATGGCGGCCACTTGTTCCACCAACTCAAACCGTCTCCGGATCAAGGCTGCCAGCTGGTCATCTACCTGGTCGATTTGTGGTCTAATATCTTCAAGTTTCATCTTATATCTCCTTTTTGATTCGGGCGGCAATAAGGCTACCTATTTCCAGGGTCCCCAGGATTTTTTGTTCCGTGGCGTAATTGGAGTCCGATGGAATTCGCGCCAAATCCGTGGTTCGGTAGCCCATGGAAAGGACTTCCTTCACAGCGTTGGTGATGCTGTCGGCTTCTGCAGTCAGACCGAAGCTATATTTGAGCATCATGGCAACCGATAAGATGGCAGCCATGGGATTGGCGATGTTCAGACCTGCAATGTCCGGCGCCGATCCGTGGACCGGTTCGTAGAGGCCGAATCCTTTGTCAGCCAGACTGGCAGAGGGTAGCATCCCGATGGAGCCGGTAATCATGGAGGCCTCGTCGGATAAAATGTCCCCGAACATGTTGCCGGTGACAATCACGTCAAATTGTTTGGGATGGATGACCAATTGCATGGCGGCGTTATCCACATATAAATGGGATAAGGTGACTTCTGGATATTCCAGGGCAACCTCTTCCATGACGCGACGCCACAGCCTGGAGCTTTCCAAAACATTGGCTTTGTCCACGCTGGTGACTTTCTTATTTCGTTTCATGGCCATTTCAAAAGCGACCCGGCCAATCCGTCGGACTTCTTCTTCGGCGTAGATTTCAACATCGTAGCCGGCCAGACCCATGGGGGTTTGCTTTGTGCCTTTTTCACCAAAGTAAATGCCACCGATGAGTTCCCGAACCACCACTAGATCCATGCCACCGGCTACCAACTCCGGCTTCAGCGGGCAGGCATCAGCCAATTGGTCGAACATAATGGCGGGACGGATGTTGGCATAAAGTCCTAGGGCTTTTCGTAGTCCCAACAATGCCGTTTCAGGACGATTTTCCAGTGGCTGACTATCCCACTTGTCTCCACCTACAGCGCCTAAGAGGACTGCGTCGGCTGCCTTGCAGCCTTCAATGGTGGAGGCGGGAAGACATTCCCCTGTCTCGTCAATGGCAGCGCCACCGGCGGGATAGGATTCGATGGTAAAGGTGTGTCCAAAGACAGCACCGACGGACAGCAAAACCCGTAGGGCTTGCATGGTTACTTCAGGGCCAATACCGTCGCCGGGTATGGCTGCGATTTGGTAATTCATTTGACCTCCTTGATGCTGTTGATCAGACCGCCTGCCCGGATGATATCCAGGATAAACGATGGAAAAGGTTCCGCCTGATAGGAGGTTCCCTGGGTTTCGTTGATAATGGTGCCGGCATCAAAGTCCACGGCAATCAGGTCGCCAGCCTTGATGGCTTCCGCAGCGTCGGGACATTCCATAATCGGAAGACCAATGTTGATGGCATTCCGATAAAAAATCCGGGCGAAGCTTTTGGCGATGACACAGGATACCCCGCTGGCCTTGATGGCGATGGGGGCGTGTTCCCGGGAGGACCCACACCCGAAGTTTTCTCCGGCAACGATCAAGTCGCCGTCTTTGACTTTGGCGGCAAATTCCGGGTCGATGTCTTCCATACAGTGGCGCGCTAGCTCGGCATGGGAGGACGTATTCAAATATCGGGCAGGGATAATCACATCCGTGTCCACATTGTTTCCGTATCGATGGGCAAATCCTTTTACTTGCATGATGTTACCTCCCCGGGCGCTGTGATGATTCCGGCAATGGCAGAAGCCGCTGCAATGGCAGGTCCGGCCAGATAGATTTCTGATTCCACGTGACCCATCCGACCCACAAAGTTCCGGTTGGTGGTGGCAACACAACGTTCGCCGGCTGCTAGGATGCCCATGTGACCACCCAGACAGGGGCCGCAGGTGGGGGTGGAAACCACACAACCCGCATCGACGAAAATCTCAAGATAGCCTTTGACGATGCACTGCTTGTACACTTCCTGGCTGCCCGGAATGATAATCGTCCGGACGTGAGAGGAAACCGTTTGCTCCTTCAGGATGGCCGCCGCTTCTGCCATGTCGGACAAACGTCCGTTGGTACAGGAGCCAATGACCACCTGGTCTATAACAATATCTTGCGCCAGGCTGCGGATTTCGTCAATGGTTTTTGTGTTTTCCGGCAGGTGGGGGAAGGCCACAGTGGGACGAATCTCCGATAGATTGATTTCAAAGGTTTCGTCATACTCCGCATCCGCATCTGCCTCGTAGACCGTATAGGACCGGGAAGATCGTTGATCCAGATACGCTTTGGTGATTTCATCCACCGGGAAAATCCCATTCTTCGCGCCGGCTTCAATGGCCATGTTGGACATACAAAGTCGGTCATCAATGGACAGGGAAGCAAGACCAGGGCCGGTAAACTCCATGGATTTATACAAAGCGCCGTCAACGCCGATCATGCCGATGATATGAAGAATCACATCCTTGCCGCCAACATAGGGGGGCAGGGAACCGGTCAGTCGGAATCGCAGGGCTGAAGGCACTTTGAACCAGGCTTCCCCGGTGGCCATGCCTACGGCCATGTCCGTGCTTCCCACTCCGGTGGAAAACGCGCCTAACGCGCCATAGGTGCAGGTGTGGGAGTCGGCGCCAATGACACAGTCTCCGGCAACCACCAGTCCTTTTTCGGGAAGCAATACGTGCTCAATGCCCATTTGGCCCACATCAAAGAAATTGGAAATCTGAAGATCACCAGCAAAGGTTCGGCACTGCTTGCATTGCTCGGCAGCCTTGATGTCTTTGTTGGGGGTGAAGTGGTCCATGACCAGGGCGATTTTGTCCTTATCAAATACCTGGGTAAATCCGCCCTTGTTGAATTCGTTGATGGCTACCGGTGAGGTAATGTCGTTGCCCAACACCAAATCCAGCTTCACCCGGATCAATTGTCCCGGGGTAACATGGGAAAGGCCTGCTTTGGCAGCTAATATTTTTTGTGTCATGGTCATTGCCATTATTTTTCCTCCTGCATTGTGTGTTTTTCGGTCATCCGGTTAATGGCGCTGACCAGTGCGTTAATGGATGCGAAGACGATGTCTTCGTGAAGCCCTACACCCCAGAAAACGTTTTCTTCTTTGTCGGCTATGGCGACATAGGCCACGGCACGGGAGTTGGAATCCGATTCCAACGCATGTTCCGAATAGGTGACAAAGGTGTAATCGAAGGTATATGGACTATTGTTCAAAGCGTTGCGGACTGCATCCAGACGGCCATTGCCCACGCCATGTAATTCGTAATGATCTCCAAAGAGATGGACTTTCAAGTCTACATCAAAGGTGCTGCTTTTCTTGATGTCCGCGCTCTTTTTGTAGGTGGCATCCTGGATATCCAGAGGTGAGAAACGATTGACATATTCTTTGGTGAAGTGCTTGTGGATTTCTTTAGGGGCTAGTTCCTTGTGGGTTTTGTCGGAGATGTCCTTGATCATATAACCCAGTTCTTCTCGCATCTTCAGTGGAATGATGTAGCCAAAGTTGTATTCCAGCACAAAGGCCACGCCGCCTTTGCCGGACTGGCTGTTGATTCGGATTACATCCGCCTCGTATTCCCTGCCCAAATCAGTTGGATCAATGGGAAGATAGGGAACCGCCCAACGATGGAGACTGTTTTCGGATCGATACGCCATGCCTTTGGCGATGGCATCTTGGTGGGAACCGGAGAATGCGGCAAATACCAGCTGGCCGCCGTAGGGCTGCCGGGGATGGACTTTAATGTCGGTAAATTTCTCGCTCATAGCCACAATCCGTGGCATGTCATATAGATTGAGCCCCGGGTCAACCCCGTGGGTGTACATATTCAGTGCTAGGGTGATGATATCTACGTTGCCTGTTCGTTCGCCGTTACCGAAGAGGGTTCCTTCCACTCGGTCTGCGCCGGCCAGAAGCCCCAGCTCCGCATCTGCAACACCGGTACCCCGGTCATTGTGGGGATGAAGGGAAATCAGCACGTTCTCCCGATTGTGTAGATTATCGTTCATATATTGGATTTGTGTAGCATACACATGAGGCATGGACATCTGCACCGTGCTGGGCAAGTTGATAATGACTTTGCAATCCGCTGTAGGTTGCCAAACATCAATGACGGCGTTGCAAATTTCCAACGCAAATTCCGGCTCAGTGCCGGTGAAACTCTCGGGGGAGTACTCAAACTGAAACTTCGTTTCAGGATACTTCTCCGCGGTCTTTTTGATTTGCTTAGCGCCTTTGATGGCAATGTCGATGATCTCTTCTTTGGAGGCACGGAAGACCTGCTCCCGCTGAGCCACTGAGGTGGAATTATACAGGTGGACGATGGCATTCTTGGCACCCACCAGGGCATCAAAGGTTTTTTTGATGATGTGGGTTCGTGACTGGGTCAGTACTTGAAGCTGTACGTCATCAGGTACCAGATTTTTTTCAATTAGCGCTCGCAAGAATTGGTACTCGGTGTCCGATGCGGCGGGAAAACCCACTTCGATTTGTTTGAAACCCAGTTCGACCAAAAAAGTAAAGAACTCCAGTTTTTGCTCCAGGGTCATTGGAACGATGAGAGCCTGATTTCCGTCTCGTAGGTCAACGCTGCACCATAGGGGTGCGTTGTCGATATACTCCTTTTGTACCCAGGAGGCGTTCCATTTTGGAGGCATATAGTAGCTGACGCCGTATTTGCCAGATTTACTAGAATTCTTCATGTCCGATATCCTTTCTGTGGGCAAGTGAAACCTCGCCTCGATTATGGAGAGTATATATGAAAAAGGCGGTTTCGTCAAGCAAATTTGTGTGCAACACACAAAAAACAAGGGCGGTAGTTATGTTATACGCACAATGTAGGTGAGGCTTTCAAGGAGTATAGAGGGGCATATTTATAAGTTCGCCCCTTTATGATATATTATAGGAACAATCTGTCATAAAAATCAGTCAGAAATAGAATTACATTTTTGCCTATTGACACTCCCGTCGGGGGAGGGTTCAGAATGACAATAGAAGCAAGGAGAGATTTCATGTACCGAATCGGCGAGTTTTCAAAAATCGGAAAAGTAACGGTCAAAACCCTCAGATATTACGATGAAGTGGGACTTCTAAAGCCCGATCGTGTAGATGAGAGCACCGGATACCGGATGTATTCCACCAAGCAGCTTCTTGAGTTGCACAACATCCAGTCCCTCCGGCAGGTTGGCCTGCCAATTTCTGAAACCATGCTGGTTTTGTCCGGTTTCGACCGTCAGTTTGTGTTGGAACAACATCGGCACGAGGTGATAGCGGAAATGGACGAATTGAAACGGAAACTCTCCAGAATAAACTATTTGTTATCCGGACTGGAGGTAGAAAATATGAATTATCAGGCAACAATCAAAGAAATCCCATCATGCACGGTATACTCAAAGGTTATGACGGTGCCCAACTATGACGCGTACTTTGATCTAATCCCCGAAATCGGCGTCAAGGTCATGGAAAAGTATCCGGATCTGAAGTGCGCATCCCCGGAATATTGCTTTATCGCATACTTGGATGAAGAGTACAAAGAAGAAGACATCAACGTGGAATTTTGCGAAGCGGTGGCCGAAGCAAAAGGAAACTTCGATGACATCGTATTCAAAGAAATGCCACCGGTAACCGTGGTTTCAGTCATGCACAAAGGACCTTACAGTGACTTGCGGGATGCCTACGGTTACGCCTTCGACTGGATTGAAAAGAACGGGTACCAGATTGCCGACAACCCGAGGGAGAACTACATCGACGGCATTTGGAACAAACAAAATGAAGCGGACTGGCTGACAGAACTGCAGATCCCGATTTCAAAGTAAAGGGGCACCCCCCAACCCAAATATTATAAGAATCAATTACAACAATGAAGCACCCCGGTGGCGGACACTATCGGAGGTGCTTTTTTGCTCACAAAAAATAAATTAAAAAAATTAATATTATGGTATTGACAATGCTGTGTGATACACACTATAATACAATCATGAAGAACAGGAGGCGATGAAATGAGTGAAAAAGAAAAGCAAACTATTTTGGGGAATTTACTGCAAGAGCTAAATCGTGGGACATTGGTGTTTATCGTATTGCTAAATGCAAGTCAACCAGGATACGGATATTCCCTCATTAACCAGCTACAGGAGGCCGGCGTATCCATCGATCAAAACACGTTGTACCCCTTACTGCGACGTTTGGAAAAACAGGGACTCCTGTCAAGCGAATGGGATACAACTGAGGCCAGACCCCGGAAATACTACAAAATTAGTGATACCGGCAGAGAAATCCTGGATGAGCTAATCAAAGAATGGCAAAAAACCAACATAGTAATCGAAACAATGATATCAAACCGTTGAAGGGAGAAAGAAAATGAAACTATTGGAGACGTACATATACGCAATTGGCATGCATTTGCCTTACAAAAACAGGCAGGACATCAAAGAAGAACTAAAATCCTTGCTGATGGATCAAATCGAAACAGAATACGGTCCAGAGCCCAACGCTGAGCAAGTTGAAAAGGTGATTACCGGATTCGGCTCACCTCGGGAAGTGGCAGCTCGTTACACAGAAAATCGCTACGTCATTGGGATGGGCTACTATGATTTATACTTTATGATAATGAAAATTATTGCGGGTGCTCTAGCCATTGCCTTTGTCGTAGTCTTTGCCGTCGAGTTGTTGGCAGAGCAACCGGAGGGCATGGCATTGGTCTCAGCTATTCTGACAGTGCCGGTTCGGATCTGCAGCGCCTTCATAGGTGGCGTGGGTGGCTTGACATTAGTCTTCATACTGATAACCCGATATGCCAAAGAAAACGTCATTAACCTGGACGAAAACTGGACCATCAAAGAGTTGGATCAAATTCAAGTGGGAAATCAAAAGGTATCCTTACCCGGAATCATAGCAGAGCTGTTTTTCAGTACCATCTTTATTGTATTGCTCAACGTTTATCCCCAGGTTGTGACCATGGCGGAAGAAGCATTTTCCGTGGGCATCCCTGTGCAGCATACGATCAATATCCAAGTCTTTTCAATGTACGTGCTGGTCTTAACGCTCTTGTATGTGCTAGATATAATCTACGATTTTCTCCTAATTAAGACCCGGGAAATTACCAAACGGCTTCGCTTATTCTTACTGACCAAAGAGCTGGCCACTGTTGCGTTGTTTGGAGTGATGTTATCAGATAATGGACTTTATCTCCAAGACACCGGGTTGCTAGGTTTTAAAATCATTTTTATCATCATTATGGTGGTGACCATAGCGGAAGTAATCGGAGAAACATATAAACTGATTGCCAACAAGTAAATGCAATTTTAAACCCCCTCAGGTTGACCTGAGGGGGTTTTGTTTTATAAGTAATGCCATGCAATATGGACTTTCGCCGATGAATTACAGCAATGCTATTTCGTTTTTTTGCTTGATGCCCGGAAGTTCTTATGACCACCTGACAAGTTGGCGACGTTTTTGAATCCTTTGTTCAATAAAATATTTTGGACTGCATTTCCGGTGATTCCCTTGTTGCAGTAGGTGACAGTGAGGGCCTCCTTGTCCAACGCAGTTTCTGACACTAGAACATCACGGATTTGTTCGTGGGGGATGCTAATGGCAGTATCCAAATGGTCTTCATCAAATTGAGTAACAGGTCGGGTATCGACAATTTGGACTTTCTGCCCGGACGCTTGAGCTTTTATCAGATCTTTGGGGAGCATTAACTTCCGCCCTTTGTTTATGGCGTTGTCCAAAATCATCCCGGTATACATAACCGGATCCTTGGTATTGGAAAAAGGCGGGGAATAGGCTAGATCCAAATGGAATAAATCTTCTGCCAGCGCACCATAAGTCAATGCGGTGGCGAACACATCTATCCGTTTATCCACACCATCTCTGCCTACAATTTGAACACCCAGCATTTTGCCGGTTGCCCGGTCAGCGATGGCTTTGATGAGCATGTCCTGCCCACCCATATTTTCGGGCTTATTGCTTTTGATATTGTGACAGACCTCCACATCATACCCTTCGGTAAGGGCATCCCGTTCTGTCAAACCGGTCATGGCCACAGCCAGATCAAAGACTTTAAATATCCCGGTGCCCAAGATCCCCCGAAAGGCCAAGTCTCCACCTGAGGCCACATCCCCTGCAATACGGCCGGTTTTGTTGGCGGTGGATCCCAGTGGACGCCATACCGGTTTGCCTGTAATGATGTGATATTGTTCCGAGCAGTCGCCACAGGCATAAATATCCGGGATACTAGTTTCCATGGATGGCGTAACAGAAATGGCTCCTGTTGGGCCAAGTTCCACACCAGCCGCCTTGGCAAGAGTAACTTCAGGTTTAATTCCCGTTGACACGATGACCAACTCTGCGGGAATGACCGTACCGTCATCTAAACGGACTTGAGACGGTTCAATGGCTGCGGTCCCTGCATTGGTATATACTTTGACGTGCTTTTCAGCGAGATGATCTTGAATTAGAACGCCCACATCTGCATCCATATTAGGCGCCACACTAGGTAGTTTTTCAATCATCGTTACAGTCATACCCAGATGTGAAAAGTTTTCGCAACATTCAAGACCGATGAAGCCGGTTCCGATGATGACTGCATTTTTTGGCTGCGCCTTTTCGATAAAAGCCACAATCCGATCCATATCCGTCAGGGTACGTAAGGTAAAGACATGGGGAGAGTCGGCACCAACGATAGGTGGAACCCATGCATTTGCTCCGGTAGATAAAATCAACTTGTCATACTTGTCGGTAAAAACTTTGCCGGTTGCCAGTTCCTTTATTTGAAGGGATTTGGATGCAGAATCAATGGTCAGAACTTCATGGCCTATTTTGACGTCCACATTATATTTCCCTTTAAAGAATTGTGGATCCCGAGGTGACAGATCTCCACGATTGGGAATCACACCACCAATGAAATAGGGCATACTGCAACCAGAATATGAGATAAAGGAATCTTTTTCATAGATGACGATCTCAGCGTCTTCCAGATTTCGTCGAGCCTTGGCAGCAGCAGATGTGCCACCAGCAACAGCGCCGATTACAATAATTCTCATATTACACCTCCGATGTAAGGATGGGTGATGATGGGACCGTGCTATACTGCCGTAGGGCTAGGTCTGTGGGGCATGGCAATGAGTGCGATGATATAAAGTAAAATGCCGCTGCCTCCGCAGAAAGTGAAAAAGACCAGACCAATTCTGACCAGGGTGGAATCGATGCGGAAATACTCAGCGATGCCGCCGCAAACGCCGGCAAGCATTTTATCCGTGTCAGATTTATACAACTTTCTGGTTTCTCCGGTTGTGTTGCCGGTTTTTTCCATGTTGTCCCGGTGGCTTAAAATCCACACAATCACCACCACGATGATTACAATCGGGATTGCAATGGCGAACAATAGGGCAAAAAGTGATACTAACGGTGTCCAAAAGAAAAAATCCATAATAAACCTCTCCATAAATTTCATTAAAATAAGAATATGTTTTTTCATATTTTATCACAAAAATGCTCCGAAGTTTATATAATGGTAAAAAAAGAGTTTACAGCAAAAAGAAATATGTTATAATACCACTTGTGTGATGTAGCAGTTTAACGCAATAAAGCATTAGAGAAGTAGAGTATGAAAGGGCAAAGAACGCCATGAACCTGACAACAGCTAACTTAAGACCGGAAGAGATCGCAACTCTGAAACTAAGAGGGGTCTTTGAAGAGGCCGGTTACAAAAAATACAAGATGAGCAAATTCGAAGAGTATAGCCTGTATGCAGCCAACAAGGATTTTCTTGGCGCGGACAAGGTCATTACTTTCACTGATCTGGATGGAAGACTATTAGCCCTCAAACCAGATGTGACCTTAAGCATCATCAAAAACACCAAAGCGACCCCCGACTGTGGGGAGAAGCTTTATTATATAGAAAATGTCTATAGGGAAAGCAAGGAAAGCCGGAACTATATGGAAATCAGCCAGATGGGATTGGAGTTTCTTGGCGACATCGGGAAGTCCGAAGTGCTGGAAGTCTTGACCCTAGCCGGCCGAACCCTTAAGACCATAAGTAACGAGTATGTAATGGAACTTTCCCACATGGATTTCGCGTTGGAGCTACTTAAAACCATGAACCTACCAGAGCCAACATATTTTCGACTGGTAAGGCTTATCCGAAACAAAAACGCCGACGGCATCTGCAAGGTCTCAGAGGAAGCCGGACTGACCGATGACCAGAAGGAAGCTCTCTGCAAACTGACTGCCTTACACGGACCCGTAATCAAAACCATCAAGGCCGCAGGGAAATTGGCTGTGAACCAAGAAATGAGGGACTTGCTCCAATCTCTTTCGAACCTGTGCGAACCGTTGGCGCTTGCATTAGGTGGAGATAAGCTTCAATTGGATTTTTCCATGGTCAACGACATCGACTATTATAATGGAATCATTTTTAAAGGATACATCAAAGGCCTCCCCAGTCACGTACTGGCAGGCGGACAGTATGATCGAGCAATGAAAATATTCGGAAAAAACGCCGGAGCCATTGGCTTTGCCCTGTACCTAAACGAAGTGGCTCGACTCAGCGAAATCAATGGACGAACTGCTGTCAAAGAAAAGAAAAAGGACATGATAACCGTGGCATTGCCAAAGGGCAGGCTGGGCAATCAGGTGTACAAAATATTTGCCAAGGCAGGATACGAATGCCCGGATTTTGACGACAAGAACCGGAAACTGATTCTGGAAAACAAAGAATTGGGAATTCGATACCTATTGGTGAAACCCGGTGATGTCGCTGTCTATGTGGAACACAATGCGGCGGATGTGGGGGTTGTGGGAAAGGATATTCTCATGGAAAGCACACCGGATGTGTACGAACTCATGGATCTGGGGGTTGGAAAATGCCGTATGGCCGTGGCAGCACCCAAAGGATATGTGGAAGACACGGACAAAACCCTACGGATTGCCACCAAGTATGTCAACATCGCTAAACAATACTATATGGAAAAAAATCGTGACATTGAAATCATCAAACTCAACGGCAGTATTGAGCTTGCGCCTATCCTTGGCATGTCCGATGTGATTGTAGATATCGTTGAAACAGGAAACACCCTGCGGGAAAACGACCTGGAAGTGGTGGAAGAATTCAAACTGAGTAGCGCTCGGCTGATTGCCAACAAATCCAGTTTCAAATTCCAGAGCAAGGCCATCGGAGAGATGATGAACAGACTACGGGAGGCCACCAATGAGTAGATATTTCAGCAAAGAGCTGGATAGCCTCTCCCCGTACACACCGGGAGAACAGTCGAAGCAAAACGGGCTGATCAAGCTGAACACCAACGAAAACCCATACAACCCCGGACCGAAAGTGGCTCGGATTCTCAGGGAAAGCTCCTCTGAAGACCTTCGCCTTTATCCTGACCCGGAGTGCAAGGAATTGGTCACGGCAATAGAAGCCTATTATGAACTGAAGTCAGGACAGGTGATGGTGGGAAACGGTTCCGATGAATTGTTGGGATTTGCGTTTATGGCTTATTCTAATGCGGGACGCAAAATTGTTTTCCCCGAAATCAGTTACGGATTTTATCCCGTGTTTGGTCGGGTATTCAAAACAGACTTCCAAACGATTCCGTTAAAAGATGATTTGACCCTGAACCCATCTGACTATTATAATGCACAAGGAACGGTTGTGCTGGCCAATCCCAATGCACCCACGGGAATTGGACTAAGCCGCAAAGAAATCGAAGGAATCCTCCAAAACAACCCGGAAAATTTGGTCATCATTGATGAGGCCTATGTGGATTTTGGCGGAGAAAGCTGCATTCCGTTGATTGATACCTATGACAATTTGCTTGTCATTCAAACCTTTTCCAAATCCAGAAGCCTGGCAGGGTGCCGGGTCGGGTTTGCCTTGGGATGCAAAGAGCTCATTGAGGACCTGAACCGAATCAAGTACAGCTTCAATCCATATAATCTGGACCGAATGGCCATTCGGATTGCCACAGCAGCAATGAATGACCGAGAAACCTTTGAAACCAATCGGCGGGAAGTCATCAACACCAGAGATTGGTTTGCTGCTGAAATGGAAGCTCGCGGATTTGCCGTACTGCCATCTTCCGCTAACTTCGTTTTCGTGAAAGGTGTTCAAAAGGAAGAGCTATCCGCTGGAAACGACATAAGCCTTACCGGGAAAGCATACTTTGAATCCCTAAGGCAGAAGAATATCCTGGTTCGACATTTTGACAAAGAACCCATCCGAGATTATGTCCGGATCACCATAGGAAAGAAATCCGATATGGAGAAATTGCTTACAGCAACCGACACCATACTCCGTGGATAAAACCTATATTCACAAGCCAATGAACCCAATCAACCAAAGGAGCAAACCATGAGAATCAGTGAAATCAACCGAAAAACCTCAGAAACCGACATTGCCATGACTCTGAATCTGGACGGCACAGGGACATCGGACATCGTCACAGACTGCGGCTTTTTGAATCATATGCTGGAACTTTTCGCCCGTCATGGACGATTTGACCTGACCTTACGATGCATCGGCGACAGCCAGGTGGATTTCCACCACACGGTGGAGGATGTGGGCATTGTCCTGGGTATGGCCTTTAAAGAAGCCTTGGGAGACAAGCGGGGCATTGTGCGCTACGGCTACATGGTTTTGCCCATGGATGAAACCCTGATCCTTTGCGCCATCGATCTTTCAGGTCGAGCCTATCTCAACGACGACCTTCGTTTCCGAGCCAAACGAATCGGAGACTTTGACACCGAACTGGTGGAAGAATTCTTGTTGGCCTTCACCAGAGAACTGGGATTCACCCTGCACCTGATACAGTTGGAAGGCAAGAATACTCATCACATCATCGAAGGTGGATTCAAGTGCATGGCAAGAGCCTTGGCCAAAGCGGTGGCCATCGACGAGAAGCATCCGGATGAAATCCCATCCACCAAAGGCATGCTGTAAAGGAGAATTTATGATAGCAATTATCGATTACGGCGTGGGGAACTTATTTTCCCTGACAGCCTCCCTAAAATTCCTGGGTGCGCCGGCCATGGTAACCGGAAACCCGGATGAAATCCGACAGGCAGATCAGATTATTCTGCCTGGGGTAGGGGCGTTCGGCGATGCCATGAACAAATTGAAACAAACCGGTCTGGACCGGATTGTGATTGAAGAAGCAGGCAAGGGCACGCCGCTGCTTGGAATCTGTCTGGGCATGCAAATGCTTTTGGATGGCAGTGATGAGTACGGAAATCATGAAGGACTTGGCCTGATTCCAGGTTTTGTCACCTCCCTGATTCCATATCTGGATGGTGAGCTGAAAGTGCCCCATATCGGCTGGAATAGCCTTGATTTTAAAGAGGGAGAACCCCTATTCAAATATATCAAGCAGGGGCAACACGTCTACTACGTGCATAGTTATTTCGCAACTCGGTGCGAGGTTGACGTCATCGCCACCTCCGCGTACAAGATTCCGGTGACCGGCGCGCTTCGCCGGGGCAATGTAATGGGCACCCAGTTCCACCCGGAAAAAAGCGGAGACGTGGGGCTGAATATCCTTCGTGCTTTCGTGGAAATGAGAAAGGAAACCATATGATACTCTTTCCGGCAATTGACTTAAAGGACGGCAAAGTGGTTCGCCTACATCAAGGCGATTATGACCAGATGACCGTATATAGCGAAGATCCCCTGGCTGTGGCAAGAACCTTCAAAGAAGCAGGGGCAACCCATTTGCATGTGGTGGATCTGGACGGCGCCCGTGGCGGAAACCCAGAAAACTATAAAGTGGTGGAACGTCTCATCCAATCATCCGGACTGGAAGTCCAGGTGGGCGGGGGCATCCGAACTCAGGAGAGAATTGAAACCTATTTGAATTTAGGTGCGAAACGGGTCATTCTGGGCACCGCGGCCGTAACGGATCCGGCATTTCTTATGTCAATGGTCGGACTGTTTGGGGAAGCCATCGCCGTTGGGGTAGACGTGAAAAACGGCCTGGCCGCCATCAACGGCTGGGAAAAAACCACAGCCATCAATGGGTTGGAATTTTGCAAATCTCTTGTTGAAATCGGCGTGAAAACCGTCATCTATACGGATATTGCAAAAGACGGAGGCTTGCAGGGCACAAACTTGGAAGTCTACCGAGAGCTGGCCCAAATACCGGAGTTGAAAATCATTGCTTCCGGGGGAATCAGTTTTGAAGAGGAAATCGTCGAGTTGAATGACCTGGTCTATGGCGCCATACTGGGCAAAGCTTTGTACAGTGGCTTACTGGATTTGGCAAACTGCATCCAGCTGACAAAAAGGAGCGGACAATGATTACAAAACGAATTATCCCCTGCCTGGATATCCGAAATGGAATGGTGGTTAAAGGGGTCAACTTTGAGGGCGTGAAAGATGTTGCCGATCCTGTGGCCATGGCTGAATTCTACAATCAAAGCGGAGCTGATGAGCTGGTGTTTTATGACATCACCGCCAGCGTGGAAGGCCGTGGACTTTTTACCGAAATCCTCACCGGCGTAGCTTCCAAGATATTCATCCCGCTGACAGTGGGTGGTGGCATCAACACCATCGACGATTTTGACCGGGTGCTCAAGTGTGGCGCTGATAAAGTCAGTGTCAACAGTGGCGCTATCAAAAACCCCGCGCTTATTGAAGCCGGCGCCAAAAAATACGGAGACCAATGCGTGGTACTGTCCATGGACATCAAACGGGTGGATGGCCAATTCCATTTGTTCTCAAAAGGAGGTCGGGATGACACCGGTCTGGATGCTATTCAGTGGGCAGTGGACGGCGTGAATCGCGGAGCAGGGGAACTGGTGGTAAATAGCATCGACACCGACGGCGTGAGAGGCGGATTCGACCTGCAACTTCTGGATGCCATAGCATCCCGTGTCAATGTGCCAATTATCGCCAGCGGTGGGGCTGGGAAAAAAGAAGATTTTGCAGAATTATTCCGGCATGAGGGAATGGACGCAGGACTGGCCGCCAGCATCTTTCATTTCAAGGAGCTGGAAATCAAAGAGCTGAAACAGTATTTGAGGATAGAAGGAATTGAGGTTCGCATATGATGGATTTGAAATTTGATGAAAAGGGACTAGTCCCCGTAGTGGTTCAGGACTATTACACCAAACAGGTGTTAACCTTGGCATATATGAACCGGGAAAGCCTGGAAATTACAATCAAAGAAGGTCGCACCTGTTTTTACAGCCGGAGTCGTCAGGAATTATGGCGAAAAGGGGAAACCAGCGGAAATACCCAGGAAGTGGTCAATATCACCGCGGACTGCGACAAGGATGCATTGGTGATTCAGGTCATTAAAAAAGGCCCGGCCTGTCACACCGGCGCAACCAGTTGCTTCTTTGAACCGATCTACCAGAGTGAAACTGTCCCGGCTTTTTCTGTGGATGCACTTTATGATATGATTCGTGGACGAAAGGAAACTCCCAAAGAAGGCAGCTATACCAACTACCTTTTTGATAAAGGAATCGAGAAGATTCTCAAGAAGGTTGGGGAAGAAAGTACCGAGGTTGTCATTGCTGCTGCAAGGGATAAACGGGAAGAAATCATTTACGAGGTGTCTGATTTGGCATATCATCTGATGGTGATGATGGTGGAAACCGGCGTGCGTCTGGAAGAAATTGCGAAGGAACTGGCGGGAAGACATGTCATAGACTAAAAAATGTGATATAATACCGCCATGAAAAAGGCGTTATTTATCATCTTAATCGTGTTGCTGATGGCAGGAGCTTTGGTGGCTGCCACCAATTATTATGTAATCAAATCCGGCGAGAAGGACATCGTTGCAACGGTGGACTCGTCGGATATTTCTTTGGACAAAAACAGCATCCGCACGCTGCAGGATCTGAATCCGGATTGTATCCTGGTTTTGGGTGCCGCAGTCAGGGGAGATACCCCCAGCAAAATGCTTCAGGATCGGCTGGACGTAGCCATCGCCCTGTATAATGAAAGGGTTGCCGAAAAACTTTTGCTTTCAGGGGACAATGGACAGATAAACTATAACGAAGTGGTTGTCATGCAAAAATATGTGCTGGAAGCCGGTGTGCCTGCTGAAGATATTTTCCTGGATTACGCCGGATTTTCAACCTATGAGAGTATGTATCGGGCCAGGGATGTTTTCCTGGTGGAATCCGCAGTGGTTGTAACACAGAAATATCATTTATACCGGGCGCTGCAGATTGGCCGAGCCTTGGGGCTGACCGTTCGTGGAGTGGCATCAAATCAAGAGGAATATGCCGGCCAGGATTACAGGGATTTGCGGGAGGTTGCAGCACGAATCAAAGACGTATTTCAGTCCATCCTTCAACCCAAACCCACATTCTTAGGTCCGGAAATTCCCATCGATGGAAATGGCGAGGTGACCCAATAGTGGATTGGCAGCAGCGGAACCAAAAGGTAAAGATGAATGGCCAAAAGTTACGGGACGAACTTCTAAACCGCATGGAAGGGTTAAAGGAGGAGGAGTACAAAAATTTCTCTGCAAACTTAATCCCCGGCATTAACCGGGACAAAATGTTGGGGGTTCGAATACCGGCACTGAGAAAGCTTGCCTCGGAACTTCTCAAAGGAGACCAGGCGGATCTCTGCCAATACTTAGAAATCCTCAGCAGCGCGAACCTTGGAGATTTTCTTTATGAGGAAAAACTGCTTTGGGGGATTCTCCTGGCCAAAGCAAAGATGACGGATAAAGAGCGAATGGCTGGGTATCAGGATTTTGTGCCGGTGATTGACAACTGGGCGGTCTGCGACATTGCCTGCGCCACCTTGCCGACTATCAAGAAAAACCCCGAGCCATGGATGGACTTTTTCTTATCCTATGTACGGCGAGATCAGGAGTTTGAAATCCGTTTCGGCGTGGTGATGCTTTTGGCTAACTTCATTGATGAAGATCACATCGACACCGTGCTTTTAGAGCTTTCCAATATAAAACACTCAGCATATTATGTCACTATGGCAGTGGGATGGACACTGGCAGCCTGCTTTGTCAGATTTCCCGAAAAGACCGAAACCTTACTGGCTGAAGGTGTCCTTACTAAAGAAATCCAGAACAAAACCATACAAAAAATCCGGGAGTCCAACAGTGTCTCCAAACAAGACAAGGAACATATGAAAGGATACAAAAGAATATGATATTTTACTTTTCCGGCACCGGCAACTCCAAATGGATTGCACAGGAGATTGCCAAACAAACCAATGATGAAGCGGTGGATATTGCCGTGCTACGAAAAATCGGTGCGCCACACTATGAACCGGTGGAAGGAGAAACCATTGGATTTGTATTCCCCATCCATGCATGGAGAGCCCCGGAGATTATGTACGACTTTGCCATCGCCATAAAGTATGACGAAAGCAACTATGTTTTTGCTGTGGCTACCTGCGGTTCCGAGGCGGGCAACGGAATGGCCCATTTTGCTGAGAAAGTGCCTGTAAATAGCAGTTATACAATTGTAATGCCAAGCAATTATATTAAAAGCTATCCGGTGGACAGCCCTAAAAAGATTGAAAGCTGCGTGAAAAACGCCCAGGCAAAACTTCCTGGGATTTGCGCTACAATCATGGCCAAAGAATCAGCTAAGGACATCCAAAAGGGTAAATTCCCGGGATTGAAAACGGGACTCATTGGAGGCGCCTTTGTACACTTCGCCTTAAAGACAGATGGATTTTCGGTGGATGATACATGCAATTCCTGTGGGAAATGCGTAGCAGTTTGCCCCGTAGAAACCATTTCGATGAAAAACGGTAAGCCGGTTTGGGGAAAAGTTTGTACCCAATGCACGGCCTGCATTCATATTTGTCCCGTTGCTGCCATTCAGGATGGCAAAAAATCAAGGGAAAATGGACGATATACCTTTGAACGAGACGCGGCTAAGTATTTATAAAATCGGAGGATTGGGATGTTTCGAATTGCGGTCTGCGACGACGAGCCGACCATGGTCGCTGATATGGAACGGATGTTGATCCGTTTCAAAGAAAAACACAAGCTGGATTTGGAGATTATTGTTTTTCTCTCAGGAGAGGAGCTATGCAGAACCTTGGAATCCGGTGATGTTTTTCATTTGCTGTATCTTGATGTTTGTATGAAATTGTTGGATGGCATCGAAGTTAGCCGAAAAATCCGCGAAGAGTATTTAGATGAATCCCTCCAAATTGTATATGTATCCTCCAGCAAATCTCACACCCTTCAAATGTTTGAGAACAGGCCTATGAACTTCCTGCCAAAACCAGTTGCTGAAGTAGCCGTGGAGCGAACCCTGCTAAAAGCAATATCGCTCTGGGATAGAAACAAATCAGACTTCGAATTTCAAATCGGTAAAAAACAGTACCGGGTTAAAACCAACGAGATTATGTATTTTGAAAGCGACAACAAGAAAATACTGATTCACACGATTGTCAACACACTGGAATTCTATGGGAAATTATCTCTGGTGGAAAAACAGTTGGTCGGCAACCATTTCGTGTGGATTCACAAATCTTACCTGGTTAATTATATGTATATACGTGAGGCCATGTATGATGAGATTGTCTTATCTACAGGGCTGCGCTTGCCCATAACCCAAACGTTCCGCAAAGGCGTTCGGGATTTCATGGTACAAAGAAGAAAGGGAGAACTTCATGTTTGAGTTATTCACCCTTCACGGCCCATTTCCTACAGACATATTCAGCACGGCCGGTGCCCTGTTTATCTTAAATAATTTATTTAGGATATATGTAGCATACCGATTCGTGGGAATTTTTTTCGATCGATCTACCATCAGCAAGACTCGTGAATTTTTTGCATTTTTTTTGTATTTTCTCTTAAGTGCAGTAATCTATCTGGCATTTAATATTCTCGTTCTTACAATGCTGGCGAACATTGTTTCCATTTTCATCATCACGTTTTTGTATAAAAGCAGACTCTCCACAAAAGCATTGGCGACATTGCTGATTTATGCCCCGGCACTTTGCGTTGAGATTCTTGTTTTTGTTTTCCTATTATCATTGGAATTTGATGGAGATATGGCCAACTTGGTGTTAATCATCGGGTCTCTGATACTCCTATTGGTAGTCATGATCCTTGAGCGTGTCAAAGCGTCTAGCTTAGATAAGGAAATCAAATCCAAAAGCTGGCTGCCTCTGATGTTTATTCCAGTGGCCAGCGTCTTCATCAGCCTGGTACTGGGATTGCCACTGGATGATTTTAACTGGGTTGTGGTGGCATTGCTTTTTCTACTGTCTATCAATTTTATTGCATTTTATCTATATGACGCATTGGGCAGGTACTATGTTGAGGAAAACGAAAAACAACTCCTTATTCAACAAAATGAAGCATATTCCAGACAGTTTGAATTGATTCAACAAAGTCAACAAAGCATTCGGATGATCAGGCATGATATGAAAAACCATATGATGACACTGAACAGTCTGATGGCCATCGGCGACCGGCAGGAACTCTTTGAATACATGAAAAAAATCAACGCCAACATTGAAACAGAAACTGTACACGTGGACACAGGAAACCATTATGTAGATAGTATCCTAAATTATAAAATTGAGGAAGCCATTCGTGCAGGTGCTCAGGTCAAGGTGGAAATCCATATTCCGGACAAATTAAATATTCAGGCGTTTGACCTGAATGTGATAATTGGTAACCTGATGGACAATGCCATTGAAGGAAGCAGAGAAGTGGAAGATAAAAGAATCACATTTGAAATGGTGTTGGACAGATCCATGCTGTTCATTAAAGTGCAGAATCATTTTGATGGACATTTGAACAGGAGAAAGGGCGAATTTCGATCCACCAAAGGAAACGAAAAGCTGCGTGGGATCGGGCTGAGGAGTGTCCAGTCCGCGGCGTCGATTTATGATGGCACGGTGGACTTTGAAACCAAGAATGGACTCTTCGAAGTTACAATCCTACTGTACAATCAAACGAACAGTAACGTGCTTTTAGACATCTAAAAAAATAAAAAACTACGAGTTTCACCCTCTAGACATACGAGTTTCACCATCTAGCGTCGGAACTCGTTTTTTTTTGATACAATACGGCGTGAGATGTGAACGCAATTTCATGATGGAAAATCGACGTTGATTTTCTCATTTCACAACTCAGAATACTCTGAATCGCTGTACAAATTTACGGAATTATGGATGCTACATAGGGGATAAAATATATTAAGTGAAATGTTTTGGTGATTCAGAACAAGTGCCAGTGGCGGGCAAAAGTGTGTGACAGTACTCCGCCATTGGCACTATCTATTTTTTGGCGGTGTATCACGAATTTCATCGATGCCTCGATTAGCCAAAGCATCTGCCCGGTGGTTCATCCCAGTGACCAAAATAAAATCCTCAAAACGGAAATCGCTACCGTTCCATGCCACAAATTGCTCATACAGTTTTTCTTTATTGGTGGCCTTGGAAGTCAGATTTACATGTCCCTTCACACGAAAAAAACGAATATCGTGGGTCTGCAAAAATGGCAGAAGCCCTTCCCAAAGATCCCGGTTCTCTACCGGTTCTTTTTTTGCGTTGATCCATCCATTGGACAACCACTTCACATACCACTTTTTTCGGAAGCAATCCATTAAGTAAGCACTGTCTGAATAGATTTCGATGCATTGGTTGTCTCGGTTGACGGCACGGAAGGCCTCCAACAAAGCAGTCATTTCCATACGATTGTTGGTGGTATTTTGTTGACCGCCCCAAAGTTCCTTTTCGTGACTGCCAAAAGTTAGAACCGCACCCCAGCCCCCGATATTTTCATCGTGCTGGTTGCCTGAACAGGCACCGTCTGTATAAATCTTAAGAATGGTCATGAATCAATCCTCCGTGTTGATTGGGTTATCTATGGCAATTATTATAACATGAATCCAATAATTTGTACCAACACAGTGGCAGATGGTTTATAATAAACGAGTACAGAACGGAGTGAATCAATGAGTTTGAAATTTTGTTCCTTTGCCAGCGGAAGCAGCGGGAATTGCTACATGATACAATGCGATGAAACAGTGCTTCTGGTGGACGTGGGCATCAGCGGAAAAAAAATTATGCTGGGCCTTGAAGCCTCTGGTGTGTCGCCAGAACAGGTAGTGGGAATCCTAATTACCCACGAGCACAGCGACCATATCAAAAGTCTGCGCGTTTCATCCAAAAAACTGATCAATGCCACCACATACTGCAACATTGGAACTTGGCCTCACCTGACAGAGTTGGTGCCGGAAGACAGGCAGGTAACATTTGAAAGCGGCAAACCTTTTATAATCGGCGAAATAACCGTGAAACCTTTTCGGATTTCCCATGATGCAGCGGAACCGGTGGGATATTCTTTCTTTGCCCAAGGCAAGCAGATTAGTGTGCTGACGGACACCGGCTGTGTGACGGAAGAAATATACGAAGAGATCAAGGATGCCGACCTGGTTGCGCTGGAAGCAAACCATGACAAAGATGTGCTGCAATTTTGTCGCTACCCCTACCATATCAAACGGAGGATTTTAAGCGACATCGGTCACTTATCCAACGAAGCCGCAGGGGATTGCATCTGCAGGTTGGCTGGTGATAATACCAAGAAGAGACAGATTCTCCTATCCCACTTGAGCCACGAAAACAATACCCCTGAAATCGCCAGAGTCACCATAACAAATATTCTAGAAACAGCGGGAATCTATGCCGGTGGAGACTTTTGCATCGATGTCATTACCCGGGAAAAAATCAGCGACATCTATATATTGGAATAGATTGGAGTGCCTTGAATATTCGTATTTTGTGTGTTGGTACACTGAAGGAAAAATATTGGAAAGATGCGATTGCAGAGTACAGCAAGCGACTCAGCGCCTACTGCAGTCTTTCTGTTGAAGAGGTTCGGGAAAGCCCCATTGAAGATGTCAATGATGAAGGGGAACGAATCCTCAAAAAAATAAAACCCGATGAAGTGGTAATCACCCTGGAAATTCAGGGTACTGCCAAAAGCTCTCAGGAATTGTCATCGGATTTGGATGCCCTTGCCCTTTCGGGCAAAAGCAATATTGTATTTGTCATCGGGGGGTCCATGGGATTGTCGGCAGCAGTATCAAGCAGAGCAGACCGCAGTCTTTCCTTTTCAAAGATGACATTTCCACATCAGATGATGCGAGTCATCCTGCTGGAGCAAATCTACCGGAGCTTCAAAATCAGCCGCAACGAGAAATACCACAAATGAGAGACCTATCCCCGTGGCAGTCTACGGCCCTTCCAACCGCTTTTTTATAATTTCTTCGTGATATCAAGATAGTTCATCAGCACACCGATGTTAACAAAATAATAGGTGTACTTTTCTTTTTTTTGGGCTTCCACCAACCTGGAATTGACCAGCGTCTTCAAATGTTGGGAAATGGTGGCCTGGGCATAGTCGAATTCATTGACCACATCTTTGTTGCAGACTAAAACCCTATCCTTGTTACACTTCATGATGAAGCGAAATATTTTAATTCGTGCCGGATGAGCCAGGGCATCGGATACTTTGGCCATCAACTCAATTTCTGTGTCTGCCAGGCTGTCGGATTGCTTACGTAAGCGCATGATTGTCTCCTTTGGTTCATAAGTGCTAAGATGTATCGCTAATTAACGATACAAAAAATACGCCCGACTGTCAACGATTTTTACATGAAAGCCATGGGATAATTTGGGGTTGAAGTGGAACTACTTGAAAAATCAGGCGACTTATGAGATAATTCAACATTAGGTAAATAGATTTGTACGGAGGAAATAACGTGAATAAGAAACAAGAAATATTGCATGGATATAAACCGATTCTGCTGGGGCTTTTGCTTATGGCGATAGTTTATGCTGCAATAGCAGCCACACGTACTTTTAGCGCTGACAACAAATTGGAATTTGTAGCGCTAGCCGGATTGATCTTGTCCTGGCTGCCGGTACTATGGGGCACCTTGATGTTACGAAAAGAAAGACCTGAGTTTGAGTATGGGTTTATTATTTCTATTGTCAGCCTTGTGGCACTTTTTGCTCAGACTGGCCTTGGAATAAAAAACTTCTTGAACAATATGGAGGAACAAACCTTTATTCAATTCGACGTGATGTTCTTTGGATATATTGCCCTGCTGGGTATGGTGGTTCTTTATCGAATGATGATGAAGGGGATCAACAGAATGTCAGGGGAGAAATCCGACAAAAAAGTTGCTGAAGAATGGAAAACCGTTTGGCTGGTGGGATTGATTATCATTGCCGGCGGAACACTATTCATTCCGCTTTCGGCCTTGTTTCCAAGCATCGTCGAGAAAATTGTGGGTGGGTTGGTCATCCTCATTATAGTTGGAACCGAGCTTTACTGGTATCAGTACATTAAACGGAATGCTCAAGCATTGATAAAAAAGAGGTAGGGGGTATATGTACCACGGGATGAGAGGGATAGAACTATTTTTTGCAGGATGGATTTTGGCTTTAACCACGTATTACTTAGGAGCACTTGACACTGGCGTTTGGGTATCCCTGGCTGTGACCGGAGTTGAGATATTGGGATTGAGCCTGATGCTTGCCGGGATTCGTCAAATCACTGAACAACATAGGAAATATAGGGCGGCAGGAATTGTTGTCACGTTCACATTGGTCGCAAGCGTCACCATGATGATGATACAAGTGATTTCACTGGGAGGCATCACTTTGTGGGTGGCCATTGCTGCGATTATTTTCGAAGTGGCTGGGGGCATCTTATTCATGGTTTTATCCGGGTTGGTTCTTTTGGGTGTTGGCGATTTAGTCAGACAGCAAGGAAATCAGTTCGAAGCCAACAAATTGGTTTATCTTTGGTCTGTATTTCTGACTTTTGCCATTCTATACATGGTCATGCAGGTGGTAGCAGTACTACTGTCCAACGAGGGACTAACAGCATTGACTTTCATCGTTCCTGCAATGGGGATTCCGCTTCTAATTACAGGAGCTGTGTTGATTGTGCGGGTATATCAGATTCATGGGGTCAAGTTACAAGAAAGTAAATAAAATACGATTACGTTGACCAGGTGCAAAATTATTTGCACCTGGTTTTTTTATGTGTTAAGATAGAGAGCGAAAGATGAAATTTAGAGGAGAAGAGCCATGAACCAAAATGAGTACGAGGCACTGCTGGCATCCATCATCGAAGTAATCGACGAGGGTGTGCAAGTTGTCGGTCGAGATGGACGGACCTTGTTTTACAATAGCGCCATGGCCAAAATGGAAGATACGGCAAGAGATGAGGTGCTGGGAAAAAAATTCAGCGAGGCATTTTCTCAGATTCCCGAAACAGAAAGTACTATGCACAGAGCCTTAATAGAAAACAAATCGACCCAAAGCAGTCAGCAGACCTATCTGAACAAATATGGGAAAGAAATCACCACGGTAAATACGACTTTTCCCATTGAAGTGGATGGAAGAGTCGTTGCAGCAGTAGAAATTGCGAAAGATATTACACACTTCAAAAACATGTCGGATACTCTTTTAGAGCTTCAGGAGGAATCCATCAAACCATTAAAAATGGAACATCCACGTATTCGACATTACAATTTTGCAGACATTATTGGTGAGAACAAAGAATTTCTGGATATCATTCATGTAGCCAAAAAAGCTGCTTTAACCAAAGCCTCAGTTTTCATTTATGGAGAAACCGGAACAGGAAAAGAGTTGATTGCACAGAGCATTCATTATGACGGAGATCGACAAAACGGTCCATTCCTGGCACAAAATTGTGCGGCGCTACCGGAAAGTTTACTTGAAAGCATCTTGTTCGGAACTGCCAAAGGGGGTTTCACCGGTGCGGTAGATCGTGCAGGTTTGTTTGAGCAAGCAAATGGGGGAACGCTTTTGCTGGACGAAATCAGCGCAATGCCCTATGAGCTTCAGAGTAAACTGTTGCGGGTTTTGCAGGAAGATTATATCAGACGGATTGGCGGAACCAAAGATGTGCCGGTAGATGTTAGAATCATTGCGACAGTCAACGAAGACCCGGAGCAATTGATTGCAAGAGGCGCCCTACGAAAAGATTTGTATTACCGGCTTAGCATCGTCAACTTGAATCTGATTCCATTGCGCAACCGAAAAGACGACATCCCCCTACTGACTGAGCGACTCCTTGATAAACAGTGCAGACGTTTTGACCGACGCATCGCAGGAATTTCGACGGCAGCCCTTGAAAAGTTAATGGCATACGACTATCCGGGAAATGTCAGAGAACTGGAAAATGTCATCATGTCTGCAGTTTCCCTGGCAGATGAAAATGATGAGCTGAATGCGGATCATATTCATCTGAATCACCGACCTTTTCTCCGAAATGAAAATAACTTCGTGGAAGTACCGGGTCAAACCATCGATGCATTTTTAGCAAGGCTGGAAAAAGAGGTGGTGGAACGTGCTATGGAACAACACAAAGGCAATGTTTCCCAAGCTGCAGCCAGCCTGGGTATCAAGCGCCAGACCTTGCAACACAAGCTGAAAAGGCATGGGTGCAAATAAATTTGCACAAATAGCAAATATATTTGCATAAGAGCACCAATAATCCTCAAAAGGTCGTATTTTCAATAGATGCGCTTGAGATAAACAAGTATAAACAACATTGCGAAAGCCCTTGAAAATAGGGCTTTTTTCATTGCTTTCAACGGTTCCTGTGACAGATTCCCATGAAACCCTAAGGATTGGCATAAGTCTTGCTCTATATATAGATACTATTAGTATAACTATCGCAACCGCGAAGGAACCACGAAAAGGAGAAATAAAAAATGGAAAATGTAAAAGTTATTATCTGGGGTTTAGGCGCAATGGGCGGCGGCATGGCTGACATGTTGTTGAAGAAAAAGGGCGTTGACATCGTTGGAGCTGTTGGCAGAGGCAGCAAAGTTGGCAAATCCATGTTTGACTTTATTGATACCGACCGTGGCGATCGGAAAGACGTGATTGTTGGTACACCTGAAGATGTAATCAAACCGGGAGCAGCTGATGTGGTTTTGTGCTGCACCGATTCTTTCACCCAAAAGGCATTTGACCGTCTGAAGTTTGTCCTGGATCAAAAAATCAATGTGGTTTCTTCTGCAGAAGAAATGGCATATCCCATGGCGCAAGAGCCTGAACTGGCCAAGCAACTGGATGAAATCGCAAAAGCCAATGGCGTTTCCATCTTGGGAACCGGAATCAACCCTGGCCTAATCATGGACCTTCTGGTTGTACTTTGGACCGGTTGCTGTGAAGAAGTGGAGCATATCACCTCAAGAAGAGTCAACAGCCTTTCTCCATTCGGCCCGGCCGTTATGGAAGAACAAGGAATTGGCATCACCAAAGAAGAATTCATTGATGGCGTAAAAACAGGCAAATTGTCTGGACACGTTGGATTCCACGAATCCTCCAACATGATTGCAGACGCAATCGGTTGGAAGGTAGAAAAAGTCGTTCAAAGCATGAATCCCATCATGACAGATGTTGACCGAAAATCTCCGTATGGCTTTGCAAAAGCGGGCAATGTTGCCGGTTGTGCCATGGAAGCAGAATGCTACGTGGACGGCCAAGTCAAAATCAAGATGGAGCATCCTCAACAGATTGAGCCAGAGCAGGTTGGAGTTGTTACCGGAGACTATGTCATCATCAAGGGAACACCAAATGTCAACATGCTGAACACACCGGAAATCCCCGGCGGCATCGGCACCATTGCAATGTGTGTCAACATGATTCCTCATGTCATCAATGCAAGACCGGGTCTGCACACCATGCTGGACCTGCCGGTTCCCCGTGCTATCATGGGTGACATGCGTGACCAAATCAGCCCTGAAGCAAAAATCGTAAAATAATATCCCGAAAACCAAGGAGATAAAAATGATTAAGAAAGGCGAATGGGTCCGAATCCACAAGATCATCCTTCAGCCGTCTGAACGAGCCCCTCAGGTTCCGGATGACACCAAGGCTGTGGCGCTTGAGATGTGGGATAAAGGATTCCTTCAATCAGATGCGGAATTCGGTGATGAGGTTGAAGTTGAAACTGTCACAGGGCGCCTGGAAACCGGCACCTTGATTGAAGTAAATCCTTACTATGACCACGATTACGGGAAATTCATCCCGGAACTATTGGCCATCGATAAGCAAGTTCGCGGAATCGTATTCGGGGGTGAAAAATAATGACTAAATCCAACGATTATGCTTCCGTCATGGCACGGAAACCCGAAATCATGCTGAAGTCCGTGGGCATTGATTATTCCAAGTTCGAATCCGGTTCTATTGCGTTCGATTATGAAAAGATGATGAGGGAAACCGGATATACCCTGGAAGAAATGCAAAACATTCAATATGGTGTCAATGTGGGCAAAACGCCAATCCTAGAGCTGCACAACTTGACCGCTTTGGCCAGAGCCTGTGCCCCGGAAGGCAAAGGTGCACGTATTTTCATCAAGGACGAGGCATCGAACCCATCAGGAAGTTTCAAGGCAAGGCGTGCCGCAAATGCGGTATATCATGCCAAGCGATTGGGATACAAAGGCGTGATCTCAGCCACCAGCGGGAACTACGGCGCAGCCGTGGCATCCCAGGCAGCCATGGCTGGGCTGAAATGTATTATTGTTCAGGAATGTTATGACTCCAAAGGGGTCGGTCAGCCTGAAATCGTCGAGAAAGCCAGAAAATGTGAAGCTCTTGGGGCAGAAGTGGTGCAACTTTCTGTGGGACCGGAACTGTTTTTCAAATTCCTCTTGCTACTGGAAGAAACCGGATACTTCAACGCTTCACTATATACGCCATTTGGAATTGCCGGTGTGGAAACGTTGGGATATGAAATAGCCATGCAGTTCCGAGAAAAATTCAGCAAAGATCCGGACGTGGTGGTTTGCACCCAAGCCGGCGGTGGCAATCTGACAGGGACTGCCCGTGGACTTCGAAAAGCAGGCGCGGAATCTCAGGTGGTGGGTGCCTCGGTGGATCTTTCGGGACTTCATATGGCATCGGATGGTGATTTCAACAAGAAATCCTTTACCACTGGACATACCGGATTCGGCGTGCCATTTTCCAACTGGCCGGATCGTTCTGATGTGCCCAGGTCCGCTGCAAGACCCCTTCGTTACATGCAACGGTATGTGACCGTCACGCAGGGAGATGTATTTTATATGACGGAGTGTCTGGCAACGTTGGAGGGACTTGAAAAAGGGCCAGCCGGCAACACATCCCTGGCTGCTGCCTTTGCGCTGTCTCAGGAAATGGACAGGGATCAGTTGATTGTTGTACAGGAAACCGAATATACCGGAGCAGGCAAACACATTCAACCACAACTCTCTTTTGCACGAAGTAACGGCATTGATATTCATTTCGGCGACCCGAAGGATGAAGTGCCAGGCAAGAATATTATTTTCCCAAGTCACCCCAGCCAGATCAAGGCTACGGAAATCGATCTGGATCACATGAGGAAATCGCTGATTCGGACCGCACTCAAAACCTACAATGTGGACGATCCCACAGAAGAGGACATCCGTTTTCTGGCCGATGAGACCATGAAGGACACGGCTTGGGTCAAAGAAGTCATTGGAACCATTCAAAATGAAGGAGTAAGTAAATGAAAAGACAAGATGATTTTGCAGAACGCAGAAAACAGATTGCCGGACTCTCCGATAAAGAGCTGTATGACCGGTTCTGGGAATTGACCACCCAAGTGGTTTCGCCCCTGCTGGAGCTGGGGAGAAAAAACACCACCCCATCGGTTGAACGTTCGGTATTGCTGCGCATGGGCATCTCCTCGCTGGATACCAAACCCATCGTAGAAGGATGCATGGACCGTGGCCTTATGGGCAAAGGTGCCGGCAACGTAGTATATAAACTGGCCAAGGCCAAAGGCATTTCTATCAAAGAAGCCGGTGAAATGCTTGCAAAGGGAGACGCTTGGGATGAAGCCGTCGCCCAATTTCGGTAGAAGGAGGATATGATGAAGTTAGACCATAACGAGAAACTGGATATCGAACAAATCCTCCAGGACCTGGACAAATATGAGCCCAGAAGAACAGGCTGGACCTGGCGTAAACCGGCTCCCGGCCTAAAAATGGGTCCCTTTGAATACAGGGATGCAACAGAACCCCTGACCAATGGTGTGCCTCTGCCACCAGCAAAGTATTTTGACAACATCGATCCACAACCCGCCCCGGTGATCACAACCGAAATCGCATCGGGTCGTTTTGAGGACGACATTCGTCGTATGAGAATGGCCGCATGGCATGGCGCAGATCATATCATGGTTATTCGTACTGCCGGTCAGTCCCATATGGACAGCCTGGTGGAAGGAACACCTCAAGGCATCGGCGGCGTACCCATTTCCAGAAAGCAAGTCCGGGCACAACGAAAAGCCCTGGATGCCATTGAAGATGAAGTGGGCCGTCCCATCAACTACCATTCCTATGTTTCAGGCGTAGCCGGACCGGACATCGCAGTCATGTTCGCCGAAGAAGGCGTCAACGGCGCCCACCAGGATCCCCAGTACAATATTCTTTATCGAAACATCAACGGCGTACGTTCTTTTATCGATGCTTGCGAATCCAAAAAAATTCTGGCCTGGGCGAAAATTGCACAAATTGACGGAGCTCATAACGCCAATGCCACCGCACGTGAAGCCTGGAAAGTCATGCCTGAGCTGATTGTTCAGCATGCCATCAACTCCAAATTTTCCGAGATGGCCGGCATTGATCCCAAGAACATCTGTCTTTCCACTGTGCCACCCACAGCTACCCCTGCACCTTGTGTGTTTATGGACTTGCCTTATGCGGTAGCCCTCCGGGAATTCTGTGATAAGTATCGGATGCGTGCTCAGATGAACACCAAATACATCGATTCATCAGCCCGGGAAGCCACGGTTACCCACGTGCTGAATATGTTGGTTTCCAAACTGACCAGCGCTGACATTCAATCCACCATCACCCCTGACGAAGGCCGTAATGTGCCCTGGCATATCTACAACGTAGAAGCCTGCGACACAGCAAAACAGACCCTAATCGGTTTGGATGGCTTGATGGATATGGTTGAACTGAAAAAAGACGGACCTCTTCGTGAAAAGGCCCGTGAGATTAAAGAAAAGGCCTGCCTGTTTATGGAAGAAGTCCTGGAAGTCGGTGGCTATTTCAAAGCAGTAGAAGAAGGATTCTTTGTGGATTCTGCAGAATATCCCGAACGTCACGGAGATGGCATTGCCCGTAAAATCGACGGCGGCATCGGATACGGCTTTGTTTTCGAAAGAGACGAAGATTACATGGCACCGGTTACGGCTCACTTTGGATACAATAATGTAGCACAGTATGGCGGTAATCCGGAAGATCCTTCCGCCCTCATTGGTGGATGCACCTTTGAAGACAGAAGCAAGATTGTCTACATCGACGAGTTGGATGAGACAGACAATGTAAACATCAGAATGGCAGAAACCGAGAGATATCGACATACTGACCTGATTATTCCGGAGATGGAATGGCAAGGAGACGGCATTGTGATGATGACCATGATGATCCCCACCAACAAGCGGACTGCAGAAGCGGTTGCCGTTGAAGTGGCCAAAAAAATGGGCTTGGCAGAACCCTCTGTCATTTCCAGAGAAGTCCTTCAGGAAGCTGAAGGGACCCGCATCGAATTAAAGGGCAAAGTTACCTTTGACATCGATGTGGCCAGCTTGGTGATTCCACCGGAACCCACTTATCTGACGGAAGCCGAAATCAGAGCTGACATTGAAGAATTTCCGTTGCGTCTGGTTTGCGGAACCGTTGGAATGGACGAGCATTCCGTAGGACTGCGGGAAATCATCGACATCAAGCATGGTGGAATTGAGAAGTTTGGCATTGAAGTTCATTATTTGGGCACTTCTGTTCCGGTTGAAAAACTGGTAGACGCTGCGGTTGAACTGAAGGCTGAAGTCATTCTGGCTTCCACTATCATTTCCCATGACAACATCCACTACAAGAACATGAAACGAATTCATGAGCTTGCTGTGGAAAAGGGCATCCGCGATAGCGTTATCATCGCTGCCGGTGGTACCCAGGTCGTTCCGGAAGAAGGCATGAAGACCGGCATTGATGCCGCCTTTGGCCGAAACTCCCATGGCATAGACGTGGCATCCTTCCTCGTTGAGGAACGACGCAGACGAAGAGCCTCAGAGAAAAAGTAAGCTGAATGTTTAATACTAAATAAATATCATTTGCAACACTGAGCAGCAGGGCGGGTTTTTGCCCGTCCTGCTTTTCAGATTTGCATAACAACTTCAAACCCAACAATAAAACAACCGATAATTTTGACAAAACTGTTTGGAGAAAACCATGAAAATTGATGTTCTGGTGGCCGAAATCGGATCCACCACCACTGTGGTAAATGGCTTTCATAACCTGGCATCCGGTCAGCCTGTCTTTTGGGGACAGGGGCAAGCACCTACTTCTGTTTTGGAAGGAGATGTCCGTGTAGGACTGCAAGGGGCCATCGATGATCTATGCAAAAACAAAGGTGTTTCAGAGCTTACTTATGATGAGATGCTGGCCACTTCATCAGCAGCCGGAGGACTAAAGATGACTGTCCATGGTCTGGTTTATGATATGACCGCACGTGCAGCTAAAGAAGCAGCCCTAGGTGCAGGAGGAATCATACACTACATCACTGCCGGAAAACTAAGGCGAACAGACTTAAAAAAAATCGAAGAAGTGAACCCAAACTTGATTCTCATTGCAGGTGGTGTGGATTTTGGAGAGCGTGATACCGCCCTTGATAATGCCGAGATGATCCGTAGTATGAACCTAAACATTCCGGTGATTTATGCCGGAAATATTGAAAACCAAGAAGAAATCAGGCTAATTTTTGAAGGCACCGGAACGAAGCTCTATGTGGTGGAAAACGTCTATCCCAAGATTGACCAGTTAAATGTGGAACCTTGCCGGAAGGTAATTCAGGAAGCCTTTGAAGAACACATCATCCATGCCCCCGGCATGGAGCACGTGCGGGACATGGTCAATGGACCGATTATTCCCACCCCCGGCGCGGTGATGGAATGCACCAAGCTGATGTATCAGTATTTGGGAAACTTGATGGTGTTGGATGTAGGTGGGGCTACTACCGATGTCCACTCCGTAACCGATGATTCGGAAACAATTGCTAAATTACTGATTAGTCCTGAACCCAAAGCCAAGCGGACGGTGGAAGGGGACTTGGGCCTTTATGTCAACAGGATGAAAGTTATTGAATCCATCGGTGAAGAAAAATTCCGTAAGGACCTAGCCGATATCGATGTGGATAAAACCCTGGATGGCTACACAGCGATTCCAAAGAACCCAGACGAAATCAAGCTGGTGGAGCGGTTAGCCAAAGAGGCCACGTTAAAGGCCGTAGAACGCCATGCAGGCACCATCCGGTACATCTACGGTCCTTCCGGCCGCCAAACCTTGGCGGAAGGAAAAGACCTGACCCAAGTGAACTTTATCGTTGGCACAGGCGGTGCCTTGACCAGGCTGCCCCATCGGGTAGAAATCATGAAGCGGATTGCCAAGCACAACGAAACCGGCATGCTTTTGTTTCCCAGCCAGGCAGCAGAAATTCTGGTGGACAACGACTACATCATGGCATCCCTGGGTGTCCTATCCAGAAAATACCCGGAAGCAGCAGCCACCTTACTATCTCAAAGTTTGAAACACCCGTTTCCGCCAAAAAAAGAAGAAGATTGAGGAAAATTTATGTATCCAAGATTGACCATAGACATCAAAAAACTCAAGCACAACCTGGATGGCGTTGCAGCCATTACCAAAGACCGGGGCAATTGCTCTATGATGATTGTCACCAAAGGGGTTTGCGCAGATCGTAAAATCATTGAGATGGTTGTCAAACATCCAAAAGTGGACTATTTGGCAGACTCTCGAATGAAAAACATCATGACCTATGCCGAGTTCTCAAGAGGCAACGACAAGAAAACAGTTTTGCTTCGGCTGCCGCAGGCGTCTGAAATCAAAGAGGTCGTTCGGTATGTGGACATCAGCTTTAACTCGGAGCTTTCCACGATTCAATTGCTCAATGAAGAGGCAGGCAAGCAGGAAGTCAACCACAAAGTGGTCTTGATGATTGATCTAGGTGACTTGCGAGAAGGCATTTTCACCGAGAATTCAGACGAGGTTTTTTCCACAGTGCGTAAAACCCTGGCCATGAAAAATATTACCCTATATGGCTTGGCGGTAAATTTGACATGCTATGGTGCCATCATCCCCAAAGAAGACAATCTGTCCCAACTATGCAACTGGGCGAATCGAATTGAAGGGAAACTGGGCATCAAGCTGGAGATGATTTCCGGAGGCAACTCTAGTTCAATCTATCTGATTGACAAAGGAGAACTGCCCAAACGAATCAACAACCTGCGGCTGGGAGAATCTTTCCTTTTGGGTAACGATACCGCTTACGGCACCAAATTGCCGGGCACAACAGACGATGCGTTGCTGTTGGAAGCACAGATTATCGAATTAAAAACAAAGCCATCTCTACCTATTGGGGAGGTCGGCTTGGATGCTTTTGGGCATAAACCAACATATGAAGACCGGGGCATGATGAAGCGAGCCATTCTGGCTATTGGTAAGCAAGACATTGATGTGGATAGTCTGATGCCGCTAGATGCCCAGATTCGAGTTTTGGGAGGCAGCTCCGACCATCTTTTGTTGGACTTGACCGATGCCACTCAAAAATATAAGGTGGGGGATGTACTAACTTTTAAGGTTGGATATGGTTCCATGCTGAAGGCTATGACCAGCCCCTACGTGGAGAAGGTCTATAAGTAAACAATACCATTTTGCCATTTCCATAAAAAAGCATCGTTTCTTTGGAGACGATGCTTTTGTTTTTTGATAAGCCACTGATATCGTTTGGTTGCAACACAACCACTATTTTTTTGCATTTGCCAATTTCAATTTTTCCTCTCGGGAAAGTTTTTTGATGGCCATCTCCCGGCGAAGGGCATCGGATTTGCTTTCGAAGGCTTCGGTATGAATGAGTGTAACAGGACCGCGGCCTTTGGTGTATTTGGCACCTACCCCTTCGTTATGAGCGTTGACCCGCGCCGCCACATCTGTGGTCCACCCGGTGTAAAGGGTACTGTCTTTGCATTTTATGATATAAATAAAATGCATCTAGACCCCCCGATGCCGTTTGAGCATTAAGGTGTTCACCATCACAAAGATGAATGAAAGTCCGGAGAGAACAAGTAAATCCAAATAAATGGACCCAAAACCATGTCCCCTTAATATGACCTCCGCCAATGCATCGGTGGTATAGTAAAGTGGCATAAAATAACTAACGATAACCCAGCCACCGGATAAATCAAACAACCCGCAAAGGAAAATTTGTGGAAGAATAACAATGGGGATAAACTGAATCATCTGGAATTCGCTATTGGCCAGAGTGGAAAGCAAGATGCCAAGGGTCAAAGCAGTGACTGCAGTAAGTAGATTAATCAAGATGACAAGCCAGATGCTACCTACCACTTGCATTCCAAGGACATAGACGACAAAGAGGGTGACCAACAATGACTGGACCACTGCTAAGATACCAAAGCCCAGCGTATAGCCTGCGATGATTTCTCCCCGCTTGATGGGTGTGGAAAGCAGCTTCTCAAGGGTTCCTGAAGTTCGCTCCGACAGGAAGTTGATTCCGGCGATGAGGAAGGTCAGAAAGAATACGATGATGCCAACCATTGGCGCGCCAAAATTGTCGAAAAAAGTACTGTCGGCACTGCCATAAACATAATCCACTTCCCAGCTGTCGGTGGCGGATTCAATATCCGGTAATTCTGGTAGCGTGATGGATCCCAGCAGTGCAGGGGGGAGCATCTCTTTCAAATTATTCAAGGCATCCCGGACTGTGCTGATACTATCCAGCATAACCACACTTTTCAAAAGGCCTGTGATTTTAGCTGCGCTTGCCGCATCGCTGGCGTCAAGATAGATTACAGGGGTCTTGCCACTCATATCCAAAACGGCAATGGCTTCTTCGTTATTGACCGCATCTCGTGCTTCGGCTGAAGTATATTCATTGACTGTAATGGTAAGGTCTTCGTTATCGGTGATTCGTTCCACAACGGTTTGTGGCACATCTACCACACCAATGGTAAAGGTGCTGCCGGAAGTGTTGAAGATAAAATAAATGACAGTTAAAATTAGTAGCGGAGCAATCAGGATTAGCCCTAAAGTCCGCTTATCGTGGCGGATTTGATTCAAAATTCGAAACGCCAGTGCTTTAATTCTCATAAGTAATCCCCTCCCGTCCCATCTTGATAAAAGCTTCTTCAAGGTCAGAAGTGCCTGTCTTAGCCATGATTTCTTTTGGGGTACCGGTGGCAAGAAGCCTGCCATTTCGCATCATAGAAATCTGTTGACATTTTATGGCTTCATCCATGACATGGGTGGTAACAATCAGACTGACTCCTTTGTCGGCCAAACCATACAACTCATCCCATACATCTTGGCGAAGCAGGGGGTCGATCCCAACGGTGGGTTCATCCAGAATCAGCACTTTTGGGTTGGGCAAGAGGGCAATGGCCAGGGAAAGTCGCCGTTTCATACCACCTGAGTATGCGTTGACTGGTTTGTGAAGATCTTCAGTCAGATTAACCAGACCCATGACATAATCGATTCGTGCCTTCAGTTCTTTGCGTTTCATACCATATACTTCACCAAAAAACTGAAGGTTTTCGTAGCCGGAAAGCATACCGTACAAGGCATCCGCCTGGGCCATATAACCAATTTTGCTCATTAGTTTCAGATTGGGCATTTTTTCGTCCAAGATATAAGTTTCTCCAGAATCAGCCCCTAAGATACCGGCCATAATGCGCACCGTGGTGGTTTTGCCACAACCAGAAGGACCAAGAAGCCCAAAAATACAGCCCTTTGGCACATCCAAGGATACATCGAAGAGAACCTGCTTTTTGCCAAAGCTCTTGTTGATGTTCCGAATGCTGATATAGTTTTCCATCAGTCTATTCCTTTCGTTTCCATAGGATGAAATCCTTTTTCTCTAAATATAGCATAGCACAAACAAGCAGAAAATGTGGTATAATTTTACCAAGTTAATCCATATGTCCAATAGGAGGATAAGAAGATGAAGAAAAAAATATTGGCGCTGTTGGCAGTATTGCTTCTGGCAACTCTGACAGCTTGCGGTGGGGGCGCTGAGGATCAAGACAACACCCCGGGAACTGATGAAGGCGGAAAATTTGATAATTATAAATCAGGAGAATTTGTAGAAATCATGGAGTCCGGCACCTACTACCTGGATTATTCAGCCTATGTAAGCGGTATTGAATCTTCTATGAAAATGGCAGTGGACGGGTTGGACAGCAGCGTGGAAATCTCTGGTATTGGCTACCCTGTCCGTATTCTGACATTAGACGGCCAAATGTACTATATCAATGACGAGAAGAAAGTGTATATGCTCATGGAAGGAGAGGCGACTACAGATCCTTTGGACAGTGGGGTATTCGATTACAGCGGCATTGAGTTTGGCACGGATGGTAGCGGACCCATCACAGACCTGGCAGGAATTGACGACAATTCCTATGACTATGAGGAGTTTAACATGGGAACCGGTGAAGAAGAGGCTGTTGTGCGATACTACTTTAAGGGGGACAACCTTTTTGCCATCGAAGTCAAGTTGGGCGGTATGGGTTCTACCATGGTTATCAACGAATTGACCAAAGACATACCCGATGGTTTGATGGAAATGCCCTCAGGTTATGAATTGGTGGATGAAACCACGTTCTTCTTAAGCATGTCCTAAACATATAAATAAACAAAGTACTGAAAGATAAACGAAGCCCCTGCAATAATTGCGGGGGCTTTTGATAGTCATTATAAGTTGAAGGGGTTTCAATGTGTGGTGTTTATGGTGGCGGGGCTACTAGAGGTGAGTATATGCACGGTCAAACACGACGGATACATGATATGAGGGGTTGACCAGGTGGATGGCATCTTCAAAAATCTTTTGTAGCTCAGGTTCCGACAATTTGCATTTGGGCGCTAATACCGCATCAAAGATGATGTTGGTGTGGGTGTGACCGGGAACTACCCGGAGGTCATGGATTTCTGTTACATCGTCCAATGATTCAAGCACTCGCTGTATCGGCGCCTTAACCTGACACACAATGGGATCATTGATACGAACCGGGTCCATATGTGCGACACAATGGATGTTCAGCACCCTACGTATTTCAAATTCTATATTATCTACCATATCATGGCTTTGCATCAAATCTCCGTCTGCATCCACTTCAATATGGATGGAAGCGAAGATTTTGCCCGGGCCGTAATTGTGGACGGCTAAATCATGAACCCCCAAAACATTGGGATTGGAATGTGTGATGCGAACAATTTCATCAATAAGGTGCTGATCAGGCGCCTCTCCCAACAAGGGACTTGACGTCTGGCGGATTAATTGGATGCCAGACCATATGATAAATAGGGCTACAAAGCAACCCAACCAACCATCCAGCTGTATACCTGTAAATCTGACAACAGCGACCCCAATCAGAATCACCCCAGTGGCAATCACGTCATTTCTGCTGTCGGTGGCAGTGGCCATCAACGTAACCGAGTTGATGATTTTGCCAACTTTCAGATTAAAAAAAGTTTGCCATAGCTTAATCACCATTGAGAGAGCAAGAATAATCAGCGTAATGGAATCCACAACGATGTCTACAGGATGAATAATTTTATCGATAGAGGATTGCATGAGAAAAATGCCGACAACGATGATTAGCACAGAAACAATCAAGCCGGCCAGATATTCCATCCTAGCATGCCCGTAAGGGTGGGCTTCATCCTCAGGTTGTGAAGACAGGCGAAACCCTATTAGCGTAATTAACGAGGATGAAGTATCGGAAAGGTTGTTAATACCGTCTGCAATGATTGCGATGCTACCGGAAATCAATCCAATGATAACCTTTACGATGCATAAGACCAGATTCGTCGCAATGCCTACTGCCCCAGCCAATTTGCCATAACGAAGCCGAACATCAGGGTTTTCGATGTCTTCATGGTTTTTGACAAAAAGTTTTATCAAAAGATTGTTCATGCTTTGACCTCCCTGGTCAACTATTTCTCGTCGCCCATAGCCTTTTTTACTGCAATAGCCAATTGATCCGTGCAAGAGGAAGATTTGCCACCACAGGTGATTCCTGCCAACTTGTGATTAATCTGGTCCACAGTCAACCCATCGACCAATGCCGAGATGGCTTTGAGATTCCCGTTACATCCTCCTGTGAATTTGATATTTGTTACGATTTCTCCATCTAAGTCAAATTCAACTTTCATGGGACAAACGCCGCGGGGAATAATGGTGTGACGCATTTTTTATCCTTCCATTTGGTAAAAATGAGGGTATAATGATAGAAAACATTATAACACATTCAGAGGAGAAACAGCCATGAAAGTTGTTTGCATCGGCAACAGCATCGTCAAAGGATTCCCCCATAGACAAGGACAAAGTTTCCCTTCTGTACTTCGGGAGAGAACCGGTTGGCAAGTTATAAACAAAGGTGTCAATGGGGATACAACTGCCATGGTACTAAGTCGCTTTCCAACGGACGTGTTGGCACATCAGCCTGATAAAGCATTGATTCTCACTGGCACCAACGATTTCATTCATCAAATAGCAAGCCCGATAGAAGCCATAAAAAACATTGAGTTGATGATTGAAATTGCACAAAATCATGGAATTGAACCAGTGATTCTAACGCCAATTCAATGTAGCCCGGCTCAGGCTGCCCATCAATGGATGATAGGAGAATCAATAGATTATCAGCTGGTGAACGAAAAATTGAATGAACTTTCAAAGTTAATCCGAAGCATTGCCGTTGGAAAAGGTTGCACCTTGGTGGATTTAGAGTTAAAATACAAGGGATTTGGGAAATACCATGATGGAATTCATCCTACAGTGGAAGGTCAGGAATGGATTGCCCAATGCATTATTGATGAATTATAAGGGGAGAAAAATCATGCAACAAGATGATATGAGACAAAATAGGAATAAAAATAAAAAAAAGAGTAAAACCCCATTATTGGTGGGGATTATACTTCTGCTTATCGCTGCCACGGGAGTTGGGCTGGCTCTTACTGGTAATACGCCGATTAGTGAGCCAAAACCTGACCCCGAAGATACCCGGCCTATTAACCCGCTAACAGGTCTTCGTGCAGAAACATTGCCAAATCGAGTGATCCAGTTTTCCATCGACAACGTGGAGTGCAGGCCCCAATCCGGATTATCCAAAGCAGATATTATTTTCGAAATGCCGGCGGAAGGAGGGTTGACCCGCCTTCAGGTACTCTTCTATGGTGAAACGCCCGATGTGGTAGGACCCATCCGAAGCGCACGGCCATATTTCGTTGATGTGGCAAGAGAATACGGGGCCATATTCGTTCATCATGGCGGCAGCGTAGAAGGTGTTGCATATCTGAAAACCGGTGTGGTTGACCATGTATCTCCAGACAATAATTCCACCATCTTCTGGCGTTCCGATACCCGTTACGCTCCTCATAATTCCATGCTGAATTATGCGGATTTGTGGGAGGTTATCAGAAGCCGTTCGTTGGATGTATTGCAAGAGCTTCGTACCTTCACGTTTGCCCCTGAAGAGAAGGAAGATGCCAATAAGGATACAGAGGAAGGGGATGAGACTGTCGTTCCCGCTGCCACAGAAATTACCGTAGACAATCCATACACCCTGGTGGAATACAAATACATTCAAGAAACGAATTTGTACGAACACTATGTTGACGGTGAGTTATATATCGATGCAGAAAACGATTTGCCCATAACCGAATCTAACATTTTAATTCAATACGTAAAAAGCAGCCCGATTTACGCTGGAGGGAAAACGCTGCGTATTGATATGACTGCCGGAGGCAAAGCGTTGCTGTTTACTGGTGGCAACATGGTGGAAGGAACCTGGTCCAGAGCAGACCTTGATTCACCAACTGTTTTCACTGATGCTGAAGGGAAGGAATTCGTCTTGACCCGGGGAAAAACCTGGGTACACGTTATTGATCAGAACTCGAAAGTGACTTACAAATAGCATTTCGATATTCCCTGGGCGACATGCCTACACGTTTGCTGAACACCTTGGTAAAATAACTTTGATCTTCAAAACCACACAAATCTGCGATTTCCAGAAGTCGCAGATTTGTTTTTTCCAGCAACTCTTTACTTTTTATAATCTTCTGTTCGTTGACAAATTCAGAAAAACCCATTCCTGTTTCCCGCTTGAAATGACCGGATAGATAAGAAGGGTTTACATGGAGTTGTGAAGCGGCACCGGCAAGTGTCAACTCGTACTTATTGTCTTTGGCAATGAGCCGCAGCACCTGAAGCACAAGCTGAGAATTTCCGTGGTAGTTTAATAAACCGGTCCTTGTTGTGAAGTGTTCCACCAACGCCTCTGACCATTCCTTTAATTCTTGGATGCTGTCGATTTTGTTTAGAGATTCGATATAAGAAAAGCTGTCTCGGATGGATTCTTCGTTTTCAATATTCTTGTCAGGATTAGCCCTGGATATTAATGCGCACAGCTCAATGAGATGAACCTTTATAAACCCTAAATTTCCTGCTTCATAGAGGAGAATGCCGTTGAGATATGCCGTCATCGCTTCTTTTGCTTCAACGGTCTTTCCACCACGAACCATGTTAATCAGGTTGTGTTCCTGGCTGACCGGATATCCGGTTTCTTTGCCACTCCGCTTCAATCCGCGGATATCGTCGCCGATTTGAACCTGCTCCAAATACCTTGCGTTGACTTTATCATAATCGCTTTTATCCAAAAGATTTGCCACCACAGAATTGTTCAAGAGCGTTGCCAGATGGGCTACCTGCTTGGATGAATAGATGTACATCTCCCGTAGTATAGAAATGACGCGTGACAGGAAGTCCGCATTGTGATCTACCTCGAGAAGAGAACTTTCCTGGTTCATGTTCATGGAAAGCAGTTTGGAAATGGTTCGCTGGCTGAATTTTTCCATGATGATTGGACCCGCCATGAAGCAACCATAATTCTTTCCGTCTTGAATCAGTGGAATAGCGATATTCACAAAGCCTGAAGCACAGACGAAGAAGTATGGCTCTCCCAAATTTGCTGCAGTTCGGATGGCAGAAAGCAAGTGCTGCCGACATGCCGTACCTTCTTTGTTATAAACTTTGAGAAATTTGCATATTTTGTATTGTGAACCGTATTCCATCCTGACTTGCCCCTGGGAATCATAGTAAGTCACAGGTAGTCCGGTAATGCTGCAAAAGGAAAGCATAGAGCTTTCGATTTCTCGGGACATCTCCACGGGATAAGAGGCGGAAAGGGGTTTTTTATTCATGGGTCACCTCAAAAAAATACTATAAAGTAAAACATAATTTATACAATTATAGTATATATTTTCTTTAAGTGCAAATATATCCCCCATACAGCAAATAATAATACCAAATATACTAAAAAAACTAAAATACAGACGGTGCCGAAGCGAGATATAATGAGGATATCAAATAAAACCAAAGAAAAATTAAAATGACACAAAA
>JBGSVW010000005.1:0-39757 GCA_041752735.1 Anaerovoracaceae bacterium | reverse complement strand
GAGCGGGGTGAAATACAACGATCTTTATGAAGGCGTTAACTTGAATTACTTCATTAAGACCCTGTTGGAAGTTCCCGGAGTTAAGGGTACTGTCACATTCTCAGACGGTACGAATAGTGTACAAGTCAGTCTCGAAAACGTACTAGCACTGGGATCCAATCCTCAAAGTGGGGTGACCAATTTAGCGGCGACACTAGCATTTGCAAAAAATGGGGCGCCAATGGTTCAAACTAAAACCAGCCCAGGATATGAGGGGACTTTCACAGTAGGTGAAAGCACACCGTTTACCGTGAAAAATGATGGTGGACCACTGGCCCTGTTGATTCCCAGTACAGCTGGAACTGATGGTACAAGTGATGCGATATCACTCAAGAGTGTGAAGAGTATTACCATCGACATGCAATCTGACAGTTACACCCATACAGACGCGCCATACAGTGCTTTGGCAAGTAACACCGTCACCGTTTCAGGTGCAGGAACATATTTGACCGACGAAAAGGAATTCACTGTCGCCGAGTTGGAAGGAAAGCAGACTATAGCTGTAACTGCGGACTACAATATTAAGAATTCCATCGGACAAAGCCAGATTCGATACAGAGGCTTGGACCTCTATGATTTCCTCAAATCCAGTGCAGTCGGATTGCGGCTGAATGCGGACAAAGTAACAATCACTGGCGATGATGGTACTTCTGTGGTATTTACGATCGCAGATATCATGAAATCAGACCTAATCAACGGCCAAAATAGCTCAATCAATGACCTGGGCACACTGTTGGCCTTTGGCTCATCATCCGTGACGAATTCAGACTTAGAAGAAGGCTTGCCCCTTGTTATCAATCATAGTTCGATCGGGTATGATGTCGCGTATCAAAACTCAGGTGGACCCATTATGTTGGTGACTGGTCAAACAGATGCTACAGACCGAAATGCTGATCGGACCGTTATGAACGTGAAAAGCATAGAAATTTCTGCAGCACCGACGGTTACTCAAAATCATAGCGTCAATGATGTGTTCAAAACATATTTGAATGATACTTTCACGGTTCGAGTTCAAAATTCAGACAATACCAGCGGCTATACAAAAGTGTATACGGTTGCCGAATTGGAAGCGATGTCCGACCTGATTGTTAATGATGAATTTACCTGGGTAGGCATCCAGCAACATGAAGGTCTGAATCTTTGGAATTTGATTAAAAAAACAGATCCGAACATCACCGATACCACAGCGATTAGCTCTGTCAATGTTTATGATGGCACATTCACAAAAGATGTTTTGTCCATTTTTGGCAAAACTGCCTTGGTAAATGGAATTATTGACAGCAGCAACTCGGAGGTGCTTAAGCCAATTCTCCTGGCGTACTCACAGAATGGATTGCCTCTTGTTGCAATGGCAACTTCTGATGGCTATTCTGAGACAGCGGGAAATACTGGTGGACCCCTTCGATTGATCACTCATGAAAATCAAGGAGCCTGCGTAAGGAATGCCGATGGAGTTACAATTGTGTTAAGTGGAACCGGCACCGTTGACGACCCCAATGAGGATCTGACTTTAACCGTTGATGGAACAGAAATGACGTTTGCAGTCAGTGAACTCAAGGCTATGGCTTCCACCACATCGAATTATGCTCGAAAAAGTGCAACAGCAAACCGGACTGCAAAAGGTGTTTTGCTTTATGACTTATTAAAGGCACAGGGTGTGACAAATCCAGATGCTTTGGTTTCCTTTAGTACCCCTGACAATTTCCAAGACAGCAGCAAAGCAGTGGGTTATAAGAACGTGACCTTGCGAGAAATAAAAGCACAACAATACTTAGTTGCGTATAGTGGTGCCGATAGTGCTGATGCGGCTGATGATTCATTAGTTGATTTCAATGATCTGGTCAAAGGCACGTCCATCTATACGATGCTCCGCGTGTATCGAAACTACACGACGGATTCAACAGCATGGTATAACGAAATGACCAACATCACCAAAATTGATGCGACGGATTATGCCATTGCCATCGCAACCGATAACATTACACTCAGGTTGACCCTGGATGAGTTAAAAGCTATGAAGGCAACAACTAAGACTTATCAAGTGAAAGGTGTAAATAAAACGGTCACTGGTGCATTGCTTTCAGACATCTTGAACGTAATGGGTGTGAACAAGCCACAAACCACCATCAGCATAGCAACTTACGACAATTTCAATCACGCAACATATTCAAATATCAAATTGGAAGATATCGCATCTCAGGATTACCTGATTGCATATTTAGAAGGAGATACTCCCATTTCAGATTTAGTTAAAAATGATACTGCAAGAATCGATGTACGCGTTTATAGAAACTACACCTCCGATACCTCAAAGTGGTATAACGAAGTGCTCTCATCGGTAACCATCGTAGCCACCAGCAGTCAGTATGATTTCAGCCAATGGACAGGCTTGCCTGTTTCCGGTATTCGATCCATCATGTCTGATAACAACGGCGGGTACTGGGTTGGAACCTATGGTGGTGGTCTGGTACGAAAGCTGGCCGATGGCACAACAACTGTATACAATTTAGCCAGCACACCGGCATTGGATACCGCATTTGTTTCGGCCATTGCACCGGATCAGTCGGGAGGCATTTGGTTTAGCCAGAATGCCAGCTACGCTGACCCAGGTCTAAACAAAGGACTAGTTTACATGAATGCAGCAGGTGAACTGACCAAGTACACAGTAGAAACAACCCCTGGAACCATTCCTGACAACTATGTTCAAGCTCTGTATCTTGATTCGGGAACGCTCAGTGCAACCACGGATGATATCCTATGGGTTGGTACTTTCGGAGGGTTAACAAAGTACGAGGTTGGAACGGGTACTTGGACCACCTATGCCAAGACAACTCAAAATCCTGCAGGACTTCCTGCAACATCTGTTACCACCATTACTCCTTCAGGAGATGGTGACCTTTGGGTTGGATTCTATCCGGAAGGAACCGGAACAGGCATGGATGGCACATATACTGGTGGCTGCATTAAATTTGACACATCTATCGGTGCAGCGAATCCGACATTTACACAAAATTATTCTGTAGGATACGATGCGCTTATTGGTCAAGCTAGATTAGCGGATGCCTGGGTTCGAAGCATTGCAGTTGACAGCAATGGAGGTGCATATATTGTCCGAGCAGGATCCACGGTAGGATTGCTTGGTACAGTAGGCGGACATGTGGACTACGTTGCCGTAGATGGCACCACTACTACTTATACCGGGACTGAACTGTTGGGTAGCAGACTGACAGGAAGTAGTGAAATTAGAAGCATCAGCATCGATAGCGATGGCAATTTATGGCTAGGCACCTCATCGAATGGTGTTGCATATTGTGAACCTCCTTCTGCAGGGGTAGTAGGTACAGTGCTAAAAATCTACAACAGTCAGAATCAGGCATGGGTACAAACCAATCCGACGACTGGAATGAGCACCTATGACAATGTATATGTCACTAGCATCATTGGAGGGACACTACTGGTTGGATCTGCAGGAGGCATAACGACAATCCCCATGACGGCGGCAACAAAAACGCCGGACCCAGTTGCTTTGACCATCTATGATCATACAACCGTAAAGGGTGAATTCACACTGGACTTGCTAAACTCTATGGCGGCTGTGGCTGGTGGCAAAATATATAATTATACTGGATACAATACCGTGCCCAGCTGGAAAACTTCATTGAATGCACAGGGCCCAACAATAGCAAGCCTCTTTGAAAGGGCAGGAGTCAACCTGGAATCCCTAGCCGGAAATACCTTAATTACATTTGTGGCTGGTGATGGATATACTGTCAAATTAACCAAAGACCAGTTGTTTGCAGCTAGATATTATTATCCAAGCGGAAACACGGGCACTTCTAATGGGTCACTAGGCGGTGCCGCTGCACAAGTTAATAAAGTTCTCGTCCCAGCTATCATAAACTTAGCAGCAAATGATGGTACACTAAGCATTGGCCAAACGCTTCCCAATGAGCAGACCTGGGATGGCTTTAATCAAATGATGGCATCTGGTGGTAAAATAATTATTGGTGATGCCGCTGCTCAATGGAATCCAGTCACTATCGCGGGAACACGCAGCAGTGGAGTGGTTACTAGAATTGTAAGCGGTAGTAATGTAAAAGTTGGTACAACCATTGATTTCACAAGACCAAATGGTTCTTCCAACAAAGCGGCAAAAATTTATTACACGCTGGATGGCTCAACACCCACAACTAGCAGCACATTCTACAACTACAATGAATACGCAGGCGCTTCAGGCATGACCAACAGTATCTTGCTAAACAAGACCGGTGATGTAACCATCAAAACAATTGTCATAGGCCGTGGTGGACAAGATAGCACCATTTCAACTTTCACATATCATGTTGTAGCAAATACTTCGGGCGGTACGACTGATCAGGGAACTGAAACAGATGGTGTAAAAAACCCTGTTATCAAGAACCCGACTTCAGTGTCATCCGAGCCGAACCAACCGTTGAAGAAGCCAATAGGTAAAAGTATTATATTTTTACTTAATAAGGTGGATGGTTCCGGCTATCATCAAATCTATCGAAAAACCGGTCCCGACGAGTGTTGGTATTTTATTGGTAGAGTCAGAAATACACAGTTCAGGTCTTGGACGAACTTGCCTCTGACAACTGACAGAACCTATTATTTCCAAGTCAGAGCCTATCGTATGTAAGATGAACAATTAGTAAGATCTATAATTCGGGAAGGTATTGTCAACCAAAAGTAAATAATGGTTGACAATACCTTCCCTTTTCTTTTATACTCATTTCAGGTCTGAAAAACAATACGTAGCACATGAAAGGATACAACAAATATATGAGAAACACAAAAACTACAAACCTTACAATGATTGGATTAATGACAGCTGTGCTTTGCATCATGGGGCCTTTATCCCTAGTGATTCCAATCTCTCCGGTGCCAATTTCATTGACTAATTTTGCCATCTGCCTTGCTGTCATATTACTCGGGAGGAAAAGGGGAACCATTGTAACTTTAGTGTATCTCTTTATTGGATTTGTTGGTGTTCCGGTTTTTTCGGCATTTACTGGTGGGCCCGGCAAACTCATCGGGCCAACAGGCGGATACTTAATCGGATTCATCTTTCTTGCTTTGATTGCAGGGTATGCAGTAGATCGATTCCCGGGTAAAGTAGGTTGGACGGCGTTGGGGATGGTAGTAGGGACCTTAGCACTTTATGGACTAGGCACTGCATGGCTGGCATATTCCGCCGGGATGACTTTCTCCCAGGCACTTTTTGCCGGTGTGATTCCATTTATACCTGGGGATGCAGTTAAAATTATTCTTGCCATCATGATTGGTTTCCCAGTGAAAAAGAGATTGATAAAGGCTGGATTTATACAGTAGATTAATATAAATAAGGTCAATTGCATTAACCACCACCGTTAAACAAGGATGATAAAGTAGACATAAAACAGAATGTCTACTTTTATATTTGACTTACTCTCTTTTACTCCGTTATACTGAAGGCAGCATTGCGAAAATATACCTCTGATATGGAAGGACGATCAAATATGATAAAGAGATTGTACCGATTGATGAGACTGATGATTTGGGTCCCTTTTTTCTGCATACTGCAGATGCAATGTAGCATGGTGTATGGAGAAACCAAAACTTTAGATGTGGTGCTTGATGAAAGCTATCCGCCCTATATTTTTTATGATGAAACGGGGCAGCCTCAAGGAATTCTGGTTGATCAATGGCTACTTTTTGAGGAAAAGACAGGAATTGATGTTATACTTCATCCAATGCCGTGGATTGATGCTCAGCTTGGGATGCAAAGGAAAGAGTTCGATGTCATAGACACCATCTTTTATTCCGAATCCCGTGATCAGATATACGATTTTGCAGACGTGTATGAAACCATTGAAACTGCAATTTTCTTTCATGACAGCATCAGTGGGATTACAGATATTTCTTCATTAAAAGGCTTTAATATCGGTGTAAAAAAAGGGGACTATGCAGTTCAAAAGCTACTGGAAGCTGGCGTTGAAGACATTAAGGAATACAGTTCATATGAGCAAATCGTCAAAGCAGCATCTTTGGGAGAATTGAAAATATTCATTATCGACATCCCTCCAGGACTATATTATTTAAACAAATATGATATATATCAAGATTTCCATTACACAGAACCGGTATACCAGGAAGGGTTTCATAGAGCAGTAGTACAAGGAGACCAAGCAACCTTAACCTTGATTGAAGAAGGTTTTGCTCAAATTCCGCAAGCACAGCTTGAGGCCATACAAACCAAGTGGTTTGGCAAGCAAATCATGGGTGTCAATGGATTGAAAGATTTCTTCATTGTCCTTGGGATTCTGGTATTTGGGATTATTATTGTATTTGGGTGGAACTATGTCCTTCATCGAAAAGTGAAGGCACATACCGCATCCTTATCCGAAGCATTAATAACCCTCAAGTCTGAGCAATCTAAATTAGAAGCTTTAATCACTTCAATGCCTGATTTGATATTCATATTAGACAAAGATGGCATAGTGCAAGAGTCGTTATCACAAAATCACAACAATAGTTTCCAGTGGGAACTAAATCAACTATTATTTAAGAATATATCGGAGCTGTTCGACCCTGAAGATGAGGTTCGATTGAAGCTAGGAATTGAAACCGCTTTTCAGGAAGGACAATCCAACGAGGTTGAAGTCGCACTACAAATAGCACATATTGGGAAACAGTATTTTGAGATTCGATTTGCAAGATTATCCGACCATAAAATGTTAGCGCTTGTAAGAAACACTACGGAGAAGGCGCTGGCAACTCAAAAAATTCTCAAGCTGAGCATTCTTGATATATTGACGAATGTGTATAACAGAAACTTCTTTGAGAAATCCGTCAAAGAATGGAAGAACCCTAAAGAGGCTGGAATGGGGTTATTTATGGTTGATATCGACGGCCTGAAGTTGGTCAATGACACGTTAGGGCATGATGTGGGAGACCAATATCTCCGCACCATCGCACAAGCGATAAAAAGGGTATTTTTGGAGCCTGAATTCATAGCGCGAATTGGAGGAGATGAGTTTGCCATCGCCGTACGGGGTTGGGATGAAGATAGAATGTTATTGGCCAAAAATCAATTGATTGATGAAGTGCGTGCATTGAACGAAAGGGGATATCCCATACCATTCAGCATCTCCATCGGTTTTTCCTTGGCCAATCACAGTTGCAACACTGCCCTGGCTATGATGAAGTGTGCTGATGATTATATGTATCGACAGAAACTCTTCCATCGACAGAGTGAAAGAAGCAAAACCATTGAAACCTTATCTGCAATGCTTTCTGAACGTGATTTTTTAACCCAGGGGCATAGCAAGCGGATGTCGAAATTTATTAAGAAAATAGCGCGAATAGTAAACTTCCCTGATAGCCAGATGCCGGCGATTGAGTTATTTGCAGATTTTCATGACATTGGTAAAATTGGAGTTAGCGATGTAATTTTGTTTAAACCGGAAAGATTAACTGATGCGGAATTTGCTGACATGAAGAGGCATTCGGAAATCGGCTTTCGCATTGCGGAATCTTCACCGGATTTAAATGGTATTTCCGAATGGATTTATAAGCATCACGAAAACTGGGACGGAACTGGATATCCCTTTGGGCTTAAGGGAGAAGAAATCCCTTTGGTCTGTAGAATTCTAACCATTGTGGATGCCTTTGATGCTATGACCAACGATAGGCCTTATCGAAAAGCAATGAGCCTGCAAGAAGCAATTTTGGAATTGAAGCGATGCGCCGGAACCCAATTTGATCCTAACCTGGTAGAGATATTTTTGGATATTCTACGAAACGAGGAAGAGGCATAAACATATCCCATTATTATGAAGGAGAATAGAATGTTATTATCTAGAGAAGTAAAAAAAATCATAACCGGCGTTGCCACAAGCGATGGCGCCGGTGTTAAACTTGTCCGAGTGCTTGGATATGCAGATACCACAGAGTTTGATCCATTTTTGTTACTGGATGCGTTCGATTCAACAAATCCAGATGATTATACTAAAGGATTTCCATGGCACCCACACCGGGGCATTGAAACAATCACTTATCTGATTGAAGGTGATATTGAACATCAGGATAGCCTGGGGAATAAAGGTCAAATAAAAGACGGTGACTGTCAGTGGATGACCGCCGGCTCTGGCATTATACATCAGGAAATGCCACAAAAAACGGAAAGAATGCTTGGGGCACAACTCTGGTTGAACTTGCCTGCTACCGAAAAGATGACTCCGCCGGCCTATGGCGACATAAAAAGCAAAGATATCCCGGAGATTTCCAAAGATGACGCCACCGTTCGGATTATTGCAGGTGAGTATCAGGGAATCAAGGGGGCATTTACAGCCAAGCATGTCCCAGCCACTTATTTGGATGTTCAATTAAAACCGGGCACATCCTGGTTTGTTGAAACTAAGGAAGATGAAAATTTAATTATCTATATTTTTATTGGGCAGGGATCGTTTGGATCTACCGGAAGAAAGTTCGTGCAGGAGAAAAGGGCGATCCTATTTACGCCTGGAAATCACCTACAGGTTGTTGCCGGCGACGAGGGCATCCGCTTTATCCTTATGAAGGCTAAACCTCTCAAAGAACCCATTGCATGGGGGGGCCCCATTGTAATGAACACCAAGGAAGAACTGGCATTGGCCTTTGCTGAGCTGGAGGAAGATAAATTTATCAAGTAACATACAGATTAATTAGGAGAATCGCATGAAGTCAAACAGGATTAAACGGCCTTCGCCATGGATTTACTTACCACTTGTGGGTTTGGCAAATATTTATACAAGACTGGTCAAAAGGCACCGGTTTTTTGGGGCAGAGCTCATCAAAGAACTGGTGAAAGAGCCTCTATTAGTCATTGGAAACCATACCAGTTTTTACGATTTTCTATATATGGCAAGAATCTTATATCCACATAGAATCAGTTTTGTTGTAGCTGCCAAGTATTTCCGTTTCCATGGGCTTTCGCTGGTTTTCCGTTTGGGCCGAGCAATCCCTAAGAATCTTTTCTCTGCAGATATAAGAACCGTTGCCCGGACCATTTCCATCATCAAGCAGGGGGGCATTGTAGGGATTTATCCTGAAGGACAAATCAGTTTGGGGGGCATTACATTGCCTTTGCCTGATGGCATAGGAAAACTGGTCAAGCATCTGGGCGTGCCTGTGGTGTTGGTGAAAACCTATGGAGGGGGCTTTGTGGATCCACCCTGGTCCAACAGTCATAGACGAGGCATCGTCGAGTCTCATGTCAGTATTGTATTAACCAAGGAACAAGTTCAGTCGTTTTCTTTGGAAGCAATTGATGAAGCCTTGAAGGTTGCATTGTATGCCAATCAATACCAGTGGCAAGAACAAAATGGATATCAATACCGGGGAAAAGAATTAACTGACGGATTGACAAATCTTCTATATATTTGTCCCAACTGCCAAGGGGAGTTTACTATGTCCACCATAGGAGATAAACTTACCTGTTCACAATGTGGTATGAAAGTAACTCTGCAGGGTAGCGGCCATCTCGATTGGCAGAATACAAAACCCTATTTCAATCATATTGGCGAATGGTATGAGTGGGAGCACCTTCACGAAGAAAAGGCAGTTCTTGCCGATGAAAACTTCAGTTATACTGTGCCGGTGGAACTTGCAATGTATCGAAGAGAAGGTGATGGGATTGAAGCTGTGGGGAGTGGGATTATGACCATTAACAGAGAAGTATATATATATGATGGAACCTTTCGGGGTGATTCGGTACAAATGAAGTTTTTAACTCGCACAACCCGTTATGTACCCTTTGATGGTGGACACAATTTTCAAATTTATGCGGACAACGAACTCCATGAGTTTAGAACTAATCCAGGGGTAAAGGCGGTGAAAGCAGCGTTGATTGGTGAAACTATGTACCATTTGCAGACAAAAAAGAGAGAAAAGTAAAATTTATGGGTGAAACTCACATTCAAATGTGGTACAATGCATTTTAGTCGGATTGGTTTTGGGGGCATAGCTCAGCTGGGAGAGCGCTTGCTCGACAAGCAAGAGGTCACTGGTTCGAAACCAGTTGTCCCCACCAAATCGTTCATACCCAATCCGATATCAAAAAGATACTCAATCACTTGAGTATCTTTTTCCTTTTGGTAGATGATCTAACATCATTGTTGATATACTATTTAAACTTAATATTACTCTTCAATTGGCCAATCTGCAGCATCGATTTTTTTATAAGTGTCTTTCTCATATCCATCATCCATATTTATGCCATTATTGTATTCCAACAATACTAAATTATTATCGCTAAATGAAATGATGAAAGCGCCCCCATATAAGCTCTCGGCAATTTCCTGGGTGCTTCTATTGCCTAATTCCTCGTAATCATAATAGATATTGTTCGCTTCAAGCATATAATATTTACTGGCCACCCCATATCCTTCGTCTTCATCGAAAGAAATAGTATAGAAAAACAATTGCTCATCTGTGATTTCTAAATAAGCATAAGGATTATCGGTCAAATCAGTCAGCTCTCCAGACCAGTCTCGCTCAATCTGTAGCCAATACCCTTGAATATCAGAGGCTCCAACTGAGTCGTTTGACCCATTAGAATCGTCCACTGTTCCACACCCCGTTGTTAGAAGTACGAAGAATAGTATCAATAACACTTTTTTTATCATAGCAAATCCTCCCATTTTATTCGAATACTAATGAAAATAATTATACTATAGTAATTAACAAAACAAAACAAAGTTATTGCCGGCCGCAGTCTCAAACCCTGTCATTACTATCGCTAAAAAAAGGAAAGATACTCAACTTCATGAGTATCTTTCCTTTTTTGGTCGGAGCGACAGGATTTGAACCTGCGGCCACTTGACCCCCAGTCAAGTGCGCTACCAAGCTGCGCTACGCCCCGAAAAATTGTACATTCCTATTATAACTGAAATCGATGATTTGGCAAGGGAAATGTTTGAAAAGCAGAGAAAACTTGCATTGTCTTTCGTATGTGTATATATTAATAGTGTACAGATCACTACTCTAAATGAAAGGTGAGGTACCCGATGAAACAATACAGTCGCGAAACACCACAATTCTCGTTATGTGGTCTGAATTGTTGCTTATGTCCCAGATTCAGGACCACTGGCAGTTCCCGTTGCCCAGGTTGTGGCGGAGCTGACTTTTATGAGAAACATCCTGCTTGTGGTATCATCTCATGTAGCCTAAAACATGATGATGTGGCGTACTGTTTTTTATGTAATGAGTACCCTTGTGCAAGATATATTGGCACAAACCATAAGGATTCCTTTATCACATATAAGAATGTACCAGCGGATATGGATACCGCAAAGTTAAAAGGTTTAGAAGCATATCTGGACCAATTATCAAAGAAGAGTCTGATCCTGGATGACTTGCTTGCAGATTGGGATAATGGAAGACTAAAATCTTATTTCTGTCTAGCGGTGAATTTGCTGCCGTTAGAGGATTTGGAAGTTGCCATGACTAAACTGACACATCTTAAGAATCAACAAGACACGGTTACGTCTCTGGATTCTACGAATAATAGCAAGAAAGCAAAAGAATATTTTGATACGCTAGCTGCAGAAAATGGGATTTTGTTGCAACTACGAAGATGAAACCAAGCCTGGCAATTTCTTGTCGGGCTTTTTCTTAACACAATCTTAACAATACTTAACACAACATTAACCTAAATGAAATAATACGATAACATTCATTGTGTATGATAAGACTGTAAACAGAAGTAATAGAGATAAATGCGAGCAAGCGCTCGAACGAAAGGAAAGAAAAATGAAAAAGAAAATGATGAAAAAGGCTTTGGTCTTATCACTGGTGCTGGCACTGGGAATCACAGGCTTAACAGCTTGCGGTGGCGGAGAGCAGACATCCGACAAAGTAGTCGTTGCCGGTTCCACATCGGTACAGCCCCTCTCAGAAGAACTTGCAGCAGCTTTCATGGAAGCCAATGAAGGCATCACCGTGGAAATCCAAGGTGGTGGATCAGGACAAGCCGCCGTATCCCTGGCAGATGCAATTGCCGATATCGGTGCACTTTCCAGAGAAGTCAAGGATGAAGAGAAGTCAACCATCGTTAAAGAATATGTCATCGCAAAAGACGGCGTTGCAGTCATCGTCAACACCGACGTAACCGTCACTGACCTAACACTGGAACAAATCAAAGGGATCTTTATTGGCGAAATCACCAACTGGAAAGAAGTTGGCGGAAAAGACCAGGCAATCACAGTCGTTAGCAGAGAAGAAGGTTCCGGTACAAGAGGTGCATTCACTGAACTTACCAAAGTAATGGAAAAAGACAGCGCAGGCAATGAAGTAGACAACACCACCAAGAAAGCCATTGTACAGCCTTCCACAGGCGCAGTACTGCAGGCAGTCGGTTCCACCCCCGGATCCATCGGATATGTATCCATGGAAGCCCTGGATGATTCAGTTATCGCTTTGGAAGTAGAAGGCGTGTCCATCTCCAAGGAAACTGTATTGGACGGAACCTATGCAATCTCAAGACCTTTCATCTACGGAGTAACCGGAGAAGTCAGCGAAGCAGCTCAAGCATTCATCGACTTTGTCATGAGCGCTGAAGGACAGGCATTAATCGAAGAAAATGGTTTCATCCCAGTTATGTAGTAAACTGAAGAGCAACTTATGAAAGGGTCCAACAAAATGAAAACCAATGAACGTATCATTGAGAATATCATTCGAATAAGTGCCGCTGCGTCTGTCGCAGCGGTTGCTCTCATTACAATATTTATTTTTGTCACCGGGATGCCTGTGATTACAAAGACCGGACTTTACAACTTTGTCACTGGAACGGACTGGAGCCCAACCGCCGGGATATATGGAATTTTACCACTGATTGCAGGCAGCCTGGCGGTGACGTTGGGTGCCCTGGCCATCGGAATTCCTACGGGAGTCGGTTGTGCGGTATTTCTGGCGGAAGTGTCAGGAAAACGTTCTGCAGGTATTTTTAAGTCCGCAGTGGAGTTACTGGCCGGTATTCCTTCGGTGGTGTATGGATTCTTTGGATTGATTGTGTTGGTACCGGCAATCCGTACATATATTGTTCCCATCGTTCAAAAGTTTGACCCGGATGTTTCCACCAGTGGGTTCAGTATTTTGGCCGGTGCGCTGATTCTGGCCATGATGATTTTACCGACCATTGTTAGTGTGTCGGAAAATGCAATCTCTGCAGTGCCTCAGGATTATCGGGAAGCATCTCTTGCCCTGGGAGCAGACAGAAGGGAGACCATCACCAAAGTAATTTTGCCAGCCGCGCGGTCGGGAATCTTTGCCTCTATCATTTTGGGTATGGGAAGAGCCATTGGCGAAACCATGGCAGTACTGATGATAACAGGTAATGTGGCAGTGTTGCCTAAGAGTTTGTTGGATCCTGTGGCGACCATGACAGGAACCATCGCCATGGAAATGTCCTACGCATCACCATCACATAAGGAAGCACTTTTTGCAGTAGGTATCATCCTCTTCGTTATCATCGTATTACTCAACGTGGTTGCTCAGGCAGTGATGAGAAGGTTTGGGGGTGCGGCATCATGAAAAAGAAATTACAAAGCAATTTTTTCTTCAGTATCATTTGGCTGGTTGCGGGCTTTACATTGGCTGCGCTGATAATTATCATTGGATTTATACTGGTCAAGGGCGTTCCCGAAATCAGTATAGAGTTTTTAACCCAGGAGCCTAGTAGCATGGGCAAAGAGGGTGGAATTCTATCAGTCATAGTCGGTACACTTTATGTGACCGCGGTGGCCGTACTTATTGCTACTCCCATTGGGGTAGCCGGTGCAGTATATTTCACGGAATATGCCAAGGTTGGCAAAATCGTCAATGCCATACGATTCTTTACAGAAGTATTGGCGGGTATCCCGTCCATCATATTCGGACTTTTCGGATTTGCATTCTTCGTTGTGTTCTTGGGTATGGGCTGGTCTATTTTGGCCGGCGGTCTTACTTTAGCCATCATGGTTTTACCCACGATTATAAGAACCACCGAGGAGGCCCTCATAACTGTTCCCATGTCATACCGGGAAGGAAGTCTGGCGCTGGGAGCTACCAAATGGTACACTATCAGCAGAGTGGTTTTGCCCGGATGCAAATCCGGTATCTTGACCGGCGTTATTCTGGGTTTGGGGCGGGCCATCGGTGAAACCGCGGCCGTCGTACTGACGATTGGCGGATCCCTGAATATGCCTTTGAGTGTTTTTGATTCTACCCGGACCATGTCCGTCCACCTGTACCTTCTGGCATCAGAGGGAATTTCACAAGAAAAAACCTATGCAACGGCAGCTTTGCTGATTATCATAGTCTTTATCATCAATACGGCAGCAAACGCTATCGGAAGGAGAACCGTCAATGGATAAACACGAAACATTTGAAATCAATGGCCTAAATCTTTATTATGGAGATTTCCAGGCCCTTCGGAACATCAACCTGCAAGTCAAAAGGCATGAGATTACTGCGTTGATTGGGCCTTCTGGTTGTGGAAAATCGACTTTTCTAAGAACTTTGAATCGGATGAATGATTTGATTCCCATTTCTAGAGTTGAAGGGGAAGTCCTCTATGATGGACAAAATATCTATCAAAAAGATTATGATGTAACCAATTTACGTAAGAAAGTAGGGATGGTGTTTCAAAAGGCTAACCCATTCCCAAAAACCGTATACGAAAACGTCATCTATGGTCCAAAGGTCCATGGAATCAATGATAAATCAGAGCTGGATATAATTGTGGAAGAAACATTAAAGGAAGTAGCCCTTTGGGATGAAGTAAAAGACCGGCTTCATAAGCCTGCTATGGGGTTATCCGGGGGGCAACAACAGCGTTTATGCATTGCTCGTTGCCTTGCGGTCAACCCGGAGGTGGTTCTCATGGATGAACCTACTTCCGCATTGGATCCCATTGCCACATCCAAGATTGAAGACTTGATGCAGGATCTCGCTAAGCGGTATACTATTATCATCGTCACCCATAATATGCAACAAGCCGGCCGGATCTCCGACCGTACCGCATTTTTTCTCATGGGTGAAATGATTGAAATCAATTCTACACAAAAGATTTTTTCCAATCCGGACAACAAACGGACGGAAGACTATATTTCAGGAAGATTCGGTTGATAGGAGGACAATATGGTACCACGAGTTAGAATGATACAAGAAATGGAATCCATTAATGACAAGATTATCGCCATGGCGACTCAAGTAGAGCAAGACATCCTCATGGCGGTTAAAGCTTTAGTGGAGAGAGATACGGAATTGGCAAGGCAAATCATCGATAACGGGGATGTTGTCGATGACCTTGAAGAGGACATCCAAAGGGAATGTTTCAGCTTTTTGGCTACCCAGTCGCCTGTGGGGTCTGACCTTAGATACTGCATCTCCGTGATGAAAATGATTCGAGATTTAGAACGAATCGGCGATCATTGTGAAGATCTGGCCAAATACACAATGCGACTAAAAACCGCTGACTATGGTCAGGAGTTGGTGAACATACCCAGGATGGCTGAACTTTCAGCTAAAATGGTTAGTAATGCCATCCAATCGTTCCTAAGCAGGGACCTTCGTATGGCCCGAAAAGTATGGAAAGCCGATGAAGAAATTGACGAGATGTTTCGCACTGTCTATGATACACAAATACAGCTTGCGACGCAGAAGCAGGGGAATACAGAGGTATACATTATGTTTGCCTTCGTCGCTGCTCACCTTGAGCGCATTGCCGATTATGCAACAAACATCTGCGAAGAAACTGTATTTTCTATCGAAGGAGAAATTGCAATGGAGTAAGGGTTAGCCTTTCTGTCGCATTTCTTCCATGATTTCACGGATTTGTTTTTCAACATCTAAGGTGAGAGGATGTTCCGGCTCAGCAGCCAAAATGCCTTTCACCTTTTTATTTGCTTCGGTAAACATATTTGGAGATCCCAGGTCACACCATTCGTCATAGGTATCCCGATCCAAAAGTGAAGGAACGTAGAATTCTTTGCTTCGAAATCCAGCTCGTGTGGAAGGTTGTTTCAGGAAATGCCCTCCCTGCCCCACTTGAACAATATCTTCATAACAATCCTTTTCAGATGAAACCTCAATTCCTTCCCGCATGCGCTGGCACAAACCACCGATTTCGGCATCAATGAGAATTTGTTCTAGAGAAAGGGTCATACTGCTTTCCAACAAACCAATGCCTTGTATCACATCAGCACCAGCAAGGGACAGGGGTAAAGTGGTCAGTACCTTTTCTAAGACCGACTGCATACCGGGTTCTTTGGCATCCGTCAGACAACCTGCAATCGTGGTAGGCAACCCATAACGTTTCCCCATTTGCGTCATGGCAACTCCCTGCAGCACCGTCTCAGGAGCTCCTTCCAGAAACAATCCTGTTTTCCTGTGAATGATTCCCTGGGCAGTGCCAAAAATCAAAGGGGTGCCAGGGTTGGTCAGTTGAAATAGAACGATGGCGGATAGTGCTTCTGCATTTCCCAATGCGACATTTGAAAACAAGCTGTACGGTCCTGTGCTGCCACAAGCCGGCATGGGATAGACTAAAATTGGCACATTCATCTTTGCCAATTCCATATTGGCCAACATCATATCCTTGTCATGCATCAGAGGTGCAACCGTGCAATAGGTTACGGAATAGATTTTTCGTTCTTGAATGGTTTTTTTGTCCCCGAGAATAGCGGATAAAATACCCATCAGAAGGGGAATTTCGTTGACGTTCTTCACCTCATCCTGAATATGCTTACTGCAATGCATCATTGCGGTAGCCGCTCCCATGAGATTGCGGGTCCCTGCGGGGCAGTCGGCGGCTACAATGGGCGGCCACAATACTTTGCCCATAGAAACCGTTTCAAATATCTTGGCTGCGTTGGCAATATCCTGTAGTAGCCCATATCTTTTATCACCGGTTGACGGATCCAGGGCATAGACACCGGTTCCGTCTAAATTTAGTGCAGAATAACTTGAAGGCAAGGCAAAATCGTGGGCTGGATTTCTCGCACCCAGGGTGAACTCTTTTGGTGCGGTAAGCAGAGCCTTCGTTACCATGGCCTCACTTATTTTTGCAACTTGTTTGTCCCAATCCACACTTGCACCGTTTTGTTCCAGCATGGCAAGAACGCCTTCATCTGGGAATGAAATCCCCACATTCTCTAAAATGTCAATGGACTTTTGGTGAACCAAATCTTGTTCGGCCTTACTAAAAACTTGTCCGTTCATATTCATTTTCAAGTCCCCCTTTATACAATCAGACTGTTAACGAGACTAACAGCACCTATGGCATCATCTGAATACCCATCTGCCATGATTTTCTCGGACCATGAATGGGTTACCGGGGCACCACCAACAATACACTTGAAGTTTTCTCGCTGATTACTTTGTTGCAACAACTGAATCAGTTTTCCTTGTTCCTCCATGGTTGTGGTGAGAAGAGCACTGAGCCCGATGACATCAGCCTGTAGTTCAATTGCTTTAGCTAGGATGGTTTCATTGGGTACATCCGGTCCAAGGTCGGTCACTTCATAGCCTGCGGCAGTCAACATGGCACCCACAATGGTTTTACCAATGTCGTGCACATCACCTTCAGCAGTGGCCAACAGCACTTTCCCCCGGGATACCAACCCGCTGGTTGGTTTTTTGATTTCGTCATCCAGCACTGCCAAAGCACTTTTCATGGCATCAGCGGAACAGACCAGATCCGGAAGAAAATATTCCCCCTCCTCATATAAAACACCGGCTTCCTGAATCCCCTTCAAAAAACCTTCGCTCATGACCAACTTCAAATCCATGTTTTGCGCCAATGAATCCTGAGCCAGTTGTCTTGCAAGCTCTTCATCACCTTCCAGCACAGAACGCATCATTTCATCATATAATTGACTCATCGGGTCCTCCTATGTGTTATATTATTGACTTTATATCATCATATCGCTGCACATACACAATAAGGGGTAAGATATTGTTGTCAGTTGGATATGAATATGATATATTCGGGTTATGAGATTTAATGAATATGTTGGATTCAAATTAAATACAGGGGTTCGAGTTTCATTGGACGCTATTACGACCTATCCGTTTCACCTGCACTCTGAAGTGCTGGAACTGGTGGGGCTTTTGTATGGCAACGTAACCATTTCGGATTGTGCAACGGACCATGTGTTATCACCCGGAGATGTTTATATATTCAACCCCAATGACCCACATCGAATCGTATCCAATGAAGCCAGCGGATTATTGACAGTTCAGATATCGAGAGAAGCATTTGCTTCGCTTTTCCCGGCGCTAACAGAAATGTATTATGTTTGTCAACCATACGAGGGTGGCGCTGGTGTAATAGATTCGGACCTTCGTGGCCTTCGGTTTCTTATGGCCAAGCTATGGCAGGAATACAATCAGCCAACAGTAAGCGAGCAGCACATATCAAGAATGGCGGAGCAACTCTTGCAGATGCTTCTGGAAGAGTTCACTTTTTATACTTATCGAAAGAATCCGGCAGGGGGGATTGAAATCGTCAGGCAACCCATCTCCGCCCGTAATTATTCAGCAATGAAGCAATATTACCTTGTAGCGGACCAAATATACCGACGTTTCCAAACCAATCTGACACTGACAGAGTTGGCCGCTGAAATTTTTGTCAGCCCAGAGCACCTTTCACGATCACTTAAAACTACCATAGGCTTAACCTTTTCAGAGATCCTTTCTCTGGCGAGATCGGAAGAGGCAGAGCGGCTGTTGTTTACAACCCAGAAAAATGTGGATGAGATTGCAAATCAGGTTGGATTTGCCAATCGAAAGCATCTGGCAATCAACTTCAAAAGATGGTATAAAAAAACACCGACTGATTTTCGGCAAGCCGTACGAAAAGACCAATATGGTACGCAAGGCCCGGTGTTTGGATGTATTGATGAAAACCGAGCAAAAATCGCCTTGGAAGCTTGGCTGAATGGAAAATAAGGCCATATTCAACCAATGGTTGTGGAAAATACAACCTAAAAGTGAAAAAATCAACGGATGATTGCTATACTTCTCACCTAAATTCACTAAAATGAAGGTGTAGAAAGGAGAACGAACATGGCTAATTCAATCGGAACACGTATCGCGGAAGCGAGAAAAAGAAAAGGACTGACACAGGATCAACTGGCGGAGGCAATGGGGGTATCCCCCCAGGCAGTAAGTAAATGGGAAAACGATATTTCCTGTCCGGATATTACATTGTTGCCACAGCTGGCGGACTACTTCGGCATCAGTGTGGATGACTTGCTGCGGGGGCCTGCAGCACCGGAAGCACAAATCGTACCGGAAGAAGAACGAAAAGACTTTAGTAAGATGATGCTCAGGATTTACGTCCTCAGTGCGCAAGGCGATAAAGTAAAAGTCAACCTGCCCATGCCACTTCTAAAGACCGGATTGCAAATAGGTATGAACATGGAAACCATGGGCAATTATGACGCATTGAAAGATATCGACTTTGATGCCATTTTGAAAATGGTAGAAAACGGTGTCATTGGCAAATTGGTGGAAGTCGAGTCGGCAGATGGGGATATCGTTGAAATCGTGGTAGAGTAGGTGATGTAAATGTATATCAAAATTAGAGCCGAAGGGAAACGGTTTACCCTACCACTGCCAAATTTTCTTTTCGACCTGGGCGCTTGGGGTATGGGGATTGCCCTCAAAAAGAATACGGATATCCCCTTGACCAAGGAACAATTACGGCAGTTGGTCAGCGCTTTGAAGGAGGCCAAACGTACTTATGGAAGTTTGACTCTTGTGGATGTCGAAACAGCCCAGGGAGATATTGTTAAAATAGTGCTATAACCGTAATTGCATCAAAAGAAATGAGACGCACCTCCCTTAAGAATATGATATAATCATAGGAAAAAGGGAGGTGCTGACGTATGTCTAGACTAGAAACTGCGAGAACAGGATTAAAGGGACTTGATAAACTGTTCCAAAATGTCCGGTATGGCGAAAACATTGTGTGGCAGATAACAGATATCAAGGATTACAAATTCTTTGCGGACCATTTTGTCAACCAAGCCATCGCCGAGGGCAAGAATGCGTTATATTTTCACTTTGGAAATTCCAGGGAACTGCTGGAGCCTAGGGATGGACTTCGCACCATCGAGATGGACGTAACCACCGGTTTCGAAGCATTCACAGTGAAGGCCTACAACGAAATCCAAAAGGAAAACCCAGGCACCTATTATGTTTTTGACTGCATCTCCAACCTTCAGACGGTTTGGGCAGCGGACTTTATGATGCGTAACTTCTATAAGGCCATTTGTTCTGCTATTTCTGAAATGAAGGGTATCGTATATTTCAGCATCTGGACAGGGATTCACTCCTATGACTCCGTCAAACAAATTGGGGATAACGCCAGTATTTTTGTCAATGCACTAACAGGACCAAAGGGGATTTATGTACATCCACTTCGGGCCATAGAACGTCAATCTCCCACCTTGTTTTTTCCTCACTTGTTCCAGGACGACAACCATGATGAATTGGTTCCCATCGTTGACGGGATTTGCACCAGCAGATACTATGATTTACTTAACGAGCGGACTTTCCAGACTGGTCGTCGATTTGTAGACAATTGGGAAGTTTTCTTCATGGAGGCGGAACAAGCAAAAAAGAAAGAACCAAAGGTGCAACAACAGTTTTTAAATAAAGCCTACAAAATGTTGATTGGCAGAGATCCGGAACGGGAAACTCTCTTCAAAGCAAATTTTGACTTGCAGGATTATATCAACATCAACCTACGACTCATCGGTTCCGGAAGTATTGGTGGCAAAGCGGCTGGTATGCTGTTGGCCAGAAAAATACTTGAAAAGAACCGACCTGATTTATATTCCAAATTAGAGCCTCATGATTCATTTTACATTGGATCCAATGTATTTTATACCTTCCTAATCCGGAACAACTGGTGGAAACTTTGGTTGGAACACAAAACCGATGAAGGTTATTTTTTGGCAGCAAGAGCCCTAAAAAGTCAAATTCCATATGGGGAATTTCCGGACCTTGTCAAAGAAAAATATCAGCGAATGCTGGATTATTATGGCCAGAATCCAATTATTGCACGTTCCAGCAGTTTGCTGGAAGACGGGTTTGGCAACGCATTTGCCGGTAAATATGATTCCGTGTTCTTGGTGAATGGTGGCACTCCGGAAACCAGGTACAATCAATTTATCAAGGCAGTCAAAGAAGTCTATGCCAGTGCCATGGATGAGTCCGCATTGGTTTATCGGAAACAACGAGGACTGGACAAGTCAGACGAGCAAATGTCCATCTTGGTTCAGAGAGTATCCGGCTCCATCTTCGAAGATATTTTTCTACCCGGTGCAGCCGGCGTAGCCTATTCCGAAAATTCCTATGTGTGGAACAAAGACATTGACCCAAAAGCTGGCATGGTGAGAATTGTCGCAGGTCTGGGCACCCGTGCTGTAGATCGAACGCTTTCAGACCACCCACGAATTGCCTCATTGGATAAACCACACCTGACACCATCCTCCTCGCCGTCAGACAAATTCAAATTTGTACAACGTAATCTGGATGTGCTGGATTTTTCGGACAATGTGTTGCTCACAGTTCCCATCGAAGAGATTGTTGAAAAAGCGCCGAAATGGTTTCAGGATTTAATTGTCGAGCATGACTATGCGGCAGAAGAACGATTTCGGGAAATGGGTATGAAGGAAAAAGTCATCGCCACCTCTTGCCAGAAAATTCTCGATAATGAGGACCTTGTCAACACCATGCGGGAGATTTTGCGAACCATTCACGACCAATATCAATATCCGGTGGATCTTGAATTTACCATCAACTTTTCTGAAGATGGTGAATTCCTCATCAATCTGGTTCAATGCAGGCCGTTGCAATCCAAGGGTGAAGGCACGGTTAAGGTGGTGCTACCTGATATTCCGCAGGACCAAATACTGTTTAAACTCTTTGGCAATATTATGGGAGGCCCCATCCAAAAGAAATTCGATACCCTTTGCATCATTGACCCAAAAGGATACGCAGAGATGGCATACAAAGAAAAATTCATGGTTGCCCAAGCTGTGAATGCGGTCAATCGATATGCTCAACTTGGCAATTATTCCCTTATGCTCATGGGGCCGGGACGGTGGGGAACCTCTTCTCCTGAATTGGGCGTCCCGGTGAACTTTGCTCAGATTTCCAATGTGGATGCCATCTTTGAGATGTCCTTTGAAAGTAGCGGACTCATGCCCGAACTATCCTTCGGAAGCCACTTTTTCCAAGACTTAGTGGAAGCAGACATCTTTTATGGGGCTATTTACGAAAACGATTGTAGCGAAGGCCGAAAGAGTATTTTTCAGCCCGAGAAGTTTGGTCTGATGCGCGAAATCTTTCAAGAAATTCCTGATATGCCAAAGTCCCTTTCGGCCATAGTTCAAGTGTACCAGGTCACAGAAAATCAACTGATGTTAATCAGTGATTCCAGTGGTCAGGAAGCGGTTTGTTATTTGGATACCGACAAAAAATAAGAGGTCTGTCATGAAATTAGAATGGAAAAAAACCGAGAAAGAAATCTATTTGCCGGGGAGCAATCCAATCACAATGAGCGTGCCCAAGATGAAGTATTTCAGCATCTCAGGAGTTGGAAACCCAAACCATAGCGCGTTTTCTGAAAAGATATCAGTACTTTATGGCTTTGCTTATGCCATCCGAATGATGCCAAAGTGGGGCCTAACCCCGGAAGGATACCAGGAATATACTGTATATCCGCTGGAAGGAATCTGGGATTTAACTACCAAAGGCAGGAAATCAGAAACCTTTGACAAAGATCAACTGGTTTACAAAATCATGATCCGCCAACCTGAATTTGTAACCCCTGCGATTGCTCAGCTGGCGCGGGATCGCGTACTAAAAAAGAACCCTTCTCCGTTGTTGGACCAAGTGGTTTTTGAAGAAATGGAAGATGGCCTTTGTGTGCAGATGTTGCATATTGGGACATTCGATAGTGAACCGTTGAGCTTCGCCAGAATGGATGCTTACCTAGATGCAGAAGGTCTGGCGCGTAAAGCCAAAACCCATAAAGAAATCTACCTTTCGGATATTCAAAAAACCAAACCGGAAGCACTAAAAACGGTTCTTCGATATTTTGTAACACAGGGGTAAACAGATGAAAGTACTCATTTTGACTGTCACAGCCGGATATGGGCATCATGCTGCCGCAAAAGCGATTGAAACGGTATTAACGGAGCGTGGGGCTACTGTTGAAGTGGTCGATGTGCTGGAGCAAATCAACAGACTGCTACAGGAAGCTTTCGCCAAAGGATACTTACTTTCAACAAAATACGGCAAAGAAGTGTATAAAAAATTATATTCTTACTTAGAGCAGAAGGGTCAAAAAACATCAAAATATAATTTTGGAAATATTGCACCGGCATTGATGGCTTTGCGCTTTGAAGATTGCATCTACGATTTTGATCCGGATGTCATCATATGCACTCATGTGACAGCCGCCCATGTGGTTAGCGAAGTCAAAAGGAATATCAAGACAGCTCCGGCTATTGGTATTGTCACGGATTACACCATGCATCCCTTCTGGGAAGATGCAACCAGGGTAGAACACATCATCCTAGCAAGCGAACTTTTGGTACCACGAGCGGTTGCCATTGGGATTGAAGAAAAAAGAATATTACCCCTTGGCATTCCGGTTCATCCAAAATTCACAACTAAAACCCCAAAACTCCTGGCAAGAGAGCAGTTAAATCTCCGAAAGGATTGCCCGGTGGTGCTGGTTATGGGGGGTAGCATGGGTTACGGCGGCATTGCAAAACTTGTGGATTCCTTAAAGGACACCAATATGCAAATCCTGGCAGTCTCAGGCAAAAACAAGCGTCAGTACCGAAACCTGCTGAAATTGGAGAAAAGTCCAAATCTGAAAATCTATGGTTTTGTGGATAATATTGAAGTGCTTATGGATGCGGCAGATTGCATCGTCACCAAACCGGGTGGATTGACTGTGACGGAAAGCATGCTAAAAGGACTTCCGATGATTTTAACAGACCCTATTCCGGGACAAGAAGAAAGAAACACAGAGTTTCTCATGAATCTTGGGCTGGCGCTTCATGCATCAAAAACATTTCCGGTCACCGAAGCCTTGAGCTTTTTGTTTTATAACGAAAAAAGATGTGAGCTGATGACAGAGAATATGAAGCTATATGCTAAACCCAACGCAACAGAAGACTTATGCGATTTTGTTTATTCACTTGGGCAAAAGGGAGAAAAGAATGATTAAAGAAATGGGAATTCAAAGATATTGGGAACAATATCTACACAAAAACAAGTTGGATCCGGAAACAAAATATTATGAGGCCATGTACTTTGGCATGACAGAAGAATTGGCCAACAGCTTGCTGGAAATGGTACTTGCCGGACAGAAGAAGGCTACCGCAAGTAGCTTGTGGGCATTCGAAAAGGAGGGGTTGCCCTTGCCAAAAGTGGGTGATTTATCCATTGTAACAGATTGGGCAGGTACACCCCATTGTATTATGAAGACCACGGCAATCACCATTCTCCCTTTTCAGGAGATGACCTTTGACCTTTGCAAAAGGGAAGGCGAGGATGAAAATCTGGAATCCTGGAGAGAAGGCCACGGTAAGTTTTTTACCATGGAGGGTGAAGCTTTAGGATATGAATTTTCTGATGAGATGCCTGTGGTATTTGAGGATTTCGAAATCGTATGGAAATGATTCATCATTATAAAAAACGTCATTAACTTGATTTTAATTAATAAATTGTGGTATAAAATTTATATTATATGAACTAAATGAAATAAGGAGGATCTTATGAAACAATATGTATGCTCGGTATGTGGTTATGTATATGACAGAGAAGAACCGTTTGAAGAGCAACCGGCTGATTTCAAGTGCCCGGTTTGTGGTGTATCCAAGGATAAGTTCAAATTAGAAGAGGTTGAAGAGAGCAACGAGTGGTAAACCACTTAATTGATTCATCAACCAAAAGATAACAAATAAAATATCTGCAATGCCTGGCTAGACATTGCAGATATTTTTATTTATGTTTATTTGATTTTTTGAATATTATTTGCCGAAATATCTGTTGAGCAATCCTTCAAACGCGCGACCATGACGAGCTTCGTCTTTGGCCATTTCATGAACTGTGTCATGTATGGCATCCAGATTCTGATCTTTTGCCATCTTAGCCAGTTCCTTCTTACCTGCGCAAGCACCGTTTTCGGCATCAACACGCATCTGTAGATTTTTTTCTGTGGAATCGGTAATGACTTCTCCCAAAAGTTCTGCAAATTTTGCTGCATGCTCTGCTTCTTCCCATGCTGCTTTTTCCCAATACAGACCAATTTCGGGATAACCTTCTCGATGTGCTACTCGAGACATAGCCAGATACATACCGACTTCGGTGCATTCTCCCATAAAGTTTGCCCGCAGACCATCTAAAATTTCAGGATCCACACCACTAGCAACACCTACCACATGCTGGTCTGCCCATTCCATTTTATCCGCCTCTGCTCTTACAAACTTTTCGGCCGGTACCTTACACTGAGGGCAATTTGCCGGTGGCTGTTCGCCTTCAAATACATATCCACATACTGAACAAGTCCATTTCATATTGATTTCCTCCATCGTTTTATAATTTCAATTTAATTGATAGTTATTTCTGCTTATTATTACCATGGCATTCGGATTTTCAAACAACAAAAAAAAGAAAAACTCTCCTTTTTAAAGGAGAGTACATGGGAACCTGCATCGAGTCCCTGATGTTTACGCGTGAATGTGATGATCCACCCGCTGGAAAATCATGTCCAGTGCAACCAGATTGAATCCACCGTCCAGCACAATCAGGTCAGCAAATCGTTTAGAAGGTTCAACAAACTGTTCGTGCATTGGCTTCACCGTGTTTAAGTACTGATGGATGACGGATTGCAGCGTTCTTTCCCGCTCCTCCACATCCCTTTGGATTCTCCGCAGGATACGCACGTCAGCGTCGGTATCTACAAAGATCTTGATATCCATCATGTCACGCAACTCTTTTTCTGCAAAAATAAGAATACCTTCTATGATAATAACTTTAGATGGTTGGATGACTTCAACTCGATCAGACCTATTATGCTGGGTATAATCGTAAATTGGACTCTCAATGGATTTACCGGATCTTAAGGCCTTCAGATGTTCAATCATCAGTGGTGTTTCAAAGGCTTCCGGGTGGTCATAATTCACCTGGCTACGCTGGTCGTATGTTTTGCCAACCTGTAGATGATAATAATTGTCATGATAGATGACGGATACATCTTCGCCAAATCGCTTTCTGATTTGTTCCGTGAGGGTGGTTTTGCCACTGCCGGTACCTCCGGCAATGCCGATGATCATGATATCGCTCATCCTGATTCTCCGATTGCTATATAAATAGTAAAGAAAGTGTTGATGGAACTTATTTCTTAGTAATTATATCACATACCTCCACAGTAAGAAAAATAATTATTAATATATATTCAGTCAAAAAAATAATATCTCATCCCGCAAAAAAGGATGACGAATCTACAAAAAAGTGGTACACTCAAATCAAGTAAGCCCGTAATGAATATAGGGTTTAACTGAGGAAATTCTAGAATATGGAGGGAATAATATGAAGAAACTATTAGTTACTTTGCTCATGTTCGCCATGATCTTCACAATGGCAGGCACTTTTGCCGCTTGCGGTGGATCAGAAGCCGAAACGTATGAGTTGGCTCTAGTCACTGACGTGGGCACAATCGACGACAAATCCTTCAACCAGGGAGCCTGGGAAGGTCTTGTACAATACGCCGAAGAAAACAATATTACCCACAAGTATTATCAACCAACAGAAAAAAGTACTGAAGCATATGTAGAAGCAATCGGTCTGGCTGTAGACGGTGGCGCAAAAGTCATTGTTTGCCCTGGATTCTTGTTTGAGCCAGCAGTATTTGAAGCACAAGATTTGTATCCTGATACAAAGTTCATCATCCTTGACGGATATCCGCACTCTGGCGACTATACGCCTGTAGTAAACGATAACGTATATTCCATCTTCTTCAAAGAAGAGCAGGCTGGATATCTGGCAGGTTATGCCGCTGTTAAAGGCGGATTCACCAAGTTGGGATTCGTCGGTGGAATGGCCGTTCCTGCAGTAGTCAAGTTTGGATATGGATTCATTCAAGGCGCAGAATTTGCAGCGACTGAAATGGGCGTAACATCCTTGGAAGTCAAATATCATTACACTGGTGGATTTGCACCCACACCTGAAGCCGAAACTCTTGCAGCTTCATGGTATAATGCTGGCACAGAAGTCATCTTCGCAGCCGCCGGTGGCGCTGGCAACTCCGTCATGGCAGCAGCTGAAGCAGCTGGAAAAGGCATGATTGGTGTTGACGTTGACCAGAGCAGCCAGTCTGACTCTGTCATCACTTCCGCTATGAAGGCGCTAGGCGTTGGTGTTTATGACGGTCTCAAAGCATTCTATGACGACGAGTTCCCCGGTGGCGAAATCGTTTACCTGGGCGCTGATGTAGACGGCATTGGCCTGCCCATGGAATCCACAATGATTGAAGGATTCGAACAGGCTGACTATGATGCAATATTTGCACAATTGGCTGATGGTACCATCACAGTAATGGATGACACCACAAAGTTGCCCACAGATTTCAATTCTTCAATCGTAAAAGTAATTGAAGTCAAATAGGTTATAAGAAGAGGTCGGGGGCTGGACATGTTCAGCTCCCACTTTTTTTAATATCATCTCCGACCACCGATTTTGGTAGGTCATGGGAGAGGAGGAATCTGATTGTCTGAATACATAATAGAAATGTTGAACATAACCAAAGAATTTCCTGGCATCAAAGCCAATGACGACGTCACCCTACAGGTGAAAAAAGGAGAAATCCATGCCTTGCTAGGAGAAAACGGGGCTGGCAAGTCCACGTTGATGAGTATTCTTTTTGGACTTTATCAACCCGATTCGGGCACAATACGTGTCAGAGGCAAGGAAGTACAAATCACAGGTCCTCGGGTTGCTAATGACCTGGGAATTGGGATGACTCACCAGCATTTCAAGCTGGTGCACAATTTTACTGTGCTACAAAGCATCATACTTGGTGTAGAAACCGTCAAAAACGGATTTTTACAAATGGATGAAGCACGGGAAAAAATTATCGCTTTATCAGAAAAATACGGGCTGAAGGTAGATCCGGATGCCACAATTGATGAAATAACCGTCGGGATGCAACAACGTGTAGAAATACTAAAAATGCTGTACCGAGATAATGATATTTTAATATTGGACGAACCCACAGCAGTTTTGACTCCACAGGAAATTGACGACCTGATGGATATCATGAAGAGTCTGGTAGCTGAGGGGAAATCGATTATTTTTATTACACACAAACTAAACGAAATTAAAGAAGTTGCGGATCGTTGTTCTGTCCTTCGACGAGGCAAACTCATGGGCGTAATCGACGTAGATACCACAGACAAAGAAGCCATGTCTGAGCTGATGGTAGGGCGGAAAGTTAACTTCAATGTCTCTAAAGAGGACAACGTGCTGGGTGACGAGGTGCTGCGTGTAGAAAATCTGATCGTCAAAAACCCCCAACCCGGGCACAATAAACCATTGGTGAATAATGCCAGCTTTAACGTGCGACGTGGCGAAATAGCCTGTATCGCAGGCGTAGACGGTAATGGCCAGAGCCCACTGGTCTATGCACTGACTGGGATGATGAAACATGACTCGGGCAAGATTATATTGGGTGGAGAGGATGTGAGCAAAAAATCCATCCGTTATCGCACCATCCATGGTATGGGGCATATACCTGAAGACCGGCATCGATATGGTCTTATTTTGGACTACAATTTGGAAGAAAATCTGGTCATGCAAACCTATTTCACGCCCAGATTCCAGAAGCATGGCTTCCTAAAAAAAGCCGATATCAGTCAATACGCAGAAGACCTCATTAAAAAATTTGACATTCGAAGCGGGCAGGGAGGAAAAACTTCAGCTCGTTCCATGAGCGGAGGCAATCAACAAAAGGCCATCGTTGCAAGAGAAATTGATCGAGGTATCGACCTTCTCATTGCAGTCCAACCCACACGAGGATTGGATGTCGGAGCCATTGAATCAATTTATAAATACTTGGTGGCGCAACGAGACGAAGGCAAGGCTGTACTGATCATTTCCTTGGATTTAGATGAAGTTTTCCATCTTGCGGATCGAATCCTGGTCATCTATGAAGGAGAAATCGTTGGAGATTTAGATCCTGACAAAACATCTGCCAAAGAATTGGGGCTATATATGGCTGGATCAAAGAGAGGGGAGGTCATCATATGAAGAAACCTAACTTCCTGAAAGAAGCACTCAAACCCAAAAACAGAGCGTTCGGAACGCTAATTCTCAACGTCAACCTCCTTTCCGCATTGATGGCTATTGTGGTCGGCATGCTGTTCGGATTGGTTATTATGCTGTTTTCCAATCCCTCACAAGCGCTGGATGGATTTGCAGCAATAATCATATCCCCTATAACAGGGGGGAGCAGGGTAGTTGGGCAGGTTCTTTATTTTGCCACACCATTGATCCTAACCGGGCTTGGTGTGGGTTTCGCCTTCAAAACCGGGTTGTTTAATATTGGTGCTTCCGGCCAATTCACCATGGGTGGGTATGCTGCTATCATGGTAGGCGTATATGGCGGGAGCCTTGGCAGCGTTCATTGGGCTGTCGGGCTAGTGGCGGCAACAGCAGCCGGAGCCATATGGGCATTTATTCCGGGACTCCTGAAAGCCTATGCCAATGTTCACGAGGTTATTTCATCTATTATGATGAACTATATCGGTATGTATTTGGTAAATTATCTGGTACGAAAAACATGCTATAATTCCCTAAAAAATGAATCTATTGCAGTACTACCATCGGCTGACATACCAAACATGGGATTGAATTACATTTTTCCGGGATCTTTTGTCAACGGTGGATTCTTGATTGCTCTAGCATCCGTAGCCGTGATTTATATCATCCTCCAGAAGACCACCTTTGGTTATGAACTCAAGGCAGTCGGATACAACAAGGATGCCGCCAAGTATGCGGGAATTAATGAAAAGAAAAGCATCATCTATTCTATGATGATTTCAGGCGCTCTGTGTGGCTTAGGCGGTGGGTTGATATACCTAGCGGGAACCGGGAAGCAATACACTGTGGTGGACATGTTGGCTAATGAAGGATTCAATGGTATTGTTGTAGCGTTATTGGGACTGTCCCACCCCATTGGGGTAGGACTTGCCGCTATTTTTATCGGATACATCACCGTAGGCGGCTTCAACATGCAGCTCTACGACTTTGTCCCAGAAATCATTAACATCATTACTGCAACGATTATTTATTCGGCAGCCTGTGCGTTGCTTTTCAAAGGCTTGATCAATCGTTTCACCAAGAAAAAAGTTGGGGCTACTGATTTGGATGGCAAACTGATTAATGACCCCGGGGTTTCACCTCCGGTGCCACCATCTCCACCCAAAAAAGCCAAAAAAAATAAGGGAGGTGAGCGGTAATGGATTTGCTATTTTTCTTAGTACAAAAAACAATGTTGTTCTCCATACCTTTGCTGGTTGTAGCCTTGGGCGGAATGTTCTCGGAACGATCCGGTATTGTCAACATTGCACTGGATGGGATTATGATATTTGGGGCATTTTGCTCCGTGATGTTCCTGAACATCATGCAGGATTATATGTCAGGACAGCTTCTTTTGATTCTTGCGATATTTGTTGCGGGAATCTCAGGCGTAATCATTTCTCTGCTACACGGTTATGCATCCATTAATTTGAATGCAGACCAGGTCATTTCCGGTACAGCAATAAACCTACTTGCTCCCGCTCTGGCTATCTATGTGGCTAGGATGGTTCAAGGTGTACAGCAGATTACCTTTGACAACACATTCAGACTCCGAGAAGTTCCGATTTTGTCCGACATTCCCATCATTGGACCGATGTTCTTCAAACAAGCATATATTACAACCTATATCGGGTTTGGAATCTTGGTTTTTGCCGTTATTGTCCTTTACAAAACCCGTTTCGGCTTACGACTTCGGGCGTGTGGAGAGCATCCTCAAGCAGCTGATTCTGTGGGCATCAATGTCTATAAGATGAGATATGCCGGTGTGATGATTTCCGGATTCCTTGGTGGATTGGGCGGATTGATTTTCGTCGTGCCAACATCTACAGAATTCAACTCCACCGTTTCAGGCTACGGATTTCTGGCATTGGCTGTTATGATCTTCGGGAACTGGAAGCCTTTGCCCATACTAGGTGCGGCATTGTTCTTCGGTGTCATGAAAACCATTGCGGCAGCCTATTCCGGCATCCCATGGCTGCTGGAACTAAATATTGACAGTGCCTTCTTTAAGATGACGCCATATGTGGCCACTTTGATTGTACTGGCATTTACATCCAAAAAATCTCAAGCACCACGGGCGGAAGGTATTCCGTATGACAAAGGACAACGATAATCAGAAGTAGAAATATCAACAACTAGGAGCTCCCAATTGAAAAATATTGGGGGCTTTTTTAATCCGTTAGTATTATTACAATTTATGGAAATTACATATTGCTTTTTTCTATTTTTAGGAGTACAATCATGGAACTCCAAGAGTCAAATTGGTAGAATGATTTAGGTTGGTATATGGTTTAATCACATCATATCCTAATTCAAGACACAAAGACCTCCATTCACATGGAGGTCTTTTTTAGTAATTTATCATGGGTAAATTGATTCGATTCTGATTAAAGCATAGCCAACAACTCCGCGGTTTCGACTTTGTCATCGCTGGCGATGGCATCGCGAATGCGCTTATGATTTTTCGCATCGATTTTGTAGCGGGTAGATGTAAAAATACCAATTCCCAATGTGAAGATGGGAACGATACACATGAAAAACCGAATGGCATTTTGTGCTGATTCCGGTTGAGAGACCACTGCAGCTGCACCGGGTACTTGCTCCTGAAAGCCGAAGACACCCAGAATTGCCATGACAAAAGCCAAGGCAATAGCGGAAATCACTTTATTGGTAAAGTTGCTGCAACCACCTAGCTGCCCGTCATTTCGTATGCCAAAATTAAGCCTTGAAAAGTCCGCCACATCTCCAAACATCGTGTGGGGAACCAATCCCGGTCCACTGATACCAAAGCCAATCAGTGCAGCCAGAATATAGATGATGACATGTGGCGAATCCGGCTTGACCAAAAATAGCAACAACGCGGAAACAATCCAGATGCCTGCACCCAAGCGATACGCGTACGTTTTGCTGGTTTTTCCAATGAGCCACAGATAGAAGGGCAGCGCAACAATCTGCATACCGAACATCAAAGCAGCAGAAAGCAATCCCAACATATTTGGCTTTCCTTGAGCCGTCAAATCCTGACAAATATAGAAATTGATATAGAAGAAGAACAGGCCACTCATAATCGCCATGGTGCCGGAGACAGCCAAAAACATAATGAGCTGTTGCCTGTAAGGTCGCATACGGTACAAAGGACCAAAACCAAATATACTTCCACTTGACTTTGTCGCTGGGGTCTTTATTTCTTCCCTTGCAAACAGTCCGGTTGCCAATACACATAAAGCAAAGACCAACCCGAAGGATGCACCCATGACAATGTAACCGGAGTTGCCATCAAATGAAGCGACGATGATTCCTGGGACAGCAACACAGAGAATGGATGAAAAAATACTGAAACCCAGTCGCCATGAATTAAATGATGCCCGCTGTTGATAGTCAGCAGAAATTTCAGATGACAAAGAATAGTAAGGAATCATAATCATCGTTTGAACTGTGCAGAAAAGCAAATACGAGCCCAACGCACTTAAAACACGGAGCATCGTATTGTCAAACGCATACGGATAAAACATTAAGATAAATGAGATGATAACAAGGGGGGATGCGATAATCAGATAGATTCGACGTTTGCCAAATCGGCTGTTGGTCATATCTGAAATCTTGCCCATAATTGGATCGGTTATAGCATCCCAAATTCGAGCAACCAGCATAATAACGCTAATCCAATAAGGGGATAGGCCAACGGCCATTGCAAGAAAGCCGGGATAAAGAAAGTTGACGATATTAAATGAACCACCGCCATACACATCACAAATCCCAAAAGCCCATTTCTTGAGTAACATTTTTCTTTTACTAATGAGAAACACCTCCATTCAGAAATATAGCGATATCATATAATAAAACAACAACGGTTGCAATGAACTTCTGAAGAGAATACATTATTGAATTGACATATATTAACAAATAAGGTATAATATGAAAATCAGAGGGGGCGTCGATATAGCACTCAATTAGAGAGGAGTACAACATGTCTGCAAGCGAAAGAGAAAAATTGGAAGTCGTCTATGAAATCAAAGAACACATTGGGGTAATCACGGCATTTCCCACAGGGTGGAACAAGGAATTGAATATCGTTGCATGGAATGAAGGGGTTCCCAAATATGACATCCGTGACTGGGATGCTGAGCATGAGCATATGTCGCGAGGTGTAACCCTTCATAATGCAGAAATGAAAAAGGTTATTGAACTACTTGGCGAGAGGGATATCTAAGCCAAAACAAAAAAACAAAGAGTCGCAGAGGGCGGACAACTTCAGTTGTGCCGCCTTTTTCCCTATGGTATACTTAAATATATTTGGAGGTGAATTTATGCAGATTCTACTGAAACTAGGTCCGGATTCCATGCCATTCCCAATAGAAATTCAAGATGGCACCACCTATGAAATGCTAGCTCATCAGTTTGCTGATGAATTACCGTATCCAGTTTTTGCTGCCAAAAGAAACAATGTGGTTGAACGATTGACAGAGAAACTTCAAGAAAACAGTATCGTTGAACTATTAGATCTTCGGAATCGGTCTGCTGAATTAATTTATCAGAACAGCGTTTCGTTGTTATACATCAAAGCTGTGCAGGACATGCTGGGCAAAGTCCAGGTTCAGATTGAGCATTCGCTAAACAAGGGTGTGTTCACAGAAATCAAAACAGGCTGTCCCATTACGGAAAGACAGCTAAACGTCATTCGTAAACGAATGGATCAACTGGTAAAAATGGATTTGCCACTGGAAAAACACGTTGTCAGCAGGGAAAAAGCGAAATCTCTCTTATTGGAGCGGAATATGTTCGAAAAGCTCAGAATTCTGGAGGCATCTCCCCAACTGGAACGAGTAAAATTCTATTCTTTAGGAGACTTCAAAGATTTTTATTACGGAACCATGGTTCCATCTACCAGATATATTCCACTCTACGACATCCGAAAATACAGAAAGGGTGTACTATTACGGTTTCCACAGGCATCAGCGCCTGATCGTATGCCACCGTATGTTGATGACAAAAATATGTCGGAGGCATTTGCAGAGGCGAGCCGTTGGCAGGATTTATTGGGGATATCCTATGTATGTGACCTCAATGAAAAAATTAACTCAAACTATATTAAGGAGGTTATTCAACTTTCTGAAGCACTCCATGAGAAACGCGTGGTTGAGGTGGCATATCAGGTCGCAAAAGAGGGGAAACGAATCATTCTCATCTCAGGGCCATCATCTTCAGGAAAAACGACGTTTGCCCGCAAACTTCGGATACAACTGCAGGTACGGGGATTGCACCCCCTATATCTTGGAACAGATGATTATTTTGTTGAGCGAACACAGACACCCATGGATGAGCATGGACAACCCAACTATGAAGACTTGGACGCATTGGATGTTAACTTGTTCAACCAAGACATGAACGATTTATTGGCAGGGAAAGAAACGGATTTGCCAACATTTGACTTTCTATCAGGCCAAAAAAAATTCGGCATGCGGAAGACTGTTCTGGCCCCCAGCGACCCAATTATCATCGAGGGAATCCATGCATTGAATCCGGCACTGACACCCTTTGTCCCTGAGGAAGAAAAATTTCGAATATATATCAGCCCACTGACCCAACTGAATATCGATGATCATAACCGAATACCCACCACCGACTCCCGGATGCTAAGGCGGCTGGTAAGGGATTATCAATATCGGGGCAAATCCGCCAAGGTAACCATAAAAGAGTGGATAAAAGTAAGGGCAGGAGAAGACAAAAATATATTTCCATACAACAGTCAGGCTGATGTGTTCTTTAATTCGGTGCACATCTATGAATTGGCCGTTCTTAAAAAATATGCCGAGCCATTGTTGGCATCCATCTCAAAGGATGATCCGGAATACAGTGAGGCAGCCAGAATGCTGCGTTTTCTAAACTTTTTTAACATTATAGAAGATGACTCTGTTATCAGCAATACTTCCATTATCCGTGAATTTATCGGTGGCAGCGTCTTTGTAGATTAACTGCCTATATACAAAAGGAGAAACCTCATCATGGCCACAAGCAAAAGCACACCGGATATCATACTAATTGGCGGTGCAGAACTTTCCATCATAAACCGTCCCTTGGGGCAACTTCAGTTCGGCCCCGAAAATCCCGGTACCATTTCAATCGAATGCAATAGCAAAACCTGGAACCTGACCTTAGATCTGGCAAGGAAGGACTGCAAGATTGAGTTCGTCAGCGTGGCGGGAAACGATTTTGCAGGCATTGCCATGAAGGAACAACTGAAGAAAATCGGCGTGGGCGTCCAGCACTTTCATTTAATTGATGAAAAAGATACGGCTGCAAAACACGAAATCCTAAATCTTTTAGACCAACCGGAAATGGAATTCCAGAATGAAGATGTGTTTGCCCATTTGACAACTGAAATGATCGAGCAGGCACACAATCGCATTTCGACGGCAGATTGCATATTGCTTGAGACTCGTTTCCCAGAAGAAATCCTACAGTATATTGCAGCACGCTATTCACAAATACCTATTTTGCTACTTCCTGATTCAGACGAGAATGTAACCAAAGCCAGATCAATCCTTCAACAGATTGATGGACTTCTTGCGGGTCGAAGGCAAGCCGAAGTACTCAGTGGTCTGAGTATACTCAGCGAGGAGGAAATGTTGGTAGCAGGTGAATGGTTCTTTGACCAAGGCATTGGGCAGGTGTTTTTCGACCTTGGATTTGGTGGCATCTATCACAAGGATCAGCATGGCGCAGGGGTCCGGCGACCGGGTCCGGCCAACCTTTCCACAATCGTAGAGGGTTTTGTCCATAACCGAAAAGCAGAAGAATCAGCGGCTGCTGCCATCAAAAAATTGTAAGCACCGGCATATATTCATGCTATTTATTTAATTTAATGGGAGGGTTACTATGCCTTATACAACAAAAGCCAATATGGTACAGATGCAAGAAATCATCAAGAATCTGGCCAAAAGAGGGATGACAGGGCATTACTGCGAGAATGCCAGAGAGGCATCCGAAAAAGTATTATCGTTGATTCCGGACGGATCACTGGTTTCGTGGGGAGGGTCACTGACTCTGGAAGAAATAGAAGTCAAAGATAAGTTGCATTTAATCAATGCAACAATCCTAGATCCAATGGCTATCAAGGATCCCGCTGAAGCATATACGGCTAGAATCAATGCACTTTCTTCCGACGTTTTTTTGACCGGCACCAATGCCATAACTTTAGAGGGTGAATTGGTCAACATAGATGGAACAGGCAATCGGGTGGCAGCATTGTGTTTCGGACCCCGGAAAGTCATAGTCGTGGCAGGTGCCAACAAAATCGTGGAGGATGAAGATGCAGCCATGGCACGAATCAAAACCAAGGCCTGTGTGGCAAACTGCATCAGATTAGAAAAAAAGACACCTTGCGCAAAGACCGGAAAATGTGCCGACTGTCTAATCCCGGGTCAAACCATATGCTCCATGACAGTGGTAACCAGATTTTGCAACAAATCGGATCGAATCCATGTAATATTAGTCAACGAAAGCCTGGGTTTTTAATCCTGGCTTTTCTTTCGAGGGAGGTTCATACAAATGTTTAGGATACTTGCAGTCAATCCGGGTTCATCTTCAACTAAGATCTCGTTATTCGACGATCATAAAAATGTTATGGCGGTGAATATCAACCATGACCATTATGAATTGGAAGCGCTGCATCATTTTAACGAGCAATTTGAATACCGCAAGAACTCCATTCTCAAAGTGCTGGCGGACCATGAAATCATATTGGAAAGCATTTCTGCTGTGGTGGGTAGGGGCGGATTTATGAAACCGGTTGAGTCCGGGGCATATCGAGTGAATGATCGAATGAAATCGGACCTACAAAACAGCCCTAAACATCACGCATCCAATCTTGGTGCAATGCTGGCAGATGACTTGGCAACAAGAGCCGATGCGGAAGCCTTTGTGTACGATCCGGTATGCGTTGACGAAATGTGGGACTTGACAAGACTTACCGGGTTACCCGGGGTGGAACGTTCCAGCGTCGGGCATGTATTGAACATGCGAGCGGTGGCAAGGCAATGGTCCTTAGAAAATAAGAGGGACTATGAAAATTCTACCCTCATCGTTGCGCATTTAGGAAGCGGTATTACTGTGTCTTTGCATGTCAACGGGCGGATTGTTGATATGATTTCTGACGATGAAGGACCATTTGGCCCGGAGAGAGTTGGCATGATCCCAGCCCGTAAACTAATTCAATATATATTTGATAAAGAAATGAATCGGACACAAGCTTTCGATGCATTACAGGGAAAAGGTGCAGGGCTGTATGGGCTGTTGGGTGCAGCCAATACCATTGAGGTTGAAGCGAAAATTGCAGCCGGTGACCAGAAGGCATTGTTGTGCTATGAATCCATGGCTTTTAATGTAGCTAAAGCCATTGGACAGCTGGCCACCGAAGTTTCCGGAAAAGTGGACAGGATTATTCTGACCGGTGGGACCGCATATTCCACCATGTTCACAATGTGGGTAAAAGACAGGGTAGCATTCATTGCCGACGTTGAAGTGATACCGGGTGAGCGGGAAATGGAGGCCATGGCAGAGGGGGTGCTGCGCGTGCTCCAAAAGAAAGAACCGGCAAAAATATATGGTAACTTCGAAAGGGCCCCACTGTTAGAATAGGAATTAAAGAAACGCAAGGCACAGTGTGTAGAGTAACCCCTATAAACGTGTTGAAAACACTTGATTTATCGTCTTAAATATCGTCGAAATTTCCTCATCTTTTTTCTAAAAAATACTTGCATATCAAAATCAACTGGTATATACTACAAAAGCTTGCGAATAGGCGAAGAAGTGGGAAGTTGCTGAGCTATCAGGTAATTTCCACTGAGAATTGTCCCTGCCAGACAGGGGCGAAGGGATTCGCCGACTTTTGCTTTGTGCCTTCATTTAAGAAACGCACGGAGGCGTGTATAAAGCAAGCCGCGAATACATAAAACGCGATACACGTTGAAAAGTAGGCATTTGAACCCCTTGTACGAGAATAGCGAAAAAGTACAAAAAGCAAACAGGAGGAAAAAAATGAGCGAATTACAAAAAATCAGAATCAAACTTAAGGCATACGATCATGCACTGCTGGACCAGTCCGCAGCCAAAATCGTGGAAACCGCCAAAAAAACCGGCGCTGAAGTTTCCGGCCCCATCCCCCTTCCAACTGAGAAGGAAATCATCACAATCTTGAGAGCCGTTCACAAATACAAGGACAGCAGAGAACAATTTGAGCAAAGAACCCACAAGAGACTGATTGATATCACCAACGCCACAGCAAAGACAACAGATGCATTGACCAAATTGGAATTGCCTGCAGGCGTAGACATCGAAATCAAATTATAAAGAGGGACTACTCCCTTAGTATGATTGCGAAAGCAATCCGCTGTAAGAACACAGGAGGTTACATATGAAAATTTTACTGGGCAAGAAAATCGGTATGACACAGATTTTCACCGAAGCAGGAGAAGTCATCCCTGTATCAGTAATTGAAGCCGGCCCCCAGATCGTGACACAAATCAAGACCATTGAAACCGATGGTTACAACGCGGTACAAGTTGGCTTTAAAGATGCGAAACCACAAAGAGTGAACAAACCAATGACCGGACATTTCAACAAAGCCGGCGTGGATGTAAAAAAACACTTAGTCGAATTCATTCCCGACGATGGCGACTCTTACGAGATTGGCCAGGTCATGACGGCGAACACGTTTGAAGAAGGAAAACTTCTGGACGTAACCGGCATCTCCAAGGGAAAGGGCACACAGGGCAACATCAAGAGAAATAATCATCACAGAGGCCCCATGTCCCACGGATCCAAGCACAAGAGACTTGCGGGTGCACTGGCGGCAGGTACATATCCTTCCAGAGTATTCAAAGGCAATGACGGCCCGGGCAGAATGGGACGTGACACCGTTACGATTCAGAATGTCGTACTGGTCAAAGTAATTGAAGACAGAAACTTATTACTGGTTAAAGGCGCAGTACCCGGCGGCAAAGGCGGCCTGCTCCGTGTCCAATACGCAGTAAAAGGCCAAGAGCAATAGAAAGAATACGGAAGGAGGAAATAACAATGGCAAAAGTACAAGTACTTACAATGACCGGCGCGGAAGCCGGCACCATAGAGCTCAATGATGACATCTTTGGCATCGAGCCCAACCAAAATGCTGTACATGCAGTAGTGAAGAACTACCTTGCAAACCAGAGACAGGGTACTCAGTCCGCAAAGACCAGAGGCGATGTCCGCGGAGGCGGCAGAAAACCGTTCCGACAAAAGGGAACCGGTAGACATAGACAGGGTAGCA
>JBGSVW010000004.1:0-2418 GCA_041752735.1 Anaerovoracaceae bacterium | reverse complement strand
AGGCATCCCTTAAAAAGGAGAAGCGCCATAAAATGTTATTTGGCTACAGAAGGAGAACGTAAGTGATTGAAATCAAATCTCTAATGTCCGGAACTAATAACCTTAATCCACTAAAGATTTCTTATAGCAAGAACAGCCGTTACTACAACGATTTCATCTTAGTTCTGAGCAAGATTTCGATTTACCTTACCGAAAAGGAAATTCGAGATTTAGTTGTAAACAAACTCCAGTTATCAAAATCAACGTACGACCAGGAATCATATCTAGAGGCAGCTACTGAGATTTCAGTGATCGCAAAAATGGCATCGCTTCCGGTCGATTCATTTGTTTATGAAAAACCAATTAGAACTTCTACAAAGAAGAATCCAGAGTGTACAATCAAGTCCGGTAAGTTCACAGTAAATGTCGAGGCTAAATGTCCTAGGATTCCAGAGCTTCCAAAATCGGAAAATGCACGGCAAAAGATTCTTGTAATGAAATCTGCCGGACGAGTCACGGATTTCAACCGCCAATTTCAAGCCTTGAAGACTCAGCTAGAAGATACGAATCCGGATTTATTTATGGTTGTCGGTAAGAACAAAGACAATACAATGAAGGACTTTCTCCAGAGCGCTCATGAAAAATTTGCTGACTTTCGAGATGAAAATGAACTAAACGTCTTGTTTGTCTCGCTCGATGATATTCACAACATCCAAGATTGGTGGAACTATCTGCATCAAAATGAGGGGTTACTAACCCTATCTACCTTTGAATTACCTTCAACATTTTCACGGGTTGATGTGATTATTCTTTCGAATTTACTCTTCAGGCATAAAAATTGTACGAAAATCAAAGGATCTGCTTGGAATTTAGATGATTCGTTTGCTCTGTTTTTATCAAGTGCTCATAGACAAGCCGACAAAAAAGAGGCTCATTACTATTTAATTCCAAAGATAATTAATTTGGCGCTTCCGACTATCGTGTGGCAAGTGGCATCAAATCCAACCCGCCTAAATGAAATAAAATGGCTGTTTTAAACCGTTTTTTATTACGAAACCCGCAAGCCATATTTTTAATCTTCTGGATTCTGGCGTTCTTTGCTTCGAGCATGCAATTATTCACATTCAAGCGAATCGCGTTCAAAATACCCCAGAAGTAATTGCGTACCATTTGCCCGACTTTCATCATGGGTGTTAGTCGGCAATGACTGATCCAGTACAACAGGCGCTTCCATTGTTTTTCAGCAACATTAATATAAGTATAATTCCAAAGCAATGAAGCTGCTTCTTTAATCCGCCAAGCGCGGGCTGTTTTCAAGTTCATCCGGGTCAATATCAAAAATTCTTTTCGTTTTGTAGCGCGATTGTCAGTCCGCTCCGAGTTTCGCAGCCATTGGTATTTTGTCCGGGTAAGCGGGTTATCCCCTTTCAGACAATCCAATGAACGATGTTCTTCTGAACGTACCTTATCTACTGCCTTTCCGAAATGCCCTGCGACATGGAACCGGTCAAACGCTATAAGCTTATCAGCGTCTTCAAAGTTGGCTTTTACTGCATTGATGAAAGGATCCCACATATCCATTGAAATGCTCCGAAGGGCCTTGAAATCGCTCCTGTCCTGGGTTTCAAACCAGGTCTTGAGCGTTTCTGCCTTCCGATCGTCAAGGATGTCGATAATTACATCGCTGTCCTTATCCAATACGACGGTTACATATTCATGATGCTTTTGAAAGGATGTTTCATCGATTCCAATGTTCTTTGGTTCACTTATCTTTCTTCGTTTCAGGCCTCTTGTTACGGCTCTCGACATTATGCCATCGACTTCATCCCAGGAGATGCCAAAGTTCTCTGCAACGGTCGACAAGGGGTCGTCCTTGAGCCACAGGATGACTATCGATTCAAACTCAAGGGTAAAACGGGAGTTCTTCTCGGCCCACAGAACAGCCACTTGTTTCACTCCATGTTCTTCGCATTTCACGCGGGGAACGTTCGCTTGAATCATGGTTTTATGGTTACAGGAATCCAAGTGGCGCCAGGTTCTCATACGGTGGTCATGCAACTTTCCCTGTTTATTGCACTCAGGGCATAGCAGCAACGCATCTGTTTTATATTCGACAATTGCTGTCACTTCGCGCGTTTTACTGTCTCTCTGGATGTCTACAACAGTCCAAGGGCTCTCAATATCGAGTATATGACCATAGAATTCTTCAAGGGTTTCGCTCATGCAACAATTCTATCATATTTGGCTGTTTTCCACACGAAAGCCGGAAGCGCCTCTTTTTCTTCATCTGTTGTTGGAATGATTTCACCTAATTCTGCTATTGTCCAATATTCAACACCAGTTTTCTCAACAATTTCTTTATTTGAATGTAACCGCTCCATAAACCCATATTTCAAATAACCAAAAAACCTCCTATCTTGTTAGCTGAGGCATTCAATG
>JBGSVW010000003.1:0-22903 GCA_041752735.1 Anaerovoracaceae bacterium | reverse complement strand
TGAAGGTACCAACCTTCATTATCCGGTGACTATAGCAAGGAGGTCACACCTGTTCCCATACCGAACACAGTAGTTAAGCTCCTTTGCGCCAATGATACTTGGTGGGCGACTGCCTGGGAAAGTAGGACGTTGCCGGATTTTTTGGCCCCATGGTCAAGCGGTCAAGACACCGCCCTTTCACGGCGGTAACCCGGGTTCGATTCCCGGTGGGGTCACCAAACAAAAGCAAACAAAAAACGCTGAAATTTCAACAATTACAGCGCTTTTTTTATGTCTATTTTTAGTCATTTTGTAATAAACAAAAATGCTATTTAAGGTCATTATATGCTATTAGAGTGGGAAACTTTGTGGGAAACTTTCTCTTTCTCCCGATGTTCTTTAAGCAATCTGGCCGCTAATTGCAATCCGGACTCGGTGGCATGCAGATAGTTGTCTGTGATAGATCCGGTAGCGTGTCCGAGCAGCTCCTGAAGGATGGTATAAGGCAGGGCTGCATCTTTTAGCATGGTTGCATAAGTATGCCGGCAGAACTTTGCTTTGATTGTGTTATCTAAAACATAGGGCTCAAGCAAGATGCCTTCTTTAACCTTCGTACCTTCCTTAACTTCTGTATTTTCTTGAACCTTTGTACCGGCTTTAATTTGCATGGCTCTCAATATACTCTGCCAGGCATCCGCGGAGCTGCTTTTGTTTAATGGTTTACCACTCTTCTGGGTGAAGATATAGTCAAAAGGTTTTCCACGCTTGGATTCTAGCTTCTTGTTTAAATCGTCGGGTAGCGGCACAGTACGCTTTGCATTCTTGGTTTTGGTACCGTCAATAAACAGTGATCCATCTTTAAGGTGACACCAACGCATTGTATATGTCTCCCCAGGGCGGGCACCGGACTCAATCATAGTAAGAGCCCAATCACCATATTCGTGAGTTTTACATACCTTGCGGAGAACTTCAACCTCTTTAGGATATAAAGCCCGGCCACGTCCGTTGACTGCTGAAGGCTTTGCCACATCATCAGCGGGGTTCCTGTCTATGAGCCAATTCTTTTGCGCCTTGCTAAACATCTGAAACATAGTATTGTAGACCTTATTAACCCGATCCAGTGAATAACCGGCCATGGTGTCCATGACGGCCTTACAATGAAGAGGCTTGACGTCTGCCAGCTTCATATGGCCTATGACGGGAATAATTTTATTGTTTAAGCGGCTTTCGATGTCCTTATAGGTATAATCACTAACGCTTCCTTTAACGTATGTTGCCAACCATTGTTCTGACCATTTCTTCACGGTATCCGCATCTTTATCTTTCTGCAAACCACGGTCAATCTCTTTCTTTTTTTCGCCAGCCTTCTTCACAAGCTCCCGCTGGGAATGAGCCTTGACGTCGATAACCTTATCTTTGTAGATTTCTCTATGCCGGTATTCGTATTTAGCCATAGTGTACCTCCTTCCAGGGCATTAAAAAGCCCCGTTAAATTGACATTTGGGGGCTCCGATGCTATCATATAAGTAATTCCAATTAGTATTGCTCGCCTCCGGGTGAGTGACCATAGCGCCCTTGTTACAGCAGGGGCGTTTTGGTTTTTTGTTATTCTTTTTTCTCTACTTTCACTGGCTTTACCGCTAAAGCCTTTGCAATCTTCTTTCTATACTCTGGTGCCTTTTCGCATTCTGCCACGTCTCGTTTTAATACTTCATCAGTAATAACAGCAGCTATATCCTCATTTGAAATCTTTGTATCAGGCGCAATCTTTTTTAGCGTTTTTCTGACAACGTCCAGAACTGGTTCGGACAATATTATTTGCCCTAGCATTCCTTTGTTGACAAGCAGCTTCTGCGCAAGAAAAGCATCAAGATTTGTGTTCTTTGCCTTGCCTAGACTTTCCTTTGCGAGCATATAAAGCATTTCAATATCCGAATCTTTTTTTACATTCAAATCTAAAAAACTAAACTCATATACTAGTTCGTGCTCGATTGGCTTTGCAAAAAGAACCCTAAAAACCTTCCACGTCACGCCGTTTGTGAGAACCACCCATTCAATCCCGGAATTTGCGCAATAGTTCGTGGCCTGGGTAAGATGATTGTCTTTAAGATTTGTGGCTGCTGACTTTGCCTCAATCAATAACTCGATTTTGCCATTCGCCTTAATTGCTAGGTCACAAAAACACTTTTTGATAGCCTGCTCGGATGTGATTTCGGTATATTTGTCATATCCTAAAACATCAGCGAGAATATCAACCAGGATTGTAACGGTATCGCTTTCGTTGACATCTTGACTTTCGGCTTTGCTGAGAATTGGCTTGTACTTTTTTATGCCCTCAACCAACCGCTTTTTAACTGTAACCGGAATACTCATAGCTTACTCCTTTCAATAAATAGCCCCTTAGATAAATCCATATGATTTTAAGCACTTTACTAAAAATGCCTCATCAACTTGTAAGAAATCAGCAAGATCAAACGGATGTGTATAACCAGCATCATAAGCTGATAAAACCATCTCTTGTGGGACCAACTTATCGCGGGCCCATTTCAAAGCAAAGTGCTCCTGCTTTATATTGGATAAAGAATCCTGATCTAATATGTCACCAACGGTAAAAAGACAATGCCCAATTTCTTCAGCTAAGACACATAGCTTTTCTTGTGTTGTGCTAATATCTTTACTAACCCCGATTCTATTACCTTTGCAAAGCCCTTTTGCGCCGGATCTAAACTTCTTTTCTATAACTGATAAGCCAATCCCCTCGGCTTCTATCATCAGCTCTTCATAAGACAACAACTACACACCCCCACGCAACCTGCAGTTAAAGCTCTTCGATATCCTTTTTCATAATTTCAATTTCTTCTTTTGAACGATTCTCATTATGTGCTGCGACAGGTGCAAACCCGTCTTTTTGTAATGCGGCAAGACCAATCTTAATTAATTCGACAGTTGCTTGAGAGCGAGTGCCAAAACGTTTCCCAAATCTAAAGTCTTCAATTTGCTCAAAGACATCATCATCGACAGAAACCGTATATCTATTTTTATCTGTTGTCATAATAATCACCTCCATGCGCACATTATACACCACTGCACCACAAATGCAAGTGATGTACTTAAAAAAAGACAAAATACATTCTTGACAGTGGTTCACTGAACCAATATACTGATGTCACAAAGTGGTTCACTGAACCAATACAATTTGATGAAAGGAGATACGTTATGACAAATATGACAAAAAGATTCAGTATTTCTATTACACCTGAAATACAGAAAGAGCTTGATACATTGAAGAAAGATAAGTTTTACGACAAACCACAATCGGAAATGGTTAGGTTCCTGATACTAACTGGAATCAAAACTGCGCTTAAAGAGGCAAAACGCGCATAACCAAGAACCATCAAACAAGGAGAAATGATTATGAAGAGGAGAGATTGGGTGACCCGCCTAGAACAAGAAACCGGCGGGAAACCGTTGATAAGCAGAAAGAAATTAGAGTTTCTTGGATATGGTAATCGCCGGATCACTGAGCTGGTAGAAGGATTGGACAAGTACCCTGGCGGAAAAGGCAAGGGAAGCTTATACGCAGTAGAAGACGTGGCGGCAAAGATTATGGATGCCAGATGTTAATTAGCCCCTATTAGCCAATTTATATACCCTGATGGTCATGCTGCCCTAACCAGGCAGCGGGCCGGATGGGAAGAGGGAGGCAAAGATATGAATGAAACAGGAAAATGGATTATAGAACAGGAAATGGAAACAATTTTAGCCGGAGCCAAAGTTGAACTGGATAGGATGAGGGCTGACCTGAATTACAAAATCTTATGGACTACACTCAAAGAAACTCTGGCCAATGAAATCACAAGGCTGACAAGGAGCAATGGCCGCTCCGGCTCAAAAGCACTTCTCAGATATCACAGTATACTCTTAATAATAATGAGCAATGAAGAAGAAAAGATGCGGAGCAAAGCGGAGGTAACCAAATGAAGTCAAAGACAAAATATCAGCTCGCTATTCAAATATCGGATGCTTGGTGTGTTCGATGTATGGGTTGCCCGCTCCTAAAGGTGTCACCAAAGGCTGTGGGATGCGTACCGCAGCAAAAGAATTATGATACGTGGGAAGAACAGTTTAAGAACTGCCCGCTAAAGGAGGTAACCAAATGAAAGAAGACATTTTCAAAATGATATTTATCGGGTTTATGGCCGGAATCTTAGTGGCCTTACTGATTACCAACATCCACATTGCAGGGCTCGAAAAGCAGGGCAATGAGATTCTAAACAGAGTGTTATTAATACAGGCGGAGGTTTACGATGAAACACTATAAAGCAAATACAAGATGGGCGGTTATCATGACCTTGATAATCACGGCACTATGCCAAGCCGGAGGATATTTCGAGAGAGGATATTTCACATTTGACGGTGGCTGCGTCCTGGGGATCCTGCTACTAATCGCAACTACGGTTTACTACAAAACGGAAAAAGAGAAGGCGGAAAAATTCAAAGCCGTCCGCTAAAAGCTATCAATTATGTAATTGAGGAATAAATCAATGCAAACAAACATCTGCAAACAATGTGAAAAACCTATATACCTTCATGACAAGGCAAAGAAGTGTGGAAGCACCGGCGCCATGATTCACGATTACCATTGTATCTATTGTGACCATTGCGGAGTCCTTGGGGATGATGGAATCCATGAGTGCCTTGTTGACCTTCTGAGGGAGATTAAAACCTTGGAGAACAGGTTGGAAGGCAAGCGAGTTATATACCGTTATGCATTGCAGCTAGGGCATACAGCCCGGTGCGAAGAGCTGGCATCGGAGGCAGAAGCATTGAAAATAGAAATCGAAGCAGTCAGGCAGAATTACAAGATGAAATCGCGGAAGGCAATATATGACTATGAACCACAAGAAGAGCAAAGCGACTGATATACCGGCCAGAGTACGCAAAATTGTAGGAGAGAGGGATAACGGCCAATGCATCATCTGTGGCAACTGGGGAAGACCGAATGCTCATTACATCAGCAGAGAACGTGCCGGACTGGGAATCCCTGAAAACATAGTAACCCTTTGCGACCGGTGCCATCACGAATATGATCATGGCAAAACACCGGAAGAATACGAAGAAAAGATACGCAATTATTTAAATCAATATTATACCAACTGGCCCAGCATCAACCTTGTATATGACAAGTGGGCCTGGACGAAAGGAGTCTGATTATGAAAACCAATGAAGCAATCGCAAGAATCACCGACGAAATGATGAAGGCAGACGACTCGCTAATTCAAATGCTTGAAGAACACTTTACTAAGATATGCACCAACGAGGAAATCGCCGCCAAATTACTGGTGGAAGATAAAACCTTGAAAGGTGCATCAACCATCATATGGGCCGAGGCAAAAAAGAGACAAATAAAAAGCGGTGCATGGGTACCCGATGAAGAGTGCTGCGAAATGGCAGAAGACTATTTCGAGATCACTCCGGCCATGAAGAACATTATGACCAGGGCTGCCATCGTAAACATATTAGACGAAATATAGGTGGCGCCATGAAATTCAGTAATCTATGCGACACAGGAAATGAAAAGGTTGTCGCCTTCCTGAAGAAAGCCACATTTAGAAAAGAAATAATTCAAGCAGACAATCGTGAGCTGTTTGACAACTACATCCTATACGGGCCCAAAAACGGTAAGAAGAAGCAGAAAGCATATTGCACATCATGTGACCAGTACTTTGAAGGTGGACCGTTCACTAGAAAAGAAAAGTATGAATGCCCTCACTGCCACGAAGAAAATCCAGCATTGCCAAAGGGAAATTCCGCATGGTATCAGAAGGCGATTACCGGCATGAGCTTTGCGCATAAGGGTGGTGTGGCAATCGTGTACTGCTTTGTACAATTCGAATATGGCCGATGGGGAATGAACAGATTTGATGAAAACAAAATCATTGAAAAAGATTACTCGCCTTGCCAGGTGCACTTCTTTGATGCCAAGGGGCACGAACAATACCGGCTAAACTATTCAGCCTGTTACGGACCTTGGGGATGGTTCAAAGGAACCGGACTGCATGCTCCAAATATAGGCGGCATGTGGAACTACCAAAAGCCGAGAATCTATCTGAATTTGTCAATGCTGCACAAAGCACTTGAAAGGTCATACCTAAAAAGATGCCGGGACGTAATAGCGGATACTGAAAAGGCGCTTGCCTTAGATCCAACCCAAACCATGATAATGATGGAAAAATGCCGTAAATACCCGAAACTGGAAATGCTATATAAGAATGGATTCTATAAGGTGGCCGCCTATGCTGCCAAAGGCGGAGGGGGAAACACAATATACTGGCCGGGAAAAACCCTTGAAAGCTTTTTCAAAATCAAAAATCGGAACACCATCAAGCTATTGGGAAAACTAAATCCAAGCGCAACCGCGTTGACCGGAATACACCTGGCAGAAAAACAAGGATGGACGGTAACGAGCCGGGATGATGTGGAGCTGATAACCAACCTTTTCAGCACTCTGACATATAAGAGATGTGTGGAACCTCACGGGGGCACCGTCAAAGAGTTTATAAAATGGCAGGGAAAGCTAATGGCAAACCGTGAGCCCAGGAACGCTGAAAATATTCCGTCTTACATGTATGGAGACTACATCCGGCAAGCAAAAGAACTGGGATATGACCTGAATGACAAATGCTATTTATTCCCAAGCAATCTAAAAGATGCCCATGACCGGGTAAACAAAGAATACACGAAAATGAAAGACAAAATAGAAAAGCAAAAGTGTAAAGCCGAAGCGGCGGAATTTGAAGGCGTCATAAGCGGTCTAAGCAAATATGAATATGGAGACAAAAACCTGCAGATCAGAGCGACGAAATCATATACCGAATTGTCGCAAGAAGGCAAAGCCCTTCATCACTGCGTGGCCAGCTATTATGACCGAATGCTTAAAGGCAGAACAACCATATTCGTTATAAGACAAACCGCCAAACCAAATGAGCCGTTTTACACCCTGGAATTAAGCCTGGATAAACACATCGTTCAGTGCAGAGGCAAGAACAACTGCGTCATGACTCCGGAGATAGAACGATTCCTTGAAGCCTGGAAGATGTACATAGCCCGGGCGGATAAAAACAGAAGAAAATATTAACCTATGAGGTAAACCAACCGGCCATGGCGGCCATGTAGGAGGGAGCATGAAACCGGAAGCATATGTAAGACTTCACCCTGAAAGAGCACTGGGTATACCCGGAGCAAAATTAGCCCTAAGAGGAGTAAACGAATGCGGTTGCGTCATATACAGCCGCCGAGTGCTCGAAGAATTCAATTCAGTGAGTCTGCTCGAAACCGTTATTGAATTAACTAAGAAATGGAAATACCCACCAACGTTTGTTAAATAAGGAGGAAAAAATGAACGAGATTATTGATGCCCAGGTAAGAACAAAAGAAATGATAGTCGGAGAAATCCAAGCAACCATCAATCAAGTAAAGAGATCCGTAATGGAAGGCGCCATCATTGTAGGAAGCAACCTAAAGGAACTCAAAGAGCTGGTACCTCATGGGGAATGGGAAGACTACATCGAAGACAATTTGAGGATGTCAACTCGAAAAGCACAGCAGTATATGCAGCTGTCAAACGAGTTTGGGGATGAGGAAAGTGTGTATTATAAGGCGCTAACCTCAAAAGCGCAATCTATTGCGCTTTTGAATATGTCCACTGCTTTGAAGCTTTTAACCATTCCTGAAGAGGATATTGAAGAGGTCATTGCTGCCGATGTTGAAGAGGAAAAGAGTCCAAATGCAGACCTGGAAGCTAAAATCGCAGCTTACAAAAACGATACGGAAAAGCTTTCTGAACAACTAAAGCAAACCAAAGCCCAACTGGACATGCTCATGGCATCAGCCGAGGATGGCGACAAAAAGAACAGCGAGATTGATACCCTAAAAAGCAAAATCAAGAAACTCGATGAAAAGATTGCATCTGCTGAACGGGACAAACAGGAAGCCATCAAGAAGGCAGAGGAAAATGCTAGGTATGCAGCAAGGCAAGCGGCCATGTCGGAATCTGATGAAGAGCTCGCCAATATCAAAGCGGCAAAGGTAGCGGCGGAACATCGGGCAGACCAGGCGGAAAGAAAACTACAAACAGTTAGCAACGAAACCTTGACCAAATTCAAAATTCATATGGACAACCTTCAGCTGACTCTTCAGGAAGTGGCCGGATGCATCCGGGAGATTAACACCACGGATCCGGAGAGAGCCGGCAAAATGAAAGACGCTGCAACCAAGGTATTAAAGAACATATTGGAGGGTTAGACATGGCAGAGATAACGTGTGACATCAAAAGGCACATTGCAACCATAAGCGAAAAACCAAGTGGCTGGACCATGGAACTCAACCTGGTGAGCTGGAACAAAGCAGAACCAAAATACGATATCCGAAACTGGTCACCGGACCATGATAAAAGCAGCAAACAGGCAAGCTTCAGCATTGAGGAACTAATGGCCCTGAAGAAGGTTCTCAATGACATCTTCCCGGAATAGGAGGAAGCCATGGAAAACGAACAATTGAGCGGCGGGATGCTATTAACGGGAACGTGCAAAATCTGTGGAGGACAATTTAGTTATAACTTAGCCCGGAACAAAAGAAAGCGAACCATTTGCTCCGATGAAATATGCATCAAGAAAGCCCAACAGATCGCCGTACAGAAGCAGGCTGCCAGCGGATACAAAAGACCATCTAGGATAAAAGGACCTACCAACCAGCCAAAAGCCAAATACGCAACGGATTGCGTTTTTGAAGAATTTAAGACATCGGACAACTCGGATGAAATCAATATGAAGAAGGTTAAGAACCTGGATGATCTGATGGATGAATTTAAAAAACATGGCATCCCGGATGCAGACTATGCCAAGTGGCAGAAAGCCCGGACGCTGTCCAAGGCATCGCCAATAATCATACCGTGAGGAGACAAAATTATGAAGGATTGTAAGTGCGGAGGAATCCCGCTTCAACAACAAGGAATGGACCAGGGTTCAAAGACTCCAGTATACAGAGTGGAATGCTCATCGTGCCGCAAAATTACTTTATGGCATGACAAGGAAAAATGCGCCCGGTGTGAATGGAAGGAGATACGAAATGAATAATGAAATGGTAATCGCTTGTGCGGTAATTTCGATGGTATCGCTACTGATGAGCTCGTACTTGTTTGTAAGATACAGAGAAATCATTGAAACGGAAAGAAATCACTCAAAAGGAGGAAATGACAAATGAGTAGCAGAGCCAAACATATTATAAGAAGCCATAAAACCCATCAAACCCCATTGCATACGGCTTACGGTGTTATTGCAAGCGAGCAGTATCCCAAAATAGACATTTAGGAGGTAACCAATTGAAAAAAGTTTTAATACTTCAATCGACGGTACTTCTTCACCCCAACGATATGGAGGCGTACCGAAGAAAGCTACAAAGAGATATAGACAATTCAAATGTGGCGATTATACCAACCTGGTTGAAAGTTGTGAATATCATCGGAGACGAGGGCAAAGGAATCGAAGTAAAGATAGAGGAGGTAACCCCATGAAAACAATAACCGGAGAGTGCCGATACTGTGAACAAATCCAAACGGTAACGGCTGAGGACATCCTAGAATCAACGGATCTCACCCAAGAGCAAATTGAAGAGATTATAGCTAAAAACTGCACCTGTGATGAGGCTACTGATTATCAAGCTAAAATGCGAAACCTACAAGCAGTCAAAGAATACATCGGTAACGTGTTCGGCGTACCACTTGCGGAAATAATGAATCCGGCAGTTGACCAGCTTGCTGAAGACTACATCAAAACCATTACCATTCAAATCAACCAAAGAACAACGGCCTACATAAAGAAGATGTCAGACGGAAGCATTTCCGTAAAGAGGAAAGACATAGACATTGAAGAGGAAATCATTTAAAGCTTAAAAGCTCCCGGGGAAACCCGGGGGCATCACCATCAAATCTACATTATATATAGGAAAAAAATTGGCGCTCGGGATGAGCATTAGATGTTCGTAAGAGTATTAATAATGCGTGAAAGGAGTAATCATGAAAATTGTAGTTGAGACTTGTGTAGCAGGTGCATGCATAGACAGAACATATAGACCGGCAATCATGATTACAAAATCAGGCAAAAGAGCTGCCAAATCTAATCCAACACCGGATGCAGTATTGGCGGTGAATCAGAGAAATGCAGAAAAGGCACTGACAAGATTAATCAACCATAACTTTGTTCCGGGAGACTGGCACCTTGTCCTGAATTATGACGGCAAAGAGCCATCAACTGATCAGGCGAAGAAAGACAAGGATAAATTCGTTAGAAAATTAAAAGCCATTGCAGACAAAGAAGGCATAGACCTGAAATGGATAGCAGTTACGGAATATAAGCATGCTAGAATCCACCATCACATTATTTGCAGCCATATTGCCTTTGAGCAGATATTACCGGCATGGACCCATGGACAAGTAAGGCCATCGGTGCTGAACAAAACAAGGAATTATTATAAGCTTGCTGAATACCTAGTAAAAGAAACATCAAAGACCTTCCGGGAAGATGGAAATGTGTTCAAAAGAAGATACACAACCAGCCGGAACATTGTTAGGCCAATGGTTAAGAAAACGGTTATTGATGCCAGGGAAATTCCGGATCCAAAAGCCTTGAAGGGATATTACATCGATGAAGATTCGGTTAGAAGATATGAGAATGCCATCACTGGGCTTGAACACCTGGAATATATCATGGTGTCCATGGAAGAAGAGCCAAGACTAAGGCGATGGTACAAGGGAACTGTTGTTAAAAATCAAAGAAATTATAATAAGCTTCTTCGAAATGAAGAGCAGCTTGGTATTGCGTTGAACGGAGGCGACCAATGAAAGTATATTGTGGGTGTGACTGTGCTAATTTTGAATGCGAAAGAAACATGGACAAACGAAAGTTGGGAGAACAGGCAAAGTATCAGCTATTGAAATGGACTGGTCTGTGCCCAGGGCATAAGCCATTAGCTTTGGATAAAGAGTTTGACCCGGCGTGGAACTTTGACAGACCAAAGAGAGGGGGATGAGCATGAGAGACTATCAGCCAAACACAAACCTATTGCCAAGAGCAATTTGGAAACAGTGCATTTACATGGTCAGAGATTATGAGAGGCTAAAGAATGAGTATGAGGATGCCATACAAGACAGCCCGCAACCTCCTGATGGACAGCCAAAGGGAAGGAACATAGCAAACCAAACGGAGAGAGAGGCTATCAAGCGGGTACAGATGAGCATCAAGTTAAGAGCAATTGAGAATGCATTGTACTGTATCCCTGAAGAATATCGCACTGGCGTGTGGAACAACATCGTGAAGTTTGAGAAGTACCCGGATGATGCAGCTAATAAGACCTACAAGCGATGGAAGTCTCGCTTTCTAAATGAATTAGCAAGGAATATGTATATGTTATAAAGATGTCCCCACGGGGAAAAATAACGGTGATATTATGATAGTGTCCAAAGAAGTAACAAACGACGGTTATTCATAATCTAACCTCCTTCGGAACAGCCACAGTGTTGATGCATCGTGGCTGTTTTGTTTAGGAGAATAACCAAGGAGTAGGCAACATGGCTAAGGATTATGCTAAGGCATTCTATTCAAGCAAGGCGTGGCTAGCGTGTAGGGATGGATACATCTCATCGGTACATGCGTTATGTGAGAGGTGCCTTGCCAAAGAAAGACATACACCCGGATATATTGTGCATCATAAGATACCAATAACCCCGGAGAACATAAGCAACCCTGAGGTGACATTGAACTGGGACAACCTTGAATACATGTGTCAAGAGTGCCATAATCACACGCACTATGGAACAAGTGCAACGCGTGATGATGTGATGTTTGAAAACAATGGAGACCTAATAGAGAGGTGATTAGACAATGTCCCGCTGTAAGTTTGATGGAGAAGGAAACCTGCTGCCTATGGGCGTCAATATTGTATGGGGAAGCCCAGCAAGCGGAAAGACAACATATGTGAAAAAGCATATGGAAGAAGGCGATATGGTTGTTGATCTAGACTTAATCAAACAAAGCATAAGTCTTAAAACCAAAACAGAATGTAATGACAACTTATTGAGCACAGCAATTATGATACGGGAAATGCTGTATGACCTAATCAGAAAAAGAGAAGTGGATTGCAATAACGTATGGGTTGTTGCTGGCCTTCCAAAGCAAGAAGAACGTGATGCGCTAGAGACACATGTAAGGGCAACACAAATCATATTCATTGAGGCGACACAAGAAGAATGCATAGCAAGGGCAATGAATGATAACGAACGCAAAGATAAAGCTAAACAACTTGAAGTAATAGAGAAATGGTTCAAGCAATTTTACTATGAACCATAGTCCCCCCCATAAACAGGACGGGCAGGAGGGCGTCGCAGACCGGCGGTGAAGAATCCTGTAACGCACGGGTCGCGCATGAGACCCCCCTACCCAATGAGGTGAAATTTATGATGAAGAAGGCGGATCTAGAAAAAGATGCCAGAATTAAAAAAGAAAAAAATAGACTTATAAGAATTTATAAAGATGTGCCGAAAGAACAGAAGAGCATCATCGAAGGTCTTATAAACCGTGCTGCTTTCATGAGAATTACGCTAGAAGACATGGAAATGGACCTAGATACGAACGGTTTTACAGAAGAATTTCAACAATCTGAGAAGCTGGATCCGTACGAAAGAGAAAGACCGGTTGCCAGATTGTACAACACCATGAACAAAAATTATCAGTCGATTATCAAACAGATGTCAGACCTGGTACCCAAACGAGAAAAGCCCATCAACAAAGATGATCCCTTTGATGACTTTGTAAATTCAAGGGCGGATTTGTAATGATTAAGTACCCGCTGGAATACAACCCAATTCTGGAATACTACGAAAAAATTAAATCCGGTGAAGAGGTTGTGTCAATAAAAGTACGCAAGACGTTTGAATGGATTGCGTACAAAATAAACAATCCGGACGAATTCTTTTATTCTCCGCAGAGAGCCAATCATATACTTGAATTTGCTGAAAATTATTGCAAGCACTCAAAGGGAAAATTTGGCGGCCACCCGGTAGTTTTAGAATTATGGGAAAAGGCATGTCTCGCAACAATATTCGGGTTTATTGATATTAACGGGAACCGGCAATACCGGAAAGCAAGACTAATCGTTGGAAAGAAAAATGGTAAATCCCTGATAGCCTCCATTGTGGGGCTATATTTATTGACTGCCGATGGTGAAGCCGGCCCGGAAATATACGCAGTGGCTACAAAAAAAGACCAATCAAAAATCATCTGGCAAGAGTCAAAGAGAATGGTCTCGAAGTCGCCGACTCTCAGAAGAAAAGTAAAGATGCTTGTTGCTGAGCTTCAGACGGAATACAACGATGGTGTATATAAGCATTTGGCTTCAGATGCAGACACCATGGATGGTCCCAATGTACATGGCGCGCTAATGGATGAGATACACCAGTGGAAAAATGGAATGGCGCTGTACGACATCATCGCTGATGGCATGTCAGCCAGAGAGCAACCTCTGATATTCATAACTTCAACAGCTGGAACGATTCGAGAAGACATATATGACCAGGAGTATGAAGACGCCTCGAATGTAATTAATGGCTACTTTGAGAAAGACAGTTACAAGGACCCCCGGACCATATCATTCATATATGAGCTGGACGAAAAAAAAGAATGGAAAGATGAAAAGTGCTGGCGAAAAGCCAACCCGGGACTTGGCACAATCAAGAATTATAACACACTAAAAGAAAAAGTTGAAAAAGCAAAACAAAATCCCATGCTTGTAAAAAATCTTGTCTGCAAGGAGTTCAATATCCGCGAGACTTCCTCCGAATCATGGCTGACGTTTGACCAACTGAACAATACCGCAAAATATGACATTGCGAAATTGAAACCCAGGTATTGTATTGGTGGACTTGACCTTTCCTCAACAACAGACCTTACCTGCGCCACTGTTATTTTCAGGGTGCCAGATGATGAAATCTTATATGTGAAGCAGATGTATTGGCTTCCAGCCGGACTTTTAGAACAGCGCACAAAAGAAGACAAAATTCCTTATGACGTTTGGATGGAAAGAGGATTTTTGAGAGTGTCCGAGGGTCTGAAAATTAATTATAAGGATGTCGTGGAATGGTTCGTAAGTATTCAAAATGAGTTGGACATATACGTTTACAAAATCGGATATGACTCATGGAACAGCCAATACATTGTGGATGAATTGCAAAACAATTTCGGAAAACACGGAATCGAACCGGTTATCCAGGGGGCAAAAACCATGAGCAACCCGATGAAAAATTTTGCGCCTGAATTGACAGCCAAAAAGATTAATTATGACAACAACCCGATTCTGAAATGGAATCTTTCAAATGCAGCCATACAAATAGACAGAAACGACAATATCACGCTGGTGAAAACATCAAAAGCCCGCCGCAGAATTGATGGTGTTGCTTCGCTGCTTGATGCTTATGTCTGCTACGAACGAAACTATGAAAGCTATATCAATAACATCTAAGGAGGTGAGAGGTTGAGCATTTTAGATACCTTCAGGAATAAAACCGTAACTGTATCCTCGTACAAAATGATGACGGATGAGGGAAATGGGTTTTATGCCTGGGACGGCAATTTATATCAAAGCGATATTGTACGGTCTGCTATCAGGCCGAAGGCAAGAGCCATTGGGAAAGCCGTGGCAAAGCACATCAGGAAAGACAAAGACGGGATTAAGGTAAATCCGGATGTATATATGAGATTCTTGCTTGAAGAACCAAACCCGTATATGACAGGCCAGATGCTTCAAGAAAAGATGATCACACAATTGGAATTGAATAATAACGCATTTGCATTTATTCATCGAGATGAAAACGAATATCCAATTGCTATATATCCGATAACCGCAATGTCGAGCGAGGCACTACAAAATAATTCGGGCGAAATGTTCCTGAAATTCATGCTTAAAAATGGACGCTCGGTTACGTTCAGATATGCGGATGTAATACACCTGAGAAAAGATTTCAACTCCAATGAAATATTTGGAGAATCGCCGGCAAGAGCGTTGGCACCGTTGATGGAAATTGTAACAACAACGGACCAGGGCATTGTTAAAGCCATAAAAAACTCGAATGTAATCAAGTGGCTTTTGAAATTTACAAACTCGCTCCGGCCGGAAGACATGAAAAAACATACCGAAACCTTCATAAAAAACTACATGAATGTTGAAAGCACCACAGTTGGTGCAGCTGCCACGGACGCTAAAGCAGACGTTCAGCAGGTCGAACCAAAGGATTATGTACCAAATGCTGTGCAGATGGACAGAACGGTTCAAAGAATAATGTCTTTCTTCAATACCAATATAAAAATCGTTCAAGGAAGCTTTTCAGAAAACGAATGGATCAGCTATTACGAATCAGCATTAGAATGCGATATCATTCAACTTTCGAACGAATATACTCGCAGACTTTTCACCAGAAAAGCGCGTGGGTTTGGCAACAAGATTGTTTTTGAAGGAAGTAACCTTGGATTTGCCAGCATGCAAACCAAATTAGGGCTGGTACAATTCGTTGACCGAGGGATTATGAATCCTAATGAGGTCAGAGAAGCACTCAGCATGGCGCCTCGTGAGGGCGGAGATGAGTTTATAAGACGGCTTGATACCAGGCCGACATCTGAGTAAGGGAAGGAGGTAAAAAGTGAAAAAAGTATACGTTAAAGGCGTAATTGTCAATGACGACGAAGCGTGGATTTATGACTATTTCGATATTGCTAATACATCACCAAAGGCAGTTGCGAAAGCAATTGAATCGGCAAATGGCGAAGAACTCGAAGTAGAGATAAATTCTGGCGGCGGATCTGTATTTGCCGGAAGCGAAATATACACGGCGTTGAAATCATATACCGGAAATGTAACATCAAAAATTGTTGGAATCGCTGCAAGTGCGGCATCGGTGATTGCGATGGCTGGAAGAACGGTAAAGATGTCCCCAACGGCGCAGCTGATGATTCATAATGTGTCAGCAATATCAAGTGGAGACTATCATGACATGGAGCACACGGCTGAAATTCTAAAAGGCGCAAACGAAACTGTGGCAAACGCTTATAGAATAAAAACCGGAAAAGCACAAGAAGAGTTGCTTGATCTTATGGATAAAGAAACATGGTTCACTGCTGCCAGGGCTAAAGAACTTGGCCTTGTGGATGAAATTATGTTTGAAACTTCACCACAGCTTGTGGCCGCCGTAAGTATGTCTGGAATGCTTCCGCCTGAAGTGATACAGACAATGAGAAATTCAAAACTAAAACCGCAAGAATCGCTAAATGATGAGGCGGTTTTTTTAATGAAGTCAAAGATGAACTATCTGAAATTGAAAGGAGTAGTTAATGACTAAGCAAGAATACCAAGAACAAAGAAACCAGCTTATGTCTGATGCTGAAGCTCTCATGGCTGAGTCTAACATAGAGGAAGCCAACGGAGTGATGAAAAAAGTCGAAGGATTGGACAACGAATGGGAAGAAATCGCCCTGGCCAATGCGAACATGGAAGCATTAAGAGATGAGCAAACACCCGTTATTTTAGAAAACAAATCAGTCGAGCTGAAAGGAGACGAAAAGAAAGTGGAAAACACAAACATTTTGGAAATGAACCCCGTTGACGTCGTATCAACCCCGGAGTATAGAAACGCATGGTTGAAAAAGCTGCAGGGGAAAAGCCTGACCCAACAGGAAAACACCGTAGTGACCGCAAGTGGAGCAATCCCGACAGACACATTGAACAAAATTGTTGAGAAGATGGAATACATCGCTCCGATTTTGGCCAAAATTGACCTGTCCTTCATTCCTGCCAACCTGTCTATCCCCGTTGACGACACCGTAAATGATGCGTCTTGGGTTGCGGTAGGTACTGCATCAACCGATTCATCCGACAGTATCACAACCATTTCTTTGGCGGCTTACAAACTTATTAAGACCGTCGAAATTGGTGCTGATGTTGCACTAATGGCAATTCCAGCATTCGAGGCATATTTGGTAAACAAACTTGCTAAGAAAATGGCGAAGGCTCTGGAAAACGCAGTCTTTAACGGCACTGGTTCCTCACAACCCACTGGCCTTTTGAAGGCTGGCGAAATCACCAACACTGGTGAATACACTAAGGCTGCAATGACCTTCACCGATATCCTAACCATCATCGGAAACCTTCCAGATCACGGATACAGAATCGACGCTTGCTTTGCAATGCCTTCCGCGCTGTGGTATTCCGATGTTCTGCCTGCACTGGCAACCAAGAGCGAAGCTTTTGACTTACAGGCAGCAGAGAAAGAAAACATCCTGGGATATCCGGTAATTCTGTGTGACAGAATTGCAGCTGGAACCATCGTATTTGGAGACTTCTCCTTCTACGCAATGAATATCTCTGCTGGAGTTGAAATCGCAAATGATAAATCCGTTGGATTTAGAAGCGGCTCTACCGTTTACAGAGCATTAGCCCTCGTAGATGGTAAAAAAGTAACGGCAGATGCGTTCAACAAATACACTCGTTCTGCAACTTAATGTAATAGGGGAGGGTAAACCCCTCCCTATTTCTTTTTAAGGAGGTGAAACGGTGAAATACGAAGTGTTTAGCAATGTATTCGCGAGAGGACAGCTTTTCAAGATTGGCACGATTGTTGATATTGAAGAAAAGGAAGTTGAATCTTTCAAAGGGTGCATACGAAAACTAAAAGACAACAAGCCCAAAAAGAAGGTGAATGAAGATGGCACTGATTGAAGACGTAAAAGCGACTCTGAGAATAAAAAGTGATGAAATGAATACCGAAATAACCAATTTGATTGATGCTTGTAAAAAAGACCTAATGATTTCGGGAATTGATATCATCGACGACATTGACGCTGAATCTGATCCGCTGGTGAAGAGGGCAATCATCACTTATTGCAAAGCCTATTTTGGATATGATAATCCGGATGCGGAAAAGCTGGCAGAATCATATCTGTCCCTCAAGAATCACCTATCAATCTCAGCTGAATATCATACTTATCCGGAGGATGCAGTGTGATGTGGCGGGACGTGGTGGATTTGGGCAATGGCACAGAATCCATAGCCCACGGGGAGTCAATTTATACCTTCTCATGGAGAACGGTTTTTGCGAATAAAAAATCAGTCCGACAAAGCGAGTTTTATCAGGCTGCAAACGCAGGCCTGAAACCGGAAATGATATTTGAAGTTCGCTCAATTGATTTTGATAATGACGAACGCCTGAAATATGACGGAGCTGTGTATGTGATTTTGCGCGTGTACAACCGTGGAGACATTACAGAACTGACCGTCGCAGCATACGTTGGGAGTGAAGTCTGATGGCTAAAAAACAGGCATTTACCTTTGACTCAAATGTTGACAAAGTGATCGGAAAAATTCAAGAAAAACCGAAAAACGTAATGAAGATTATCGGCAATATTATCGTACGAGAAACAAGGGCCACTACACTAAAAAGCCAGTATAAACAGAGATACAAAATACTATCAAAAGCGTTACAGTCAGCATATGACTATAACTCATCAACGGGGCGAAACGTTGCCGGGGTACAGATAGGATTTAAGGCATCTATTGATAAGAATAAATCTGGTATAGGGCCTGGACTTGTGGGTGGAATTATGAGCGGCCAAGAGGCTGATCCGATAAAACCGGTAGTAATTAAAAATGCAAACCTTATTCAAGAAATGATTGGAAAAGCCCTGGATGAAATAAGAAAGGAGTAAAGAGGTGAATCTTAATGCATTGGCTGATGAAGTATTAACTTATCTTCAAACCAAACACGCGAGAGTGTATCGAAATAAGCCGCCACAAACTCCCACATTCCCTTATGTAATATTTAGGGTGGATCCAATTGTGAACTCCTACCCGAGCGAAGACTTGTACATAAGTATTGATATTTATGAACAAACCAATGCGTCGGTAAGGGCGATTGAAGATTTAGCGGACTCTATCGATGCCGGACTGAATCACAAAATCATATCAACATCCATTCTGAACGCCCATTTCGAACGCGAAATGCGTCAATTTGTACCGACGCAGGAGCTTGTGGGAGCGCAGATGATTAATATCAGGTACGCAACAAGAACATATTTTAAGTAAAGGAGATAAAACATGGCAGCAACAGCAGAAAAAATTCTACTTGGCTATGGAGTTGTGACGGTAGGCGTAACACCTATTGGACTTACTCGGGGCGGGTCAGAGCTTGTAATTGAGCGCGAAATCAGACCCGTAGAAGCCGATGGAGACCGCGGACCTGTAAAGGGGCGAGTCGTCATTGAAAAAGAAACCGCAAAGCTGACCGTTAATGCGTTGGAGCTTTTCAATGCAGCGGACATGACAAAATATTATCCGGCATTGAGTGCGGCTTTAAACTCGGGACGGTATGAAACGGCACAATTGACCATAATCGCAGCGGCGAATGCTTCCGGGAATGTAACCGTCACACTAAATGGTGTGGCAGTAAACATCGCAGTACTTCTGACTGATTCGGCAATCCAGGTTGCAGATAAAATCAGAGCCGGTACGTTCACTGGTTGGACCCCAGGAGGCACAGCAGGCACAAACGTTGTAACGTTCACCTGCAATACCGTTGGCCTAAAGACAGATGCGATTTATTCGCCAGCCTCAACAGGCGCAAGCGGAACGATTATCACAACCGTTCAGGGCTCGGCCGCATCGTCCAGCACCATCATGACTGGAACCCTATCAATTGTCGCAGGCGACTATAACGATGTTAAATGGGTTGGAGCAACCAAAGATGGCAAGGCGGTAACGATTAACATCACAGATGCTTTGAACATGGGCAACATCGAATGGAAGCTAGAAGACAAAAACGAAGTAGTACCGGTGATTGAATTTACCGCCCACTACAATGAGGCAACAAGAAACACTCCGCCTTGGAATGTGGAGTATGCAGCATAACACATGAAGATTAGAGGGCTTAACCGCCCTCTTTTCTATTAATAATATTGGAGGAAATTATGAAGGATTTTGATTTAGACGATGTGTTCCTGTTAAGCCAAATACTTGACAAGATGGAACTAACAATAGAAGCCAACGAATTGGCCAAAACCATAAAAGCGGAAAAGCTTGAGAGCAAAGGCGATGCCGTGAAAGTAGGCAAAGACGTATTCCTGGCCCTGGGTATTGATGTATCTTTGAAATTTGCATCGAATATGCACAAGGCAAAAAAAGAAGTTGTACAACTGATTTCGGACCTTTCGGGAAGAACTGAGGAATCTGTAAAAAAGATGAAGCTGAAAGAAATTCAAGAATTCTTTTCTGAACTCATAAAGACTGAGGGATTCGCTGATTTTTTCAACTAAGCAGAAGCGTCAACAGGATAGAAACGACTGACCTTCTGCTGAAGAGGTACGGAGATATCAAATATGTGCTTTCCATGCCAATCAAAGATGCCATAGGGCTAATAGAACGAGCCATCGATGAAGAGGACCGGGCACGATTGTACCAACTGTGGCTTGTCAGGTACCCGTCATATGACCAGAACACATTTGAGAATTTTGAGCAGTTCTGTGACAGATGTAAACCAAAGAAGATTACTTATGATCAGCGCAGCAAAGACGATATTATGGCTGAAATTTTAGAAAGGAACAACAATGGAACTATTTAGATTATTTGGCTCGATTTTAATAGATGATAAAGACGCCATCAACTCCCTGAAGAACGTTGATAAAAAAGGGGAAGATACAGGATCTAAATTTGGGAACCTTGCTAAAAATGGCGCGTTGATAGGTGGCGCAATAGTGGGTGCCGCTGCTATTGCCGGTGCCGCACTTGGCGGATTGGCCATGAAAGCCGCAAGCACAGCAGATGACATAGACGAAAATGCACAGAAGCTTGGACTGTCAAATAAAACATATCAAGAACTAGGTTATATCATGCGTCAAAATGGCGGAGATATTGAATCATTCAAAGGTGGCATGAAGAAGCTGACGAACACTGTTGCTTCGGCCGTTGGAGGAAACAAAGCGGCGGCGGACTCTTTTTCACAGCTCGGAATCAAAATTAAAGATGCCAACGGAGAAACACGAAACCAAGAAGATATTATGTGGGACTCAATGAATGCCCTTGCTGGCATGACGAACCAAACAGACAAAGCGGCAATGGCAAATAAGCTCTTTGGAAAGCAGGGTGCAGAACTCATGCCCATCCTAAACGGTGGCGCAACGTCCATTGAGGAAATGCGTAAGCAAGCAGAGGATTTGGGAATCGTTTTAAGCGACGACTCTATAAACGCAGGAGCAAAGTTTGCGGACACCATGCAAACCCTTAAAGATTCAGGTAGCGCAATATTTACCCAAATTGGATTGCAGTTGATGCCCGTAATGCAAAAAGCGGCGGACTGGATCATTGCACATATGCCAGAAATACAAGCGGTTATAAAGACCGTATTTGGCGTTATTGGGACAGTTGTAGGAAGCGTTGTGGATATATTCAATCAATACCTTTTGCCAGTAATTCAAAGCGTTGTTGGATGGGTTAAAGATAATTGGGGAACCATATCGACCGTGATAGGTGTTGTCTTTGCAATTGTAGGTACTGTAATCAAGACGGCCTTTGCAATTATATCCGGAATATTCTCCGGATTTGGGGCAGCCATCAAGGTTGTAACCGATATCTTCGATGCAATTAAAAAGGCGATAACCGGGCCAATTGAAAAGGCAAGGGATATTATCTCTGGAATAGTAGACGCGATAAAGGGATTCTTCCACTTCAATATAGACTTACCAAATATCAAGCTGCCCCATTTCGCGATCAAGCCAAAAGGCTGGGAGCTTGGAGACCTATTAAAGGGCAAGATCCCGTCGCTCGGTATAGATTGGTACGCAAACGGCGGTATATTCGATTCGCCAACCATTTTCCCAACAGCAAATGGATTTAAAGGAGTTGGAGAAGCGGGTCCGGAGGCTGTAACACCTATTTCAACCTTGATGGATTACGTCAGAACGGCAGTAAAAGAAGGCAATGGAAACGACAGGCTCATACAACTTATGGAAGCCTTCATGCGTCGCATGCTGGACCTGAAAATCGTACTAGACACTGGCGAGTTTGTGGGTGCGATAGCGTCACCCATGGACAGGGAGCTTCAAAGACTTTTAGAAAGGAGATAGGATATGGCCAATGGCATTAGATTCGGAACTTATCATTCGAGCACCGACTTGGAACTGTTCATGAATAGCAAAGTAATCGGTGCCCCGAATGTAAGGATGGACATAATCAAAGTTCCGGGAGCAAACAAATCGGTTGATATGTCTGAGTGCTTTGGAGAGGTAAAATACGATGACCGAGAACTTAAATTTAAATTCACAAAAATCGGTGGAGAATTCATCAGCGTGTTTTCGGAAATTCAAAACAAACTGCACGGACAAAGAGTGAACATCACCATAGACACAGATCCGGATTACTACTATAACGGCAGACTATCCGTAGATGAATGGAACGCAACTGCTGCGACAGGAGAAATAACTGTCTCTGCCATGTGTGACCCTTATAAGTACAAAAACGCCTTAACTACCCAGGAGGAGGTGATCACAACATCTAAGACTGTGGTTATTACGAATGACAGAAAAAAAGCCTTCCCAAAAATCACCACAACCGCAGCCTTCTCAATCGTTATGGATGGTGTGACGTATTCTTATGGAATCGTAGCTGCCATGCAGACAACCATCCCACTTCTTGAAGGGAACAACACGCTAGAGATAACCGGGACCGGGACAATTACATTTGAATGGCAGGAAGGGGCACTATAATGTATCAGATATTATGTGATAGCTATTTGCTTCACAGCGACATCGATGAATATATGCTCAAAGATGTTAAGCTGAGC
>JBGSVW010000002.1:0-33432 GCA_041752735.1 Anaerovoracaceae bacterium | reverse complement strand
GGGCAATTCGAATCAGGTTACGCGCTCTATGTTTGAGGGATACCCCTTTCATTGGTGCGATTCCGTATTCGGTTACAACATAATCCACATCGTTTCTGGATGTGGTGACTGCTGCGCCATGGGTAATATATGGCACGACTTTGGAGACACGGGTGCCATCCTTCATTACGGTGGAAGAAGGCATCGCAATGATTGCCTTACCTCTGCCGTCATGACTCATAGAAGCACCACGGACAAAGTCTACTTGGCCACCTACCCCTGAAAACTGCCTGGTTCCAATGGAATCTGATACTACTTGTCCCATGAAGTCCACTTCAATACAAGCGTTGATACTAACCATGTTGCTGTTTTGTGCAACAATGGAAGGATGGTTCACATAGTCAACCGGCTTCATCAAGATGTCGGGATTTTTGTTGGCAAAGTCATATAGCCTTTTGGTTCCCATCAGGAATGTCACGACCATTATTCCGGGGTGCAGGGTCTTTTTGCTGTTATTAATGACGCCTGCCTCATACAAGTCAACCACGCCGTCAGAAATCATCTCGGAATGTATTCCAAGGTCCTTCTTTTCTTTCAACTGAGAAAGAACCGCATCGGGAATAGCTCCTATGCCCAACTGCAAAGTGGATCCATCTTCAATGAGGGATGCACAATTTTTGCCGATTGCTTCTTCAACTTCTGAAATCTTAGGCAGTGGAATGGTCGCCAGCGGATGATTGTCAAGAACGAAATGGGCCACATCGTTGACATGAACCAACACATCACCATTGGTGACAGGGACTTGATCATTAACTTCTGCCAATACAATCTTTGCCGATTTCATAGCCTGCATAGTGTAATCGCTGGAAACACCTGTGCAGCAAAATCCGTTTTCATCGGGAGGAGAAACCATAACCATGGCAACATCCACCGGGAAAATACCTTTGCGGATATTAACAGGCACTTCGTGGAAAAAGACAGGAACGAATTCTCCATGTCCCTGTTCGATACTCTTTCTGGTGGGTGGTCCGGTGAACCAGCCTTCAAACGTAAAATGCTCTTTGTTCTCCGGCCATGTATATTCCCCTTTTCCAAGGGATACCATATGAGAGATGGTAACATTTCGGTATTGCTCTTTCTTATCGACCAGGGCTTCTACCATGGCTTTGGGTTCACCCACACAATGGGCAAAGACGACTCTGTCGCCGGATTGTATGCAATCTACCGCTTCTGCAGCTGTGCATATTTTTTCTTCATAAACTTTTTTCCAGTCCAACTTTTGACATCCTCCATTTCAACTTATTCAGGATTGGCAATCCTTTTTCGTGCGATTTCGATTTCTTCCAGCAATTCTGGGATATGATCTTCGCTCCATATTTTTTCAACTCCCGCATGGGAGTGGAAGTGGTCAAAGGTAGCGCAACAATTTGTGCAACCGCCGATGACCAGCAGCATATCATACTCTTCCCCTTCAACAGCATGAAGGAATTCGTCGTCCGGCTTGCTTTCCCTAATCTTTTCAAGGGCTATGCCCCTGTCAAATCTAGGGTTACAGCCTCCGCAAAATCTCACACCGATTTTCATGACTATTTGATACCGGCAATGGCTTTGGCCAGTTCTTTTTTGGCTTCTATGTTTCCTTGTCTTGCAATCATGATTCTTTGTGCCTGAGGTGAACCTGCGCCATGCATGGATTCAGTTCTGTAACCTACAGCGGAAGCGCCTAAACACATATTTTCGAGGAATCTCAATACACGCATTCTTTCTTCTGTGGTACATGTCGGAGCGGCAGCAAAGTATTTGGTGCATATCTCGCCAAGGGTTTCTCCGTTGCTTCCAACTTCCAGATCTGATCTGAAGTCAGCTGCTGACGGCATGGTCACCATGAGTCCACCTGCAATGTCCTCGGCCAATCGGACGATTTCATAGGGGAAACGGGTTACATTCTGCTTGCAAACGTTAGCCAGCAACAAATCAATCTGATAGTTGCCTGCTTGTGTAGGATACCCTTCAGCGGAGCATGCAATGCCGCAGCAATACAGGGTTTCGTTCAAGTGAGTCATTTCAATTAACTTATCTTTGACATGAGATGCTTTGTTGGCACCATTGTAGTCTGCTGCCAGAGCTGCTGCACCAATAAGCACATCGCCAACACCGACTTTGCATCCACCATAGGATTGTCTGTGGTATCCGGCAAAACGTTCAACCATCATGCCTGCAAATTCAGATTCTCCGCAAAGGAAAATTTTGTCGTTGGGGATGAATACATTGTCAAATACAACCAGAGCTTCCTGGCCACCAAACTGCTTGTTGCCCAAATCGATATCGGCACCCTCTTCCAGTTTTCTGGTATCACAGGATTGTCGACCGTAAATCATGTAAAGCCCGTCTGCATCCGAAGGACAAGCAAAGGATACTGCAAAGTCTTTATCTTCTTCACCCATAGCAATGGTAGGCATAATGATGTGTTCGTGGGAGTTGATGGAACCGGTCTGGTGGGCCTTAGCGCCACGAACTACGATACCGTCAGGTCTTCTTTCGACGATGTGCAGGAACAGATCAGCATCCTTCTGTTTGGAAGGTGCCAGAGATCTGTCGCCCTTAGGATCAGTCATTGCACCGTCTACAGTCAAGTCGTTGGCTTGAACATGCTTTAAATAGTTGACGAAGTTCTGATGATAGCTGGTTCCATACTTCTTGTCGATTTCGAAGGTGGTGGAAAAGACGGCATTAAAAGCATCCATTCCAACACAACGCTGGAAGCAGCTGGCTGTTTTTTGTCCCAGCAAACGTTGCATCTTGACTTTCTTGCGAAGGTCGTCGGTGCTCTGGTGAAGATGGCCAAATCGATTGACGGTTTCGCCGGTCAAACTTGATTTTGCTGTCATCAGATCTACATATTGGGGATCATGAGCCAGCTCATAAGTCATGCTGACGCAGTTGATTGAAGGTCTGATAATTGGATGATCTACCCAATTATCTATCTTTTCTCCAAACATGTATACTCTGGTATTTAGTTTTCTTAAACTGTCGATGTACTGTTGCCCTGTCATAAGCATAATGAAATCACTCCTTTTATTTGAATTATATGTAAATGTTATAACTTACCACATTTAATAACTAGCAAATTTTGTACCAAATATACACAATTTGCTATATTTCTTTATTTAATATTTTTTTTGCCATGTCAATGAGGTCCTCACTGACGGAAGTGTCTAATATTACGTCTTTTAGCTCCGGAACCTGGGGCAATAAAATATCTTTCACAACACTTTCGATGGTATCCTGAGCCGATGGGCAGGAGGCACATGCCCCGGTTAGTCTCACCATTGCGACTCCATTCTCAATCCCCGTCAAAATCGCGCCGCCGTAGTGTTGTTCCAACACAGGGTCGACTTGAGATTTCAGAATATTCCTTACATTTTCAACGATTTTTTGGTCCATTTAGTACTCCTTTTTGTGTTTTTTCACGTGGTTTCATTATATCCTTGTCAAAGAGGTTTTTCAAGATATATAATCATCATATGAAAAGATGTATATTAATTCCCTCCCTTGTTGAGGGACAAATCACAAAATTGATAACACCGCAGCCTTCAGATTTAATCTTGTGTGCCGATAGCGGTTTGCTACATGCACTCCATGCCGGGCTGGTACCTTATGCTGTAATTGGTGACATGGATTCTCTGGATGAAGCGGGGTTTGACCGCCATCAGTTGCCGAAGGAAATTCTTTGGATCAAAGCACCCCAAAAGAAAGATCAAACCGATACTGCTCTTTGCATGGAATACGCTTTGACACAGGGTTGCGATGAAATCATTATCGTCGGCGGTTTGGGCGGTCGGATTGACCATACACTTGCAAACCTACAGAACCTAGTCGGTTTCAGCCATCAAGGTATCAAAGTTAGTTTACTGGATGAAAACAACAGAATCCATATCTTAACTGACCAATCCATGACCCTAGCAGCGATGCCGGGTTATGCCGTTTCAGTCTTGTCCTGGACACCCGTTTCCAGCGGAGTTACTTTAACAGGGTTTGCTTATCCCCTAACCAATGCCATCCTAACTCAAGATTTCCCGGTGGGTGTCAGCAATGAAATTACGGGAGCATCAGCAACCATTCAAGTTCAACATGGCACATTGCTTGTTATATATTCGAAGAAAACGATTGCACCTTGACAATCCCTTTCCGGTTGGATAAGATATGGTCAATCGTTGAAGAGAGTAGTGAAAACGATTAATTGAATAATTCATGCTAGGGGAGCTTTTGCTGAGATTGGCCGCATTGCCGGCAGTACCCTCACAACCTGATCCGTTTAAAGACGGCGTAGGGAAGCGTAAACGGACTTATTGTCCGTCCCCTCCTATTTCGTAAGGAGGTTTTTTTATGTCTATTCAAAGTGGGGGCAAGATACCCGCCACAAAAATTCTTGCTATCTCAGCCATTTTAATGGCCTTGTCTGTCGCCCTCGGCGCATTGACTCTGTTTCGCATGCCTCAGGGTGGCTCGGTCACACCCTTCTCCATGCTTCCGGTATTTTTAGCTGCTTACTATTTCGGCATGTCCAAAGGGATGCTTGTTGGTGTCGGAGTTGGCATTCTTAATTTATTGCTCAACCCATTCATCGTACATCCTGTCCAGGTATTTTTGGATTATCCCATGGCTTTTGGGGCACTGGCAGTTGGTGGTGTGCTTCGAAATCATAAAAAAATTGGATTAATTGGAGGATATCTCATTGGTGTTTTCTGCCGATACATCGTTGCAGTCCTTTCTGGTTTCATCTTTTTCAGCGCATATGCACCAGAGAATTTCAACGGGCTTACTTGGTCGTTGTGGTACAACCTGACTTATCTTGGGGCTGAGGCTGCTATGACAGTGATTGTTCTTCTTGTTCCTACTGTAAGAAATACCTTAAATAAACTCCGCCTGCAGGCAGAATCTCCCACACGAACTTAAACATAAAGTTGAACATTTCCGGCTTTCATGCTACCATATATCCCATAGAAACAGAAAGGAAAACGCCATGTACAATAATGTTAAAATCGAAATCAATCAAGGTATTGCAACCGTTACCGTCAATAGGCCGGATGCAATGAATTCTTTGAATAACGATGTATTGAATGATCTTTTCGATGCCTTCACTCAAGTAGCAAAGGATGAGTCCGTAATGGCAATCATCGTCACAGGCGAAGGAAAGGCCTTTGTGGCCGGAGCAGATATCGCGGCCATGCAAGAGATGAATTCAGTTGCTGCACATAAATTGAGTGCCAATGGTCATCGGGTAATGAATCTAATTGAATCCACTCCAAAACCTGTCATTGCTGCTGTCAATGGTTTTGCCTTAGGTGGAGGTTGCGAGCTGGCAATGGCTTGTGACATCCGAATTGCATCGGAGAGAGCAAAATTCGGACAACCAGAAGTAAATTTGGGTATCATTCCAGGATTTGGCGGAACGCTACGACTACCCCGGCTTGTTGGAAAAGGGATGGCAAAATTATTGATTATGACTGGGGATATTATTGATGCCCAGGAAGCCAACAGAATTGGTCTAGTAGAAAAAGTTGTCGCCCCCGAGCATTTAATGGATGTGGCGACTGCGCTTGCCATAAAAATTATCTCCAAGGCTCCTTTAGCGGTGGCATCAGCGAAAACTACCATAGATGTAGGGTACGATATGGATACTTCCGGTGCCTCTGCCCTTGAAGTTGAGGGATTTGCCGAACTTTTTGATACCCAGGACAAAATGGAAGGCATAAGTGCTTTCTTCGAAAAAAGACCTGCAAAATTTATTAAAAAATAAGACACACTGCAAACGCAGCATATCTTATTTTATCATTACATCTATTCAGAACATCTTCTGAAATGATAAGCCAAGGCCGGAGATCAGTCTCCGGCTTTTCCTGTTAAATGCTCCACATCAATAACAACAACATTGAATCCCGACCAATCTGATGCAATATATGCTTTGGCTTCTTTGTCATAATCCGGTGCATACCTTTTGGCAATGGCTTCAATATATTCCCTTTTTTCTTCACCCGATAAAATCCGAGCTGTCCCAAATGCAATGGTACTTCGGTAGAGGGTATTGAAGTCTTCAGGGATAATCATATCCTGTTCTACGACACAAAAAGATACTTTTGGATTTCGTAGGATGGCATCAATCTTATGGCCTTCCGTTGCACAGTGGAATACGATCTGACTATTACGGTATACGAAGCTGACGGGGACACCATAGGGATATCCATCGTCTCCCGTGACCGACAGTACACCGTTGGTCGCCTTTTGAAGCATCGCGATGGCTTCTTCTTTCGGCAATGCATTACCAATTCTTCTCATTTCTCTGAACATAGAATCCTCCTCTAATATTTCAGTAATCACCTTTTATTTCGGCAATCACCATTTTATATTTCCGCAATCACCATCTCAAGTGCCATTTCTGATTCTAGCACACCGGTTTTAATTTGATTATCTACCTTATAAATGTTCACCAAAATTCCTTTTAGCTCGCCTATACTGAATTTTTCTGAAAAGGCCAGCGCTTTTTTGATTCGGAGTTCATGAACATTTAATTCATTTTTTATTTCTACAGGGCTTCGGCCCTCTTGCCGCAATTCCTTTACACATAGCATCAACTCCATCTGTGAAGTAATGGTGGAAAGTAGCCGGTACGCATTTTCACCGCTGCGAAACATATCATGCAGCAAGCGGAATGCTTCATCTTTCCTATTCTTACCGATTGCATCAAGCATTGCAAACGTATTGGTTTCAATGGTTTCTGACAAACATGCTTTGACATCATCTAAGTTGAGTTCATCCCCTGATCTGTGGGCGACCATTTTTGTTAAGTCGTTTTCAAGTTGAAATAAATTGTATGTGCTATCCCGCTCCCCGTAGCCGCTGGCTGTTATGAGAAATGATAACACCGATGGTTTAACTAACACCCCCGCCGACTTCAAGCGTTTCTGAATAAAAGCTTTCAGCTGAGACTCTTCCAGCGGTTCAAATTCATAGATTTTTCCTGTTGCGGCAACCAGTGAGGCCAGTCCGGTTTTTTTGGTTCGGTCACAGGCACCACTTTGTAAAAAAATGAGTAACGTATGTTCGGGCAAATGCAAAAAATCTTCTAGCATTTCCTTTGGTTGGCCGGGAGAGAAATCCGAAACCGCCACAACTCTCTTTTCAGACAACATAGGCAATGTTTCACATTGATTTAAAATTTCATTCCATGTAATTTCTTTGCCATCCAAAAGCGAATAGTCTATGGTTCTTGCTAATGATTCAACCGTTTTGGAAACCAACAGATCCAATGCCCATTTCGTCAAATAGGTTTCTTCTCCACAAAGAAGAAGAAGGTTTGGGAAACCGCCTTCTTTAATGTCTCTGCCGATGGTGACAAAGGCATGCTCTTTTTTGTTGCCGACCTGATATGCCATATTAGGTTCCCTTCCTGATAGTGCGAAGATATGGAGCTTGATCTTTGTAAAGACCAAACAGACCGATGGCACCATTTTCGTCAGTTCTGTATAACATTATACCTTTTTCCCGGCACTTTTCAAGAATGCTTATGTGTGGATGACCATAATTGTTTTTGCCCGTCAAAAACACGGCAATATTCGGGTTAACTGTCATCAAAAATGTATCGGAAGTGCTATATTTACTGCCATGATGTCCAATCTTCAGTATTTCTGCTTCCAGTTCCCAACTATTATGCGCTGCTATCATCTCGTCTTCGATTTGTGTATCAATGTCACCGGTCATAAGAATCCGATATTTACCCAAATGCACCCGGATCACCAAGCTCCTTGGGTTTTCATCATTTGCTTGAATTTCAGATTCATATACTTGCCGTAACTTTTGTTCCGGGTATAATATTTCAAGCCACACAAACGAATCCACCTGAATCCGGTCTCCCTGGTGAAGATAAATCAAATGATTTTGTGCAAGTCCAGTATCTTCCACAATTTGTTTTTCAATCAACCGGTTGCCTACATACAACCCCAGGGATTCCACAAGCCCATCAGCTGCCAAACTTCGTATTCCTTCATAATGGTCAATATCTAAATGAGTTACTATAGCAAGATCAATCTTTTTCACACCATTTTTTAAAAGATATGGTTTCAACACACGTTTTCCCACATCAAAAGACTCCTTTCCCCCTCCATCTATGAGTAAATTTTTTCCGGAAGGTGTCCTTATATGAAGGCAATCCCCCTGCCCTACATCAACAAAAACTGCATTAGCTCTGTCAAAGCCAACATCCGTTTTCCAATCCAAAAAACAGGCGATAGCGATGACAGCAATCAAAACCCAGGTGATTATGTTGATTTTTTTTCGAATCCAAAGTATCCGTCCGGTTTCTGAAAAAAAGAAAAAGAACAACCCATAGAAAACAATTAACGCGAACACTGTCGGACTTATGACATCCATGCAGGTTTTTCCACCGGCAAATGTCATATCATTACACCATACAACGCAACGGATACAAATCTCCATGAAAATTGCCACGAACTCAAAAAACGATTCCGGCAGTTGGGTTGCAATCATTGCCAACATTCCCGCCGGAATCAAAACCCCCGAAAAAAAAACAACGCCAAAATTCGCCACGAAAGCACCCAACGAAACGTAGTTGAAAAGGAAAGCCGTATATGGAATCATGGCTGCCTGAAGCACGGGTATGGGCAGTAGGAATGATAACAAATGGCCTTTTGGCATCGTTCTTCTAATAATGGGGAACATCCAACCCATTAGAATCACTGCGAGAAAAGAAAGTTGGAAACCAATATGAAATAAGCTGTATGGATTTATGGTCAATAGAATCATGGCTGAAATTCCAGTTGATGACAGTAAGTCATACGGCCTGCAAAGCACTTTCGAAAGGATATGGATTCCAATCATCAGTAATGCACGGGTTACCGAAGGACAAAACCCGGAAAGCAAACCATAAACCATCAGAATCAGAAGGATGATTAAGTTGGATATAGGTTTTCGTTTTCCCGCCATGAGAAATGCCAGAAGGCTGTATAAAAATCCCACATGCAAACCACTGACAGATAAAATGTGGGCGGTACCATTGCGCTGAAAGCTTTCATACGTCCCCTCCTCCAATCCGGATTTATCTCCAAATAACATGGCCATAGCTAGGCCGGTTTGTTTTTCTCCTATCCGTTGCAATAGATTTTCTTCAAATGAATGTCGAAAACTCGCAAGCTCATGGGTGAATCGGTTTACTGGTTCTTCTGAAAGAGATATCCGCTCAGGCTGCACCTGCATAATTAAATGAATGCCCACACTACGCAGATATAATTTGTAGTCAAAACCTCTGGGGTTTCCAGCTGTCTGTGGTAGCTCAAGAAAACCGCTACTCCAAATCCACTTTCCCACAGCAGCAGTGAACTCAGGATCTTTTTGATAGATATTAATTAATACTTTCCCGTATTTTTTCGACAATACTGTAAGACTGGCGTAATCCTCCTTATGCGTGACGGCAAGAACTTCTCCCTGTAGTTCAACCTCCCGATTAACAAATTGTGTCATACTATCTGCTTTTTCGGTGGCATAGAGCAAAGAGATACCGCCTGCCATGAAGCAGCACAACAACAAGAAGGTAAGTTTTTTTTCTCTGTTGATTATAAAAACGAATAGTAACAAACATAAAAAAGCTGCTGCCCACAAAAGCCAGTCAGTTTTAAATATAAATGCCGTATAGATTCCAACACAATAGAATACAGACAAATGAAAAGCAGGTCTTCTCATCATCCATCACTTTCCGCTACTTTTCACTCCAAAGATAGCATAACACAATTTACATATTTTTACAATTTCAATCTAGTACAAATCAAAAAATCCTTTATCTATCTACGTCAGTATGCTATAATTCTATGATAATGCAGTAACATTTTAGAGGTAATTTTATTGAATACGAACGATACTAATCAACCAGATAATGCCCGGACAAATATCATCGATATGGATTCCGTGCCAGAAGAGGAAGAAAATTTTATGAGCAGAGTAGAAAGAAAACAAGCTGCTGGCAACAAAAAAAACGGCCGGCATCGGAAATATCGCGTGAATTTTAAAAAACTCGGCAAATTGATCCTAGCAGTCGGAGTGGCTTTTGGGTTCTTTATTGCCTTGTTCACAGTAACCGTAGTAGCGAATTCACCGAAAATAGATTCAACTAATATTTATTCATATTTATCAGAGGCATCTGTTTTATATGACCAAGACGGCAATGCCATAGATAATATTTTTATTGATGACGGCAATCGAGTGAATATTAAATACGAGGACCTCCCTCAAGACTTGATCAATGCGGTGGTTGCCATCGAAGACAAAACTTTTTGGGAACACAATGGATTCAACATTGTGCGTATTTTTGGTGCCATATGGGACAGCGTTAAGTCAGGCGAAGGAATTGGGGGCACCAGCACCATCACCCAACAATTGGCTAGAAACGTCTACTTGGCGGACCAAAAAAATGTCCGTACTTTGAATCGAAAAATTTCGGAAGCATATTATACTGTGCTATTGGAATCATCTCTAACCAAAGAGCAAGTGTTGGAAGCGTACCTTAATACGATATTTCTTGGATACAATTGCTATGGTGTACAAAGCGCATCTCAGGCATATTTTTCTAAGGATGTACAGGAATTGAGTTTGCTTGAGTGTGCGGCAATAGCCGCAATACCCAAGTCTCCTGACTCGTATGCATTGATGAAAAGAATCGAAAAAAATCAAACCGGTGACGCTGCAATCATAGATCCCAACATGATTATCTCGGAAACCACAGATTACATGATGATTTACAACGGAAATCTCTCACAGAGCAGACGTGAAACCACGCTAAGATTCATGGAAGAACAAGGTTATATCACAAAAGAAACTCTTGACGCTACACTGGCACTAGATCTAAGGGCAGCGATGAATCCACCTTTAGACTCTATGACCAGTCTGTCAGCTTACTTTTGCGATTATGTAATTTCTGTTGTAATTGATGATTTGATGGAAGAATACGGCTACAATGAAACAGAAGCAAAAAACATGTTATATAATGGTGGATTAAAAATCTTCACCACCATGGACTCCAATGCGCAGCAGGCCATTGAAACTGCTTTTGCCAATAGTGACAATTTCCCAGCCGTTGCGAATCTAAAAAAAGACTCGGCGGGCAACTTGTTGAGTGCAAACGGTAAAATCTTATTATACAACTATGCAAACTATTTCAAGGATGATATATTCACCTTCACCCCAGATGATTACAGTATGGATGCCGAAGGAAATATGACCATTTTCAAGGGCAAGCGCTTGAACATCTACAAAACAACCGTAAATGGAGCGATCGATTATAGCATTGAATTCAAGTCTATGTATCTCCAGCAAGATGGATTGTTTTATTCCATCGAAAACGGTGCATTTCTAATCCCTCAACAATACAAAACATTGGATGACCAAGGAAATGTCGTAATCGATGCATCCTTCTTTGAAGAAGATGCTTATCCAAATTTCTTCACCAAAGATGGTAACAACTACACAGTGAAACGTGGAAACTATACACTGAAGCAGCAAGTCCGTCAGCCCCAGGCAGCAATGGTTATTACCGATTATCATACCGGACAAATTAAAGCCATGGCGGGAGGTCGTAATACCACCGGCAGACAATTGTACAACCGTGCCTTGTCACCTAGGCAACCGGGATCTGCCATCAAACCCCTTAGCGTCTACTCAACCGCTCTTCAAATGGGTATGGACGCCGCAGCTACCGGCAAACCAATGACATATGGCGAGTTTGACAAAAATCAAAAGACCGCGCTCTATGGTTCGTACTTGACTGCATCCAGTATCATCAACGATGCGCCTTTGACGGTTCAAGGTAAGATTTGGCCTAAAAACTGGTACGATGGTTATCGTGGATTAATGACCCTTCGTAAATCTGTAGAGCAATCGGTTAACGTAAATGCAGTTCGTGTATTCCAACAAGTTGGTGTCAACAATGCAGTTGCACAACTCCAAAAATTCGGTGTTACCACCGTTGTCACCGACACAGCCAACGAGGTCAATGATATGAATGCCGCCGCCTTAGCCCTAGGTGGTATGTCCAAGGGGATTTCTCCTATGGAAATGTCTTCCGCTTTCGGTGCGCTTCCAAATCAAGGCAAGTATATGGAGCCGATTTGCTACACAAAAATAACCAACAAAAATGACGAAGTTCTGATTAACAAAACCAACAAAAGCGAACAGGTTATCGACAAGGGTGTTGCATTCATCATTACTGACATCCTTCGAACCACTGTTTCCCAAGGTATTGCAAGCGGTGCTGCTACAGGCAATCAACCGGTCGGAGGCAAAACCGGTACAACCAGTGACAACTATGATGCTTGGTTCTGTGGGTTTACCCCTCAATACTCTGCTGCATTGTGGATTGGAAATGATGTGAATATTGAATTGAATCAAGGAAGCCCGGCAGCTGCCAGATTATGGTCGAAAATTATGCGCGAAGCCTGCGCAGGTATGACAGGTGGTTTTTCCGGAGCGCCCAGCAACGTAATCCAGTCCAATGTCAGCGGTTCTAACGAATATTATATCAGTGGCACGCAAGAAGGCGTCGCCCTTATGCCGGCACCTGTCACCATCGAGGTTTGTGCAGAATCAGGATACAAAGCCACTCCTTGGTGCTATGACGTAATCACAATTACCACAACAAGCGATGATGTACATGCCATGTACTACTGTCATCTGCACAATCTAGATCCCAGTACATACCCCATCGATCCAACGCAAACGTTAGATGTTGATTTTGTATGGATTGACCCGAATCCACCAGAGGACCCGGATCCACCAGAGGACCCGGAGGATCCCGGGAATCCCGACAAACCTTAAACTCAAGTGTTTCTGATAAAAGGGAAAGATCAATGCAAGAACAAAAACCAAAAAAAAAGGATGCAATCCGTTATGTTTTAGGATCAGCATCTCCAAGAAGAATTGATATGTTTCGCGACCACGGGTATGATCCCGTGGTCGTTCCTTCAAAGAGTGACGAATCGGTACCAATGCCGATGAGCCCTGTAGAAACCACTCTTTTTTTGGCTCTCAAAAAGGCATTATCCGTCAAGGAACAATTAACCAATAAAGAACAACCGACAATAATCATCACTGCGGATACCATTGTTTATCAGGACGAAATCCTGGGAAAACCAGAGGATCGGGCTGATGCACACCGCATATTGTCAAAACTCAATAATAATAGCCACAGTGTCATCACCGGGGTAGCGCTCATGCGGACAGATATACCGTATTGCCGGCTTTTTGCCGAAGAAAGTGTCGTTACCTTTCATCCATACGAAATGGCTGAATTAGAGGATTATCTGGACACACCGGAAGCATATGATAAGGCAGGCGCTTATGCAATTCAGGGCACTTTTGGTAAGTATGTCAAATCCTTCACCGGCGATATGAAAAACATCATGGGTCTCCCCTGGGATGCCTTGATGCGTGAATTGACTAAAATGGGCTTGGATTGATTATAATTCCAACTCATACATGCACATAGCTAATGCTGCCAATCCTGCTGTTTCTGTCCTTAGAATGGTTTTGCCAAGGGTAACACAGTCTATCCCCTTTTCTTTCAGAAATTCAGCTTCACTTGCATCGAATCCCCCTTCTGGCCCGACAATCAACGCAAGCCGCTTAGGCTTTGAAGGAAGTCCCCGTAAAATTTCTTTTATGGTGACATTTTTTTCGTTTTCATAAAGAAACAAGACGGTAGAATCCTCTTCCAGAACGTCAGGGATTTTGCTAAAAGGAATCGCTTGCCTAATATATGGAATGATTCCTCTACCACATTGAGCGGAGGCTTCTTCTGCAATCATTTCGTAACGGACCAGTTTTTTGCCGAAATTCCCTTTGTCTGCCACTACGGTTCTGGCCATGTAAACCGGTACAATTTCTGATGCACCAAGTTCAACTGCTTTCTGAATAATGAAGTCCATTTTACTCAGTTTTGGCAGCCCCTGGAATAATGTAATATGAACTTTTGGCTCACGGGCAAATGGTTGCCGGTTTATAATTTCTACTTTTAGACCATCTGGTTCATGTTGTCCAAGGATTCCTTCATATTCCCATTGTACTCCGTCAGAAACCTCAATGCGTTCTCCGACACGAAGTCTCAGTACGTTCTTAATGTGATGAATATCTTCTTTTCGGACAATACGAATCACCTGGTCTTCAATTTGATTGACATTGACAAAAAATCGATTCATTTTGCTGCAATGGCGCACCAATCCCCTTTCTCTAAAATTTCTAGAATAGAAAAGCCATGTTGGTCTAGTGCGCTGACCACAGCGGCTTGTTTTTCATTTAGGATGCCGGATGAAATAAAGATTCCACCACCGGCGAGACATGGTTTAACCGAAGCGGCAAGTTCAATAATAGCTTCAGCCACTAGGTTCGCTACAACAATTTGCGCCCTCACATCCAATCCTTTGGTCAAATCGCCTTGCAAGATTTTGACATAGGATGCACATTGATTACGCAATACGTTTTCATGGGCCGTTTCTACGGCTATGGGATCAATATCCACGCCTATGACTTTGTGGCTACCCAACCGCGCTGCCACAATGGATAGGATTCCGGAGCCGCATCCGATATCCAAAACAATTTTACCATTGCACTGGTATTTTTCCATTAACACTGCACATAGTGCGGTGGTTTCATGCGTACCGGTGCCAAATGCCATGCCTGGATCAAGCACAATGGTGTGTTGATTCGGGGTGGCATCGGGATATGATAATGTTGACTTGACTTCCAGAGAATCCGTTAATTGTACCTGCTTAAAATGCTCGCTCCAGTTTTCTTTCCAGCTCTCATCGTCAACCAGTTTCTCTTCCAAATAGAGTCTTCCTAATCCAATCCCTTCCCCTAGGTGTCCATATAGCTCTTCGCTTTTCAGTTTCATTAAGTCTAACTTAAGTTCTTTTAATAGACTTCTGCTTTTATCCATTTCTTCCAGATAAAATTTAAGTTTGGATTCTTCCTCCCGATTTTCCAATATAGATTCATCAATGTAATCCCAGTCATAGGGTTTCTTGTTTTCAATCATTTCATCTATGACGGCAGAACTTTCAATCCAAGTACCCTCAATGCCCCGCTTATCAAGGAAAGCAGTTAGTGTTTCAAGACCACTGTCCAGCGTATTAATTGTTATCTCTAGGTATTTCATTCTTTGTCTCCTTTGAGCCTTTCATTGTCTTTCGCTACTTTTTAGTTTACCTTTTTTACAGTAAAATGTCTACCGGCCAGTCTCCTCAAATCGAGTGTTCAAAAAAAACAGAGTAGGGTTCATAAATCTGAAACCTACTCTGCCTTTGAGATATGTATGAGATTAATTTACTATGGTTTAGACTATTTTGTGGACGCGTCGTAAAGTTCTTCGGCCCGATCCCACTCTTCAATAATTTGAGGGATTACCTTGTATAGATCTCCGACGATTCCGAAGTCAGCGACTTCGAAGATTGGCGCATCGGGATCTTTGTTGATGGCCACAATGATGTCGGAGGTTTGCATGCCGGCCAAATGCTGGATTGCTCCGGAGATGCCGCAGGCAAAGTAAATCTTAGGTTTGACAGTAGTTCCAGTTTGGCCGACTTGATGGGAATGCTCAATCCAACCTGCATCCACTGCAGCTCTGGAAGAACCCACTACTCCACCAACCTTATTGGCAAAGTTCTTGATCAGTTCAAACCCGGAAGGATCGCCCAATCCTCTTCCGCCTGAGCAGATAATCTCTGCATCGGTTAGAGAAACACGTTCTTTTGTGGATTTGACGATTTCAATCAGCTTGGTACGAATATCAGCCTCTGAAATAATTGGTTTGTACACTTCTAGAACGCCTTTGGCGCCATCCACTTTTTCTCTCTTTTGCATTACGCCCGGACGTACGGTAGACATCTGTGGACGGGTTTTGGGGCAAATGATGGTTGCCATCAGATTGCCACCGAAAGCCGGTCTGGTTTGCTTGATGCCTGTGTCCTGGTCATTAGGATCTAGCGTGGAAGTATCCAGTGTTGTGTTTTCTTTGGCATATTTGATATAGCTTGATACTTTAACATCCAGTCTGGTGCAGTCTGCCGTTAATCCGGTATTTAATCTGGCTGCCACTCTGGGTGCCAAATCTCGACCGATATGGGTTGCACCATAAAGAACAATCTCCGGTTTCTTTTCTTTGACAGCATCGACCAGAACTTTGGTATAAGAATCTGTGATGTAGTTCTTAAGAAGCGGATCTTGAATCAGGATTACTTTTTCGGCGCCATACGCATAACATTCGTCAACCAAATGATCGATTTGGTCTCCGATTAGCACGGCGCAGACCAATGTATCGCTGCTAATTTCTTTTGCCAATCGGTATCCTTCACCGATGAGTTCCAACGCAACATTCAGTAGTTTGCCTTCTCTTTGTTCAGCAAACACCCAAACGTTTTTGTAGGCAGAAAGATCTACGACCTCATTGTCTTCGGTTTTGATGATGGCATCAAACGGGCAAGCCGGAATACACTGATTACAGGCTGTACACTTTTCGTTGATGACGGCAAATTTGCCTTCCATTGTGATTGCTTCAAAGGGGCAAGATTTAATACATAGCTTGCATCCTCTGCATTTATCATTGATTACTTGAATAGCCATTTTAATGTGTCCTCCTTCTTAAACGACATGTTTGCCCTTGAGGCCAATGAGTAGCTTTTGAACGACTTCCTGTTGAGAGTCTCCTTCAATCATCATACCTTTGCCTTTTGGCGCAGGAGTGAAAGAACGGAAAACGTTGGTGGGGGAAGCCTCAAGTCCAACAATCTCCAAGTCCACCTCAATGTCTTTGGCACTCCAGACGTGAAGGGGTTTGTTTTTTGCGCTAAAAATACCGCTGATGAACATATATCTCGGTGTATTCAGCTCTTTGATGGCTGTAAGAACACAGGGGGTCTGGATTCCAATTAATTCATACCCGTCCTCCATGGCACGCTTCACTGTGATGTCTTTCATGTTTTTGTCGATGTTGAATTCTTCCACATAGGTTACCTGTGGAATATCCAATTTTTCTGCCAGCTGGGGTCCTACTTGTGCGGTATCCCCGTCGATGGCCTGGCGTCCGGCAAAGATTAAGTCATATTTGCCCAACTTATGAATGGCTGCGGCCAGTACATTGGAAGTTGCCCAGGTATCGGAACCACCTACTGCACGGTCACTGACTAAAATACCTTCATCGGCTCCCATTGCAAGACATTCGATGAGAAGATCCTTAGCTTGGGGAGGACCCATGGTAATGACGGTAATGGTGGTATCCGGATGCTGATCTTTGACCTTCAGCGCTTCTTCAAGGGCATTGGCATCGTCATGATTCAAGATGCTGGGTACCCCTTCCCGCATGAGGGTTCCGGTTTTAGGGTTGATTTTAATTACGTTGGTATCTGGAACTTGTTTTGCACAAACAATGATTTTAAATGTCATTTTCGTCTCCTCCTTCTGCCTTATTTCCCGAACACGTTGGCTGCAATAACGATTTTCTGAACTTCGGATGTACCTTCGTAGATTTCGGTGATCTTTGCATCTCTCATCATTCGTTCTACCGGATAATCTTTGGTATATCCATAGCCACCGTGAAGTTGAACACACTTGGTAGTGACATACATAGCGGTTTCGGCAGCAAAGAGTTTAGCCATTGCGGACTTAGGTCCGTAATTCAAATGCTTTTCTTTCATATCTGCTGCTTGGTATATTAATAGTCTGGCAGCTTCAATCTGGGTTGCCATGTTTGCAACTTCAAACTGGAGTGCTTCCATCTGAGATAATTTCTTGCCAAATTGTTTTCTGGACTTCATATAGTCAACGGTCACGTCAAAGGCACCCTGGGCAATTCCCAACGCTTGGGAAGCAATGCCGATACGGCCGCCATCCAGGGTAGACATTGCTACTTTGAATCCTTCCCCTACTTCTCCCAAAAGTCGATCTTTGGGGATTTTGCAGTTTTGGAAAATCAATTCAGTTGTGGACGATGCACAGATTCCCATTTTATCTTCGGTCTTGCCGATGGAGAATCCTTCATCCGACTTTTCGACGATAAAGGCAGAGACGCCGCCTCTTGTACCCTTTTTCTTGTCGGTCATGGCCATAACAACAAATATTTCTGCATATCCACCGTTTGTAATAAATACTTTTGCTCCATTCAAAAGCCAATGGTCACCGTTATCAACCGCTCTGGTCTGTTGTCCGCCGGCATCGGTTCCCGCATTGGGCTCGGTCAAGCCGAAAGCGCCAAGATGTTTTCCCGATAAGAGGTTAGGAAGGTATTTCGCTTTTTGCTCGTCGGTTCCCCATGCAAAAATGGGCCAGCAGCAAAGTGAGGTATGAGCAGAACAAATTACTCCGGTTGAAGCGCAAACGCGGGAGAGTTCTTCTACGGTGATGGCATAAGACATTTGATCTCCGCCTGCTCCGCCGTATTCAGTAGGGAAAGGAATCCCCAGCAAGCCGTACTTTGCCATTTTTTCGATGGTTTCCTCGGGGAAACGGTGTTCTTTGTCGATGTCGGCTGCGATAGGCTCTACTTCGTTCTTGGCGAACTCTCTCACCATTTTTCTTACAAATTCTTGCTCTTTCGTCAATTGAAAGTTCATGTGTTAGCCTCCTTCATATACATGGTTTGGTCGTCAGTGGTAAGTTTAATCCGTTTGCACGGTGTTAGTACTTTTGTATTGATTGTTATTTTTATAACAATTTACGCATGTTATTAGTAAACCACTTTTTTTTGCGTTTTGCAAGGGATTGGAAAAAATCTCAAATTTCAGTTAATTCAAGCCGGATAGATGTCTTTCACCGTGTCTGACTCCACTGCGGAAGCCACTAATCCGTCCACATCCAATGCCTCTTCGGAGGCCAGAATCCGTTCAATCCGCGGTTTCGTTATGGGATGTTTTGGCAAGAACACGGTACAGCAATCTTCGAAAGGTTGAATGGATATTTCGAAGGTGCCGATATCTTTTGCGGTGGCCATGATGTCCACTTTATCCATGGCAATCAAAGGGCGCATTACCGGCATGGCAACAGCTGCATCGGTAACAACAATAGATTCAGCTGTTTGACTTGCCACCTGGCCCAGACTCTCACCGGTGATTAACATACTACAATCATTCATTCGTGCGACTTCTTCTGCGATCCGCATCATGAAACGTCGCAGGAGGATGGTCATTTCTTCTTCCGGACAATTCATGGCAATTTGTTCTTGAATCGGGAGTAAATTAATCGTGTGCATTCTGAAACGACTGCAATAGATTGCAAGCACTGCCGCCAGGTCTTCCACTTTTTCTTGGGCCCGTTCGCTGGTATAGGGATATGAATGAAAATGGATGGCTTCAATGGTCATTCCACGCTTGGCCATCATCCATGCAGCCACAGGGCTGTCAATTCCTCCTGATAACAGAATCATGCCTTTTCCGTTGGTCCCAAGGGGCAATCCGCCATGTCCTGATATTTTTTGTTGGTAAATATAAGTGATATCACTGCGGACGTCGATGAACAGACTGACATCCGGGTTATGCACATCTACTGTAAGAACCTTGCAACCTTTTAGGATGACTCCACCTATGATTCGTGCGATATCCGGTGATTGAACAGGGAAATTCTTATCCGCGCGTTTTGCTTCGACTTTGAATGTTTTGACACCCTGTTCTTGAATCAATTCATTCATATATGCAACCGCTTCTTTGCCGATATCATCCAAATCACATGCCACTTCCACAGCCGGGCTGATGGAGGCAATGCCAAATACTTTGGATAATTCCTTCAGAATATCCGCCTTAAGAATTTCTTTGTTGGTTCGGACAAAAATCAAACCGCCCATACGCCGGACTTCAACTCCGTCAAATTTACGCAGTAATTTGCGGATTCGTTCCGCCAGCATTTTCTCAAAATACGGTTTATTATGGCCCTTCAGGCATGCTTCGCCGCTTCTGACTATAAATATGTTTCGTTCATTCAATGGTTTTCCGCCTATCTGAAGCTCCCAAGCTTCCTGAATTGTGTTACGGCTGTTTTCAGACGATCCAGCACCTCATCCATCTGGTCTATGGTGTTGAATTCGCTGAAGCTGAACCGAAGTGCGCCTTCGATTTCTTTTTCACTGCGTCCCATGGCTAGTAGCACATGGCTCTTACCTTTTTTGTTGGAAGAACAAGCTGCGCCGGTGGAGACATATATTTCGTTTTGTTCCAGTCTGTGCAATAGCACCTCACCTCTGGTTCCAAGGAAAGAAATATTGAGAATATATGGGCTGCATCTGTCAGGTGATTCAGGGGAATTTACAAGGATGTCTGAAATCTGATCCCGGATTCCACCTTCCAAACGTAATTTCAGTTGACTGACATGGTCCTTGCGTTTCTCCAAAGTAGCCATTGCCATTTCGGCGGCCTGACCAAACCCTGCGATGCCCGGTACGTTTTCGGTGCCGGACCGCAATCCGTATTCCTGTCCGCCTCCTACCATTTGCGTAATCACTCTTGCATTTTGGGTGGCATAAAGCGCACCAATTCCTTTGGGTCCATGGATTTTATGACTGCTGATTGAAATAAGGTCAGCCAGATTAGCCGATAATGGTATCTTGCCAAAGGACTGAACACAGTCTATGTGCAGCAAGGCCTTCTCCTTCATTGCAGCGATTTCTTGCACCGGTTGTATGGATCCGACTTCATTGTTGACATGCATCATGGAAATCAAAATCGTTTGGTCGGTGATTGCATTTTTGAAATCCTGTGGATTCACCAGACCACAACGGTCCACCGGTATATAATCCACCACGAAACCCTGTTTCTCCAATTTTTTGCAGGCTTCCAATACAGCTGGATGTTCAATCACAGTTGTGAGGATGTGGTTTCCCCTTCGATGATGCGCCATGGCCGTCCCAAAGATGGCAAGATTGTCTGATTCTGTACCACCGGAAGTGAAGATAACATGCTTTTCTAATCCATTCAACCCATGGGCAATTTGACGGCGTGCTTTTTTTACCGCTTTTTCGCTATTTAGGCCCATTCGATGCAAGGAGGAAGGATTCCCGTACTCTTCTTCCATATAGTGGCCTACGGTCCTAATAACCGCGTCATAAGGCCTTGTAGTGGCGCTATTATCCAGATAAATCATGGTTTGTCTCCCAATTGGCTTTTCGAAGAAAAAAAGGGCAGTGGTACTGCCCTTTCATGGATGATATGATTATTTTGCGTAATCCACGACCCGGGTTTCACGGATGATGTTCACCTTGATCTGTCCCGGATAATCCAGTTCGTCTTCAATCTTCTTGGAGATTTCTCTGGCCAGGAACGGCATTTCGTCTTCTTTGATTCGATCCGGTCTTGCGATGATTCGAATCTCACGACCTGCCTGGATGGCGAAAGATTTTTCGACGCCGTCCATGTTGTTGGCGATTTCTTCCAAGGCCTGCAACCGCTTGATATATGTTTCAAGGGTTTCTCTTCTTGCCCCCGGTCTGGCGGCAGAAAGTGCATCGGCTGCGGTAATGAGTACCGCTTCCAGTGTCTTGGGTTCATAGTCGCCGTGATGTGCGGACATCGCATCAATGACTGCTTGAGGTTCCTTGTATTTTTTGAGAACTTCCATTCCCAGGTCTACATGGGTCCCTTCTTTTTCGTGGTCGATGGCTTTGCCGATATCATGGAGCAAACCGGCACGTTTGGCAAGTTTGACATCCATTCCCAGCTCTGCTGCCATCAGTCCGGACAAATGGGCCACTTCTTCGGAATGCTTCAATACGTTCTGTCCATATGATGTACGATATTTCAGTCTTCCCAATAGCTTGATCAGTTCGGGATGCAAATTATGAATCCCCACCGAGAAAGTGGATTGTTCGCCGGCATCCTTGATGATGGCGGCCACTTCTTTTTCGGCTTTGTTGACCATTTCTTCGATTCGGGCTGGGTGAATTCGTCCGTCCACAATCAGTTTCTCCAGGGCAATTCTCGCAATTTCCCTGCGTACCGGGTCAAACCCGGACAAAATGACTGCTTCCGGCGTGTCATCGATGATCAGCTCAATGCCGGTCATTGTCTCGAGGGCACGGATATTTCTTCCCTCACGGCCGATAATTCGGCCCTTCATTTCGTCATTGGGTAGTGCGACAACAGAAACGGTGGATTCTGCCACATGGTCTGCCGCGCAGCGTTGGATGGCGCCGGTGATGATTTCCTTTGCCTTCTTGTCGCCTTCTTCCCTGGCTTTCATTTCAATGTCTTTGATTAAAATGGAACCTTCTACTCTAATATCCTTTTCGAGGTTTTGCAGTAGTATGGATTTCGCTTCTTCAGCGGTTAATCCTGAAATCTTCTCCAGCTCCTCATTCCCTTTTCGGATTTGATCTTCCAGTTCAGTCTGTTTGCTGATTATATTTTGTTCTCGGGATGTAATGCTTTCTTCTTTACGCTCAATGTTTTCTAGCTTTTTGTCGATGGTTTCTTCTTTTTGAATCAACCTCTTTTCTTGCTTGGAAATTTCATTTCTTCGTTCTCGGATATCCCTCTCTGCTTCACTCCTGACTCTATGTGCTTCCTCTTTGGCTTCGAGGGCGATTTCTTTTCTGATGGTTTCGGATTTATTTTCTGCATCGAGAATCAAATTTCTGGCTACCTGCTCCGCGCTCCCAATGGCTTTTTCCCCAACGGTTTTTCGGAAAACGTATCCTGCCAGAAAGGCGATGACCGCTGCTACAATTACCGCAATAATTGGGATAATGTATTCGGGCATTAACTATGCACCTCCTTTCATATTATTCTAATTTATATAAGGTTCATGATTTCGATTTGGTATATTTAATATGCATTACTGTAATTAAATGTTGATATAATCATACTAGAATATTATAATGTTACAGTATCGTTATGTCAAGGTGAATAGGCGGGGAATGCATGAACAAGTTAAGGCACTTTAGAAATTTATTCAAGAACATCAGCAAACCGCTGTTGTTGATTCCTGTCTTCTTTTTTCTGGTTAGTATTCTGATGATGTTCAGCACGTCTTATGACAACGGAATCGTCATTTCTCGTACAGTGATTATCCAGGCAGTAGCATACTTTTTGGGTTTCGTTCTGGTTTTATTTCTGGCTAATATGGACTATACGGTACTTCAGGAATTTGAAAAGCCAATTTATATTGGATCCATCTTATTTCTTCTGACCCCTTATATCCCTTACCTGGGCGTCGAATTGAATGGGGCCCGATCCTGGATTAACTTGGGCTTTACAACCTTTCAACCTTCAGAAATCGTAAAAATTACATTTGTCCTTCTGGTAGCCAACTATCTGCAACGAAATCGGGACTCTTTGTTCACCTTCCGAAGCGTTATGCTGGCTGCCTTATATAGTGCCCCCTTCATCGTCATCGTTTTAAAAGACGATTTTGGTAGTGCCGTGGTTTTCGTCATTATGTGGATTGTCATGCTGTTCTTCGCAGGCATCGATGGAAAACTGTTTGCCAAATGTGCCGGGGCTACCGCATTGTGCATGCCCATTGCGTACCGCTTTTTAGATGCCTATCAGCAGGAACGGATTACCGCTTTCCTTCATCCGGATAATTTATCCTTACAGGGCAATTATCAAATTTGGATGTCCAAGGTGGCCATCGGATCCGGTGGATTTTTCGGCAAGGGGTTGTTTCAAGGCACACAAAAAGACCTGAATTTTCTTCCGGTCCGTAATTCCGACTTTATCTTTGCTGTTATTGTTGAAGAATTGGGATTTATCGGCGGCGCAACCCTTGTCGCTGCATATAGCTGGTTCATTTATTCCATGGCCAAAGTTGCCTACATGGCAAAAGACTTATATGGCACCTTGATTGTCATGGGTTTTCTGGGTATGTTTGTCTTTCAAATCTTTGAAAATATTGCCATGTGTATGGGGATCATGCCTGCAACCGGCATTACCCTTCCCTTCATTAGTTATGGTGGCACCTCCATTTTGTCTTCAATGATTGCGCTTGGTTTTGTCATCAACGTGGCAATCAGAAATCGTGGCGTAACATTCTAGTCATTTGCTCTAGCCATTGGAAATGTTACTGTCTAAGTACCCGCTCTACAATCTTCTTCATATTCTCGGCAATATAAGAATCTTGTTTTACTACGATTGGAATTCCTCTATTATTCGCAATGATGATGTTTGTATCATATTGAATAATTCCGGCGATTTCGACGCGGAGTTCTTTTGCAACGGTTAAAACCCCTGGGACGGCACCTATCGCCATCAACTCTGCATTTACTTTATTAAGTACGCAAAAACGTCTGGAAACCCCAATGTCTGTCAGTAGTTTGTCCATGATATCAGCGTCCCGAACAGAGGCGTTGTCTGGTTCAGTGACGATTATTGCAGTGTCCGCCGGAGCTGCGGAAACTTCAAGTCCATCTCCAATGCCTGCAGGTGCATCAATGATTACATAGTCAAAGTCATCTTTTAATTTTTCACAAAGTACTTGCATGTGCAATGGTGTAATATCCCGCATGTCCTTCATGGGCGAAGCCGCCATGAGAAACAACTCATCAAAACGCTTGTCCCTGATCAGTGCCTGCTTGATTTTGCAAACTCCTGAGATGACATCCATCACATTGTAAACTACCATGTTTTCTAGGCCAAGATATAGGTCAAGATTCCTTAGTCCCATATCCATGTCTATCAAGACCACTTTTTTGCCCTTCATGGCAAGCAACGCCCCCATGTTGGATGCGAAGAAAGTTTTGCCGGTTCCACCCTTTCCGGATGCAATCAAAATGACTTGGCTCATGTTTCCCTCCTACTGTTGTGTTGAATTCAGGTCAATGATTGTAAAATCACTATTAACCTGCATATATTCCCCAATTACTTCACGGGCGATTGCGCCAGCGTTAGGACCTGTTGCTCCCTGTACAATCATCACCGCGACGGCGATTTTTGGATCGGAAGCCGGTGCCATTGCCAGCACCCATGCAAAGTTGTCATAAACGCTTTTATATCGGTTTAAATCTGTTGATGTCAGTGTTCCATTGCTTAAATTAATTACGGCCCGACGCACTGCCGTATCTTCCGACAGATAGATGGTAGGGTAAGTCTTCATCAATCGTTTCATTTCTGTATTGACTTGTTCCCATGTCAGCGCTCTGTTGAATGCGGCCAAATGCGTTTTGATATATTCCACTTCTGATGGTGGATTGATGGTGCCTGCTCTTTCGGCAGTACCTGTTTTGGCAGCGACTTCAACGGGGAAATTTGCAAAATAACGGGATAGACTCCCTTCGCTACCGGTAGCCGCCAACCGCATACCCGCGATAATCTGATCAAAGTAGATATCATCACTGACTTCCACTTGAACCGGATTCGCCTTGGCGTATTCTCCTTGGTTTTCGATGCTCTTTATCAAGCTAACCTGGTTTCGAACTCCTTTATTTCCAAGAGTCGCAACATAGTTGGCCATTTGAAGTGGCGTATAGGCGTTTTCGCCCTGACCAATGGCAATGTTCATGGCATCTGCTGTGGACCAATCGGTTTGATTAAAGTAGGTGTACAGGCATAAATCTGCCAGAGGTTCAACTTGGTCCTCTTTGATTCCCAGATTGACCAGTCGCTCATTAATCATTTCATTTCTGGAAATGTCTTGATCCATCCAGCCGACTATCTTTTCAATAGTTTCTTCCAGCAAATCAGGATTGCCAACAACTTTCTTCTCAAAATAAACTTCCGAAGACGCATATAATATATTTCTGAGGCTACTTTGCAAACCGGCTAATTTTCGGGCCTTGGAAGGAACCGGAAGTACGGTTTCTGGAATTTCGATTCCAGTGCTCAACCCCAGTCCATATTCGTTGGCATAAGCTGTGATATCATCAATCGTAATTGGTTTTTTGTATCCCAGACTTTTGCCTGTAGCCCAATCCTTGCCTGTTGCAACATCGTAGAAGTAATAGTTGCACGATACTTCAAGGGCTCGTGCCATATCCAGATAACCATGATTTGAACGATATAAGTTCCAAAGTACACAACCAAACGACTTGGTTCCAAGTTCGATGTGTCCCGCATCCCGCAGTTTTTTGTATGGATCCAATCCAGCTTCCAGTCCTGCAGTGGCAGTAACCATTTTAAAGGTGGATCCCGGCTGTACTGCACTTCTGGTCGCAACGTTATACAAAGGTGCAGGCGCCAGTGGATTGCGAGGATTCTTGGTTTGAAGGGCGTTCCAATCGGTGAGTGAAATGCCATCTGCGAATAGATTTGGATCATAGTCCGGATAACTGGCCATCGCAAGGACTTCTCCGGTTTCGACTTCAATCGCAACAATCGCGCCCACTTCAGCATTTGGCGCTTCTTTATTCACCGCCACGTCGCCAAATTTACTGGTAAAGGTTCCGCCGGTGCGGATTGCCTCCAGACCACGCTCCAGTGCTTCTTCTGCAACCTTTTGAAGATTTAAGTCAATGGTAAGATAAATATCTTTCCCTTTGACAGGGTCAGACTGGCTGATTAATTTTGTCCGCTCACCCATGGCATTCACCTGAACTTTATAATAGCCATTGACGCCATGAAGTAGAGACTCAAAGGTATTTTCTATGCCGGACAATCCAATGATGGCATTGGCTTCGTACCCTTTCTCCATATATGCTTCTTTTTTGTCATCGGATATTTTTCCCATGTACCCAAGTATATGGGAAGCAGTGCTGCCATTGGGATAATATCTTCTGGTTTCAGATTCAATGCTGACTCCGGGAAGGGATTCATTCATCTCTTCAATAATCATTACCGTCTTGTCCGATACATCTTTGGCTACGAGGGCCGGAAGATATTGGCGGTAACCCATTAGTTTCATTTCATTACGGACAGCCATAATTCTGCGAGCTTGTGCGTCGCTTAACGCAGCGCTAATTTTTAGTTCTTTGCGAAGCCCCAGAAATGCATCTTTTGCAGTCGTCGTTTCTTTGAGATCATAGAGTTCCAGGAACTTATCTCTGGCCAATTGACTATTGTATTTCATAGCAGTAACCGAAATCGGTGGATATTCGTTGTAAGTGTTTTGCATAATCAGCTGTGCTTCATACCTGGTGAGTACCGGGTCAATCCCCAGCTCAAGACGGATGGCATTGAAAGCTTGTTCTGCAGTATAATTTGTCGGCAAACCCTTTTGGGTGAGCCAGGCCTGTATTTCGCTGTCATAGGTAAAAGAATAGTTCCCGTTATTGACGCTAATTGGAAAATTGTCTTCCAACTTGTCTCCTGTTTGATCTAGAATACCAATCAGTTGCGACACTGCATCATTTAATTCCTCGGATTCCATGGTGCCTGCACTCATTTTAACGGTAAAAATTTGCTTGTTCCCGGCAATCAGGTTGCCGTATCTGTCATAAATTTCTCCTCTGGGTGCCATGATGGGAATATCTCTTGTGCTAACCCCTTCAGACGCCTCGTCCCAGCTATTTCCTTGAACTACCGTAAGCAGAAATAGCCTGCCACCCAACAAGATGGAAAGGACTGTTAATACTATAAGCATTCGGCTATATCGGGTTGAGAAATCAAAATTCATCGTATATTCCTTAAGTTCATCTTGTTCATACGTTTATTGCTGCTACGCATATTTGTTATACCGTAACTCTTAGGCCTATTTCGTCGTCTATTCGTCCGGGTATACACGAAAAACACAAACAGAACAACAAGTAGATTAGCAGGTAATGCATATGCCAGGAATTCCAGTAAGTCAAGCACTGTGCTGGCATTGCCAAGGGTGATCATAATCAACCAGTAGATAAAATTGTAAATCACTGTGCCAATGGCTGAGACCGTGAGCAAAGTCCAAATGCTTTCCCGGTTTAAGCCTCTCCCATAGTAATTGACAATGAGCGCAAGGATGAACAATGCCAATCCACTGACGCCGACATACTGTCCCCCCATTAAATCACTGATAAGCGCAAAAGGTATGGCAACCAATGCGGGGCGAAGTCCATCATTATATTTATATGTGATGAATATCATCAAGCTAAGGATTAGATTGGGTGTAATGCCATTGACGGAGAAAATATTGAGCAGTGAAAACTGCAAAACAATGGCAATTCCATACAACAAGACCGCTTTTTTATAACTCATATAAATACCGCCACCTTTTGTAGGCTGGTAAACTTTACAGTTGGTGCAACGGTGATTACTTTTAACTGCAAGTCTTTATCAAAGGTAACTGTAGATACTTTACCAATTCTGATTCCCTGAGGATATAATCCCACCCCAGATGTTACTAAAACATCCCCTTCAACGATTTTTGCATTACTATCCAGCAAGTAACCTTCCAGCTTACCTGTGCCGTTTCCATGCAAAACGCCCTGAATGGTGCCTTTTCTTAATACTTCAAAGCTGATGTTATTATTTTCATCCAAAACTGAAACCACTTTTGACCAAGTTTTACCCACTTCACGTACGCGTCCAACCAGCCCGTTTCCATCCACTACGATGTTATTCACTGAAATCCCTTTATCGGAGCCGGCATCAATCATAAACGTATGGAATAGGTTGGAGTTGTCCAACGAAATAATTTGTCCGGCCACCGCCTGTCCGTTACCGGCATATGGCGTGAATGAAAAGGCTCGAGACAACGCATCCAGTTGGGCAAGTTCTTCTTGGGTTAGGGTAAGTTCCAGGTTTTGTTCTTTCAGTTCCTCGTTCTCTTTTTTTAATGCTTCATTTTCTTTAAGTACTTGTTTGTACTGAAAAATTCCGGTAAAAGTGTTTTTGATTCCTCCTGTCACATTGGAAAAAGGCTTTTCTACTGCTGTAATTATGGTTTGAATGCCGTTACCAAAAAAGGTGGAACTGCCACCCTGCAGAAAGGAAACTAACACGAAAAGGCACAATATCAAAACGATACCTGCTGTAGCCGTAAATATTTTGTGACGTTTAAACCAATTCATAAAGTACGCTATCCTTCCGGACTTTTATAATAAAATGGATGCAAATTGCTTTGCCGAATTATCTCCTTTTACTTGCCACATATCGACGTAGTTTGTCGATATTTTCTAGGCTCTTGCCAGTTCCAAGCGCAACTGCTTCATAAGGATTTTCGGCCTTCGTCACCTTCATGCCGGTTCTTTGGGCGATGAGAAGATCCAGATTTTCAATCATACCGCCGCCACCGGTCAGGGTTAATCCCTTTTCTGCTATGTCCGCAGCGATTTCAGGGGGTGCTTTTTCAACAGTGCTTTTGATTGCGTCTATGATCATTTCCATGGATTCGTGCAAAGCCGCTTCCATTTCTTTGTTGTTGACAGAAAAGGTTTTGGGTAGGCCGGAAATCAAATCCCGACCCCTGGCATCCATGGATCGTAAAATTTCTTTGTGGTTTTTGTCCGATTGGATCAACGCACTGCCAACATTGATTTTAAGTTGCTCGGCAGTTTTTTCACCAATCAACATTCCCTTCTTTTTACGAATATAAGAAATCACAGCATCATTGAACTTTTCACCGGCATATCGAAGAGATGTGCTGACTACAATGCCCCCCATGGCAAGAATGGCCATATCGGTGGTTCCGCCGCCAATATCCACAACCATACATGCATCAGAAGTATCGATATCCAGACCGGCCCCGATGGCTGCTGCCGTCGGTTCATCAAGAATATAGACTTCCCTGGCACCCATCTGTCGAACTACTTCTTCAACCGCACGTTTTTCAACTTCGGTGACACCACTGGGTACCCCAACAACCACCCGGAGTCCGGAAGGTTTTCTATCACCCATCGCTCGCCTGATAAACCGCTGCAGCATTTCTGCTGTCATATCAAAATCGGAAATAACGCCATCCTGTAATGGCTTGACCACAACGATGTTGGCAGGTGTTTTGCCGAACATGTCCTTCGCGCTTTCACCGACAGCTATGATCTCCCGTAGGTTTTTGTCGTAGGCGATACACGAAGGTTGATTCAGTATGATACCTTTCTCCTTCATGTAAATCAAGGTGTTTGCTGTACCTAAATCGATGCCCATATCTTTTGTTGAAAAACTAAACACTACTAATATCCTCCATGTTCATTTTATGACTCAAATTTTGTTCTAATTCCAATTTTACGCTAGATAATCTTTTTTTCTTTCATACTGATGTATATTCCATCCCCGATGATAATGTGATCAAGGACATGTATGCCTAATATTTTTCCGGTTTCACATAGCCTGTGTGTCACTTCGATATCCTGAGGGCTAGGTTTCGGATTGCCACTTGGGTGGTTATGCAGGAAAATGACTGCAGCGGCACTTCTTCGCACTGCGGCGATGAAGGCTTCCCTGGGATGAACGATGCTGGAAGACAAATCACCTACCGCCACCGTTTCCACTGCCAGAACCCCTCCTTTTGCGTTAAGCAGCAAAACATTGAAGTGTTCTTTTTTGTGGTAACGCATTTTTTCCATGAAGATGTCCACCACATCGAGGGTCGATTCTATTTTAGTTTTTTGGGGTCTTTGGGTGGTTGCCATCCGTGAACCCAACTCAATGGCTGCAAGCAACTTGCATGCTTTGGCAGGTCCCATGCCTCTTACTGTGGATAATTCTTCAACGGAGCAGTTGGCAAGATACAATAACCCGTCTCCATCCATGGCGAGCAGGTTTTCTGCAAGACCCATGGCCGACTCTCCTTTGGACCCGGTACCCAATAGCAGTGCAATCAGTTCAGGATTGGTTAAATGTTCCTGTCCAAATCGCAGTAGCCTTTCACGGGGTCTTTCGGCTTCCGGCAGTTCTCGAATAATCATATCAGGTCCCCTTTCACGCCCCCATGCGTTACAGAAACCCTTTCAAATCGGGCTATGAGCCCTTCCAAAAAGACGTATTAAATTATACCACTTCACCAGCCCATGTTCAATCATGGATTATAGTTGAACCATCGTTAATTACAGTTGATGAACAAACAATCCGCTGCCCAACTTAGGTTCAAACCAAGTTGATTTTGGCGGCATGACCATGCCATTGTCCGAGACATTCAGCAAATCTGAAATGGTGACAGGAAACATGGCAAAGGCGACTTTCATGTCAATGCCAACTCTTCTTTCCAATTCCGAAAGGCCTCTGATTCCACCAACAAAATCTATTCTTTTATCGGTTCTGGGATCTTGAATTCCCAGGATGGGTGCCAACAAATGGGTTTGGAGAATTGCCACATCCAGTCCGTCTATTGGATGTTCCGTCACGATTTCCGGTTTTGCATCCAGCTTATACCAGGCACCATCTAAAAACATCCCGATGGTATGCTTTCCGGTTGGCCGGTAGATTGAAGCGCCTTGCAATTCCACGGAGAATCCCGCGGATTCAATGGCCTTTATAAATGTCTCAGGGGTATGTCCGTTTAAATCCCGAACCACCCTGTTATAATCAAAAATATTCAAATCCTTGTCGGGGAAAATCACAGCCATAAAAAAATTGAATTCTTCATCTCCGGTGTAATTTGGATTTGCTTCCCGCCGTTTCAAACCGACTTTGCAGGCCGAAGCACTGCGATGGTGTCCATCGGCGATATACAAGGCAGGTATGGATTGGAAAATTTCAACAATCTTGTCTCTGGCCTCGTTGTCACGTATCACCCAAAATCCGTGTCCCACCCCGTCATTGGTGGTAATGGAAAATTCTGCATCATTGTTGCTTGTATACTGATCCGTTAATCTACCCAATTGATCATTGGCTCGATGGGTTAGGAAAACAGGCTCGGTATTGGCATTACAGATGTCGAAATGCCTGATTCTGTCCTGTTCCTTTTCTTCACGGGTAAATTCATGTTTTTTGATGACATCGTTCAAGTAATCGTCAATGGAAACACAACCGACGATGCCGGTTTGAGTGTTTTGTCCCATGGTTTGCCGATAAATGTAAAAGGATGGTTCTTCATCCTGCAACATCACCCCATCAGTCAAAAATCCTTTGATATTTTCTTTGGCTTTGAGATATACCGTTTCATCATAAGGATTCTTTTGATCCGGTAAATCGATTTCGGAGCGGCAGATATGTAGAAAACTCATGGGGTTGTTCGCAGCCATAAGTGCTGCTTCTTCCCTATTCATCACATCATATGGCAATGAAATCACCTTGTCTGCCAGGGCGGGGGTCGGTCTGATTGCTTTGAATGGTCTGACGATGGTCATAATTGTCTCCTGTTGGTTTATTTGCTTCGGTTACTACTCGTTTATTGTTGGTTATTTTATGTGGGATAAAACCAATTGGATACACTCCTCCAGGGGAATCCCCGTGGTGTTGATCAATAGCGCATCCTTGGCCTGGGTCAGTGGATTCAGCGATCGGTTGCTGTCTGCAAAATCTCGCTTTTCGATATCCGCAAGCACTGCTTCATAGTTCACATCTTGACCTTTTTGTTGAAGCTCCAATGTCCTTCGTCGCGCTCGTACTTCCGGGGATGCAGTCAGGAAGAATTTGTATTCCGCATGTGGCAAGACATTAGTACCAATGTCTCTGCCATCCATAATGATGCTCTTTGATTCCCCCATCTGTCGCTGTAACGCCACCAATTTGCTGCGGACCATGGGCAATGCCGAACAGGCGGAGGCCATGGCGGAAATTTCCGGGGTACGAATCAAGTCGTTGATGACTGCACCATCCAGATAAATATTGCCTTTAGAAAAATCAATGTCGGTATGATCCAGCATCCTTTGTAACGCCTTTTCATCTTTCAGGTTGATTCCTTCCTTAAGGATTTTTAGAGCGACAGCTCTGTACATGGAGCCGGTATCAATATAATCAATCTGAAGGGCTTTGGCAACGGCCATTGCTATGGTGCTTTTCCCCGCACCTCCCGGACCGTCAATGGCGATACGAATGGTTTTGCTCATGTTTATCTGCCCTCTTTTCTCTTTCTGCCTAATAGTCCTTCTATTTCTTTTACAAAAGTATTGATGTCTGTGAATTGTCTATATACAGAAGCAAAGCGAACATAAGCCACTTCATCTAAGTCTTTGAGGCGGTCCATAATCAGCTCACCGATAAATGTGCTTTTGACTTCTTTTTCCATTAGGTTGTTGAGGCCACGTTCAATATCATCCACAATTTTTTCGACTTCGGCAATGGGCACCGGACGCTTCTCGCAAGCCTTAATAATACCATTCATAACCTTGTTTCGATCAAAGGTCTCTCTGCTGCCATCCTTTTTAATGACCATCAAAATAACCTCTTCCACTTTTTCGTAGGTGGTGAAGCGCTTGTTGCATTTCTCGCATTCTCGTCGACGCCTGATGGCGTGACCCTCGTCGGTATGTCTTGAATCAATCACCTTGGTGTCATCATTTTCACAAAATGGGCATCTCATTGTGTTTCGTCCCTCCCTACCATACTATAGAATTTATCTATGGCTCATATTTTACTATATATTGTGGTTAGTAACAAGGAGAACTTGGCAAAGTATTAGAAAATCAACACAAAA
>JBGSVW010000001.1:0-41662 GCA_041752735.1 Anaerovoracaceae bacterium | reverse complement strand
TGAAGGTACCAACCTTCATTATCCGGTGACTATAGCAAGGAGGTCACACCTGTTCCCATACCGAACACAGTAGTTAAGCTCCTTTGCGCCAATGATACTTGGTGGGCGACTGCCTGGGAAAGTAGGACGTTGCCGGATTTTAAAGAACTGCACGATGTGCAGTTCTTTTTTTATATGTTCATTTATATGTTCTGTAGATAATAAATGGCACGGGTAGGGGGAGATTCACAAATAAAAAAGACGGTTGCCCGTCTTTTTTATTTGGTGTTTAAAATGATAAAAAGGAAGAGTAAACTAGATTATAGTCATCACATCTATATATTCCATACCAAAGGTTTCTGCGACTGCCTTGCAAGTTAATTTGCCATGATATGTGTTGACACCTGAAGCCATTACGTCACTGCTTTTGCATGCCGCTTCCAGCCCCAAATTAGCTAATTGCAGACCATATTTGAGGGTTGCATTGGTCAATGCGATGGTGGAAGTCCTAGGAACCGCACCAGGCATATTTCCAACACAGTAATGGATGACACCATCAACCTCATAAATGGGATCGGTATGACTGGTTACTTTTGTGGTTTCACAGCATCCACCCTGGTCAACAGCAACGTCCACAAATACGCTTCCGGGTTTCATATTTGCCAGATAAGCTTTTTTCATTACTTTAGGTGCAGCCTTACCCGGAATGAGTACAGCACCAACTACAACATCTGCTGTCTTGGTGGCTTCTTCAATAGCGGCATCAGAACTATATAAAGTCTGGATGGTTGATCCAAAAATATCGTCCAGATAACCAAGACGGTCAATATTTATATCCATAATTGTGACTAAAGCACCCATTCCCACAGCAATTTTACATGCATGGGTTCCAACTGTGCCTCCTCCCAGAATCAGGACATTGGCTCTTGGGGTTCCGGGAACACCAGAAAGTAGCAGACCAGCGCCGCCAAATGTCTTTTCAAGATATTTGGCACCTTCCTGTATAGAAAGTCTTCCCGCAATCTGACTCATGGGAGCCAACATGGGAATGGTATGATTTTTCTCAATTAAAGTTTCATAGGCAAAGCCTTTGATTCCGGATGCCAGCATCGCGTCGGTCAATGGCTTTTCTGCAGCAAGATGAAGGTAAGTGAATAAAAGAAGATCTTTTCTGAAAAACGTGTATTCAGAGGGTAGGGGCTCTTTGACTTTAATCATCATTTCGCATCCATCCCAAACTGCTTTTGCGGAATCAAGTATTTGCGCTCCCGCTTTGATGTATTCTTGATCAGAGAAACCAGAACCGATTCCAGCACTAGACTCAATTAAAACCTTATGCCCGGCTTTCACGTAGTCATTGACATTCATAGGCGTCATCCCTACACGAAATTCATTGTTTTTAATTTCTTTGACACATCCGATTAACATTTGCTTCCTCCTTAGTTGTATTTGTATACAGTATGCAGTAATATTCTATAAACATATTATCACTATGAAGTATTGATATCAAGGATAAAATGAAAATGAATTGTCTGACTATTTAGCCTAGATTTCTGTCACATATGCATATTAGATGTGATATAATTAATTCTACATATGTGCAGGAAAAAGGAGATGCAAATGGACATTATGGCAGCATTACAAATAGTGTTTATCATATTACTTTGCTTTCCGGTTATGTATCTTGCTTTCTTTTTTATCAGACAGTTGAACAAACAACTGGCGCAGATCCAACGTCAACAGCAAACGAGGAAGAAGGATGAACAACGGACTATTTATAACAATAGAAGGACCGGACGGAGCAGGTAAATCAACACAACTTGAATTTATTCGACAATTTCTTTTATCCAGAGGAGTTGACGCATTATTTACACGCGAACCCGGAGGAACGCCCATCAGTGAAAAAATCCGCAGAATCATTTTGGACAAAAAAAATGCCGAAATGGAGCCAATGACGGAAGCTTTGCTATATGCCGCAGCCCGTTCGCAGCATGTGGAGCAAGTAATCAGGCCTACCTTGAAACGTGGCAAAACTGTAGTTTGCGATAGGTATGTTGATTCAAGTATTGCATATCAGGGGTATGGAAGACATCTGGGCGAAGGCGTTTCAATCATCAATGACTATGCAATAGCAGGTTGCCTCCCTGACATCACTTTTTTATTAAAAATTGCACCTTCCACAGCAAAGAATAGAATCAAATCAGAAGATCAGGATCGTTTGGAAAGTGAAGCAGATGCCTTCCATTTAGATGTATATAACGGCTATCTAGCACTGGAGAAGAAGTATCCGGACCGAATTGTCGGAATTGATGCCGACCGGGATATTGATCAAATTAGTGGAGAAATTGGAGAGGTTCTTGATCGGCTCTTATTAGAAAGGGAAAGTGCAGCGGAATGACGTTTGCCGATATTCATCATAATCAAAAACTGGTGGAACAGCTTCGCAAAGTAGCATTGGGTGGGCAGATTCATCATGGATACATACTTGAAGGACCCTTATCCGTTGACAAAGCACAGATTGCCAAGTCCTTTGCCCAAGCGCTTTTATGTAATAATATGCCGGGAGAAGGTTGCGGAATCTGTGATATCTGTGTCAAAATTGAAACCGAAAACTACATTGACCTTACGCTCGTCCGGGTATCGAAAGCAGAAACAAGCAAAGTTTACAGTGTCAAAGATGGAGATATTGAAGGCTTAATACGCCGGCTCCAAAAAAAACCATTTGAAGGGCCAAGAAATATCGGCATCGTAGAATCAGCAGAAACCATTACGCCAAGAGCAGCCAATCGATTGCTCAAGACCTTAGAAGAACCACCGATTGGAACTGTGATTATGCTGCTATGTGAAAACATAAATGTTTTACCACGAACCATCGTCTCACGCTGTGTGCTTGGCAGGGTACAGGAGCATGAAGGTGGATATTCTGGAGAAATAGTGGAGCAGGCTAGGGAATTAGTGTATCTACTGCTTGAGAAGGCCCCCTTTTATAAGACCAAAAAAATGATTGAAAAACTGAGTCAAGAAAAGGACCAAATGATTTTATACCTTGAATGCCTCGAAAGTATCTATGGCAATCTTATGCGTGGCAAGGGAGAAAAATGTGAATTATTCCGTAAGGATTATGTATTCAATGCAATTAATGCGATTGAAACAGCAAAAAATGACATAAAAAATAACATTGGCGTGCGATACGCCATGATGAATTTGATATTAAGAATCGGAGGATAACAAATGATAGATGTAGTTGGCGTTAAATTTAGAACTGCGGGGAAGATTTACTATTTTGACCCAGTTGGCTTTGAAGTGGAAGCAGGAGACAATGTAGTTGTTGAAACAGCTCGTGGTTTGGAATTTGGTATTGTTGCTTTGGCTCCTACTGAAGTAGATGAATCAGAGATCGTTCAGCCCCTCAAAAAACTGATCCGTAAGGCAGATGAAAAAGACATACTGAGGAATGAAGAAAACCAAAAGAAAAAAGGTAAGGCAATGCAGCTTTGCCAGGAAAAAATAGCTCGACACAACATGGACATGAAGCTTGTAGATGTGGAGTACACCTTTGATAATACAAAAGTTATCTTCTATTTTACATCTGAAGGCAGAGTGGATTTTCGGGATTTGGTCAAAGATTTGGCCGGCGTTTTCCGAATGAGAATTGAGTTGCGTCAGATTGGTGTACGGGATGAAGCAAAATTATTGGGTGGCATCGGCCATTGTGGCAAGGGACTGTGTTGCCATGAATGGCTTTCCGATTTTCAGCCGGTTTCCATCAAAATGGCCAAAGTACAGAATCTGTCCTTGAATCCCACAAAGATTTCGGGAATATGTGGGCGGCTAATGTGCTGCCTCAATTATGAGAACGATGTTTATCTTGAACTGCGCAAGGGAATGCCCGACGTTGGAGAAAAAATCAGAATCCCCGAAGGACTTGCCATTGTCTGGGATTCCAATATATTAGAAAACAAAGTGAAGGCTCGGTTGATTATTGAAGAAGCCGACAAGGATAATGATATACAGGGTAAATTGAGTACAGATTTATATGTCTATCACAAGGATGATATCAGACGTCTTGGAAAGGGTAATAAAATAAAAACTGCTGAACCTGAAATCAAAGAGGAAGAAATACCGGAAGAAATCAAGGAGCTATTAAAGGACTAATGAAAGCAGAACGAATCGATAGCATTGGATTTGGAGACCTCAGGCTAATTCAACGGCCTGAGGACTTTTGCTATGGAATCGATGCCGTTATTCTTGCCGACTTTGCAGCTAGTGGCATTAAATCAACCGATACGGTTATGGACTTAGGTACGGGAAATGGAATCATACCTTTGATACTAAGCCATAAAACTTCGGCTAAACAAATCTATGGACTTGAAGTGCAAAAGGAAACGTATAACATTGCTTGCAAAAACATCCAAGAAAATCGGCTGACCCCAAGAGTTGCTATCATCCATGGTAACGTTAGAGATTTGGGAGTTAGTATTTATCCGGAATTAACCGGCTTACTGGATTGTGTTGTTTCCAATCCGCCTTATATGGCTAACCAAAGTGGGCTTACCAATAATAATCAAGCCAAGACGATTGCTAGGCATGAGACCGATGGAAACTTGGCGGATTTCTTAAACGCCGCTGCAAGGCTCTTAAAAAATAAAGGCCATTTATTCATGGTACACAGACCAAACAGGATGGTAGACCTTTTTTGTCAAGCACGTGAAGTGGGATTAGAACCCAAAGAACTTCGGTTGATATGCTCCAGACACGGAGAGGTTCCTAACATACTTCTAGTACACTTCATTAAGGGTGGAGGAAAAGAACTTAGGATTTTGCCTAACCTGAATGTATATCAAATTGACGGAGGTTATACGGACGAATTGTTATCTATCTATGAGAAATAAGTTGAAATATCTACATGTGTAAGGGATAATGTTATTGTATAACAAAGATCTTAATCCAAGGAGGGGAATATTATGGATGCTACAATCACAATTAAAGATGCATTGCTATTCTTGATAATGGGCGGCGCCATCGTCCTCATTATTTATATCATTGTTTTGATCAAGAATTTGATTACTACAGTGAAGCATACCAATGCCATTATGGCAGATGCAGAAGTCATTACAAAAATTGCAAAAGAGCGTACTGAAGATGTAGACAAAATGATGGATGGCCTAGTAGAGTCTGTTACTGGAATCACCTCAGCTCTTAAAGGGAAAGAGTCGGTGATACGTTCCTTATCCTCCATTGCATCTGCAATCACATCCATGGTCAGCATGCTGAAGAAAAAGTAACTTGACAAATTGACATATATAGGTAATAATTTAATTTACTTACAATTGTATTGGGTTACGGAAGGAGATTATTACTTATGAAAGCAACGGGAATCGTTCGAAAGGTCGACGAGTTGGGGAGGATTGTCTTGCCCATTGAACTACGCCGGACATTGGACATAGAGATTAAAGATCCAATTGAAATCTTTGTGGATGAGAATCTGATCATTCTAAAAAAGTATGAACCCGCATGCATATTCTGTGGGAATGCAAAAAATATTCGAAATGTATCCGGAAAAAATATTTGCGGAGACTGTATCGAAGAACTAAAACAACTCTAACAAAAAAAAGAGCAGGAATACCTGCTCTTTTTTATTTTTCTACTTTTTCAATTTAGATTGAGGGTGGATATCTCTTGAAAAAAAAGGCGTCATAGGTTAGTATATATAGAGCAAACAATTGATTGGAGGACTCTTTGGCGAAATACATTGTAACAAAAAGTGAACCTTTGCAGGGCGAAGTTGTAATCAGCGGATCCAAGAATGCGGTATTACCGATTCTGGCTGCTGCTTTATTGTCCGAGCAAAGATGTGAAATATATGACGTACCAGCACTTAAGGATGTAGACATCATGTGCGACATGCTCCGGGAACTGGGATCTCAGGTTCAAGAAGACCTGATAGAAAACCAAGTGATAATCCAATCGAGTCAAATATCAACCCACATCGCATCCTATGAACTGGTCAAAAAAATGCGTGCTTCTATTCTTGTCATGGGCCCCCTTTTGGCGAGAGTCGGTAAAGCCGAAATTACTTTGCCCGGTGGATGCGCCATTGGCGATCGGCCTGTTGAGTTGCATTTCAAATGTCTACGTGCCTTAGGCGCTGAGATCCTTATAGACGATGCCGGAACCGTTCATGCTAAGGCAGAACAACTAATCGGAGCAAATATATATCTGGATTTCCCCAGCGTCGGAGCAACAGAAAATCTTATGATGGCTGCTTCATTAGCCGAAGGAATCACCATTCTCGAAAATGCGGCACAAGAACCTGAGATTGTAGATCTGGCGAATTTTTTGAACAAAATGGGAGCCAAGATTAAAGGTGCCGGGACAGATACCATCAAGATTGAAGGGGTTGAACGGCTCCATGGTGCAAGCCATAATGTGATTCCTGACCGAATTGAAGCCGGTACTTTCATGATTGCTGCAGCGATTACCAGAGGCAATGTTTTACTTAAGAACGTATTGCCCGACCACTTGAAACCAATCATTGCCAAGCTGCGGGAATGTGGCGTTGAAGTAAGCATTGAAGAAGATGATATTCGTGTCAGAGCCGACCATTCAATCATCACATCCACTGATATAAAAACTTTACCATATCCGGGGTTTCCAACTGATATGCAGCCACAATTCATGTCAATGCTGTGTACTGCAGAAGGATCAAGTGTTGTCATTGAAACGGTGTTTGAAAATCGATACATGCATGTTTCAGAACTGAACCGAATGGGCGCAAGCATCAAAACAGAAGACCGGTGTGCGATTATAACCGGCAAAAAACAGCTGAGAGGTGCACCTGTAATAGCCACCGACCTAAGAGCCGGTGCCGCTGTCGTTCTGGCAGGACTGGTAGCAGAAGGAAATACAGTAGTTTCAGAAATATACCATATTGAGAGGGGATATGAGCATTTTGTTGAAAAGCTCAATCAAATCGGAGGACGTATTACCAAGGTGAAGGAGGAACAACAAGTATGAAGGATTTAAAAGGAACCAAGACACTAGAGAACCTGCTTGCTGCGTTTGCAGGAGAATCACAGGCTACCAACAAGTATTCTTATTTTGCATCTCAGGCAAAAAAAGAAGGATTTGTACAGATTCAGAAGATCTTTGAAGAGACTTCCGGAAATGAAAGAGAACATGCCAAATTGTGGTTTAAACATGCGGAAGGTATTGGTGTTACTGAAGAGAACTTATTAGCAGCAGCAGCCGGAGAGCATTACGAGTGGACAGAAATGTATAAAGAGATGGCAGCCACAGCCCGAGAAGAAGGATTCCCTGAAATCGCAGCCCAAATGGATGGTGTGGCAGCAATTGAAAAGAAGCATGAAGAACGTTATCGACTTTTGGCAGAAAATATTCAGGCAGGCAAAGTCTTCATCCGGGATGAAGCCGTCCTTTGGCAATGTTCCAACTGCGGACATCAGTATTATGGCAAAGTAGCCCTAGATGAATGCCCAGTATGCAAACATCCCAAAGCATATTTCCAAATCAAAGCAGAAAACTATTAAACCGAAAGGCAGCCCAATGCGAAGGATTCATGTCGATCAAATCACAGACGCCATCGCCCGTCTTGCCCAGGAGACCAATTATTTCCTGGGCAAAGACGTTTGTCAAAGAATCGCGGACCAAAAAGAAGCTGAATCTTCTGACTTGGCCAAAGATATTCTTTCTATGATAGAACAAAACATAAAAATCGCAGGTGAAGAAGGCATCCCATTATGTCAGGATACCGGAGTGGCCTGTGTTTTTTTGGAAATTGGGCAAGAAGTATTTTTGGAGGGCAGATGGCTTACTGATGCTGTGAATGATGGTGTAAGAATAGGTTATGAACAAGGATATTTGAGAAAATCCATCGTGGGTGATCCTCTACGCCGCATAAATACTAAGGACAATACACCAGCTTTTTTGCATGTGGACATTGTTCCTGGGGATCAGCTCAAAATCATTTATGCACCCAAGGGATTTGGCTCTGAAAACATGAGCCGGGTTGGAATGCTAACTCCATCATCAGGAAGGCAGGGTGTGGAGGATTTTGTAATCGAAACCATCCGACTTGCCGGAGGGAATCCTTGCCCACCAATTGTAGTTGGAGTAGGCATTGGTGGTACTTTTGATCAGGTGACATTATTAGCCAAGAAGGCATTACTGTTGCCACTGGACCACACCAATGATGATGACTATTATGCTGAGATGGAAGTTCAACTGTTGAATCAAATCAACGCGTTGGGAATTGGTCCACAGGGATTTGGAGGAGATACAACCGCTTTGGCTGTCAAAATACTTACCTTACCCACACACATTGCAGGACTACCGGTGGCAGTCAATATCAATTGTCACGTAGCAAGACACAAAGAAATAATTCTTTAGAGCATGTATCAATAACACTGCATGTATCAATAATATTAAGTGTGAACTGTGGAGTAGTATATGACCATTTCTATAGAAATACCAACTACAAAAGAAATAATTTCAAATCTTAAAGCTGGAGACAGAGTACTTCTTTCCGGGACCCTGTACACAGCAAGGGATGCAGCACATAAACGGATGACTGAATCCATGGAACATGGAGATCCTTTGCCATTTCCAATCGAAGGTGCTTTTATTTATTATACCGGACCTTCTCCCGCAAAACCGGGACAGGTCATTGGAGCTGCGGGGCCGACTACTTCATACCGGATGGATATGTATACTCCTCGTTTGCTGGATTTGGGTCTCTTTGGTATGGTTGGCAAAGGAGATCGAAGCCTGCCGGTAATAGATGCCATCCGTAGAAATGGTGCAGTTTATTTTGCCGCAGTTGGCGGTGCGGGAGCTCTGATTGCAAAATCTATCCAGAAGGTAGAAACCATTGCATTTCAGGATCTTGGTGCTGAGGCTATCACCAAATTGACCGTAAAAGACTTTCCGGTGATTGTTGCAATAGACAGTCGGGGAAACAATTTGTATAAAGTAGCCAGTGGAAATAAGTAATCATATGAATGGAGAAAACCAATGACTGATTTACGATTTCTAAACTTGTTATCAACTAAATATCCTAATGTTAAAGCCGCTTCGGCTGAAATCATTAACCTAAAGGCGATACTTGCATTGCCTAAAGGGACTGAGTATTTTTTAAGCGATTTGCACGGGGAGCATGAGGCATTCATTTATATGATAAAAAGTGCATCAGGCATCATCCGCGAAAAAATCGAAGAGATTTTCGGGGATGATATGACATTTGAAGAACGGGAAGCATTGGCATCCTTAATATATAATGCGAAAGCAGAATTAGCGAGACGTAAAAACACCGAATCTGATTTCGATAAGTGGTGTTATAAATCCATTTATCAGCTGATTCAGGTCTGCAAGGCTGTATCAACCAAATACACTAGATCCAAAGTTCGAAAAATGCTGCCTGAATGCTGGGGCTATAGCATGGATGAGTTGCTTCACGCAGATGAAGAAACCAATCGATCCAGATATTACAGTCAAATTATAACATCCGTCATCGAAAGCGGGCTTGCAGAGGATTACATCATTTCTTTATCAGAGTCCGTAAGCAATCTGGCAGTGGACAAACTGCATATTATTGGAGATATTTTTGACAGGGGTGCGCACCCCGACCGTATTATGAATGATCTGCTGGAATATCACAATGTGGATTTTCAATGGGGCAACCATGATATTGTTTGGATGGGGGCGGCTACAGGGAATTGGGCGTGTCTGACAAACTTGCTACGAATGAATATCAGCTACAACAACTTTGATATGCTTGAGATTGGATACGGAATCAACTTGCGTGCGTTGGCAACTTTTGCAGCAAAGGTTTATGCTGATGATCCCTGCGAATTCTTTAAAGTTAAAATGCTGGAAAGCAATCAATTTGATCCGGTGGATGAAGAGTTGGCGGCTAAAATGCACAAAGCCATTGCCATATGCCAGTTGAAAGTAGAAGGCACCACCATTAAAGCACATCCTGAATATGGTTTGAACAACCGCTTACTGCTGGACAAAATTGATTATGAAAAAGGCACAATAAAAATCGCTGGTACCGAACATGAATTGCGTGACAAGAATTTTCCGACCATCGATCCCCAAAATCCGTATGAGCTTACAGCGGAAGAGCGACTTTTGATGAATACGCTTGAGGCTTCGGTTTTGAATAGCCGTACCTTGCAAGAACACATTCGTTTTTTATATACCCATGGCTCTATGTATAAAGTGGTCAATGGGAATTTGCTTTATCATGGCTGTATTCCAATTACAGAAGAAGGCGAATTTGAAGATTGCACCATCAACGGCGTTACAAGTAAAGGCCGGGCATATATGGATTTTTTGGATGAAGAGTTGAGAAAAGCATATTATAATACTTTCCGCTTAAAGGGTGGGATTCATTCCGGAGATCTGATGTGGTACCTGTGGCTTGGCAGCAAATCTCCTTTGTTTGGTAAAGATCAAATGACAACTTTTGAAAGACTGTTTATTGCAGACAAATCTACTCACAAGGAAAACACAGTACCTTATTATAGGTATATCAATGAGAAGCGTACCTGTGAAATGATTATTCGAGAATTTGGACTGAACCCTGCTACGGCAAAGATTTTGAACGGACATGTACCGGTGAAAATCAAAGACGGCGAAAGTCCAATGCGTGGTGGTGGACTCTTATATATTATTGACGGTGGCATATCCAAGGCATACCAAAAAACGACGGGTATAGCCGGATATACGTTCATTTTCAATTCCAGGTTTATGGCCCTTTCAGAGCACAAACCATATCAACCGTTACAACCGGATGGCACACAAGTATTTACCACCCCGGAAATCAAGACGGTTCATTTGCTGAAAGAACGGATGTATATTCGGGATACCGACGATGGGAAGAAACTGATGAAAGAAATCGACGAGCTGGAAGCCTTGATTGATGCCTATCGAAGAGGTGAAATCAAAGAAGATAATGAAATTTGTCAGTAAAGCAAATTGACATCAAAACAAATTACAGTTATAATCATTGGAAGTGCGGTATCGCACTTCCTTTATCCTGCGCCACTAGCTCAGCTGGATAGAGTAGCGCACTACGAATGCGAAGGTCAGGGGTTCGAATCCCTTGTGGCGCACCACAAACCCTGCAATCTTAATGATTGTGGGGTTTTTTCTTGAAGAGATTGTGTATAAATCAATATAATGTTTAAATCATACCAAATTGGTTATATTAAAACAAAAGGAGGTACAACCTATGTTAAAGAAATTACCTTTGAAAAATATATTGATCGTAGCCACAGCCATCTTAGTGGTTCCGGTTATGGCTTTTGCCATGATGATGACAGCCAACCCAATTGATGGAGCTAATGATAAAAACAGTAATATCAAAATCACTTCAGATGAAGAAATAACCGATATTGCCAGCGCAGCTACTGCTGTTTTGACTTCAGGCGCTTTAGGATATTACGATGCAGCCACAAGTGCAACCGGAAAGACTGCTACAACAGGACAGGGGACTACTACTGATGCGGTCTCTTCTGCCACAAGCAATCCAGGCACAACCGGAAGCATCGAGTACGATGACGATCAGTACGAAAATGATGATGATGATGATGACGAAGAGGATGACGATTAGGAACAATAGCAATCAACACGATAAATGGAAGAGGTGAAAGCCCCTTCCATTTTTTAATGAATTGAAATGGCCTAAAATTGGAAGCCTATTCCGCTTACGAAGTGTTGATTTTTATGGGAAAGAGGTTATAATAAACGAGAAAGATTTTTTTGTATCAGACATACTCTTTGAAGGGACAGACCGTAAACCGTAGTGGCAGCGGTTTTTTTATGAAAACTTGAACAAGCTGGGAGCGAAAAATGACACCAAAAAAGAATGCAATCATAATCGGAGCAGGCCCGGCAGGGTTGACTGCGGCTATAGAGCTTCAGAAGAATGGAAATTACCATCCCATTGTTCTTGAAGAAACAGACCACATTGGCGGAATTTCTGCATCAATGAAATACAAAGGAAATCGAATGGATTTGGGGGGACATCGTTTTTTCTCCAAGTCCGATGAAATAATGGATTGGTGGACAGGTATGATGCCTGTGTCGAAATCAATGGATGACGAAAAGAAGCAAGATGTGATGCTTCTTAGGAATCGGGTCTCCCGGATATACTATCTGCGAAAATTTTTCGACTATCCCATTTCCATGAAAATAAAGACCTTTACCAACATGGGACTGATTCGTACCCTTAAAGCAGGGTTTGGATATCTATTTGCTCAGGTTTTTCGAAGAAAAGAAAACAACCTTGAGGATTTTATGATTAACAGATTTGGCTCACCTTTATACCATATGTTTTTTGAAGATTACACTGAAAAAGTATGGGGAAGACATCCCAAAGAGATTTCTTCTGAATGGGGGGCACAAAGGATCAAAGGACTATCCTTGATGGCAGTTGTGAAAGATGCGTTCAAAAAAATGTTTCAACCTAAGAGCGACTGGCGGCAGAAAGAGGTCGAAACGTCCTTAATTGAATCCTTCCTTTATCCCAAGTTTGGCCCTGGCCATTTTTGGGAAACGGTTGCAGCACAGGTGATAAAATCAGGTGGCGATATCTTCCTCAACAGTAGCGTCGATACCATAATCATGGATGCTGGAAAAGCCGTCGGAGTGTTCATATCAGATGGTGCAGGGGATAGAACGAGAATCAATGGAGATGTGTTTTTTTCATCCATGCCAATAAAGGATTTAGTTGAAGCAGTTGAGGGATATGAAATACCTCCTAAGGTGTTAAGCAACGCATCAGCATTGCCGTATCGAGATTTTATCACCGTAGGATTACTGACTTCCGGGTTGACCCTGAAAGAAAAAAATAATAACGATCAACTGGTACCGGATTGCTGGATATACATACAGGAACCAGATGTGAAACTGGGCAGGCTGCAGATATTTAATAATTGGTCACCATATTTAGTCGCCGATCCGAATACCGTGTGGCTTGGTCTGGAGTACTTCTGCAACGAAGGGGATGAACTCTGGGAAATGGGTGACACGGAATTTCTTGAAATGGCGAAGCAAGAACTGGTATCCTTGGATATTGTGAGTAAAAATCAGATTTTAGACGGTGTTCGTATTAAAGTGAAAAAAGCCTATCCCTCTTATTTTGGAACTTACTCTGAATTTGAAGAGATTCGAGAATGGCTGGATTCCATTCCAAATCTGTTCTGCATTGGGAGAAATGGGCAACATCGATACAACAACATGGATCATTCTATGTTAACAGCAATGGAAGCTGTAAAGGTTGCAACGAGTGGAAGCAGTAATAAAGACAGAATATGGAGCGTGAATACGGAAGAATCCTATCATGAGGAGAAAAAGAACTAATATGACACTCTATCATAGAATGAAAAACCTACTATATTATAATAGCCTTTGGGGTGAGTTCTTCCGGTACATCATCGTAGGTGGTCTTGCGTTCATCGCAGATTATGGAATGCTATTATTACTGAACAAAGTATTGGGCATTCACTATTTGTTGGCGGCCACATTATCCTTTTGCGTGGGGATACTGGTGAATTATTTGGGTTCTATCAACTTTGTATTTCTTCATCGGGGGATGAAAAATGTACATTTGGAGCGTGGGCTCTTTCTAATCATTGGTCTGATTGGATTGTTGATCAATGATAGTCTTTTGTTTTTACTAACCGGAGTAGCGGATGTCCCTATTGAGTTTTCAAAACCACTGACACAAGTATTGGTTCTTTTTTGGAATTTTGCAGCGCGAAAATTTGTATTATTTTCACAAAGGGGGAAAAATGAAACAAGATAGTTCGGTGTTGAGTAATCCCAATGAGATGATTTCAATGAAGGAGCGAATGATGATGTTTTTTATCATGATTATTCCTTGCTTCTTCTTGCGAATGGAACTTGACAATGATGCCTACTGGATTATCAATAGTGGCAGGTATGTCTTGGAGAATGGAATCCCTCATGTGGAGCCATTTACCATTCATGAGGGGTTACACTTTGTGATGCAACAATGGCTGACCGCGGTGTCTTTTGCTGCAATTTATGATATTGCAGGAACGGTGGGATTGTTAGTTTTGATTTTTATTCTTTTTGTTATTACCGTATTTTCTGTATACCATCTATGCCTTCTAATCAGTAATGGGAACCAAATGGTCTCATATATGGTTGCGGTTGCTGACACATTGATACTTTTCATCTTTATGACGACCAGACCCTATCCGATTTCATTACTGATATTTCTTCTTGAAATCATCGTACTAGAACGCTGGGTAAGAAACAAAAAAAATCATGAATTAGTATTTTTGCCAATCTTATCCCTGATTTTAATTAATTTTCATGGGGCAATGTGGCCGTTTTTATTCGTCATCGCCTTGCCATATGTAATCGATAGTTTTCAATTCCATTTTTTAGTTGTAAAAGGGGAAGGATATTCAAAAAAACCTCTATTTATTGGATTAATATGCTCAGTCGCAGCTGGATTCATTAACCCCTATGGGTGGGAGGCGATGACATATTTATTTCGATCATATGGATACCAAAACATTTCCGCATATGTATCCGAAATGAAGCCGCCTGATTTTCAAGGAATAACTGGAATTGTCGTTTTGGGAATATTTTTCCTGGTAGGAGGAGTATACTTGTTTGCAAAGCAACCGAAGACGAAGCTTCGTTATGCTTTGTTAACACTGGGTACCGGCTATTTAGCACTTTCGTCGGTGCGCAGCCTAAGTTTATTTGCGATTTGTGGGTTTCCACTTGTGGCATATGCATTGAGAGATGTCAAGCCACCCTTTAAAGACTCCGCTGTTCTCAAACCCAGAATTCGTAATCTGCTAATTTATAGTTTGATTATCATTTCAATGGGTACTTTTACTTATCAAATCAGTCAGGTGGAAGATTCCGTGGACCCAATGGTTCCAATTGAAGCTACGGAATATATTATTGATGAGTTAAACAGCCCGCAAATCTGTTTATACGCGGATTATAATTGGGGAGGTTATCTTGAATTTCGAGGGTTAAAACCATTTATTGATGCCAGAGCCGAGGTCTTTGTAAAGTCAAACAATGGTGTTAGAGACATTCTGGATGATATGATTGATATGTACCGCGGTGAGTTGCATTACACTGATTTTATTTCCATCTATCAATTTAATGTGCTTCTTGTCAAAAAAGGCGACTTAATGGCTACCTATTTGGCAGAGGATCAGGAATATATCCTGGGTTTCTCATCAGGGGATGCTTTGGTCTATGTCAACAAAACGTATCAGGTAGATAAATGAGATAATGTAGCAGGGTACTAGAAAATAATTCCAAATATTTAAAAAAACTACTTGACGAATGTAAAATATTGTAATAAAATACGAATAACGGAAATAATATAGCAAAACAACCGAAAGGCTGTGACGCAAAGCCAAGGGACTAAGCCAGTATGGTATGTCAGCCGGTTGCCGCACGAAGCGTGTGTAAAACGTCAAATCAGCCATTCGAATCCTCGAGTGGTATTTTTATGGAAGGATACTGATGAGCGTAGAAAACATGTCAATCTGGTTAGGGCTGATTGCAGGAATAATAGGGATCATAGTAGGCATCGGGATTTATCCTGCTGCTAAGGCGATAATGATTCATAAACTCAAGTCAAGAAAACTGGAATACACGGCAAGCAAGTTGGACCATTGGTCCATGAGGATTATAATCATCGTATTAAATAGCCTTAGTTGGGGGATTGCAGGGCTCTTCGGAGAAGGCATTTTCCAGATACTCATGGTGGCGTTGCTTTCCTCTTTTGCCATCGCCTTTGCCTTTATTGACCTTAAAATCCACTTGATTCCCAACGAAATGCTACTTGGCATGTTGGTCATAGGAGTGCTTTACCAAACCATTCATTATGGATGGAAAGCCATGGGGATAGGACTAGTGGGACTAATTATTACCGGAGCCGCATTCATGATACTAGGACTTGTTATCGGCTTAGAAAAAATTGGTGCCGGAGATGTGAAGATGGTGGCTGTTATGGCAGCTGTGCTGGGGTATCCATTCATCCTCTATGCTTTGCTAGGTATGAGTGTGTTACTAATCGGGTATATCATCATTGGTATTTCCATGGGTAAACTAACACATGTCACAATGTTTCCTTTTGCACCGTTTATGATGGCAGGACAAATTCTTGCCTTGATGATGATGGTCCTACCCGTTACAATTATAGGGGCTTGAGCTAATGTGTAACGTACAAAAATTTGAATAAAAACAAAACCCAGAATATTACAATATTTCTGGAATCAAGAGTATTTACAACATTATACTTACATGCTATACTAGAATCGCATTATTAATAATAGTTTTATGTCTATGGGGGAACCTGACATAAAGAAAGGATGGAATGAAATGAGAAAAATGATGAATTGGTTGAAGAACGAAGAAAGTGGCCAGGGCATGGTAGAATATGCACTGATCATCGCGTTGATTGCTATCGTTGTAGTAGCTGCGCTAGTAATTCTTGGACCCAAAATCGCTAACATGTTCACCAATGTAGGAAACGAACTGTAAAACCTATAACAGAGGCCCCGGCATTGGCCGGGGCCCATTTTCTTTGTAGACAAATGGGGGGGCACAATATGAAAATCATCAAGCGAGGCGAAAAAGGCCAGGCAATGGTTGAATTTGCACTCATACTGCCCATTCTGATTTTATTGTTATGTGGCATCATCGATTTTGGTTGGATTTTTGGCAATCAGGTCGTATTATCTAACGCAACAAGAGAATCTGCCAGATATATGGCCATGAATTATGATCCAACAGCTACATCTGCAGCGAACAAAGCAGTCGCAGTGGATGTATTAGATGACTTGGTACCACCTGCAGTGATTCCGAGCAACATGACCGTCACTTTTTCGGCAGTGGTTGGAACTGACAGTACGAGTGTTACCGTAGGAGTATCCTATCCGCTAAAGGTACTAACTCCTTTAGTGGGTGTTATATTGGGAAATACCTTTACTATATCCGCATCCACTTCGATGCGGGTGGAATAAGCAGCTCAAGGAGCTGGTTATCCGCCTGCTTGGGAGGGGGTGCGCTTTATTATGAACATAATAATCTGATGCCGTGAGGCATCGCGCAATCATTCTATTCATTAGGCAAATAAGCAAACTCAGAATTTGGAGGAAACGGAAGTGAAAAAAGTAAAAATACTAGCCCTTTTGGCAGCAGTTGTTACAGCATTACTCATTTTTGTGTTCTTGAGCACATTAATTAATGTGGGTGATGGCAAAGGAGTGAACATCTTGTCTGCAGCCCAAGACATATCAGCCAACACAGTAATCACTGAAGAGATGCTCATGATGGTCGAAGTTCCAGAAGGAATTGTGCTCCCGGGCGCTTTAACAAGAATGTCTGATGCGGTGGGACAAACCGCATTTGCTGATATCATTGTTGGAGAGCAAGTCTTATCATCCAAACTGATTGTGCCGGGTGAGACGGTTGCCAATACCCTTGCTTATGCCATAGAACCTGGAATGCGCGCAATAACCATTGGAGTTGACAATATGAGCGGGCTGGCTGGAATGATTCATCCGGGAGATCGAATTGATTTACTTGCCGAATTGGATGTTGAAGGGGTTACAAATACCGAATTGGTGGCAGAAAACATTAAAATACTAGCGGTAGACTCGGTTTTGGACAAGAGTGGCAAAGTCGCCAATGGTGATGTTGCTGCCTATACTACCATTACATTGGAAGTCACTGCAATCCAAGCCATGGAAGTAAGTCTGGCCGCTAATTCCGGACCCATGAGAGCCATTATGCGTTCACCAATGGATGAAGAAATCAAAGGTTATAAAAGTATCACATTACCCATGCTGATGATCTAACTCGAGAGGAGAGCAACGATGAAAATTCGAATTATATTGATCAGCAAGTCTGATCGAACTATCGAAAAGATAAAAGACTTTATCCGGGATGAGGAGCTGACGGTGGTTGCCGACTCTCCTACCGGCTCCGTAGCATTGGACAAGATTGAAAACATCTCACCTGATGTGGTGATTATGCCACTTGGGGCGGGAGATACAGATATACTGAGTTTGGCGGAACGTATCATTTCGGACCGACCAAGAATTCAAGTGATTCTCTTAGCAGAGCAGTTGGATATGGAAGTGCTTCAAAAGGCAATTAAAATTGGCGCACACAATATCATTGAGTTCCCAACCGATGCCAAAGAGTTCGGACAATACATTAAATCAGTTCATCAAACTGAAATGGCCAAAATCAGTTCTTTGACCAATGGGAAGAAGAATTTATCCTGGATGTCACGGGTGGTAACCATCTTCGGGCCCAAAGGGGGACTTGGAAAAACTACCATCGCAGTCAATTTGGCAGCCAGATTGGCACAGATGGACAAGAAGGTCGTATTGGTCGATCTTGATTTGCAATTCGGAGATGTGCATATTTTTCTGGATATTGAGCCAACGGATACCATTGCGGAATTGGTCCAAGAATTCTTTGCATCCAATATTGATTCGGTGCGAAGCTTTATGACGGTGCACTCCACCGGAATCCATGTGCTTTGCTCCCCCAAAAGTCCGGAATATGCAGAAACCATCTCTGCGGAGAAAATTCAGAGCCTTTTGAGTTTGCTGCGTTCTTATTATGATTATGTTATTATTGATACCCCTCCATTTTTCACAGAAGTGGTCATTACCGCCTTGGAAAGCTCTTCCACAATACTATTTGTAACAGGGTTGGATATTTCTATTTTGAAAAACTCCAAAGTGAGCCTCGCATTATTGGACTCACTGCAAATGATGGACAAAACAAAACTGATCATCAACCGTGCTGTGGATATGAGTTCGATTTCTGTGGAAGATGTCCGGAAAATTCTGGGTCAGCCTATATGGGCAAAAATCCCCAGCGATTACAAAGTTGCGGTCACAGCATTGAACCGAGGAGTGCCATTTGTAACCAGTTCCCCTTCCAGTAAGCTGTCACAGTCAATCGATGACATTGCAGGCTTACTGTATGATGGGGAATCCAAAACAGAAATTTCACCAAAGGCAAAAACAGGATTATTCAAGAAAAAGAAGTAACCATTCAATTTTGCTCGTTGAAGAGAAGTAAAGGAGGACAGCATGAGTTTATTGGAGAGGTTAGAAAAACAGAAGAGTGCCCAAGGCAGTGGAAGTGAAAATCAAGAAACCTCCAAATCCGGCGTTGGGTTTTATGATCAATATGCGGACCTTAAGGACAGGGTGCACAAAGAAATTATCGATATCATCAATCAAGAGGTGAGTGATAATCCTGATGTAATGTCGAACCAGTCAGATTATCTGAAACGCACGCTTGAGTCTTTGATTGACAGCAATTCAGATAACCTACCAAGGTCGGAAAGAAATCGACTTGTTCGTGAAATCTATGATAACGTTGTAGGCCTAGGTCCTTTAGAACCATTGCTGGAGGATAATGAAGTCACCGAAATCATGGTTAACAATGCCTATCAGGTATTTGTTGAACGTAAAGGAAAATTAGAGTTGTCAAAAGCGAAGTTCAGGGACGATGCCCATGTATTGCAGGTCATCAACCGAATTGTATCCACAGTAGGAAGACGTATCGATGAATCTAGTCCCATGGTAGATGCACGACTTTCTGATGGCTCACGTTTCAATGCCATCATCCCACCTTTAGCATTAAATGGTCCCACAATGACGATACGGAAGTTTTCCAAACGCCCTTTCACTGTCAGTGATTTGGTTCGATTCACATCTGTTTCTCCAAGGATGATGTCATTCTTGGACGCCTGCGTGAAAGGTAAACTGAATATCATTGTTTCCGGCGGAACAGGTAGTGGAAAAACCACATTACTAAATGTATTGTCGGGGTACATCCCTAATGACGAACGAATTGTCACCATTGAAGATGCAGCAGAAATTCAGCTAAGGCAGGACCATGTGGTTACGTTGGAAAGTCGACCTCCGAATCTTGAAGGTGCCGGTGAAGTGACAATCCGCGATTTGGTTCGAAATTCCTTGCGTATGAGGCCTGATCGTATCATCGTCGGTGAAGTTCGTTCTGCCGAAACCTTAGATATGCTTCAGGCTATGAATACCGGCCATGACGGCTCGTTAACCACTGCACATGCCAATTCACCTCGTGACCTGATATCCCGTTTGGAAACCATGGTCTTGATGGCAGGGATGGATTTGCCAGTCAAAGCAATCCGAGAACAGATTTCTGCAGCCATTGATGTTGTAGTCCAACAATCCAGATTGAAAGATGGCTCCAGAAAAGTAATTAACATCAGCGAAATTATTGGAATGGAAGGGGACACCGTCACATTACAGGACATTTTTGTTTATAAGCAAGAAGGATTGGACTCCAGTGGTAAGCTTACAGGAAGTTTTTATGCCACTGGTGTAAGACCATCATTCCTAGATAAACTAGCTGCTTCTGGCGTTCTAATCAGGGACGATTGGTTTACGAATTGAGGTAAGAGAATGGATTATATACAAGTAATCTTAATAGCAGTATTTGCGGCCCTCACAGTATTTTTTGTGATTCTGGCGGTAACGCCAAAATCAGAAAAAGAAATCGTGGAAAGTCGTGTAGACAAATACTTTAAAGGAAGAGCTGTAAATGATGTGGAGGAGCAGGTCTTTCAGGAACGCAACAGAAAAAAAGCTGCAGCATCACATGAAAGTAGGTTTATCAGCAAAGATATGGCTGATTTCATTCAATCCTCTGGCATTAAATTAACACCTCGTGAATTCTTATTGATTTGGTTAGCTTTAGTCTTTGTCCCTCTTATAATCCTATCCTTACTACGGGTTCACATCGTGACCATCCTGGCGGTTGCAATTATTGGGTTTATGCTACCCCCTTTTCTGTTGCAGCATAACCGGAAAAAAAATATGGAAAAATTCACAAAACAACTAGGGGAATCATTGGTTGTAATGGGCAACGCCGTTCGAGGGGGATTTTCATTTCGCCAGGCCATGGAAAGCGTGGCGCGAGATATGGAACCACCCATTTCTACGGAATTTGCTAAGACCTTAAGAGAAATTAATTACGGCATCTCCCAAGATGAAGCATTCAAACATCTCAAAGAAAGGATGAAGAATCCGGACTTGGATTTGTTGGTTTGCGCTGTAACTGTTTCAACGCAAGTTGGAGGGAATTTGTCAGAAATTCTTGAAATCATTGCTGGGACAATACGTGATCGGATACGCATCAAACAGGAAGTGAAAGTGTATACTTCTGCTGGTCGGATTTCTGCGTTGGTTATCGGATTATTGCCAGTCATGATTATTCTTTTCATCATGCTGTTGAGTCCTAAATATTTCTCTGGGTTTTTTCAGTCACCAATTGGGGTGGTATTGGCAGTGATTTCTGTGGTTATGGAGGTTATTGGATTCTTTTTGATTCGTAAGATCTCGGACGTAAAGTTTTAGGAGGAGATAAAGATGGAGTATTATCTATTAGTTGCCATAGCCTTGGCAGTGGGGATCTTTGCCTTCTCTATTGTGGTGTTATTATTAAGCAAACAAGGAAGAGAGAAGGACTTATTTCAAACAAGAGTGAATTCTCTTGCTGGACAGGGGAGAAGCAAGCTGGTTTTAGATGAGGATATGGACAAACCTTTAACTGAGCGGTTTCTAAAGCCACTCACCACCAAAGCATTGGGAACATTGAGAAAAGTAGCGCCACAGGAGGAACTTCGATCCGAAGTGATTGATGCAAAAGCACTTAAAATGAAGCGCCAACTTCGCCAAGCTGGGATTAAATTATCATTATATGAATACCAAGTGTTCAGACTGGTTACGATTATTGCAGTGGGAATTATACTTGCACTACTGGTATTTCTATTATCCAGAAACATCGTATACACGATGCTAGCTATTGTGTTAGGGGCATATCTTTCATATGTAATTTTGAGATTTTCGCTCACCTCCAGAATTTCTGCTAGGCGGCAATCAATGCAAAGACAACTCCCGGAAGTGCTTGACATGATAAGTATCAGCGTGGAAGCGGGGTTGGGGTTTGAGCAAGCATTGGTGGAAGTTGTCAGAAGCTTTGACGGACCCCTCATTGACGAGATTGAAATCACCAACAGAGAAATGGCAATGGGTCGTTCTCGTTCTGATGCACTAACCGTTTTGGCAGAACGATGTGATTTTGATGAAATCCAGACATTTACTCGCGCGCTCATTCAAGCAACACAAATGGGAATTGCGATTAAGAACGTATTGCGTACTCAATCTGATTTTATTCGTCAAACACGAAAGAACAAGGTAGAGGAGAAAGCCATGAAGGTTTCGGTGAAGATACTGTTACCGATGGTTGCATTTATTTTCCCTGTAATTTTTATCGTGCTATTAGGTCCTGCTGTTGTGCAGATCGCAGATGCTTTTCTTTAAGAGATAATAGGTGATAAATGAAAAAAGTATTGGTAAATGGGGAGGAAATTGCTGATAAAGTCATGATAGCAAACACTTATTTCAAGCGACTCAGGGGACTGCTTGGAAAATCCCACCTAGAAACGGGAGAAGGTTTGTTACTTACACATTGCTCGTCGGTTCATTGTTTTTTTATGAAATTTCCGATTGATGTTGTGTACCTGACGAAAGACATGATAGTATTAGGAACAGAAACCATTCCACCGTGGCGAATTGGTAAGACCTATCGTCATACGGTGCATACACTGGAACTGGCAGAAGGAGTCCTAGGGACTCGACTCAAAAAAGGGGATCAACTGCATTTTGAGGATGCAATATAATCCGGGAAAAGAGATGGAGGCAATGTGTCATGGCAAATGATTTCGCACATAAAGGAAAAACCGAGGAGCTTGACTTTGTTGAGCTTCTTCGTTCTAAAACTGAAGAAAGCGATATGAAAAACGTTCTGAAAGGCACCATGGGCGGGTATACAAAACAGTCAGTATCAAATTATATTGCTTTTTTAAGAAAAAACCAGCAAAACATGGCGGAGACATTTTATGAAAATCAGCAACTTCTTTATGTTGAAAAAGAAAAACTTCGTCAGGACAATGAAAAACTTGTTGCCAGGCTAAATGAATTGGATACCAAATATCTGGATCTGACGGTTCAGGTAGGCGGTTCGGAAAATGTCAGAGATCAAAACCAAGAAGCGGAAGTGATGCAATTAAATGCGGCCATAGAGTCTTTAAAGTATAATATTACAGCATTAGATGAAACTGTGAGAAGCTTGTCCGCCCAAAACAAAGCACTTCAATTAGAAATTGACCAAGCAAAGACGGGCACAACAAGCCATTTTACTGAAACCTTTCAGGAGATGAATCAGCGAGCGGAGTCCATGGAATTGGAACTACAAGAAAGCGTTACGCTATTGGAAACCCTCACTGCAGAAAACGAAGAATTGAAGTCAAAATTGGATCTTTCTCAACAAGAAGCGGAAACTCGAAAAACAATGTTGATTTCTAATGATGCCAAAGCGGTGAACCATCAAACCAGAGCCGATGAACTCACCACATTATTGGAGACCCAATCCAAAACTCTGCAGAATGAGCGAATACAATGGGAAAAAGAAAAAGCTGCTGTAGAAAAAGAAAAACGAAAACTTGAAGAACAATTATACCTTTCCAAGCAGACGCAAGCCAATTCATCCATGTCTCAAAAATCAACGCAAGACTTGGATTTGTTGATGAAAGTAAACGAATTAACTGAGCAACTTGCATTACAGACGGACCTGGTTGCCAGCGAGAATGCAGAACGAACCATTAGAGAAGAAACCATTAGGTCGTTAAGTGCCCAAATTGAGGCCTTAAAGGCTGATTCGGCCACATTTAAAGCCACAATCGAGAATCTGTCCCTTCAGAACGAGAAACTGCTCTTAGCCAATAGTACGATGTGTACCAGAATGGAAGATGAGTGTCGGCGTACCACAGCTTTGATTAACGAAAAATCTGATATTTCGATTGAAAAGCTAACAACCATGAGAAAGCTTAGTGAAGCCGAAACAAAAATTGCCATGTTGGAGATGGAACTTAGTAGACTTAAGTATGAACAAAACTAGAAGAGGTGCAAAATGAAAGTAGTCGCAATTAACGGAAGCCCAAAGAATAACGGGAATACTGCCTATGGAATTTCAGTGGCAGCAAAAGAACTGACTGACGCAGGTATTGAAGTTGAGATACTAAATATTGGAATCGAACCTGTTAGAGGTTGCATTGCTTGCGGCAAATGCTATAAGAACAAGAATGAAGCATGCGTATTCAACGATGATATCACCAACAGTTTCATTTCAAAAATGAAGGATGCCGACGGAATCATCCTTGCGGCTCCTACTTATTTTGCAGGTTTAAATGGCACTATGAAGAGTTTTCTGGATCGAGCATTTTATGTTCATTCAGCAAATGGAGGATTGTTTCGTCATAAGGTTGGCGCATCCATCTCTGCGGTACGTCGAGCCGGTGCAACCGCCACGATTGATCAGTTGAATCGATATATGCTTTATGCAGAAATGCCAATTGCTTCATCCAATTATTGGGATGTCATTTACGGGCGAATGCCCGGAGATGCAGAGCAGGATGCAGAAGGTATCCAAACAATGAGAGTACTAGGAAAAAATATGGCATGGATGCTCCAGCTCATCGAAAACGGAGACGGTATAATTGCTGAACCTGATGCTGAATCAAAAGTTGCAACCAACTTCATCCGATAAGCCGAAGGGTTCTATCCAAAAAAAAGAAATCAAAAACAGGTGGCTTTGAAACCACCTGCTTTTTTTAGAACCAATTTCGGATATTGAACTTATTTCCACATTGAGGACAAGTGACCGGGAACTTTCCCTCTTTTCTTGGAAAACGCAGAGTTGCCTTACATCTTGGGCATTTATGATATGCGTGAGTTCTTAATTCTCGAAATTGCTTGGAACGATACCCGAAGGAACCTCGGAAGGGACTTAACATTTTCAAGAATGCCTCATTTTCCTTACGTCTTTTGTAGATGTTTCTGGAAAAAAACCGAAAGAACATAACTAAAAGTATTACATTATCCCCATATGCCAACAGTGGCCACCGGAGGAATGAATTGATTAAAATGATTACTATGTATAGAACAAACAAACCGATATATAATTGATCCATGCCATACCGCCCCATCATGAATCTGGCCAGCGAATTTCTAAAATTTCCCATTCTTTTCTCCTATCTTTTGTCGATATTTAAACATGATAGCTTGAATTCGAAGAAATGTAAATAACTTCTATGGTGATTCTTGTAATTTAGCGCTTTATCAGATAAAATACTTCTAATATAAATGAAACAGAGGGAGTCATATGGAACACATCATTTGGAATCAAAAAGCTGAATGTGCTAGCCGACAAGAAATCCAGGAGCTGCAGTTGCAACGGCTAAAGCACATCGTGAATGTATGCTATGAGCGGATTCCGTTTTACCGGAATCAATTTGACAGCATTGGTTTGAAGCCATCGCATATCAATACACTCAAGGACATACAAAATATTCCCTTTACCACTGCAGAAGACTTAAAGGAAAACTATCCTTTTGGGATGCTGGCGGTAGACAGAAAAGACATTGTCAGACTCCACGGATCTTCCGGGACAACCGGTAAGCCCAAAATCGTTGGATATACTAAGAATGATATTGATATGTGGTCTGAGGTGGTGGCTAGAGTCATTTGTGCTGCAGGAGTTGTACCAGAGGACGTGGCCCAGATTGCATTCGGGTATGGTCTGTTCACCGGCGGGTTTGGGCTTCATTATGGACTCGAGAAAGTTGGTTCTATGGTAGTGCCACTGTCTAGCGGCAATACAGAGCGACAACTGATGCTCATGGAGGATTTTGCCACGACTGTTTTGATTTCAACCCCATCCTACGGTTTGTACTTGGCAGATGAAATGGAAAAAAGGAGTATCGACAAGAGCAAACTTAAATTGCGACTGGCATTGTTTGGTGGCGAAGGACATACAGAGGCCATGCGCGCAAAAATTGAAAAGCAATTGGGGATTTTGGCAACAGAAAACTACGGTCTTTCAGAAATCATTGGACCCGGGGTTTCAGGAGAATGCATCTATCAAAATGGAATGCATATCGCTGAGGATCATTTTCTTCCAGAAATCATTGATCCGGATACACTAGAGCCATTGGAAATTGGAGAAAAAGGTGAAATGATTTTCACATCACTGACCAAAGAGGGTTCACCGGTGTTGCGATATCGAACCAGGGACATTACTTGGTTGGATGATACACCATGTGAGTGCGGACGGACTTCCATTCGGATGGCCAAAGTCCAAGGCAGGACGGATGACATGCTGGTAATTCGGGGTGTCAATGTATTTCCGTCACAAATCGAATCCGTGGTGATGTCAACAAAAGAAATTGAACCATTCTACGAGATTATTGTGTACAGCGAAGGATATATGGACAAAATTGAAGTCCGTGTTGAATTCAATGATGTAGGTCTTTTGGACGACTACAAAAAGTTGGATGATCTACGAGGAAGAATTGCCCATAACTTACGTACGATATTGAGCATTGATGCCAAAGTGACCCTGGTATCCGCCGGGACATTGCCTCGTTTTGAAGGCAAAGGCAAACGTGTGATTGACAAGAGGAATAAAGAATGACTAAACAAATTATGTTAGGAAATGAAGCCTTTGCAAGAGGTGCACATGAAGCTTCTGTTCGTGTGATTTCGTCTTACCCGGGCACGCCCAGTACAGAAATTACTGAAAATGCGGTACAGTATCCGGAAATTTACGTGGAGTGGGCGCCCAATGAGAAGGTCGCGGCTGAAGTGGTGATTGGGGCTGGCATCGCCGGAGCCCGTGCATTGTCATCCATGAAACACGTGGGATTGAACGTGGCAGCGGATCCCTTCTTTACAGTGGCATACACAGGAGTAAATGGAGGCATTGTTTTTATTGTTGCTGATGACAATGGTTGTCATTCCAGCCAGAATGAACAGGATTCACGGTTTTATGCCCGAAGCGCCGGTGTACCTATGTTGGAGCCTGCATCAGCACAAGAGTGTAAGGATTACGTAAAACTTGCTTTTGAGTACAGTGAGAAATATGATACTCCCGTGTTGATTCGTTCCAACACAAGGATTTCTCATTCCAGGGGAGTGGTTGAGTTGGCTGATCCTGTGGAGGCTCCGCTTAAGGATTATACAAAGGACTTCACCAAATATGTGGCAATGCCGGCAATGGCAAGAAAACTCCACATTGCGCAGGAAGCACGGCTGAAAGCTTTTGAGGAAGACAGTAACTCATTTTACGTTAACGAAATGATATTTCGAGATGCTTCCATTGGTATCATCACCTCTGGGATTTGCTATCAATATACACAGGAAGCCTTGCCGGAAGCCAGTGTTTTGAAGCTTGGTACAGTATTTCCACTTCCCATGTCCCTAATTCGCGAATTTGCATCCAAGGTAGACAAATTGGTGGTCATTGAAGAAGGGCAACCCTTCATCGAGGAACAAATCCGAGCGGCAGGTATTGCTGCAAGTGGGAAGAATCTCTTTTCCATTCAAGGAGAGTATTCAGTAAATAGTATTAAAAAAGCCTTTGGTAAACAAGTCTCAGCACATTTGCCACAGGAAGACGCACCGGTTCGACCTCCGTTGATGTGTGCCGGTTGCCCCCACCGGGCTATTTTCTACTTGTTAAACAAATTAAAAAAGACAGTAGTTGGAGACATCGGTTGCTATACCCTTGGCTCATTGCCTCCTACGTCCGCCATGGATACCTGTCTTTGCATGGGCGCTTCCATCAGTATGGCACATGGGTTCGAAAAAGCCAGAGGTGCGTCTTTTGGTAAGAATGTAGTGGCCGTCATCGGCGACTCCACATTTTTTCATTCAGGCATCACCGGACTGATTAATATGCGCTATAATAAATGTCCGGGCACGGTTCTGATTTTGGATAACAGAATCACCGGTATGACCGGCCATCAGGATAACCCTTCCACTGGCAAAGATGCCAGGGGAGAATCAGCCCCTATCATTGATATTCCAGGGTTGGCGGCTGCATGTGGCGCACAAAGCATCCGGGAAGTGGATCCTTTTGACTTAAAAGAGATGGAGACTACCATCGCTGAAGAATGTGAAAAAGACGTGTTGTCTGTCATTATTTCCAAACGACCTTGTGCGTTGATTGTCAAACAGCCGGACCGAACTTTTGAGATTACGACTGAATGCAAAAAATGCAAAACTTGTATGCGAATCGGTTGCCCGGCAATTGAAAGGCAGGGGGATGATATTGTGATTATGACAGAACGATGTGTCGGCTGTGGCCTTTGTGTCAAAGTGTGCCCCTTTGGTGCGATCAAGGAGGTGCAGAAATGAAAGAGCTGAATATTTTAATCGTCGGTGTTGGCGGCCAGGGAACACTGCTAGCAAGCGTTCTTTTAGGGAATTTGGCCATGGATGCCGGATATGATGTAAAACTAGCCGAAGTGCACGGCATGGCCCAAAGAGGTGGCAGTGTGGTCACTCACGTACGAATTAGTGATGTGCCGGTTTATTCTCCTCTCATCGAGGAAGGCGGCGCCGACATTCTGGTTGCCTTTGAGCTGTTGGAAGGATATCGATGGTTGCCTTACCTAAAAAACAACGGTAAACTGTTTATTAATAACCGAAAACTCAAACCAATGCCGGTGATTATGGGAACCGTTGCTTATCCGGAGGATATTCCCGGATATCTGACACAAAAAATCAAGCAGTTACACCTTATGGATGCTGACGCTTTGGCGATTGAGGCCGGAAATATAAAGGCTGTTAATACGGTACTTATGGGAGCGTTATCTACTGCATTACCCTTTTCAAAGGAAATGTGGCTGCAGCAAATTGAAAAAAATGTAAAACCACAATTTATTGAGATGAATAAAAAAGCTTTTTTATTAGGTAGTGAGGTAGACCAATGATTTGGAACAAAGCAGCAGAATGTGCGGACAGAGAAACCTTGAATCAAATTCAACTAAAAAAACTAAAAGGCACTGTAGCACGGATTTACCAAAATGTTGAACCATATCGGGAAAAAATGCAGGCAAAAGGTATTATGCCGGGGGACATACAGTCCCTAGAAGACCTAAAACAGCTTCCATTTACCTACAAATCCGATCTGAGGGATTATTATCCGTATGGCATGTTTTCCTCACCGTTAAGCGAAATTGTTCGAATCCATGCCTCCTCCGGTACTACCGGCAGACCCACTGTGGTGGGGTATACAAAAAAAGATCTTGAAAACTGGGCAGAGTGCATCGCAAGAAGCTTGACAATGGCTGGCGCTGATAAAACTTCGGTTGTTCAGGTCGCCTATGGATATGGCTTATTCACGGGAGGCTTGGGACTACATGGTGGAGCGGAATATTTAGGCGCATCTGTCATTCCAATCAGCAGTGGCAATACCCAAAGACAAATTCTATTGATGAAAGATTTTAAGAGCACCATTTTGTGCTGTACACCATCCTATGCACTGAATATGGCAGAAGCCATTGCCCATGCAGGTATTGATCCTTCGGAACTTTCTCTTAAATCCGGGATATTCGGTGCAGAGCCTTGGACTGATGGCATGCGTGATGAGATTGAACGGGGACTGGGCATCAAGGCATTTGATATCTATGGATTGTCTGAAATTATGGGTCCAGGCGTATCCTGTGGCTGTGAGGCCCAAAATGGATTACATGTCATGGAAGATTATTTTATTCCTGAAATTATTGATCCCAATACGGAAGAAGTTCTTCCCTACGGGCAACGTGGGGAGTTGGTATTTACCACCATCGGAAAAGAAGGCATTCCATTGATTCGATACAGAACCCGTGATATTTGCGTTCTCATGCCGGAACCTTGCTCCTGTGGCAGAACCACAGTTCGTATGAGTAGAGTACTGGGCAGATCTGACGATATGCTGATTATCAAGGGAGTAAATGTATTCCCATCACAAATTGAAACTGTCATCGCCATGTTCCCGGAACTGACCTTGAACTATAAGATATTTGTGGGTAGAGAAAATAATGTCGACACTTTTGAGGTCCATGTAGAATTGTCTGAAGGACTGGCCATCGACAATATCCGTTTTGTTGAAGAAATGAAACATCGGGTAGATCATGAGCTTCGAAATATACTTGGCATCGGATGTAATTTGAAATTCCTTAATGCAGGAACATTGCCCCGAAGTGAAGGAAAAGCAGTTAGAGTGGAAGATACTAGAAATCTTTCCATACGCGTATAAGGAGGTAACGCCATGATTGATCAAATTTCTGTTTTTTTGGAAAATGAAGTAGGTAGATTATCAGCATTTTCAGGAACCTTAGAAGAGCACAACATTAATCTTAAAGCGATTTGCATTGCTGACACTGCAGATTTCGGAATTTTGAGATGCATTGTTGATGATCCACAAGGTGCAGTAGATGCGCTGAAAAATAAGGGCTTTACCGCTAGCATTACAAAAGTTCTTGGAATCAGCGTCGGGGATGGACCTGGAGGCTTACACCATGTATTGGATTTTTTAACAAAAGAAGGTATCAACGTAGACTATATCTATTCGCTGGTTCGGTCCGCAGATGGTCAGGCTGAGTTGATTTTCAAAGTGGATGAACCAGAGAACGCAGGAAAGATTCTTGAAGCCAATGGCATCAAGGTGCTGACGGCAAAAGACATTTAATCAACACTGAAACCAGAATGAAAACATGGAATAAAATAAGAATAGCGACCGTTAAAAGCGGTCGCTATTGTTTAGTATATCGCGTAGGAATCCACCGGTTTCTGTTTTTTTATGTGGATTTATCCGCTGTTGTTCTTCAGAAGGAGGGTCATCTTTTGAAATAGGAATCGGTGGGTCCTGATAGTTTACCAAGGCGCAACTGATGCCGGACTCATCAATAGTCAAAACAGCATAAGTCCCTTGATTGTGTTGACTTGGAAAAGACAGACTCCCGGGATTCACCAAAGAAACGCCTTCAAAAACTCCATAAAAAGGTGTATGAGTGTGACCGAACAGCACTGCTTTTGCTTCACATTCCGCTGCCTGGTAAATCAAGCGATCAATTCCTTTTCTTACGCTGTGCAGATGGCCATGGGTTATTACAATGGTTCCAAAAGGGGAATCAATGGTTTTTATGGCCTCGGTCTTTGAGAAAACACCATCACCGTTTCCACCAACAGCAATAACTTGAACCTCCGTATACTTTTGCAATTGTTCAGCATCCCGTAGGTAATCGCCTAGATGGATAATAGCATCTAAGTCTGTGAAAAGGGGAAGAAGCCTTATGGCTCGTTCAATATGACCGTGGGTATCGCTGATGACTAGTAATTTCAAATCATTGCTCCTCAATATATGTTACTGTTTCTGGTCGACTAAGGATTTCTATTGTTTCGGCGGCTCGGCGTCCTCGAGGCAGCTTCAGAGAAAGCACAAAGGCAATCCCACCGGGCGTTAGGGGATTCGTCTGCCCGAGATCGGTCTCAATTACGGTAATGCCAAGCACCCTCAAAGATTCCATAAAGTCTTTGAAGGCATCAAAGTCAGTGACTTCCGTATAAATACTGATAACGCCGGAGCGAAGATAAAAGAAATTTTCAATCTTTGGCAATAAAGCCAGACTAACGTAAATGGCGATTCCACCTAAAATAGCGCCGTCGTAAAAACCGATTCCGGCTGCCAGACCGAGACATGCCGAGGCCCATAGACCTGCTGCTGTGGTCAACCCTTTGATTTTCTTGTTTGCAGTGACTAAAATGGTGCCGACCCCAAGGAATCCAACTCCGGTGATGACCTGTGCCCCCATTCTTGCAGGATCCACAAGAGTGGAGAAGGTATCGTAAATAAACTGATTGGTCAGCATTGCAAGGGCTGCGCCCATGCAGACAAGTATATGGGTGCGGAACCCAGCCGCATGCCTTGTGGCACCACGCTCTAGCCCAATGATTCCTCCCAGCAAAATCGCAAGTAGAATCCGTGTGCAGATGGAGTAGATATTCAATTCATACATAAAATCGGGAAAATTCATCAGATGCATCGTATCACCTCCCAATCAGGGCAACTTCTTTAGGAAATATTCATTATAGATAATTTGCAATCGCCACATAGTGGCAGGCGGTTCCACCAATAATCAATACGTGGAATATTTCATGAAATCCAAAATCATTAGATGGATTTGGTTTCTTCAATGCATAAAAAACAGCACCTAGGGTGTAAGAAAGACCTCCGGCCACTATCCAGATGGCCAGTGACGGGGAAGTCCGAAAGAAAGTCGGAATTTCACCAACTGCCGCCCATCCCATAGCCACATAAAGCAAGGTATACAGCCATCTTGGAGCCTGTAGCCAGACCAGCTTCATCACGGTGCCCAAAAGGGTGATGCCCCACATGATAATCATATAAATCATTGCTTTGGTGGGTGAAAAAGACAGTGTGATAATAGGGGTATATGTGCCGGCAATCAGGACAAATATCATCGTATGGTCCAGCTTTCGAAGTTTCAGAATCAATTCGGGAGGACCTTGGACATAATGATAGATGGCACTGCAGCTGTAAAGAGCCACGACAGAAAGTCCAAAAACCAAATAAGGCAAAAAACCATCCCAATGGCTGATAACCAAAGAAATGGTAGCTGCAATACCTAGCAAAGCACCGGCTAGATGGGTGCGAAAACTCCATTTGTCCCGGGGGTGATTTAAATTCATCAGGGCCTCCTTGTATGGTCATAATTTGTTATATTATAACATACTCTTCCTGATGTCGCTGATTTGTTTTTTTACACTGGTAAAGGAAGTAGATCCGGAGGAACGTTTATTATTTATACAACTCACAAGGGTTAATTTATCATAGACATCATCATCAAACATAGGTGAAAAACCTTGTAATTCCTCGAGACTCAGATCTTCGATGGCTTTGTTTTCTGCAATGCAATATAAGACCAATTTCCCGATGACTTCGTGACAATCCCGGAACGGAAGTCCTTTGGAAACCAAATAATCTGCCGCATCGGTGGCGTTGAGAAAGCCGGTTTTGGCAGCGATGTTCATATTCTCTTTATTGATGGTTAGGGTTGCAAGCATTTCGGTAAAAATCTGTATGGACTGTTTGAGGGTGTCACCCGCATCGAACACCGGTAGTTTATCCTCTTGCATATCCTTATTGTAGGCAAGGGGAAGGCCTTTCATAATGGTGAGCAATGTCATTAGATCTCCATAGACCCGACCGGTCTTTCCCCGAATCAATTCGGCCATGTCCGGATTTTTCTTTTGAGGCATAATACTGCTGCCTGTGGCATAAGCGTCATCAATTTCAACAAAACCGAATTCCGATGAACTCCATAGAATCAACTCTTCACAGAACCTCGAGAGGTGCATCATACACATGGCGCAGCAGCTTAAAAACTCGATGGCAAAATCCCTGTCGCTGACCGCATCCATTCCATTGGGTGCAACCTGGGCAAAACCAAGCTGTGTCGCTAAAAAATCACGATCCGTGTTGTAAGTGGTGCCGGCCAACGCACCAGCACCAAGAGGCATGGAGTCAGTCCGTTTTAAGCAGTCGATAAATCTTGCCTTATCTCTGGAAAACATCTGATAATAGGCGAGAAGATGATACCCAAAAGTGATGGGTTGTGCCCGCTGAAGATGGGTATATCCTGGCATAATCGTTTCACTATGTTCGGATGCCAAGTCAACCAGCAAACCACATAAATCCTGAATCAATTCTTCAATAGATTCGATTTCTTGTTTTACATGGAGTCTGAAATCCAGAGCCACCTGATCATTCCTGCTCCGTGCAGTATGGAGTTTTTTGCCTAAGTCACCGATACGACTTGTCAACAGCGCTTCGATGTTCATGTGGATGTCTTCCATTTCAATTGAAAATACCACCTTGTCCGATTCGATGTCCAGCAATATTTCATGTAAGGCGGAAACCAGGGTCTCCGCCTCATCTTTTGTGATAATATCTTGTTTGGCAAGCATCATGGCATGGGCGATGCTGCCTGTGATATCCTCTTTGTACAGCCTGCTGTCAAAGGATATAGAAGCGTTGAATTCATTACTGGATGAAGTCGCTGCTTTTGTAAACCTTCCTTTCCAAAGTTTCATCTTTGGTGGACCCTCCTTCTTTATTTTGCTTTTGAATGGCACGGATTTTTAGGGGCAGGGAAAATAGATTGATAAATCCGGTCGCATCACTTTGGGTATAGACTTCATCTTTGCTGAAGGTGGCAAACTCTTCCATATACAATGAATTGGGAGACTGGGATGCCACCGGGGTTGCAATACCCTTATACAACTTCATTTTAACTTTTCCTGTTACCAAATCCTGTGTGTCATCGACAAAAGCTGAAATTGCGGTTCTTAAAGGAGTATACCATAAACCGTCATAAACTAGCTGCGCGAATTTTTCGGCTACTATCTTTTTATAGTGGAGGGTGTCGCGATCCAAAATCAATTTTTCTAGAGCTCTGTGGGCATTGAACAAAATGGTTCCACCCGGTGTCTCATAGACACCTCTGGATTTCATACCAACCAGTCGGTTTTCGATGATGTCAATGGTACCGACACCGTTGTCGCCACCCAACTTGTTCAGAGTACGCAAAAGCTCGATGGGATCCATTTTCTTTCCATTGACAGATGTTGGTATCCCTTTTTTAAAGCCAATTTCAATATACGTAGGGTAATCAGGTGCTTTTTCTGACGGAAGACTCAACACATGGATATCATCTAAATGCTGATTCCATGGGTTCTCAAGATTCCCGCCTTCGTGACTGATGTGCCAGATGTTCTCATCTCTGCTATATATTTGCTCTGTAGTTTGTGCGATGGGAATATTGTGTTTTGCCGCATAAGCAATCATATCTTCCCTTGAAGAAAAGCTCCATTTCGGATCTCGCCAGGGTGCAATGATTTTAATGGCTGGATCCAAGGCCTTGATGGTTGTTTCAAACCGAACCTGATCGTTACCTTTGCCGGTGCAACCGTGACAGATATAATAAGCGCCTTCTTCCTGTGCGATTTCAACTAATTTTTTTGCCATCAATGGTCTGGACATAGAGGTGCCCAGCATATATTCATCCTCATAAATAGCGCCGGCTTTTAGGGTTGGCCAAATAAAATCCGTGATGAATTCATCTTGCAGGTCCACAATGTACGCTTTTACTGCTCCGGTCGCGTATGCTTTTTTTTCAACGGCGTCAAAATCTTCCTTTTGTCCGACATTACAACATACTGCAATTACATCGCAGTGATACACTTCCTTGAGCCATGGGATGATTACTGAAGTGTCCAGCCCACCAGAGTATGCTAATACAACTTTTTCATTGGGTGTCATGATACGTTCTCCTATGCATAATTATAAATATTTATTATTAATTATACATAAATTCACATGGATTTCAAGTGTAAAATCACAAAAAAAGTAAAGACTTTACACTTTTTTTGTTGTAAAATATACAAAAGGACTACATTTTCTTGTTACCAAGGAGTCAAATATGAAATTTCATGTTGAGGACAAGTACAAGAATACAGGATTCACCGCTTTTTTAGTAATCGCGGCTGCCATATTGTTTTTCTTTGCAATTTATCGCTATGACGGACTGGTTGATATTCTAGATAGAATAAGCCAAATACTGAGCCCTTTTATTTATGGACTGGTCATGGCATATTTAATGTGTCCCTTATATAATCTGATTGTCAGATTGGGGATGAAAGTTCGTTGGCCATCGTTCCACGGCAAGTCTCTGGGGATTATTATTTCAAAAGCCTTCGCAACCATACTAGTCATTCTTGTAATCTGTAGTACGGTAGGCGGGTTTCTGTGGTTTGTGGTTCCTCATCTATTTGAGAGTATTGTAACCATTGCCAGCATGCTACCGAACTCCATGGAAGATTTGACTATTTGGATTACTGATCAGTTCAAGAACATGCCTCAAATCTCGGGGCCTGCAGAAGTCTGGATTGATGAAGCAACCGTTTGGTTTACTCAATGGGTTGAAAACAGCCTAATACCTGAATATACCGCTTTGCTATCCGGGATTTCAGTAGGGGTATTTGGGTTTTTATCCATAATTGTAAACTTCATTATTGGGGTAATAGTCTGCGCGTTTTTCATTAACCGAAAAGAAATATTTGCAGTACAAATCAAAAAATTATCTTTTGCTTTGTTGAAACCAGAAAGAGCAGAGCAGTTTCTCAAAGGATCCTTAGTGATAAATCGAACCTTTGGCGGATATATCAATGGCAAAATCATTGATTCCATACTAGTGGGATTGATAACATATGCATTTATGTCACTGGTCGGCTGGCCATATGCGGCATTGATCAGTGTAATTATTGGCGTAACAGATATTATCCCATTCTTCGGACCCTATATCGGCACCATTCCAAGCGCATTGTTGCTTTTGATGGTTGACCCAAAACTTTGTTTTTATTTCATTCTTTTCATCCTGGTACTGCAAACCTTCGATGGTTATCTGCTTTGTCCCCGGATTCTTGGAGGAACAACTGGGTTGCCGACTTTCTGGGTACTGTTTGCGATTATTGTAGGAGGTGGGATTTTCGGATTCCTGGGAATGGTTGTCGGCGTACCGGTGTTCGCGGTGCTATACACCTATTTCTCCTTTTATGTAAACAAAAGACTTGAGCAAAAGGGACTATCCCAGGATTCAGCAGACTATCAATCGTTATACACAATAAAAGGGAGTAAGGCACACAAGGCCGAAAAAAATGAAAAAAATGAAAGAAATGATAAGTGAATATAAAAAAATCGGCTTGAAATCCACCTTTATTGAGAATGCATCGATGCGGGATTTTACATCCTTTCATGCAGGAGGGACAGCCGATTTACTTGTAATTCCATCAAGTGAAGAAGAACTCAAAACTATCTTGCAAATGATTGTACAATACCAATTGTCTTTCGTTGTAACGGGTAGAGGAACAAACTTGTTGATTCGGGATGGCGGATTTCGTGGTGTTATTATTCGCCTAGAAGATGCATTTGCCCAAATAAAAGTGGATGAAACCTTCCTAACGGCAGGAGCCGGTGCTTCATTATCAGCAGTTGCGAAAACTGCAATGGAACACGGCCTATCCGGCATTGAATTTGCATCAGGAATACCAGGTTCATTGGGTGGCGGTGTGTTCATGAATGCTGGTGCTTATGATGGAGAGATGAAGAACATAGTAAGAGATGTTCGTGTTCTTTCTTATGATGGTTTACAAACCAGAGTCGTAAGCAATGCTATGATGGAGTATGGATATCGATTAAGCAGTTTGATGGCGACCCATGAAATTGTTTTGGAAGCCACTTTGAACCTAACCAAAGGCGACAGAGTGGACATCTCGACCAAAATGAAACAGTACAACGACAGCAGAAACCTAAAGCAGCCTATGGAACTGCCCAGTGCAGGAAGTTTTTTTAAGCGCCCGGAGGGTTATTTTGCTGGGAAGCTAATCCAAGACGCAGGACTCAAAGGGCTTACCATCGGCGGAGCGCAGGTTTCGCCAAAGCACAGTGGGTTTATCGTAAATACAGGGTGCGCTACTGCATCAGATATTATTGCCTTAATGCATGTGGTTCAGGCTACTGTTTTAGATCAATTTGGCGTTATGATTGAGCCGGAAGTACGAATTATCGGAGAAGAAATATGAAGTACATAATGACTTTTGATTATCATACCCACTCCCTATATTCTCATGGAATGACTCCCTGGACACATCATGGGAAGGGAACCATCGAAGAAAATGCAAGAGCAGCAGCAGCAAAAGGATTGTCCGCCATTGCTTTGAGCGATCATGGTCCTGGTCATCTGACTTACGGCATTCGTCTTCGGGATTTGCCGAAGATTAGAGATGAAATTAATCGTGTAAAACTCCTTGTCCCTCAGTTGGAATTCTTTCTAAGTGTTGAGGCTAACATACGGAGTGGATCACAATCATTGGACATCAGTCCGATGGAAGCAAAAAGATTTGATTTTATTCTGGGAGGATATCATCTGGCAGTCCGAAATGCGCATACCGTGTCCAATTATTTTATTAACCGTGGATATTTTGCAAATGAAAAAAACACCCGTAAGGCGTTGATACGAAACACGGAGATGATCGTTCGCGCTCTAAACGAAAACGATCTCAGGATTTTGACACATCCAGGGGATAAAGCGCCGGTAGACATTTTAGAGATAGCACGTGTTTGTGCAGAAACAGATACCTGGATGGAAATAAGCAATTTCCATAGCCATATATCCGGAGAAGAAATAAAAGTTGCGGCTCAAAGCACGGTACAATTTGTTATCAGTAGTGACGCACATCGGCCGGAACGGATCGGAAGTTTTGAAAAAGGTCTAAAACGAGCCATGGAGGCAGGTCTTGACCCTGCTAGGATAGTAAATATAAAAGAGTTGTACTAAATCTAAGCTAGCAAATACCCCATAGAACCACAAATGAAAGCAGGTACCGTAATGAAAGTCATCATTATAACCGGACTATCCGGTGCGGGGAAAACCCAAGCAGTTAACTTTCTTGAAGATTTTGGTTATTACTGTATTGATAATATGCCACCCGCACTAATTAAGAACTTCATTGAGTTGGTGCTTTCCGAGCAGAGCGATATTGAGAAAGCCGCTTTTGTGGTGGACATCCGAGGTGGAGAATTTTTTGGTGACTTGCAAAGTGCTATTGACCAACTCAAAGAGACTCAAACAGACTATAAAGTATTGTTTTTGGATACTACTGATGATATTCTGGTGCAGCGATTCAGCGAAACCAGACGTGTGCATCCAATGACCGGCAAGGCGACGACATTGGAAACTTTGGCAAAAGAACGAAAAATGCTGGAAGATATTAAAAAATCAGCTGATTATATTATAGACACCTCAAGGATGAAGGCAGCAGACCTTAAAAACAAGCTGAATGAAATATTTTCATCTGAACATACCTTGAACACATTTGTCATTAATGTTATTTCATTTGGCTTCAAAAATGGCATTCCATTAACTGCTGATATGGTAATGGATGTCCGTTTTTTACCGAATCCTTTTTATGTTAAAAGTCTTAAAAAGCTGACAGGTAATAGTAAAAAAGTAAAAGCCTTCGTCCTGAAGCAGGAAGAAAGCGTCGAATATATCAATCGGGTGGCGAAGATGGTGGAAGATATCATTCCTTCTTTTGAGAGGGAAGGTAAGAACCACCTGAACCTGGCCTTTGGATGTACTGGTGGCCAGCATCGTTCTGTGGTGGTTGCAAATGAAATTGCTAAAATCTTTCGGGATCATGGCCGGATTGTCACACTAGAGCATAGAGAAAGCAAAAAGGTAATATAAAGATGACCTTCTCCAAAGATACAAAGGATGAACTGGCTCATATTGTGCTCGAAAAGAATTGTTGTGTGCTAGCTGAAATAGCTGGATTTATAAGGGTATGCGGAACCATCAAATTGATGGGTGGCGGCAAATTTAAGGTTGTTTTGACCACGGAGCATAATGCGGTTGCAAGACATTACAAAACCTTAATAAAAGCGTACTTTGACGTTGACCCCACAGTAGAAATCGGTCGTAGTCAGGCAATCAACAAAGGGAAAGTATATCTTATATCCCTGGGGCCTGAAGAACTGAGTGAACAAATACTCCGAGAAACTGGGATACTCATGCTTCGAGGTGGGATGAACTATATCAGCGATGGTATTTATGAAGGATTAATCAAAACAAAATGTTGCAGAAAAGCCTATTTACGAGGGCTTTTTCTTGGAACAGGAACCATGAGCAACCCGGAAAAAGGCTACCAATTCGAAATTGTTTGCGATTCTGAAATTTTGGCTGGTGACGTGAAACGTTTAATCAATGGATTCATTGACATACACGCCAAGATGGTGGTGCGTAAAGGCCAATATGTGGTCTACATCAAAGCCGCCGGCCAGATTCTTGACATCCTAGCCATCATGGGCGCTCACACACAGTATTTTGCTTTTGAAGATATCAGAATGAAGAAAGAATTGGTGAACCGGGCCAACCGGATTCAAAACTGTGACCAGGCAAATATTGATAAAACCGTTTTGGCATCAGAAAAACAAATATCTGATATTCGTATAGTCATTGCGCAAAACGGAATGGACAACTTACCTGTGAAGCTTCGAGAAATAGCGCTATTGCGTTTGGAGAATCCTGATGCAAGCATGACAGAAATTGGCGCAATGCTGGAACCACCACTCAAGAAAGCCGGTGTGAACAATCGATTCGCCCGGATTGCTGATATGGCAAAGAAAGGATAGCAAATATGCTACCAATATTAGGATCCGAAATTGAAATAGATATCATAGATATCAGCTATGAAGGAAAAGGCATCGGTAAAGCAGAAGGACTTGCGGTTTTTGTGCCGGATACCATTCCGGGAGACAAAGTAAAAGCAAAACTAATCAAGGTCAAAAAGAACTATGCAGAAGGCGTTGTCGTTGAATTAATGACACCGTCCAATGACCGGGAAGACAATTTTTGTGAACATGCCCCAGAATGTGGGGGATGCCCTCTGGCAGGGATGACTTACGAGAGCCAGCTTGCGCTGAAACAAAGCCAGGTCACTGAAAGAATAAAGAGGCTGGGAAGTGTGGAAAATCCCTTGATTCGTCCAATTATGGGCATGCAAGAGCCGCTTGGTTACCGTAATAAAGTTACTTTGCCCATTAGCACCGGCGGAAACCGCAAAGTAAAAGGTGGCATCGTCGAAAGTTTGGGAGAGCCAGCAGTCGGCTTTTACAAAGTACGGAGTCATGATGTGGTCAATTGTGATGACTGCCAGTTGCAGACAGCCCCATCCATGGCAGCGGCTGAAACATTGCGCCGCTTCATGAAGGAAGACAATATCACTGCATGGGATGAAAACTGGCAACAGGGTTTGATGAGGCATTTAGTTGTCAAAACAGCCTTCGCAACCAAAGAAGTAATGGTTATTTTAGTCATTAACGGGAAAGGGATTCCCAACATCGAAAAGCTGATTGAGATGCTTGATGATGCCATACACGAAACAGGGTTCACCATGGAAAGCCTCTATATGAATATCAATAAAGATAAGACTTCGGCGATATACGGTAAGGATACTTTGCTCTTGGCAGGCCATAAAGTCATTCACGATAGTATCGGAGAATTGGACATAGACATTTCACCTTTGAGTTTTTACCAAATCAACCCAGCCATGACTGTAAAACTTTATGACAAAGTCTTAGAGTATGCAGCACTGACAGGCAGTGAAAATGTATTGGATTTATATTGCGGTGTTGGAGCCATAGGGCTTTATTGTGCAGGAAATGCCGGATTGGTTCTGGGAATTGAGTCTGCGCGTGAAGCGGTGCTGGATGCCAACCGGAATGCGGTAATCAATGGAATAGTCAATGCGAGATTTATCTTAGGTAAGGCAGAAGAAGTTTTGCCTAATCTCTTGGATGATGAATGCGAAGAAAAACTGGACGAAGAAAATGTCAAGATAGCAAGAAGCACCGATGTGGTTATATTGGATCCACCAAGGGCAGGCTGCCCTCAGCAGCTACTTGAATCTGTAGCAAAGGTGGCACCTTCACGGATTGTTTATGTTTCATGTGACCCGGCTACCTTGGCACGTGACATTAAAATATTGGAAACCTTGGGATATAAGTTTGTTGAGGCGACTCCGGTGGATATGTTCCCTTGGACGTTGCA